>NZ_CP152003.1:1840544-2454059 GCF_038595065.1 Sutcliffiella sp. FSL R7-0096
CCACATTTATGATGAAGGAAGATTCCGGTCCTCGAATGGAAACGTCAGTGGAGGCACTTGGTGGATTAAAGCCCGTCTTTAAAGAGGATGGCGTTATCCATGCAGGAAATGCAAGTCAGATCAGTGATGGAGCTGCGGCACTTCTTTTGATGACAAAGGAAAAGGCATTGGAACTTGGGTTGAAACCACGATTCAAAGTTCACACAAGAGTGGTGGTCGGGTCCGATCCAACCTTGATGCTAACAGGACCGATTCCGGCAACGGAAAAAGTGCTGCAAAAATCAGGCCTGTCCATTGATGACATGGATGTGTTTGAAGTCAATGAAGCCTTTGCTCCGGTACCGATGGCATGGTTGAAGGAAACAGGAGCAGATCCGGTTAGGCTCAATCCGAACGGAGGGGCAATTGCATTAGGACATCCTCTAGGGGCAAGTGGAGCCAGGTTGATGGTCAGCATGATGCATGAACTCGAACGGACTGGTGGAAGATACGGCCTTCAAACAATGTGTGAAGGTCATGGAATGGCAAATGCAACTATCATTGAAAGGCTCGATTGAAACTTAAACATTAGTAGGAGGATGAAAGATGTCGATAACGATTGGGAAAATCTTTGATCTTACAGTACAAAAGTTTCCGGATAAAGAAGCGCTTTACGATGTGAAGAAAAATGTACGTTATACCTACAAGGAATGGAATAGGGAAATCAACAGGTTAGCCAATGCCCTTTTGAAAGAAGGAGTGAAGAAAGGGGACAGAGTCTCCACGTTACTTTTTAATACGGAAGAACTTGCAACGACGATGCTTGCTTGTGCGAAAATCGGGGCAGTGTTCAATCCAATCAATTTCCGTTTGCAGCCGGAAGAAGTGGCATTTATTTTAAATGATACCCAGCCAAAAGTCGTGATGTTCGAAAAAGCGTTGGAACCTGTTGTGGCTTCCATTGCTTTACGCTTTGAAAAAATAGGCTTTTGGATAATTGATGGAAAAGGGGGCGAGTATTCCTCTTCCTATCAAGAAAAGTTGAAATTGACCTCCGCTGATGAAGTGGTATCAAATGTTCTCGAAAATGACACGTATGCCATCATGTATACAAGTGGAACGACGGGAAGGCCAAAAGGGGTGGTGCACAGTCATAGAGACATGGCAGAGCAAAGCTTGATCGTCATTTCAGCCACTAAGCTTGAAGCGGAAGATATTGGACTGGTGACAGCCCCTATGTTCCATTGCGCTGAACTGCACTGTGCCGTCATCCCAAGAATCCATGTAGGAGGCAAGAATGTCATCCTTCACCAATTTGAACCGAAAAAGGTGCTCCAGCTGATCCAAGAGGAAAAGGTGACAAAGTTTTTTGCCGCCCCAACCATGTGGAATATGTTGTTGCAGGAGAACTTTAATGATTATGATTTAAGCAGTCTGAACCTTGGATTATACGGAGCTGCCCCAATGGCACCGGCACTTGTCAGGGCGTGTCATGACTTGCTGGGAATTTCCCTTGTCCAAGCGTATGGCATGACCGAAATGGGACCGGCGATCACTTTCCTATCTGAAAAAGATCAGCTCAGGAAAGCAGGATCTGCTGGGCAGGCCTGCCTGAATCATGAGATTCGGATTGTGCGGCCGAAGGAAGATGGACCAAGTGACCCTGATGATATGTTGCCTGCAGGAGAAGCGGGAGAAATTCTTGTAAAAGGCCCATGCATCATGAGCGCTTATTTTAACAGGGAGGAAGCGACGGTGGCTGCAATGTATAAAGGCTGGTACCATTCAGGGGACATTGGTTATCTGGATGAAGAAGGCTTTTTATATGTAAAAGACCGGGTGGATGACATGATCATCAGCGGCGGGGAGAACATCTATCCACGGGAAGTCGAAGATGTTCTTTATGAACACCCTGCTGTGTTGGATGTAGCCATTGTCGGTCTGCCTGATGACCGTTGGGGAGAGACGGTAACAGCGTTTGTGGTGAAAAAGAATGAGGCAGTGACAGAGGAAGAATTGGATGCTTTCTGTTTGAATAACTCCGGACTTGCTCGCTATAAACGCCCGCGTAAATATATATTTGTTGATGCGCTTCCTCGAAATGCGAGCGGGAAAATTCAAAAGTTTGTCTTGAGGAAGCAGATGGAAGAACTTGTGACAGGGGAAACACCATCCTGATGATAGAGAAATTGCTAGAAGGCATTAGAATACTTGATTTCACAAACTATCTACCAGGGCCATATGCCACGCAAAGATTGGCAGATCTTGGAGCGGAAATCATCAAAGTGGAACCATTGGCAGGAGATCCCGCCCGTCATACCGGGGTAAAACGTGATGGGACGGGTGTGGTTTATCTCGCAAATAATTATGGGAAAATGAGTGTATCCATCGATCTGAAAGACGAGGGAGACAAGGATAAAATAATGGGTTTGCTTGAAGGTTGCGATGTTATCATAGAAAGCTTTCGACCTGGCGTCATGTCCCGGTTCAATCTAGACTATGAGTCTCTCAAACTGCGAAAACCCGACATCATCTATTGTTCCATTACAGGTTACGGGAACAATGGTAGGTGGAGCAAGCTTGGAAGCCATGACATCAATTATATGGCACTAAGCGGGATGCTTGCTCAATTAAAGGATACATCTGGCCGACCCATCCACCCTTCCATCACTATAGCCGACTACTTCGGCAGTATGGCAGCTTGTGAAATCGTGCTTGCACTGTTATTAAAAAAGGAGCGGTCGGGTATAGGCGGCTACCATTCTATCAGTCTGACGGACGTAGCCGCTTCCTATATGGGGACCCACTTATCCATCCATCAGGAAGTAGGAGAGGAGCATGGCATCACGCTACTGAATGGTGACATCATCAGTTATGGAATTTATGAAACGAGGGATGGGCGATTCATGGCACTAGGTGCGCTTGAGCAAAAGTTCTGGCAGAACTTCTGCGAAGCGGTGGACCGGGAAGAGTGGCTCGGGGCGCATTTTTCCGACAGAAGATACAGTAATCCAGTTTCCCATGGGATGGAAGAGTTGTTTGCTGGTCGAACTTTTGAAGAGTGGATAACCTTTAGCCAAGTGGTCGATTGCTGCATGACTCCGGTATTGGAAGTAGGGGAGCTTTCAAGTTATCCATATTTTAAAGAGAATAATAGTATTTTTCTTGATGATGCAGGAAATTTAAATGTAGCTATGCATACAGGAGGGTCAAAGAAACTTAAGAACGCACCTGCGGTTGGAGAACATACAGCGATATGGTTGGACGAGCTTTAAAGTAAGCTAAATTCATTTAATCGAAAGGGGTAATGTTGGATGATGAATGTACCAATGACCGTCAGTTCCATGCTGGAAAGAGCGGAGAGATTTTTCCCGAATAAAGAGGTTGTTTCAAGAACTCTATCAGGTGTGCAGCGTTTGTCCTATCGAAAAATCGGGGAGCGGACTCGCCGTTTATCAAGTGCACTGGAAAAGCTAGGGGTACAAAAAGGCGATAGAGTCGGAACCTTCGCATGGAATCATCACCGCCATTTAGAAACTTATTTCGGAATTCCAGGAATGGGGGCAGTGCTTCATACGATTAATATCAGGCTGGCTGCAGAGCATGTATCTTATATTGTCAATCATGCAGAAGATGTGGTGCTTTTTGTGGATGAAGACCTGTTGCCGTTAGTTGAACGTGTGAAGGATGAATTGGGAACGGTGAAAGCATTCATCATCATGACAGATAAAGAAGAGCTCCCATCGACTACCTTACATCCTGTTTTCTCTTATGAAGACTTACTAGAAGAAGGGGATCCGAACTACTCCTTTGTAAAAGATATCGATGAAAACGAAGCCGCAGGTATTTGTTACACTTCCGCCACAACCGGTAACCCGAAAGGTGTCGTGTACTCTCACCGCTCATTGGTGCTTCATAGCTACGCACTCGGCTTGGCGGATACTGCAGGGCTGTCGGAATATGATACATGTATGCCGGTTGTGCCGATGTTCCATGCAAATGCGTGGGGACTACCTTTTGCCGCAACTTGGTTCGGTACGACACAGGTGTTGCCCGGTCCACAGTTCACTCCGCAACTCTTGGCAGAATTGATAGAGAGCGAGAATATTACATTGACTGCCGGCGTACCAACCATCTGGCTTGGTTTGTTGAATGAATTGGAAAAAGGATCGTATGATACTTCAAGTCTGAGGGCAATATTGTGTGGTGGTTCGGCTGCACCTCGCGGGTTGATCAAGGCCTTTGAAACAAAATACGGCATACCATTCTTACATGCATACGGCATGACGGAAACGACGCCGCTTGCCACAGTTTCCAGGTTGAAAAGTCATCAAACAGATTTAGATGAAGAAAAAATGCTGGACATCCGCTCGATGCAAGGCTTGTTGGTTCCTGGCCTTGAGATGAAAATTGTCGGTGCAGAAGGGGAAGTAGAATGGAACGGCGTAGAAATGGGTGAGCTATGCTTGCGCGGCCCTTGGATTGCAGATGAGTATTACAAGGATGAACGTTCAGCAGATGCCTTCATTGATGGATGGCTTCACACAGGTGATGTAGTCACTGTGGATGAAGAAGGAGTTGTGAAAATCGTTGACCGTACAAAAGATTTAATTAAAAGCGGTGGCGAATGGATATCTTCTGTCGACCTAGAAAATGCGATCATGGCACATGAGGCAGTATTCGAAGCAAGCGTTGTAGCCATTCCCCATGACGAGTGGCAGGAAAGACCTGTCGCTTGCGTCGTGTTAAAAGAGGCTTTTGTCGGCAAAGTAGAAAAGCAGGAGATCATCGATTACATTTCACCACAGTTCGCCAAATGGTGGTTGCCGGATGAAGTAATCTTCATGGAAGAAATCCCGAAGACATCGGTAGGGAAGTTCCTGAAGAGGGCGCTAAGGGATATCGTGGAGAAAGAGATGAAGAGTACGGTGGAGTAAAGGAATTTATAAGTAGACAGGCCTTTCGATTTTTTGAAAGGCTTTTTTCTCATAGAATATCAAAACTGACATCGACTTATAAAGTCAATGCCAGTCTTTATGCCAGACTATCTTAGTATTCCCTCTCTTCCCAAGACTGCCTCGAATCCTAAGCGGGCTTCCTCCAAGACGGATTCTCTCCACTCTCCGTCTTCCGGGTAGAACATCTTCTTGAATTCATCCAACACCCACTGTCTATCTTCTTCCCTTTCAGCGCCATACCAATAGAGCTGGTTTTCGAGAAGGATCGTGGTGAATTCTCGTAGCTCGGCCTCCTTGTCATCTCCAAAGGTACCGAATTCAAAAAGGGCGGAGAAGAGATACGTATCTGCATGTTCTTCTTTTTTAAGCTTATGGAAGTGGTTGGTGGAATCGCCCTTCACCTTTTCCGGTGAAAACTTTTGAATGTTTTTTAATGGGTACAATGCCTTTAATTCCTCTTCATCTCGTGGATCGGTATCAGATACCACCATGGTAATTTCATTTGATGGACCCAGAGCTGTGTGCCAATCCATATGAATGACACGTAAGTAGGTGGAAAGGAGCCTTTTCTGAACACTCTTCAGGAACTGGGCAGATTCCTCCGGTCCCTTGCCTCCGAAATATACCCCTCGCTCAAACTCGAACTGTCCCATGCCTTTTGCCTCGCTGATTCCACTATAGCCTTCCTTGAAAGAAGCTTTGGTCAGAAGGGAGTACAGGTCTGTTTTTTCCTTCTTTACGTTTTGTACTTTTCCGCTCGGCAGAAAGAGATCCTTTACATTGGCGAAGTTTTTGTTCACGTCCTCCGGAACAGAATCAGGGTTGTACAAATAATTTCGGTTAAGGTCAATATTATTTTCTGTAACCCTGCGGAAATTCCTCATTCCCCAAGGATTCAAAGCATGTATCAGACAGATACCGGTTGTTTGTGGGTCTATTCGGTTCAGATATTCATCCACAAAAAGATGAGTTACGGCTGCCCCGGCATACCCTTCGATACCGTGTTCCCCTGTGGTGAAGAAGAGGACCTGTTCATTGGAGGAGAGGGCTTCAGAATAAATCATATCAATCGTGTTATTCTTTTCTTTTCCTATATTTTCACTTGTCAACCTCGCTTCAGGCCAAATGCTCCTGATCTTTTCCAAGTGGCCCAAAAATTCTTTTCGGGATTCCTCATAATTGGTTTTAAAATATTTCTCGATTTCCATCATGATAACAACACCTCTCTGGTTTTATTTGAGCAATTTCTTTGATAAGGGATGAATGCCAATACTTTGAACAACCAAAGAGATCAGCACTGCGGCAAACGATAAAGAAATAATCAGGCCAGTATTATCCGCCTCTTTTGCCTGAAGGCTCAAGATCAGAAAAACGGACATGGAACCTCTCAGGCCGGACCAGCTCAAAAGGATGGATTCTTTCCAGCTGAACTTTCTTCTCCATGGCAGAAAGAGCTGGGTTGAACCTGTTACAATGAGCAGCCTTATTATGAGCGAAGCCAGGAAAATCAGTATGGCAAGACCCCAGTGGTCAAACGATAGATGTTGACCGGCAACTATTCCAATTAACAGGAACAATAGGGATAGAATGGAGATTTCCACCACCCCCCAAAAGCCGTCAAGGGATTCACGGAAGTGGTCATCCTTAATGGAACGGTCAAATTCGAATGAGAGCATGATTCCGGCAAAAACAGTAGCCAGCACTCCGGAAAAACCGAAGTGCTCAGCAAAATTAAATGCGCCATAGGCAAGGATGATGCTGAGGGTAACCTGATACTCTTTATGGTGGGTAATGTGTATCGCCTTACTGAACAGCCAACCGACTGCTAGCCCAATGAATATCCCTCCGAGGGAAACATACAGGAACTCCCCCAAAAACATCCCGACTCCTAGAGATTTTCCATCTTTCAGAAAGATGCCCGATATTACCGTAAACAATACAATGCTTGTTCCATCATTGATGAAAGACTCTCCTTCCACCACTTCCGCCATCTTTCTTTTACCAGATGCTTTCTCTAGAATGGACGTAACGGAGACAGGGTCGGTAGGTGTCAGGATGGCCGCAATCAAAAGACAGCCAACAAAGGATATGGAAACAATAGGGATACTAACGGCATAGATCGCCATTCCAAGAAGAAACACAGTTATCAGAATTCCTGCTGTTGCCAAAAAAGCAATAATGCCACCATTTCTTCTAAATGCTGCGGGCGGAAAGCGATAGGCCGAAACAAACAATAGACCCGGTAAAAAGAGATGATAGATCACATCTTTTGTGACCTCAATGGATGAGAAATAAGGGATGAAAAACAGTCCTATACCGATCAACACTAGAATCGGGGGAACCGGAATATCCTCTTTTTTCTTATCGATGGTGAAGATAATATAGCCGATTAACAACAAGAGTATATATGGTGTAGTATTCATCATTATAGCCTCCCGGGTAAAAAGGGACTGAGGAGCTCCTAAGGAAAACCGTTCATCCAAATGTTAAAATTGATTATATTCCATTTTTTTAGGTGCTCTACTCGAAATCATCCGGATTTTTTTCGCTCTCCTTATTTTTTTCTTATCAGGTGTCTCCCTTTGAGGGTCGATGTCCTGATTAGGTTCGTTTTTCTTGTTTTCTTGTTCAATGGATAAATCATTTTTGTTTTGCTCTGACTTTTTCATTTCACATTCTGCTCCTTAAATTTGATTACTGCCCCTTAGAGGAGCTACCCAGAGCTTTCATAAAGTAGGCAGTGGGAAGTAATAGACCCAAACTTGCTTGAATTAGAGCAAAGAATCTCGCACTTCCAACGGGGATAAGGTCCCCATATCCTACGGAAAGCATGGTAACCCCGCTGAAATAAAGGAAGGTTAGAAAATCCTCTGGTGCCTGGTCTCCGGTGTTGTCAGAAATCCTCAGTATGACTTCATTGCCGGCCAACAAATAATACAGAACAGCGAATCCAAAGGTGATGCCAACCATTACAAAGAAAAGTTTTAAAAAAAGGGCCGTATGGACATAGCTTTTTTTGTATGTTTTATTCGTGAAAAAATAGAATAGATTCATCGCTAAAAACACAATGGTCATTCCTATAAGTATGCTTGAGAGCATTTGATACCTCCTTCCTTCTAGTTTTTCGTTTCCCTCCCTACGAACTATAAAACCAAATATTTAAAATGAAATTAATTGCCGATTATAATAAACTCAAAAAGAGATTAGTAAATATCTAGGAAAACAATATATTTCTTCCTCTAATCAACTAACTTTCCACCATAATTATGCTAAAATTAAATGGCAGTAACTTCCTAATGGAGAGGTATTTTGGAGATTCATACATGATATAGCGGATCTGAAACGATCCCAACATGTAAAAGTAATGGATTCATTTCGTTCAGTGGGAGAAATAATCTTTTATTAGTATTAGACATTCCATAAATAAGACGTAGAAGTGAGGTCCACAAATTGAAGAAAAAAGTAGTGCTTGCAGGAGGAACAGGATTCATCGGGAGATACCTGGAAAAGCAATTTATCCAACAAAACTATGAAGTTATCATAATTTCAAGACAACCTCAACACCTATCTTGGACAGATACAAAAGGAATCAGAGAGGCAGTCGATAATGCGGAATTGGTCATAAACCTGGCTGGAAAGTCCGTGGATTGCCGCTATAATGAGAAAAATAAAAAGGGAATTTTTGATTCGAGGACGGAGACAACAAGAATTATTGGGGAAGCAATCGAATGTGTTCAAAACCCTCCAGAGTTATGGATAAACTCCAGTACCGCAACTATTTATCGACATGCTGAAGACAGGGCGATGTCAGAAACAAACGGTGAAATAGGAGAAGGCTTTTCAGTCGAAGTGGCAAAGGCTTGGGAGAAATCATTCTTTGATTTTAATTTATCCCAAACTAGACAGGCTGCATTGCGAATTGCCATTGTACTAGGAAAAGATGGTGGTGTTATGACTCCATTTAAAAACTTGGTCACTTTTGGCTTGGGTGGAGTCCAAGGGCCAGGAACGCAAATGTTCAGCTGGGTACATATCGAGGATGTTTATAAAATCATGCTTTTCCTTAGAGACAGAAAAGACTTAAAGGGAGTGTTCAATTGCTCTGCTCCAAATCCTATCTCGAACAAGCAATTCATGACTGTAATGAGAGAGAAGATGAATAGAAAGATCGGGTTGCCTTCACCGAGATGGATGCTGGAGATTGGGGCTGTCTTCATTCGGACGGAAACAGAATTAATCCTGAAAAGCAGATGGGTCATTCCAGAACGGTTGGAACAAGAGGGCTATCAATTTAAGTACGCCAAGATAGATGATGCATTAGCAGAAATTTTATCCTAGAATATCGGATTGTTTTATTCCCTGCTTCTGAGGGTATACCTTCACTAGATGAAGGGAGTAGATAGATATGACATTAACAAAAGAAAAGCAGAAAACACTTCAAATCAAATTGCAAAAGATGAAAGAAAGCATAGAGAAAAAGCGGGAAAATAGTATCTTGGACGAGTCCCTGCGCGAATCTACAGGAGAAATCACTTCTGGAATCGGCAATCACTTGGCAGAAGGAAACGCCGAGAGAGTGGAAAGAGAGCAGGAACAAACCTTCGAGCAAATCGATGAGAAATTGCTAGGTGAGATTGAAGAAGCTTTAGCCAGAATGGAAGAAGGAACATATGGGACTTGTATAGATACAGGAGAAGAGATTCCATATGAACGACTTGAAGCATTGCCTTATGCGAAACGAACTGCTCAAGCACAAGAGAAGTTTGATAAAGGTGAATGATAATGATTAAAGAGCCACCGGGAACTGCCGGTGGCTTTGAGTTTGAAAAAGAAGGATTATAGCAAACCTAGATCTAATATATGATTAGGAACTAAAAAAAAGAGGAATGCAAAAATGCAGATTTTAGAAGCCACTCTAATATATAATCACCAAGTGCCTTGCACGGATGGAACTTTTACAAATAGTTATGACGTTCAAGTCACCATCAAGTTAAATGAAGAAACCCTTCACTTATTCTATTCGTTAATGGAAGGAGAAACAGTCTGGTTCCACACCTTTGCGTATGATCAATCCGGTTATGAAAGACCTGGCCTACTTTCACCAAATGATTTTAGGATGTTATTCGCTAGCCCAGAGGTTAGCCAACATACAAATAAAGCTGAAAGAAAGCTTGGTATTAATGAAAGATGCGAACTAACTATGTTTCCTGAAGAGGTCTTTAATTCCTTTGATTTTGTATCTTTTCATGATCTATGTAAACGAGTAGCTGGCGTTTTTCATGTGAAGCCCCATGTTTTGACCTTTGATGACCTTGGGATGTGTAGCTATCATGCAGTCAAACTTGAGATGGAGGGTGGACCAATTTATATCCTTTGTAACGATTATCAGTTTGCTTTCACCCAAGAATTAGAAGGATATCCCATAAAATTTCTACATCATAAAGAATTAGCGTCTTATTTTCCTCCCCCATATACGGCTTTTACGGTGGAGGAATTAAATAGCCCTTTCTGTTTAGATAAAATAAACCCTGTCTTAGCAAAAAGGGAAGCCTATAATATTAACTATTGGAAACCGCAAACGATGGGGGATTTCTGGTTTAATTATTGGGATTAAATAAATAGCCTGAGACCTCTATATAGCATGTGTCTCAGGCAATTCTTATCTAATGAATCCTACTTGTTCCACATCCGTATCCCATTTGAAGTTTTTCTTCTTCTTGTTATCTGCTTGTAGATCCGCACAAATCTTTTCTACATCCACTGCTTTTTCATAATGCCACTGCAAGGCGACAGAGGTGTACAACTCATTCAGTTGTGCATAGGAGAATCCATCTGTCAGCTGATTAATCTTCATCAGCTCATCCTCAGAAATGAATTGGAGCATATTCTTCTTTTTCAAATAGCCCATTCTTAATTCCAAAGTAGGAAGTTTAATTTCGTATGCTCTATCAAAACGTCCCGAGCGATTGATGAGAGCGGGATCAATTTTTTCAGGATAGTTGGTGGTCCCAATTAAGAAGATCCCTTCCTTGGAAGTTGCACCATCCAGTATATTTAAAAAGACGGACCTGACTTCTATTGGCATCGAATCAATATCTTCAATTACCAAAGCCATCGGTGTCATCCTGTTTACAGTGGAAAACACTTCATGGACGGAGTAGCTGGAAGTGTGCTCCGTAATCTGCCAATAAGCAACAGGGGCTGTAATACTATTGGCAATCGACTTCACCAAAGTAGTTTTTCCATTACCAGGCTTTCCGTAAAGCAAAATCCCTCTTTTATAAGGAATATTATACGTTTTAAAGAAGGAGCCGCTATCTGTGAAGAACTCGTCGATAGAACGATAGATTTCCTTTTTAAGTGATTCTCCTAAGAAAACATCATCACGTGTAACAAAAGTGGTGATTTTCTCTTTAGTACTGTCAATACCGTTTTCCGTATCGGTAAATACGGTCACATAGTTTTTCGTATAGTCCCGCTTTCTTTTTATCACATAGTTTAAAAAAGTTAAGAGGCCTTCATTACTTTTGGCCAAAATAAAATCATGAATGGTCTCAGTATGGGTTTGAAAAATAGGGCACCTGACCACAGCCACTTCATATTCTTTATAGTAATATAGGGTGTTGGAAAGACGTGGCTTGATGATAAACTCAAGCTGATCTTGATTATGATTAGAGGAAATCGTTCTTGTTTCTAGTCCATCAAAAACATGGGTAACAGCTTCCACTTTATCAGGATGTATCTCTAAGTCCTCTTCAAGTACTTCCCAAATCTCATTGGATGTTTCATCATCCGCATACAGATGAAAGTCAGTCCCATATTTGTGGTGTAGGGCTTTTTTCAGTTTGCTGACCACATAACCAAAATCATAATAGCTTCCGATTTCTTCGCGGTCTTTTTCATTAAAGTGAATTAAATAAGGTGTTTTTTGCATGCAAGTCCTTCTTCCATTTTTGGTAGTTATTTCTTAACATAATATATTTTACTGAGGAAATTCATTTGAGGCAACAAAAAAGACAGTCACATAGAGACTGTCGGTTGGGTTTACTTTATTACTCTCTTAATTTTACTAATAGTCCATCATCATTCCTATTTCTAATGGTCGAGATTTTTCCGTCATTATTGATGTTGATGACCCCAGTGACCGTTGCTGTGTTTATTTGGCCATCCTTATAGTATTCCACGTCAACTTCGAAATTGTAGGCATCGTTTTCAGTATCGTTTATTTTATGTATCGATATATTTTTCGGGAGTAATTGATATTCGTGTTCATGTGCAATTCTTAGATATTCCAGTATAGAATTTGTACTTATAAAACTTCCGATATCATCTACTAGCATTTCATATTTTTCTTCTACATAGTCATGTAATTCAGGTGGGTAAATATCGTCTTGCTCAAGTGCTAGTTTCAGCTCTTCACTAGGTCCTGAAAATTCATTTTCTAAAAAAGCGTTGATGGTAGTTATGTTTTTATCTTTTCCCTTTGATTCCGTTACTGAATTCGAACAACCTGCGATCAAACTTAAGGTAAAAACGAAAGCAACAATATAATGAATTAATCCTCTTTTCTTCATTTGACACCCCCATTTAAAATAGTATCCTAATTATATTTGTTTTTATAGTTCTGCAACCATAACATCAAAACTTTTTATTTCTTTTATATTGTAAGTACACAATCGATGTAAGCAATAATAGCCCAGTAACCCCCAAGAAGATATTTCGGTATATCTCTTCCACTGGTAAGCTTCCTTGCCATACTATCAACAATCCAGTCAGTGCCACTCCAAAGGCTCCGCCAAAGAACTGGACTAGTTGGGCGATTCCCATCCCTGCACCAAGCTCAGATTTATCCATAATTCTAGATATCTCATTGGAAATGCTTGAAGTTAGTGCTGAAAACCCTGTGCTCATGAACATATAGGTAAACAAAATGACATATGGGGAGAAATTCCCTAGTAATCCGAATGAAATGGTAGAGATGATTAGAAATATTTGGCCGAACAAAATCAGTGGCATATTGCCAAAGCGGTCGATGAATCTGCCGATAAATTGAGCGGCGATGGCAGAAAGAATAGCCCCGGGAAAGATAAGCAAGCCGATGGTTGCCGGTTCCTTGTTAAAGATCACCGCCAGCATAATCGGCATTAGAAATAAAGCGGAAAAGTGGGTGACGAATGCCCCAAATCCGATTCCTAACAACCTTACAAACTGTTTGTTCTTTAATAGTGCAGGTTGTATGAATGGCGTGGAGACTTTGTGAATATGGCGCCAAAGCCACAAGAGGGCAGCGATACTCATCAGTAAAATTGGAATCATAAAAGTTGATAGGTAAAGTAGAAGTCCTGTCACGCCAATACCAATTAACATACCACCGAGGTAGTCAAATTTTATTTTCTGTGTTTCTTCATCTGGTAGTAGTTTTCGGAATAGTGGAAGGAGCAGTAAAACGAATCCTGTCACTACAAAAAGGTAATGCCAGCCTAAGTATTGGGTGATGAGTCCCCCAATAACCGGGCCAAGTCCAAATCCGAGGGAGGCAGCAGAAGAGATAAAGGCCATCGCTTTTCCCCTTCTAGAAATTGGGATATATCGGCCCGCCAACACCATGGCCAACCCTGGAACAGCCCCGGCACCTGCAGCTTGTAATAGTCTTGCGGCCAATAGCCATATGAAATCCTGCGAAAAGAACCCGATAATCGAGGAAATGGCCAACAAGCCAAGCCCTATGCTTAGCAATTTTCTAATCGGTAAGAAATCCGACAACCTGCTATATGTCAGGGTTGAAATGGCAAACACGATGGAATAGCCAGATACAATCCAGGAAGCGGTGGAAGAGGATAGGCTCAGCTCGCTCAATACGCTTGGTAAGGCAACATTGAACATGGTCGTATTCATAACAACAAGCCAAACGGTGGCACTCCAGATGAGGATGATTTTATTTTCCTCTATAACGGGTTGTTCTAGTTCTTTAAAATCGGCAGCGTGTGATGCCATGTGTCTCACCAGTTTCTATCTTAGTTTTGTATAAATTCTTGTAGTGCCTTGTAGTTGTTTTTCGCATCTTCATAGCCAAGTTCATATAGGGATTGAAGACGTTCTTTTTTCCGTTCCATTCTGCCTACAGGTAAGGGTTTGCTTGGCTGGAAAACAAAAGTGGAACGTTTTTCTTTCTCAGTTTCAACATAGTCCAATGTGTCATTATAGAGTTTGTACCGAGTCTGAAGGCGCTCTGAAATGATCGGATATTCCTTGTATTTAAAAAGTGAAGAAAATCGGCTTGCTTTCTTTTTATACCCAACAGGCTTCGTCAAAATGACGACATTTTTCTCAAAACCATCTTTCTGTGCTTTTTTTAGCGGGATAGGATCAATGATTCCCCCGTCTAAGAGCACTTTGTCCTGATATGCTACACTTGGTGCGACAAAGGGAAGGGAACTTGATGCGCGTATAATCTGAAGCATATCCTCTCCATGCTGGCCCATATTATAGTAAATTGGTTCTCCAGTTAGACAATCCGTAGTCACTACAACAAACTGTTCCGTTCTATTCAAGAATGTTTCATAGTCATAAGGAACAAGTTTATTGGGAATTTCATCAAATAAAAAGTCCATGTCGAACATCTGTCTCTTTTTCCAAAAGTTCCGATAGGAAAGATACCGAGGATCTCCAACAAAGTCAATATTGACCTTTTTGTTTCTCCCTGGCTGTCTGGATAAATAGGATGCTGCCATGCAAGCACCGGCAGAAACACCAATCACATATGGAAAGTATAAGTCCTTTTCCATAAAATATTCTAAAATTCCGGCAGTATATACCCCTCGCATACCTCCGCCTTCAAGCACTAAACCACTGTTCAACAATTGCAATCCCTCTTTTCTTACTAGCTTTGAACTTACCATTTATATAATAAAGCATATTGTAACAAACCATTTGAACCTTGTCCGGAAAGGTGCCTTAAAAAGAGATATTTGATAAAAAGTCCATGCAAAATGTTTAAAAAGTGCATAGTATTCCTAGTCTATGAGCCCTATAATAATAATGAAAATCATTATCAATTACATAGGCTGATTTACAGTCAGAAGAAAGGGAGATAGAAATGAGGAAGAATAAAGGGTTTATTCAATTACTGCTTACTTTCAGTATATTGGCATTAATTTTAGCTGGATGCGGAGCAAACAATACAGGAAGCAATACTGGTCAGAACAGTTCTATTGAGGATGAAGAAGCAAAAACAGAAGAGTCTACAGAATACACGGTTCAACATGCAATGGGGGAAACAACCATTGAAAATACGCCCCAAAAAGTCGTGGTATTGACTAACGAAGGAACAGAAGCTGTATTGGAACTCGGGGTAACACCAGTTGGTGCAGCCAGTCCCGCTGTAGGTACAGAATGGTATGCTCATATTAAAGATGAAATGGAAGGGGTAAAGGAGCTAGGGGAAGAATCTGCACCTAACCTAGAAACTATTGCCAGTCTTCAACCAGACTTAATCATCGGAAATAAAATCCGCCATGAAGAAATCTTTGAACAATTAAAAGCAATTGCACCAACTGTATTCTCTGAAGATTTAGCAGGAGACTGGAAGCAAAACTTTGAGCTATACGCAAAAGCGTTGAACAAAGAGGCAGAAGGTATAGAAGCAATGAAAAATTATGATGAGAATGTGGATGAAGTTAAAGGGAAGTTAGCTGAAAAATTGGATATGGAAGTTTCTGTTGTTCGCTTCTTGCCAACGACTGTTCGTATTTACCAGAAAGATACATTTGCTGGAACGATTCTTTCTGACTTAGGATTTGCACGTCCAGAAGCACAAGATAAAGATAATTTCATGGAAGTCATTACTGAAGAACAGATGAGCAGCATGGATGGGGACGTAATGTTTTATTTCAACGCAGATTATGATGAGGAAAAAGGCGGAACAAAAATGCAAGAAGCTTGGATGCAACATCCTCTATATGAAAAGCTGAATGTTGCACAAACGGATTCTGCATACAAAGTAGATGAAATCATTTGGAACCTATCTGGCGGAATTAAAGCGGCAAATCTTCTATTAGAAGATATCGTGAAGTATATGGAAGAAAAGGAATAGAAAATAAGGAAGGTTGGCATCTGCTGTCAGCCTTCTTTTTATAAAGCTCATTTCTCAAAGATTGTTGCTATTTTCTCTGGGAAAAAAGTAGGAAATTGGGTTTTTGCTAATTACATATTCTGGATATAGAAAGTGATATACTTCTTAAAACAGAGAAAAAAGCACGACAGTAAATAATATAACGACTAATTTGAGTATACGGAACAGAAACAAAGTTTACGAAAACAGCCATTTATAGAAGGAGGGAGAATATGGACCTTCAAGAACAAGGCTGGACTTGGCAACAGATGGAGACTTTCTTTTATATGTCCAGTCAAGAAAAAACGAATGTTGTCTGGGATTGTCGGATAAGTGAATTGGTGCGTCCTGAAATTCTACATAAACTACTGGATATATATGGAGAGGGGATCAACGCAACGACTAAGGACGTTACTGTCATGTATCTTGCAGGCTGGTTTGGATATTTATGTGGGGGTATGCATTTTTTATCCTCCGTTGGATGGAAGGTGACTCCCGAAAACATTCAGTTGCAACTTTATAAAAACAAGCGTGGTACGATGCTGATCTCATTTGTCATTCATCCTGAAAACTTAGTCAGCCAAGGGGATAGAGAGTGGTTGGTGGAGGTTTATGAAGAAATCTTGAAGCCTTCACACAAGCATATGCAAGCTATGTCAACTAACAACAATCTTCTACATATGTGGTACCAAGCCACCCATAGTCTCTATTGGATCTCAGATCGCATGAAACATTCCAGTCTTCCTGAACGGTATGTGATTCAATACGAAAAAAATTTGGAAATGTTTAAAAAAGTAACTCCCTCTTCTTGCATGGGAGTGATGACAGAAAAACATCCTTATGCAAAAGAATTAATATTTATCGATAACCCTTGGAACTTAAACGATCCAATGCCTATAAAGCCTTCTTGCTGCCTTGCTTATCAAACGGAGGGGGGACACTTATGTTACACCTGTCCGAGAATGAAGAAATCAGAACGTCAGGAGAAATTCAATAAAGTTATAGCACAGCATTCGACAACGACGTAAGGTTGTTGAATGCTTTTTTACATTTGGTACAGAAAATTCATCGTGACATTTTAAAACAACCTGTTGTACAATAATTCACAATATTCATTTTTCACTAAAAGAAAGGAGCGGTAAGATTGGCGAGAGCATTACAGACAAGAGTGACAACTGAAGAAGTGGAGCATGCTTACCAGGTGCTGAAGGATGTAGTTGTCAGAACCCCGCTTCAGTTGGATACCATTCTATCGGAGCGATATAACTGTAAAGTGTACCTTAAACGGGAAGATCAACAAATGGTGAGATCTTTTAAAATTAGGGGAGCGTACTTTTCGGTCCATAGTTTAACAGCGGAACAACGAGCAAAAGGTGTGGTATGTGCCAGTGCAGGCAACCATGCACAAGGAGTTGCCTATGCGTGCAAAAGGCTCGGCATAAAAGGGAAGATCTTTATGCCAACCACTACCCCAAGACAGAAAGTCTCACGGGTAGAGTTTTTTGGTGGCGAGTTTACAGAAGTCGTCCTTACAGGCGACACGTATGATGATTCCTATCAACAAGCGATGAAGGTGTGTGAAAAAGAAGGGATGAAGTTTATCCACCCCTTTGATGATCGGTTGACCATCACCGGCCAGGCAACAGTAGGCTTGGAAATTTCTGAGCAATTGCAGGAGGAATGCTCACATGTGTTTATGAGTATTGGCGGAGGAGGACTGATCTCAGGTGTAGGATCCTATCTGAAAGAGAAGCGTCCCGATACAAAATTGATTGGTGTGGAACCATTTGGTGCTCCAGGTATGAAGCAATCATTGGCTCAAAATGAAGTGGTGCGATTGAATGAGATTGATAGCTTTGTAGATGGAGCAGCTGTCAAGCAGGTGGGACAACTGCCATTTGAAATGACAAAAGATCTCGCCGATGATGTGGTATTGGTACCAGAAGGGAAAGTGTGCACTACCATTCTTAATTTATACAACGAAAACGCCATTATTGCCGAGCCGGCTGGAGCATTGTCCATTGCTGCACTGGATTTTTACAAGGATGAGATTAGAGGAAAGACGGTAGTCTGTATAGTGAGTGGAGGAAACAATGATTTAGACCGCATGCAGGAAATGAAAGAAAGGTCCCTGATCTATGAAGGGCTTAAGCACTATTTTATTGTCAACTTCCCTCAGCGTGCAGGGGCATTGCGGGAATTTATGGAGGATGTCTTGGGAGAAACAGATGATATCACACGTTTTGAGTACACCAAGAAGAATAACCGAGACAAGGGTCCGGTGTTGGTTGGAGTCGAATTACGAAAGCCTGACGATTATTTTGCCATTATTGAACGAATGGCAAAGAAAGGTTTCACCTATATCGAAATCAATAAAGATAAACAGTTATTTAATTTATTGATATAATGATAGATTGTCTGGAAAAAGAGCGGGGTAACCCGTTCTTTTTTTATGTTTGGAGAGAAAAAAAGAAGGGTATGTAAAAAAATTTAACAAACATTTGTAAGCGTTTTCTTTGTTATCACATCAAAAATGAAAGCGTTTTTATATTGTCTGTAAAATTAGAATTATCTGAAATTAGGTGTTGACGGCCTGTATAGACGGTATTAAAATAACATCAACTCAAAGAAACATTGATAAATGAAATAACATTTCTCTTATCAGAAGGGTGTCTAGGGTTCCGGTGATTTCAGGAAAGTAAAGTGGTAGTGCAAGAAAGAATATTCCTTTCTATATCAACCAATTTTCCTATCATGTCTGGTCCGAGCGATACCAGCACGATCTTGACAGATGGTGTACACCGCGAGGAAAAAAGCCTCTACGGATAGGTTCTGATGAACGCTTGACGTTTATTCAACCTGGCCAAGGGGCCACTTTTAAACTGTTATATGTCAGAATATTCAAAAAATAAAAAGTGGAAAGAGGAGATTAGTTATGTGTAGATACATCTATATGAACGGGCAGCTAGTAGAAAAAGAGAAGGCAGTTGTATCTGTATATGATCATGGGTTCCTATATGGCGATGGCGTTTTTGAAGGAATCCGAATGTACAACGGAAATGTATTCCGTCTTCGCGAACATCTTGAAAGATTATATGATTCTGCAAGATCTGTCTTATTGGACGTCCCCTATACGATGTCTGAACTAGAGGATATTATCGTCGAGACTCTCAGAAAGAACCAATTGCATGATACGGCCTATATTCGATTGGTCCTATCAAGAGGAGTCGGCGATCTCGGTTTAGATCCCACAAAATGTAAAACTCCAAACCTGATTGTCATTGCTGAGCAACTGGCACTCTTCCCAAAAGAATTGTATGACGTAGGGATTACGATGGTGACGGTTCCTACTCGCAGGAACCGCCCGGATATCCTAAGTCCGAAAGTAAAATCACTCAACTATTTGAACAACATCATGGTAAAAGCAGAAGCCAATATGGCTGGTGCCAATGAGGCACTTACGTTAAACACAGAAGGTTATGTAGCAGAGGGATCAGGACAGAACATTTTTATCCTAAAGGGCAACAAACTATTAACTCCGCCAAGCTATGTTGGGGCATTGGAAGGCATCACGCGAAATGCCATCATCGACCTTGCAAATGAAATGGGTTATGACGTACGAGAAGAACCATTTACAAGGCACGATGTATATGTAGCAGATGAAGTGTTCTTAACAGGAACCGCAGCCGAGGTTATCCCGGTAATCAGCCTAGACGGCAGAAAAATCGCAGACGGAAAACCAGGAAAAGAAACCCACAAAATCCTAAACCGCTTCCGCCAACTAGTCGTAGAAGACGGTCACAAAGTCTACCCAGAAGAAACCCAAGTAGGCTGGGAAATCAACGGCGGAGTGCTGTTAGGTGAAGCGTTGAATCATTAAAGAGATAAAGGGGGTCTGACCCTCACCACATTAAAGCATTAAAAGGGGTCTGGCACCTTTACCTTTAAGGCCCCTTCCAAAGGAGTGAAGCAACTGATGAGAAGTAATACGATCAAGAGAGGGATTGACAGAGCACCACATAGAAGTTTGTTGCATGCAGCGGGTGTAAAGCCGGAGGATATGGATAAGCCGTTCATCGGTGTCTGTAACTCTTATGTGGATATCATCCCTGGGCATATGCATTTAAATAAATTTGCAGAAGTTGTAAAGGAAGCGATCAGGGAAGCAGGCGGAGTGCCATTTGAATTCAATACGATCGGGGTGGATGATGGGATCGCGATGGGGCACATCGGAATGCGTTACTCCCTTCCAAGCCGGGAACTGATAGCAGATTCTGCAGAAACAGTTATCAACGCTCACTGGTTTGACGGCGTCTTTTACATCCCGAACTGTGACAAGATCACACCAGGCATGCTGATGGCAGCAGCCAGAACCAATGTCCCTGCAGTATTCGTGTCAGGTGGTCCAATGGAAGCCGGGAGAACAAAGGATGGCAAGCCTTTATCACTTGTTTCCGTTTTTGAAGGGGTAGGAAGCGTACTTTCCGGAAAGATGTCCCGAGAAGAACTCCTTGAAATTGAATCTAGCGCTTGCCCGACATGCGGCTCATGCTCCGGAATGTTCACGGCAAACTCCATGAACACACTGATGGAAATGCTGGGAGTGGCCCTGCCTGGTAACGGTACCATGGTGGCAACATCCAATGAACGCCACCAACTGATCAAAGATGCAGCAAAACATCTCATGAGACAAATCGAAGAAGATGTAAGACCAAGAGATATCATCACAAAAGAAGCAATCGACGACGCTTTTGCACTGGATATGGCAATGGGCGGATCGACCAATACCGTTCTACATACACTTGCCATCGCACATGAAGCTGGAATTGAGTACAAATTAGAAGACATTAATAAAATAGCAGAAAGGATACCGTATCTATGCAAAGTAAGTCCAGCATCAGACTACTCCATGGAAGATGTTCATGAGGCGGGGGGAGTAAGTGCCATCATCAAGGAACTTTGCCAAATAGAAGGCGCCATCCATCCTGATAGGCTCACCATCTCTGGTCAATCCATCCAGGAAGTGGTGGAGCATGCCCAAATCGTAAATGATCAGGTAATCAGGAAAAAAGATAATCCATATAGTCCCGTCGGCGGGTTAAGTATCCTGTTTGGAAACCTTGCTCCAAACGGTAGTGTCATAAAGGTTGGAGCGGTAGATCCTTCTATCAAAAATTTTACAGGAGAAGCAATCATCTTTGAATCACAAGATGAGGCACAAGAAGGCATTAATAGTGGTCAAGTCCGAGAAGGACACGTAGTAGTTATCAGGTATGAAGGGCCAAAAGGTGGTCCCGGTATGCCCGAGATGCTAGCACCAACTTCCTCTATTGCAGGTAGGGGATTATCCACGAAAGTTGCACTCATCACGGATGGAAGATTCTCTGGTGCATCAAGGGGTATCTCTATTGGACATATCTCCCCGGAAGCGGCAGAAGGTGGACCAATTGCATTTGTGGAAAACGGAGATATCATCCAAATTGATCTGGAGAAACGCTCCATTCACCTATTGGTTGAGAGCGGGGAATTGGAAGCAAGAAAGCAGAACTGGAAACAACCAGAATCAAAAGTGAAAAGCGGTTACCTTGCAAGATATGCTGCACTGGTGACTTCAGCCAATACAGGTGGAATCTTAAAAGTATAAGTTGAAAAATAAGGAGGTGGAGAACGAATGAGTACAGTTGAAGAGAGCGGAACAAAGGTGGCGCAGAAGCTGCTGACAGGTTCAAGAATGATTGTCGAAGCGTTAAAAGAAGAGAAAGTGGAAGTGATATTCGGCTATCCTGGTGGGGCTGTACTAAACATTTACGATGCACTATATGACGGTGGCATCCCACATCTTTTAACACGACATGAACAAGGTGCAATCCATGCAGCAGAAGGGTACGCAAGGGTTACCGGTAGACCGGGAGTGGTCATTGCCACTTCCGGCCCTGGTGCCACCAACATCGTCACAGGACTTGCGGATGCCATGATAGATTCCCTTCCACTTGTTGTGATTACTGGGCAAGTCAACTCACAGGTACTGGGGTCAGACGCCTTTCAAGAGGCACCGATCCTAGGGATATCGATGCCAATCACCAAACATAATTTTCAAGTCCAGGATGTAAAGGAGCTCCCAAGAATTTTTAAAGAAGCGTTCCATATTGCGTCTACAGGGAGACCAGGGCCGGTATTGATTGACATACCAAAAGACATCACCGCCACTTCAGGTATTTACGACTATTCAAAAGACGTGCATCTGCCTGGATACAAGTTACAGACTGAACCTGATCCACAGGCTGTGAAAAAAGTAGCACAGGCCTTAAAGAAAGCGGAAAAGCCCGTCATTTTAGCTGGCGCAGGCGTTCTCCACAGTAAAGCGACAAATGAGTTAAAAGAACTGGTTGTCAAAACGACAATACCAGTTGCAAATACATTACTTGGCCTTGGCAGTTTTCCAGCAGACCACCCTCTTTTTCTTGGGATGGCGGGCATGCATGGAACGTATACAGCCAATATGGCCCTTTATGAAGCAGACCTGATCATCAATATAGGCGCAAGATTTGATGACAGACTTACAGGAAACCTGCAAGAATTTGCTAAATTCGCCAAGGTGGTTCATTTTGATATCGATCCTTCCGAAATCGGCAAAAATGTCCCAACGGATTATCCGGTAATCGGGGATGCAGCAAAGTCCCTTCAGCTACTTTTAAAGGAGTTGCCTGAAACGGCGAACACCAGTAGTTGGCTGGAACAACTACTGCAATCAAAGGAAGATTATCCATTGTGGTACGTAGAAGATGGAGAAACGTTCAAACCTCAAAAACTAGTAGAACTTATTCATGAACTTACAAAAGGAGAAGCGATTGTCACAACAGACGTAGGGCAGCATCAAATGTGGGCAGCGCAATTCCACGGTTTTCAAAAGCCTGATCGCTGGGTCACGTCAGGTGGCCTTGGAACAATGGGCTTTGGGTTACCGGCAGCAATCGGCGCACAAGTGGCAGAAGGGCAGTCTACCGTTGTAGCTGTCCTTGGGGATGCAGGATTCCAAATGACACTGCAGGAACTGGCGGTACTGAAAGAATATAAACTTCCTGTAAAAATAGTGCTCGTAAACAATCAATCTATGGGAATGGTAAGACAATGGCAGCAGCTCTTTTATAAGGAAAGATACTCAGAATCCTTACTGCCGAACCAGCCAGACTACGTCAAACTGTCCGATGCGTTCGGGATCAAGGCGGCAGTTGTTCAAAATGAAGAAGAGTTCCGCATGGCATTTGCGGAAGCACTTGCTACAGATGAACCCTATCTATTAGATTGCCGGGTGACTCAAAAGGAAAATGTGTATCCAATGATTGCTCCTGGAAAAGGAATTCAACAAATGGAAGGTGTGAAGCCATGAAGCGAACATTATCGCTCCTAGTAAACAATCAGCTTGGGGTATTGAACCGATTGACCAATTTGTTTTTGCGAAAGGGATTAAACATTGAAAGCCTGGCAGTAGCACCTGTCAACGAATCCTGCATTTCCCTCATGACAATCGTCGTTAACGTGGTCGAGGAGCAAGAAGTGGAGAAAATAAAGCTTCAACTAGACAAACAGATCGATGTCATCCAAATCACCGACATATCCGAGCAAATCGCTCTTACGAATTAACCGAATATTTAGTTTTATGTAAAAGATTATCAAGTAGCTTCGAAATAACCCTGTTGCTTGTAGTGCAAGGTGTGAGGCTCCGTCGGGAGGTAGCGGTAGGTTGAGACCCCTGAAGCATTGCGAAGAGGCTCAAGCACCGCCCCGAGGATAGCGATCATCTGGAACGAAAAGCTACAGAAGTTGACAGGAATAACAAACTGTCTGCAGATAAAACTTATATTTTTCCAAGGAGGAATTTCAAATGGCAGCAAACATGTATTATAACGACGACATCTCCCAAGCAGCATTAAACGGCAAAAAGGTAGCAGTAGTAGGATACGGATCACAAGGTCATGCCCACGCACAAAACTTACGTGACAGTGGCGTAGAAGTAGTAGTAGGTGTTCGACCCGGCGGCTCATGGGAAAAAGCAAAAGAAGACGGATTCCAAGTATACTCTGTGGGAGAAGCAGTAGCCCAAGCAGACGTTGTAATGGTTTTACTCCCAGACGAAAGGCAACCGGAAGTATACAAACAAGAAATCGAACCACATCTAACAGAAGGAAAAGCATTGGCATTTGCCCATGGCTTCAATGTCCATTTCCATCAAGTGGTCCCTCCGAAAGATGTGGATGTATTCCTAGTCGCACCAAAAGGACCTGGCCATTTAGTAAGACGTGTATATGAAGAAGGCGGGGGTGTACCTGCACTCTTTGCAGTCCATCAAAACGCATCTGGAGAGGCAAAAGAGGTCGCATTGGCCTACAGTAAAGCAGTCGGTGCCGGAAGAGCAGCCGTTATGGAAACAACTTTTAAAGAAGAAACAGAAACAGATCTATTCGGAGAACAAGCAGTACTTTGCGGTGGAACAACGGCCCTTGTAAAAGCTGGGTTTGAAACATTGGTGGAAGCAGGCTACCAACCGGAAGTTGCCTACTTTGAGTGTTTGCATGAACTAAAACTAATTGTAGATCTTTTATATGAAAATGGATTAGAAGGAATGCGCTACTCCATCTCTGATACAGCACAGTGGGGCGATTTTACGGCCGGACCGAGAGTAGTTAATGATGGAACAAAGGAGGAAATGAGAAAAATCCTTTCGGAAATCCAGTCCGGACAATTCGCTAAAGGATGGGTGCTTGAAAATCAGGCAAATCGCCCAATGTTCCACTCTATCAATGAACAAGAAAAACATCACCCACTCGAAGTGGTAGGAAGGGAGCTCCGCGCAAAAATGCCATTCATCCAATCGAAGAAGAAAGGAGTCGTTGGCAGTGCGAAAGGTTGACATATTTGATACTACATTACGAGACGGTGAACAGTCGGCCGGAGTGAACCTTCATCCCCATGAAAAATTAGAAATAGCCATTCAATTAGAAAAGTTTGGAGTGGACGTCATGGAGGCAGGGTTTCCTGCTTCCTCCTACGGGGACTTCCAAGCAGTCCAGCAAATTGCCAGGACCATAAAAAAGTCAAGAGTGGTTGGTCTTGCACGATCAGTCAAATCAGATATCGATGCTGTCTATGAAGCGGTGAAGGATGCTGAAAAGAACGGCGTCCACGTATTCTTGGCAACCTCCCCCATTCATATGGAATACAAATTGAAGAAAAAACCGAAAGAGGTAGTGGAGGCAGCAATTCAGGCAGTTGAATACGCAAAACGATATTTTGATCATGTTCAATGGTCTGCAGAGGACGCAACAAGAAGTGAATGGCCATTTTTGGCACATATCATTGAAAAGGTAATTGATGCAGGTGCCAATGTCATCAACCTTCCTGACACCGTGGGATACACAACTCCACTGGAATATGCTCAATTGATCACATATATTCGCGAACATGTGCCGAATATCCATAAAGTAAAACTCTCTGCCCATTGCCATGATGATCTCGGAATGGCCGTATCCAATTCCTTGGCAGCCATCCAAAGCGGTGTCGATCAGATTGAAGGAACCATCAATGGAATCGGGGAACGCGCTGGGAATGCATCTTTGGAAGAAATCATCGTTGCCCTTCAAATAAGAAAAGACGTGTACGAGGTGGAAACAAATATTGATCTTAAGCAAACGGTCAGAACAAGCAATCTTGTCAGTAAACTGACCGGTATGATTGTTCCACAAAATAAAGCGGTCGTAGGAGCTAACGCCTTTGCCCATGAATCAGGAATCCACCAGGATGGGGTACTGAAAAACAAGAGTACCTATGAAGTAATCAACCCAGAGATGGTCGGGCTTCATTCGAATAAAATGGTCCTTGGCAAGCATTCCGGCAGTCATGCCTTTAAACAGAGATGCGAGGAACTTGGGTTGTTTTTAAACGAAGAGGAAGGAAAAAAGCTGTTTAAATCGTTCAAAGATCTTACGGTGAAGAAGAAAGAAGTAACCGAGGACGATATTTTTGCATTGATGATGGATTCATCCGTTAAAGGACTTTTTCCTCATTACCGAATGGAGACCTTACAAATCTCTTATGGCTCCAATATAATTCCGACGACAACCATTGCCATTAAAACAGAAGACGGTGAAGTACTCCAAGAATCTGCTACAGGAAAAGGAAGCGTGGAATCTGTTTACAATACAATCTCCAGAATTCTACAAAAAGAAATATCGCTGCTTGACTATCGCATTCAATCTACCACAAACGGAAGTGATGCGCTTGCTGAGGTATATGTGAAGATAAGTTGTGATGGAGATGTTTCAAGCGGAAGAGGAATCGAACATGACGTATTGGAAGCTTCAGCGAAAGCATATCTGGATGCAGTCAATCGCCTATCCATAAAAGAGAAATTTGCAAGATACTCAGCAAAAGGGGTGGAGGTAGGATGAGTCAATTTACCATCAGTGTCCTGCCTGGTGACGGAATCGGCCCTGAAGTGGTAAGGGAAGCGATACTTGTACTAGAGCAGGTGGCCAAGAATTTTCAACATACATTCACTTTTAACTACGGCAAGATCGGAGGAGTTGCTGTCGATGAGACAGGAACTCCTCTTCCACAAGAAACGGTGGATGTATGTAAAAACAGTCATGCGATCCTTTTAGGAGCGGTAGGCGGACCTAAATGGGATGAAGAATCACCTGAAAGAAGGCCAGAAGCTGGATTGCTTGGAATCCGTAAAGCTTTAAAGCTATATGCCAATCTCCGCCCTGTCACCCTATTTGAATCCCTTATCCATGCTTCCCCTTTGAAAAGAGAGGTAGTTTTAGATACAGATGTGTTGATAGTCAGGGAACTGACAGGTGGTATCTATTTTGGTGCACCTCGTGAAAGAAGACAAGGGGAAGACGGTTTAGAAGTGGTGGACACCCTCCTATATACAGAGAAAGAGATGGAACGCATTATTCGCAAAGGATTTGAAGTAGCACAAGGCCGCAAGAAAAAACTTACTTCTGTCGATAAGGCAAATGTGTTGGAAAGCAGCAGGCTTTGGAGGGAAACCGCAAACCGGATTGCAAAGGAATATCCTGATGTCCAATTAGATCACATGTTAGTAGATAATGCGGCTATGCAGTTGGTCAGAAACCCTAGGCAATTTGACGTCATCGTGACAGAAAACATGTTTGGCGACATATTAAGCGATGAAGCTTCCATGCTAACGGGCTCCCTTGGTATGTTGCCTTCCGCAAGTCTTGGCGTAGACGGCCCAGGCCTGTATGAACCAATTCATGGTTCCGCACCGGACATAGCCGGCAAAAATGTCGCCAACCCATTGGCTACCATCCTTTCAGCAGCTATGCTTCTAAGGCATTCCTTAGGCTTAGCGGAAGAAGCGGCCGCTGTTGAAAAAGCAGTAGACCTAGCATTAGAAGAAGGCTACCGCACCCAAGACATCGGCTCAGAATGGGAACGTCTCCTCGGCACTACCCAAATGGGAGAAGCAGTAAGGAGTTATTTAAAGGCGCCAATAAAGAATTAGTTGATTTTTCGATTGGAGACGGAGCCTATCATGTTTAATCGTGACATCCCTGTAGATTGAAGTGCAAGGTGTGAGACTCCGGAGGGAGTTAGCGGTAGACTTGAGACCCCGCAACGAAGTGAGGAGGCTCAAGCACCGCCCCTCGGAAAGCGAACACCTGGAACGGAAATCTACAGGAGTTAAACAGAAAACAATTCAAATTTTTTTAATAGTCAAGATGGATAAAAAAAAACGGAAGGTGAGTGACATGCAGCCAAGAACACTATTTGAGAAAATCTGGGATCGTCATACAGTAGTAAAAGAAGAGAACAAACCAAGCCTGTTGTACATTGACCTCCACTTGGTCCACGAAGTCACCTCTCCTCAAGCATTCGAGGGACTGCGTCTTTCAGGAAGAAAAGTAAGACAACCAGACTTTACGTTTGCAACCATGGACCATAATGTCCCAACCATCAATCCGTTCCATGTTACAGACGAAATCGCTTCCAAACAAATGACGACACTTGAAGCAAACTGCAAGGAGTTTGGAATAAGACTGGCAGACCTCCACAGTGAAGAACAAGGAATTGTCCATGTTATTGGACCTGAGCTGGGCTTGACTTTACCAGGAAAAACCATTGTTTGTGGTGATAGCCATACCTCCACGCATGGAGCGTTTGGTGCACTGGCTTTCGGTATTGGTACAAGTGAAGTGGAGCATGTACTTGCAACCCAATGCTTGTGGCAATCAAAACCTAAGACATTAAAGGTTGATTTTACTGGTCTCAGGCCACTAGGAGTCTCTGCCAAAGATCTCATATTGGCTGTGATCGCAAAATATGGAACTGATTTCGGCACAGGATATGTGCTTGAATTTACCGGTAAAGTTATTGAAGAGATGTCCATGGAGGAACGCATGACCATCTGTAATATGGCCATTGAAGCTGGTGCCCGTGCAGGACTTGTTGCGCCGGATGAAACGACTTTTTCCTATTTAAAAGGAAGAAAATATGCACCTGTCGGAGAAGAACGGGACAAGGCGGAAGTGGATTGGTACTCGCTTCGTTCAGATGAGGGTGCGGTTTATGATAAAGAAATCCAATTCGACATTACCAATCTCGAACCGCAAGTAACATGGGGAACGAATCCATCGATGGGCACAAGTATAAGTGGTAGGGTACCAGACCCTGCAACCATTGAAAATGAAGGGGAAAGAAAATCTGTGGCCCAAGCAATCGACTACATGGGTCTGACCCCTGGTATGAAAATTTCAGAAATTGTCATAGATTATGTGTTCATCGGTTCCTGTACCAATTCACGTATTGAAGATTTACGTAAAGCAGCAGAAGTGGTAAAAGGAAGATCCGTTTCATCGCAAGTTACCGCTCTTGTCGTACCAGGTTCCAAACAAGTGAAAAAACAGGCGGAAGAAGAAGGCCTTCATGAAGTATTTTTAGAGGCGGGATTTGAATGGAGAGAGGCCGGCTGTAGCATGTGTCTCAGTATGAACCCAGATGTTGTCCCTCCAGGGAAGAGATGTGCTTCCACCTCCAACCGGAACTTTGAAGGCAGACAAGGCAGAGGGGCAAGGACACATCTTGTCAGTCCTGCGATGGCCGCCGCAGCTGCAGTTAGTGGCCGATTTGTCAATGTGAATGAATGGCGATATGAAAAAGAGGAGGTAGTCTAATGGAAGCACTCATCCATCATATCGGAAAAGTAATACCTTTAGATAAGGCCAACGTCGATACTGACCAAATAATTCCGAAACAATTTTTGAAGAGAATCGAAAGGACAGGGTTTGGTCAATTTCTTTTTTATGATTGGCGTTTTGAAACAAATGGAGAAAATAATGATTCCTTTGTCATGAATGACCCGAAATTCGAAGATGCCTCCATTCTCCTCGCACGAAAGAATTTTGGCTGTGGCTCTTCCAGGGAACACGCACCCTGGGCACTAAAGGATTACGGAATCAAGGTAGTCATTGCACCATCTTTTGCAGATATCTTTTATAACAACTGTTTTAAAAACGGGATTCTTCCGGTTGTGTTAAAAGAAGAAGTAGTGGAGGAACTTTTTCAAAAGGCCTCTTACGAACCTATAAAGATGGAAGTCGATCTAGAGCTCCAAGAGATTAGTTTAGGAAATGAATGGAAGTGCCATTTTGAAACGGATGAATATCGGAAGCAAATGCTCTTGAAAGGTCTGGATGATATCGGATTGACTGAAATGTACATGGAACAGATCAATGAATATGAACAAAATAGAAAAGTATATTGATGTGTGTAAAGACCATCGTCCTGTGAAAGGGAGATGGTTTTTTTTTCGCTTGTTGGAACTAATTGAAATAAAATGCTAACGTCAAGTAAGTATATTGCATTGTTAGTTTTTGTTAGACCCCTGTACCGTCTTTTTGTATGATAGATTCATAGTATGCATTGGATGAGGAGGAAACGATAGTGGACTTTATTGCACTGGATTTTGAGATAGCCAATAATGATCTGAGCAGCGCTTGTTCGTTAGGGATGGTTTTTGTTGATGATAACCGAAAAGTAAATGAAAAGTATTTTTTGATTAAACCACCGAGCATTAAAGTGGAGAAGTCCTTTTCGAAGGTACATGGCTTGACGGAAGAGGATTTAAAGAATGAGAGGACATTCGATGAAATTTGGGAAGAGATTCGTGGATATTTTACTAAGGATACATTGATTGTAGCGCATAACGCCTACTTTGACATGAGTGTGCTGAAAAGCTGCTTGCTTCACTATTCCTTGGAGGTACCGGAGTTTTTTTATGCTTGCAGTATACCGATAAGTACTCGCGGATTAAACGGATTTAAGGTGGGCAACTCTCTAAAAGCAAGAGTAGAGCATTTTGGTGTTATATTAGATTACCATCATAATGCGTTATCAGATGCCAGAGCGTGTGCGGATGTGGTGTTAAAATGTTTGGAGATAAAGCAGCGGAAGTCACTTCAGTCGTACTGCAATACATATTCCTCCATTCCAATACATAGTTTTGGAGACTTGAAACCTCAGACTACCTTTTATACAAGAACGAAAAGGAAGAAAGTACGTAAACCTTTCCCTACAGTGTCGGTGAGTGACATTAAACCCTCAACGAAAGAGTTCGATGAAAATCACCCGCTTTTTGAGAAAAACCTGGTTTTTACAGGCGAGCTGATAACTGTAGAAAGGGCAAAAGCGATGCAACTGGTGGTTGATAAAGGTGCTGTCATCAAAAGCGGTGTCAGCGGAAAAACAGACTATCTCGTAGTAGGACAGCAGGATCCATCTGTTGTAGGTCCGGACGGGTTGAGTTCAAAGGAAAGGAAGGCCAAGGAACTGATGGAGAAGGAAAGCAAAATTAAGATTTTAAGGGAAGAAGAGTTTTTAAAGTTATTATCTTAGAAAAATTAGGTATATTTTACTGTTTATCCTAATTTCCGAAACCTGCTACCAAACTAAACCGTAAGTATAGTCGCAAATCAAAAAGTTTAATAGATCAACTAGGACATCTATGAACTTTTTGTTAATACTGTTATTTTTATCCTAATTAAGGGTACAAGATAATAGTCTATAAAACACAACAGAGAACGGGAGAGGATTATGTGAAGTCTATGAAAATGATGCTTGTGGGGATTTTAGCTGTAATGTTACTTACAGCTTGTGGAAACACCTCCAATGGGGTCGATGGGAATGTAGAAGGAAATGCTGAAGCTGAAGAAACGACTAATTCCACTACTGATGTAGAAGAAGTGGATGCGACAGAAGTAACAGAAGAATCGGAAACATTGACTGCAGAAGAAGTACTGCAGAAATCTGCAGAAGCAATGTCTGAACTATCTAGTTATTCCATGGAAATGGTCTCTGATCAAGAAATTTCCATGGCTGGAGAAGATACAATCAAAATGGTTACAACAACAACAACTGATATGTCATTGAATCCAATGGCAATGTATCAAGTTACTTCCATTGAAGATGCGGATGGGATGATGGAGAGCATGGACAATGAATCGTACTTTTCAGAAGCTGGGTTCTTCGTTTATGATTCAATGGCAGGACAATGGTTTAAGATGCCAAATGAATTTGCTGCAGAATTGAATGCGATGTCTGAAATGCAAACAAATCCAGCAGAACAGCTGGAAATGCTGAAGGCATATTCAGATGATATGACAATGAACGAAGAAGATGGGCACTATGTGTTAAACTTTGAAGGATCTGGTGAACAATTCAATGAAATGGCTGGTATGATTGGAGGCATGATGGGTGACGATATGGGGGGCATGATGGAAGAAATGCTTTCTATGATGACGGTCAACCAATTAAGTTATGTTGTCCATGTTGATAAAGAAACCTTTTATCAAACCAAAGTATTGGTAAATATGGATATGGAGATGGATATTGAAGGAGAAAAAGTGTCCAGTATCCAGTCCGTTGACTCCACGTTAAGTAATTACGATGAAGTTGGGGAAATTGCAGTGCCACAAGATGTCATCGACAATGCACAGGAAATTACGATGGAAGATCTTGAGCAGATGGAGCAGCAAGGAAGCTATTAATAAGGCGCTTTCTCATAAATAAGGATTATAACGGATGGTTTATAAGTAAGTAAAAGCCACATAATCTAAGAAAAGTGCCATTAATAAAAAGAGGGAGGGGCCACAAGGTTCCTCCTTTTTTATGTTATCCGTAGCTTTACAGGTTCATAATCATAAAGTTTTCCTTCGTATATCCACTCCAGTCGATTGCTTTGTCTAAAATCGTCAGGTGTGACAAGGGAGGGGAGTTTATCCCATAATTTAATACCTGAACGGTGAAGTACATCTGAGACAAATTGGGAACAAAAATAACTTGAATCAATCTCTACAGGTTCATTAATGGAAACTCCTAATACCCCAAGAAGATTGTAGAACCATTTCTTTTCCTTCTTCTGAAAAATGCCAATGATTCTCCTCATCTTCACCACCTCTCTTGGAGTCACTTTTAATTTATAAAGGACACAAGTAGTGCCAGGATACTTCCTATAAGTACCGTTTTCTACATCTTCCTTAACAAAGCCGCCGTTTAAAGGGTTGCTTGGTCTTTTTCTACCAAAGCTGTATAGCTCCATAAGATCACTGTCAAAAGAAAGGGATACATGATTATAAGGGGCTTTTGTATATTTTTTGATTGATTTGGTAAATAGGGTGCCTGTATCTGTCAGCAATATGTAAACATATGTATCTTCCATCTTTAATAACACCTTCTTAAAAATAATTTCTTCTATTATATATATTATATAATTTCTCTTGACCAAAATTAACCATTAATTTCATAATAATAGGTAGAATGGGGGATTAATATGTTTGAAATAGAAGCAGTCATTACTTTACTGGTGATCGCATTGGGATTAAGTGTTTTCAGTATCATCTTCTACATAGTAAAAAGAAATACAACATCAAAAGATTTTTCCGATTTAACTGTCCGGGTGAAAACATGGTGGGGGATGCTTGTTGTATTTAGCATTGCGACTTTATTTCATCCACTTGTATCATTGTTTGCACTTATGATTCTAAGTTTCTTTTCCTTGAAAGAGTATTTTTCGATATTACGTACCAGAAAGGTCGATAGACAATTATTCTTATGGGCGTATCTTTCCATCCCTATCCAGTTTTATTGGATCTACATTGGATGGTATGGGATGTTCATCGTCTTTATTCCAGTCTATGTCTTTCTGTTCCTTCCACTGCCGAGAATCCTCGGAAAGGGAACGGTGGGATTCCTGCGCTCAGTAAGTTCCACACAATGGGGATTGATGCTGATGGTATTCGGTCTTAGCCACCTAGCATTCTATCAGACAGCTACACCGGAGTATGGTGCAAATTTGGTTTTGTTCTTGGTCGTACTTACTCAATTGCATGATGTCGTTCAATATTTGGTTTCTCTCTATATTGGAAAACGTAAAGTCATCCCAACCTCCAATCCGAATATCACGTGGGAGGGATTCCTGATTTCCACCTTTGTTACAACTGGTGTTTCCTATAACCTATACCCTTATTTAACTCCGTTGAATGAGCTGTTTGGGTTATTATCAGGCCTTCTTATCAGTGTTGCATGTTTTGGGGGAAGCCTTGCAGTATCCGTCTTGAAACGCGATTTACTTGTAGGAGATGATGAAAAGGCATTGGTGCTTAAAAAGAGCTATTTAACGAGAGTGGACAGCCTTGCTTACTCTGCCCCAATTTTCTTTCATGTCATTCGTTATTATTTTGATTTTATGTAGTTTTCCGTTTCGATTAAGTGAGAAAAGAAATACATCTTTCTAATAACATATTTTTACATTAACCCTAATAATTTACAGTAATAGGTTATTAGGAGCATTCCTGTTAGAAGGATTTTCGGGGACTTGAACAAAAAAGAGCCCTCTTGGTATGATACGGGGTGTCAAATCGTGCACCGAATTGACCCCTAACTTAGGTAACCAAGGAGGACTCCAACATGGATTTTAAACAAAATCAGAAGATAAATCAAGTCACCGAAAATACACTTGTAGTCGGAATCGATATTGCAAAGCGGAAACACTTCGCCTGCTTTGTCGATGACCGTGGGCGTGTGCTTCAAAAATCTTTTTCGGTATTACAGTCTAGCGACGGTTTTGATCGTTTTTACGAGCGTATTTTGGCTGCCATGAAAGAATACGAAAAGACGGAGGTCATTGTCGGGATTGAACCTACCGGCCATTACTGGCTTAATCTAGCCTATTTCCTTGAGGAACGAGGCATTCCCCTGGTGATGACCAATCCTATGCACGTTAAGCGGTCAAAAGAATTGGATGACAACTTGCCAACCAAACATGACCGTAAAGATGCGTTAGTTATCGCTCGCCTGATTAAAGATGGACGCTTCAGTTATCCTCGTATCCTAAAGGATGTGGAGGCTGAACTCCGTGTGGGTTCAACGTTCAGAAGCAAGTTGACAGAGGAACTGGGTGCCGTCAAAAACATGGTCATTCGCTGGCTGGATCGCTATTTTCCTGAGTTCACCCAGGTCTTTCCGACATTCGGAAAGATGGCAATGGCTGTCCTGGAGTGCACACCATTTCCGGCCGATCTTCATCAGAAACAACCGGATGAAGTATTGGCACTTTACCGTAAGGTCGAGGGGCTCAAATCCCCCCAAAGGCCGAAAGCCATACGACTGATAGAACTCGCTTCAGACTCGATCGGGGTAACAGAAGGACGGGAGATGGCCCGTATGGAAATTGCCACACTCGTTCGCCGTTACCACCAGTTAGAACAAGAGATTGAAAGCATTACGCAGCACCTGGTTGAACTTATCCAAACATCAGTAGAATACGAATGGCTCTCAACGGTTCCTGGACTTGGAGATACCACGATTGTCGATTTACTAGCTGAAATCGGAAGCTTTTCTCACTATGAAGATCCACGCCAACTAATCAAACTCGCGGGATTGACATTACGGGAAAATTCCTCCGGCCAGCACAAAGGACAAAAGCGAATCTCCAAAAGGGGCAGAAGAAAGCTTCGTTCCCTCCTATTCCGAGTGATGATGCCGATGATTCGCCATAATGAAGCTTTTAAAAGGCTCCATGATTACTACACAAACCGTAAGGATAATCCGTTACGCAAGAAGCAATCCATCGTGGTCCTATGCGGAAAACTCTTAAAAGTTCTCCATGGAATCAGCACGAAGCACAAAGCGTTTGACGCAAAGCGAATGATGAGGGATATTCCTAGTCTCGCAGAGGCTATGTAAAGTCCTGCATCCCCTTTAAAGACCTAGACAACAGGATGACACGGAGAAGCTGGCACTATTTTTTCCATTCGACCTCGAGTCCCTAAAGGAGCTTCGCTAGCCTCTGCCTTATGACTAGACCGAACGAAGGAATGTAGGCACACTGATGCCCAGAGACATGGGAGGGTACGTCATCATAAGCTACGCAGAGATCCATTGTGCATCGTATATCCAATGATCACTACTTTACCATCATTACCCAGTAGTGACCGCGTAGCGTACCCACCAAATGTAAGAGAATCACAAATTTATTAATATCTGTTAGGGAGTATGTCGAAAAATATTTTTTTGACATCCCACCAACGGGTCAAACCGTTGATATATCAATATTTATAGAGGGAGGAATGATGATGAAGTTACTAATATTTTGTGACCCAGGGATTGACGATGCAATGGCATTGATTTATGCTCTTTTACATCCTGAAATAGATGTTCTGGGACTTGTTTGTAGCTATGGGAACGTCGATAAGATTACTGCTGCCAATAATGCAGCACATATTTTACACTTAGCTGGCAGGATGGACATTCCGATTTTTAATGGTGCGGAAATGCCGGTGACTGGGGAACTCGCTGATTATTATCCCGAAATTCATGGAGAGGATGGCATCGGTCCTATTAAAGTCACCAAGGGTGCCAACCAATACAGGATCCGCAATCTGGGGGAGGTATTTGAACTAATTGTAAATAATAATAATCTAGTCATTGCTGACCTTGGTAGGTCGACCACCCTGGCTGCTTGTTTTCTATTAAACAAGGAAGCAATGAGTATGGTAAAAGAACTGCATATTATGGGTGGCGCATTCATGGTCCCAGGAAATGTTACTCCTGTTGCGGAAGCGAACTTCTATGGAGATCCCATTTCCGCAAACCTTCTGTTGGCCCATGGGAAAAAAGTTTTCCTTACTCCTCTAAATGTTACACAGAAGGCAATCATTACAAATGACTATGCAGAAGCCCTTGAGTACTATACTAAAAATAAATTTAAGGATATATACATTCCCATCATTAAGTATTATACTAAGGCCTACGCGAAATTGGTACCAGGTATGGAAGGTGCCCCTTTTCATGATTTGTTAACGGTCTATTCTGCTCTACATCCCAAAAGGATGCAGTACTTGGCTAAAAAAGTACATGTCGTTGTAGAAGGGAAGACACGGGGCAAATCGTTTGCTGACTTCCGTCATATGGAATCGGAGCAAGAGAGTAAGCATCACATTGCCTTAGGATTTGATTATGATCACTTTTTGCAAGAAGTTTTTCAAATTTTAACACGACCGATATAATGGAGAAAGATAAATAAGTGTAAGAAGGAGGAAGGTAAGTGGCTACAGAAAAAGAAAAGATGCTTGCTGGAGAATTGTACAAACCTTGGGATCCAGAGTTAATGGAAGAAAGAGTTCAAGCAAGAAGATTAAGTCGTCTGATAAACGAAACCACTGAAACGGAAGGGGACAGAAGAGTGGAACTCCTCAAGGAGCTTTTTGGTTCTACAGGAGATAAGGTCTATCTCGAACCGAACTTCCGTTGTGACTATGGATACAATATCCATGTTGGAGAAAACTTCTTCGCCAACTTTGACTGTTGTATACTTGATGTGTGCAAAGTGGAGTTTGGTGATAACTGTATGCTTGCACCGGGAGTACATATCTACACGGCAACCCATCCCATTGATCCCGTGGAAAGAAACAAAGGCCCTGAATACGGGATTCCGGTAAAAATTGGTCACAACGTCTGGATTGGAGGCAGTGCCGTCATTAATCCAGGAGTCACAATCGGTGACAATGTGGTAGTCGCCTCCGGAGCGGTCGTTACGAAAGATGTTCCGCCGAATGTAGTGGTGGGAGGAAATCCTGCGCGGATTTTAAAAGAAATAGAAGTAAAATAAATAATCTATCATTTTTTCTAGTAATCGTTGCATATAATGTAACGATTCTTCTTTTTGTTCTGGAAATGAATCTAAGATTTCTAATTTAGTTGCGGAACTATACATACTAGGGTATTTGGTGGGAGGGACGGTTTTGGAAAAGGAAGAGCATTCTTTATTTGATCAACCAATTATAGCCTTTGGCTTGCCAATACTTATTATGCTGTTTGGTGTTTTTTTGCTAGTGGAAGCACATAATTCAGGGAAACTAAAATACATCCCGGTAGTTTTCATCCTGCTTGGGTTATCCGAGATTATCCGTGCTGTAATGAGACGGCATTATCGTCCGACTAAGAGGAAGCGTGCTGAAATTAATCAGAAAAGTGGACATGTTGCTTATATTCTCATGGCTACAAGTGTGGTTTGTTCGGTGTTGCTTTTGATTATGGAGCGAATTTCTGTGGAGATGGTTTTATATGTACAGTTGTCGATGGCGATTGTGGTTTATCCTCTGCTGAAATTGATTTTACTTGTCCGACATTATTAAAGTGACGGGGTATCCGTCACTTCAGTGTGTAGACAAAGTTATTTAATCTTCAAGATATGCAATAATCATGTTGATCGTAGTGGAAGACGCGCAGACTCCTGCGGGAGGAAGGGACATGGGAGACCCCGCAGGGCGTAGCCCGATGAGGCTCCCGGACCGCCCGCGGAAAGCGAAGCGTCTGAAACGTAGATCAACAATTATATGCAATTCCAAAAATAAATTGGGTTTGTCAACAGTCTGAAGTGACGGGGTATCCGTCACTTTTTTAGTTGTTTGAGGGGGTAGAAGGTACCTCTCCAGATGATGCCGCCTCTATAGAGGGTAAGGATGGTTGCTCGTGCAATGCTATAGATGAAAAGTAATACAGTAACTGGGAAAACGGTCAAATAGATATTTGCCCCCTTTGCCATTTTGTTTGCTGTTTCATTGTAGGCTAGGAATAACATCAAGATACTCAAAGCAAAGGTTAGTCGAGTGGTACCCGTTGTTGCGAACGAGCCTATAAATGGGAAGAGTTGCGATAGGAATAAGCCACTAATGGCAAACAGCACCATGAAGTAGCTATAAAAGAGCCCTGCAAACGTGTTTTTTTCCAATCCTATAAGTGCAGAACGTAGGTTAGGATACCATTCCACCTGCAAATGATTCAGTGCGAGAGCCAAGTGTTGCTTCTTCCCGGCTTGTTTGATCATGCTGCCAAGCATCAAATCATCATCTGGTCTCATTTTTATGTTTTTATGTGTTCCTATTTCCTCATAGACAGTTCTAGATAGAAGGTTGAAGGCGCCAATTCCAATCGCGGACTTACTACTTGGGTCATTGGCTTTCCACGGTCTTTTAAAAAAACCAAAACCGAAAAGGAAGAACGAAATAAAAGCATTTGTCCAGAAACTGCTTCCTTTAAGATTAGGAGCAAGAGTCAAATGGTCAAGCTCATTTTGCTGAAAGTATGTAATCGCCTTTGAGATGGTATCTTTTTGAAATAAAATGTCTGCATCAGTAAAAAGGATATACTCTCCCTTGCTTTGAAGGAATCCCTCATACAAAGCATGGTTTTTCCCAAGCCATCCTTCTTTAAGCTGTTTTATATGAATCACTTTCATTCTGGATGCTGTATGAGCTAAATGGTTGAGAATGTCACCAGTCTGATCTATGGAACGGTCATTAACCACGATCCATTCTATATTGGAATAGGTCTGTTGAAATTGTGATAAGAGGCTAGCTTCAATGTGTGCTTCTTCATCTTTGGCCGTAACAATGATGGAAAGAAGGGGGCCGTTACTTTTTGAGCGACCATCTTCTTGGACATTTTCCAGTTTTGTTATTTTTCCCATACCTTGCTTGGCATCCAGCCATACAGCAAACCAGAAGAGAAAGGTGAATACCGCTAAATAGAGCATCATGGTCCCTCCAGTACTTGATTACTGTATTGTACCAAATGAAACATAGAAAAAGCACATGAAGGGGTGCTTTCAGACTGTTGATAAACTATAAACTAGTTAGGTTATCTGTTGGAAGAGTTGATCTTCGTTGCAGGAACTTCGCTTTCGCGGGCAGTCCGGAAGCCCCCTCGGGCTACGCCGTGGCCACTGAAAAAGTAATGAACTTTATTAATCTGGTTAACACCGCTGTTGATTTCCGCAAACGGCTTCGCTTATCCAGAGGGCGACCGTGAGCCTCCACAGGCTACGCCCTGCGGGGTCTCAAGATTGTCGCTATCCCCCCGCAGGAGTCTTCGCCTATTGCTCCAATCAACAGCTAGAAACCAAAAAAAATGATAAGTTATTAGGTTTATCAGTGGCCTTGGCTATGCCCTGCGGGGTCTTCCATGTCCTTTTCTCCCGCAGGAGTCTTCGCTCCTTCCACTGCGATCAACTAGAGAATTTCATTATTTTAAGATTTGTCTACAAACTGAAAGCACCTGAGAGGTGCTTTCAGAACTCAACTCGTTTGCTTATTTACCGTCCATGGGAATGGATCCGGTAGAGCAGACCAATCTTGATCGAATTCTTCAGGAGTCAATAAACAGCTGTCCAACTCTCTTGTCAGTTCCCCGCGGTCCATATCTACTCCTATTAGTACAAGCTTTGTCATCCTATCCCCAAATTCAGGGTCCCACTCCTGCATCAAATGCGGGTTTTCCTTTATCACTGCCTCTTGTTCCAATTTAGGAAGGGAGGCTACCCAATAGGAAACAGGTTGTAGTTGAACGGATGGACCTGCTTGGGAAAAAAGAAGCGCAACATTGTTTCTAGTGGCACACCAAACGATCCCTTTGGCTCGGACCACCTCCTCAGGAAGGGCCGCATACCATTCACTGAATCGCTCGGAATGGAAGGGGAGCCTGCGTTGATAAACAAAGGAGGAGATTCCATACTCTTCTGTCTCTGGTGTATGTTGTTGGTGACCAGCTTGAAGCTCCTTCAACCAACCTGCAGATGCGCTTGCTTTATCGAAATCAAATTTTCCTGTGTTCAATATAGAAGAAGGGGAGACATTAGAATTGGTCGTTCTAATAATAGTTGCCTCTGGTTGGAGTGTTCTTAGTACTTTTTCCAGCTTTTCTAGCTCTTCTTTTGAAACAAGATCACATTTGTTTAAGATTAAGACATCACAAAATTCAATCTGGTCGATTAACAAATCAGCAATTTCTCTTGTATCTTCCTCACTCATTGCTTCCTTTCTGTCAAGAAGACTGTCACCTGATTCGAAATCGTGCCAGAAACGATAGGCATCCACTACAGTAACCATCGTATCAAGTCTACAAAACTTGGTTAAATCAATGCCAAGCTCTTCATCTATATAAGAAAAAGTCTGGGCAACAGGAACTGGCTCACTTATCCCTGTCGATTCAATAAGAATATAATCAATATCTCCCGAAGTAACCAGTTTTTCTACTTCTACAAGTAAATCTTCTCGAAGCGTACAGCATATGCAACCGTTTGACATTTCCACAAGTTTCTCATCTGTTCGAGAAAGGCTTCCGCCCTGCTTCACCAAGCCAGCATCAATGTTCACTTCGCTCATGTCATTAACGATTACCGCTACTTTCAATCCATCTCTATTATGTAGTACATGATTCAAGAGTGTCGTTTTCCCAGCTCCTAAATAACCGCTTAGGACAGTGACGGGTATCTTTTTTATCGTCATATTTTAATCTCCTTCAATTATAAATAGTAATGATTACGATTTATATAGTAACTTAGAAAAGTAACGGTGTAAAGATAATTACATGCAATTATTTAATATGGTAGAATAAGGGAAATGCCTGAAAGGGCTGAGATCATCATGATTTGGATATTTTTCATTAGTTTTACAGTGCTTGTGGCAATTTTCTTCTATTTTCTAAATCTATCTTTAAAAAAGCATCACGAAATTTATGGCAGCAAATTCGTTCGTCCTTCTATGTGTGTGTCATGTGGTAGGGAATACTTTAATAGTTCTTCTAATTTCTGTGATGGTTGCAAAAAAAGAGAATAAGCAAAAGAGGTGATTCTAAATTTAGAGTCATCTTTTTTTATAAGAACCTTCTACTTTCTATTAATATGGCATATTCATTAGATAGAAAGGAGGGGGGAAAGATAGAATCTACCAACCGAACCGGATTTTTTCTATTTATCAATAACACCGTACTTTTCATGATTATTTTATTTGTGGTCTCCTCCATCATTACAACGGTCCTTTCCACTAGACTTTCCTCTGAGTATATCGGGAACATTTTAAGAAATGTACAGTCAACAGAATTGTATTTGACCATCATTCAAAGTCAAAATCACTATATGACCGGCAAGGATGTCGAGGTTCCAAAACTTCCAATCATGGAATTCTCATTTGAACTGGCAACCAATTTAAAGCCGTATGATATCAGAAGTTTTCTAGGAAACGAGATTCCCGGATTCTATGCCTATGACACACAGTTTTATGTAGCTGGAAGAGGAACCGACTATACCGATATCCCATTTGAATCCGTCGCACCGATGGAAGTGCTTCTAAAAGAACGGGAAATTGCAGAGGAGATGCTTTTGGCTGATGAGAAAGAGGACGAGCCGACCCCTGCCCCGGAAAAGTCGATGGATGAGACGATTGTGCATATCTATCAATCCCATAGTTGGGAATCTTATTTGCCACTATTGAGGGATGTCAGTGAACCGGATGATGCAACAAGCAATAATCCGGAGGCCAATGTTATAGCAGTAGGAAAAATGCTGAAAAACGAACTTGCTGACAAAGGAATTAAAGCAAACCATGATACCAGGAATGTCCCAAAGGACCTTGCTGCAAGAGGGTGGAATTATAACCACTCCTATCAATATTCCAGAGAAACAATAGAAGCAGCAATGATGTTTAATAGTGATGTTAAATACTTGATTGATATTCATCGGGACGCCGCTCGAAAAGACAAAACAACTGCGGAAATTGGAGGGAAAAAATATGCAAGACTTATGTTTGTAGTGGGGACTGCCCATAAAAACTACGAAAAAAATCTAGAATTTGCTGAACGAATTTATCATGCTATTGAGAAAAAGTATCCTGGTCTGAGTATAGGAGTCATCCCTAAAGGGAAATCAACAGGGAACGGCTTGTACAATCAAGATTTATCAAACCGGGCCATCCTCTTGGAAGTTGGTGGGGTGGATAATAACTTGGAAGAGGCGCGTAACTCCATTAAGGCATTTGCAGATATCTACAGTGAAATTGTCTGGGAAGAAAGGGAAGCGGGAGAGTTTTGATGAGGGAGTGAGCGGGATTAAATATACGTTTTTTTGGTTGGTTTTAATGTTTGTAGCTATTGTCATTTCGTTTAAATATTTTCACTGGATTGCTACATTGGCTTCTTTTTTGGCAGGGGTTATTGTGATTTCTGTTTCGTTGTTTGAGGATTTTTATATGGCCAAGTGAAGGGAGCAGGATATTATTCTGCTCTTTTTATTGATATGGAGATACATCCTCCATAAAGAAGGCTATTCTACAGGTCAAACTCCATCTTCTACCTTTCAACGGAGGACTTCTACATTTCCCGAAGCAACTTCTACATTTCCCAGCCGTACTTCTACCACTTGGGTCCAATGTTCTACAACTTTACCTATTAATTACCTAATTTTAAGATAAGTAGCAGGGGTGTTTGAAAAGGGATTTTGTTATTTTTATAGAAGTATAAAAGGAATAACTTATTAGGAGCTGATTTAAAAATGTGTGGGATTTTTAACTAAACATGAACAAAGAGATACGCGGATACCAGTAGAGAGGCAGAAGTTGAGGGAAGCTATATACAAGGATCTGGTCCGTGATCCGAATATTCTCGCTTTCTTCTATGGGGGATCACTCGCAAAGGGAAACGAGGATGTGTATTCTGATTTAGACCTTCGTGTCATAGTAAGAGATGAAGTTTTCGAAGCTTATCGTTCCAATAAAAAAGAACGCGCCAAAAACTGGGGCGAGGTATTATATCATGAGGACTTCCCATGGGCTCCATATTCCATTGCTCATTATCCCTCTTTTATCAAAGTGGATACATTTTGTTACCGTCAGTCTGACTTGCAACCTTCTCCTTATTTGAAGCATCTATTAATTGAACACGATCCTAATGGGATTGTCTCTCAGTTAAGGGATGAATCGCAGTCAATAGACTATCAATTTTCACAAGATGAATTTGAAGTGTGGCGAGGAAAATTCTTTGCTTATCTTCACGAGCTGTATCGCCGTGTCCATCGGGGGGAATATAATTATGCTTTCCAGATGATACATTCCTTAAGCTATTCCATTGTAGTTGGATGGTATGTAGAAATGGGAGAGGTTCCAAATTCATTTGGCGACTGGTCTAAGGTAGAAGGGCCGAGAAGTCCGTTGAGTGAAGATCGGTTGAACATGTTAACAAAATGGGATGTTGGAAAGCGTGATGCAGAAAAGTTGTCTCAAATAGCAAGAAGTCAGGTAGAGGAGTTTATCCTGGTCCATCGTGTTCTTGCCGAGCGGATTGGTGTACCTGTAAAGGATGAGTGGATAAAGGAAATCATAGAAATAGTCCTATGAGTAAGGTTGAAAAGTTTAAAAAGCAGCATGTGCTAAGGCATGTTGCTTTTCTTTTGGTTTGGGGAATAGTATCGGTGAGCAGTTCATTTGCTATCATTTCATGCATTTGTCATAATGCACACTATAGATAAGGGAGAGTGATATCAATGAAAGTTACAGTAGTAGGAGCTAACGGTCAAATTGGCAAACAACTTGTGCAATTCCTAAAAGAGGAAGATGGATACACCCCTATCGCAATGGTACGAAAAGAAGAGCAAGCAGATAGTTTTGCAAAAGATGGTATTGAATCGTTCTTGGCTGACTTGGAAGGATCGGTAAATGATCTTGTTAAGGCATTTAGTGGCAGTGATGCAGTTGTATTCTCTGCCGGGTCTGGAGGAAGCACAGGATTAGATAAGACGTTATTAATAGATTTGGATGGTGCGGCCAAATCTGTGGAAGCTGCTGAGAAAGCTGGCATTTCCCGTTTTGTGATGGTAAGTGCTTTTCAAGCTGACAATCGGGAAAATTGGAATGAAGAGCTTCGTCCCTATTATGTAGCCAAGCATTATGCAGATAAGATGTTAATGGCAAGTGGATTGGATTACACAATCGTGCGACCTGGTGGTTTGTTAAATGAATCAGGTACTGGCAAGGTGGAAATTGGGGACAATATAGAACCCGGATCTATCGCTAGAGAAGATGTAGCAAAGGTATTGCTTGCAGTACTGGGAGCCAAAAACACGTATGGTACTTCGTTTGACGTGATTGCTGGGGATGATAGCATAGCCGATGCTGTGAGCAAGTTATAATATGGTACTTGAGACTGTCTCTATATGTGAGGCAGTTTTTTTATATCTTTTTTAATAACATGAAACAAAATTTACCCTTATTTCGTTATAGTAATTGACAGACTATAACAGATAAGGAAATAAAGATAATGATAACTAAAAAGAAAGTAATTACTCTAGTAAAGTTCGCGCTTGTTCCCCTAATAATATACCTTAGCATTGTACACTCGTTAATCTATCAATCTGCAAGGCAGGAGCCTCCAGAGGAAGTGGATTATCTGATTGTTTTAGGTGCTAGAGTGAGAGGGGAAATGATGACAAAGGCCTTATTATTCAGGGTGGAAGCGGCACTGGAATACCTCCGGGAAAATCCGAATACGAAAGTTATTGCCTCTGGAGGTCAGGGTCCGGGAGAGGATATTACCGAAGCAGAAGCAATGAGAAGATACTTTGTAGCGAATGGTATTGATGAGGACAGGATCCTATTGGAAGACCGTTCCACCACCACTTTTGAAAACCTTTCATTTTCACAAGAATTGATTGAAGCAGATGCTTCGGTTGCCATTGTTAGCAATGATTTCCATGTATATCGAGCTTCCATAATAGGGAAGAGGTTGGGTTTTGCTGAGGTACATACACTTGCCGGTAAGACACCAACGATTGCGATTTTTAAGTTATGGTCACGGGAGTATTTTGCTGTGGCGAAAACCTGGTTGGTGGATAAGTAGTGGGCAATGAAACACGGAATGTTGGAGTCCTAGTGTCATAGGGCTCCAATGAAGCGCGAAAATGCTTAGGGGCGAGTGAAAACGAGTGTCTTAGGGGCAAAATGAAGCGCGAAAATCAAACAACAGAAAAAAGCGGGACTCATAGAGAATCAAGCAACCCTTCATGCATTAAAATCTTACCTCAATCCCATCAAATCCAAAAACATTAATAGTTCCCTGCTGAACCCTCCGCAAAAGGAGGTTTTTTCTATCCAGACTTTCCTATATAATAAGCTGTACTAGAAATAATGAGGTGAAAATATGCTATACATTCTTTCACAACTGGGGTTCAGCTTCATAGCCGCTGCAGGATTTGGGGTGTTATTTAATGCACCGAGGAGAGCATTGGTCCATTGCGGTACGGTTGGAATGATTGGCTGGATCTTTTACATAGTGTTGGCGGATGCGGGTGTGGATCCGGTGGTAGCGTCATTTGTGGGAGCTTTTATGGTGGCGCTTGTTGGTCATATTATGGCAAAACGTTTCAGAATGCCGATGATCATTTTCAGTGTGGCGGGTATTATTCCATTAGTTCCTGGCGGTCTAGCCTATAATACGATGAGGAATATTGCCGAAAATGATTACCTTGCAGCCATCCCATTGGCAGCAAAAGCATTCATGATTTCAGGTGCGATAGCAATGGGACTGGTGTTTGCTGAAGTCATCATGCAGCTTGTCGTAAAGATTATGAAAAGATTATCCATTCATGCGAAACGAGAGGTGAGCTAGGTGACAACTGAGATGACAGAGCGTGAAACGGAGAAAATCCTCCAAGTTTGCCTACTTGCCGGAAGAATCATGATGGAAGGGGGAGCTGAAACCTATAGAGTCGAGGATACGATGACTAGGATCGCAGCGTCGTATGGCATTACGGAAACACATAGTTTTGTGACCCCAACCGGAATTATTGTTTCCTTGAAAGGTGATAATCCGACTCAGCTTGTAAGGATCAATTTCCGAACAACTGATTTGGAAAAGGTAGCCCAGGTAAATCATATTTCCCGTAAAATTGCAGCAGGGGAGCTTAGCGTCCAAGAGGCCAGCCAGGCTTTGATTCACTTGGAAAAATCGCACCTTCTTTTTCCGATCAGCTATCAGATCATTGCTGCAGCTTTAGTGAGTGGCTCGTTTTTAATTATGTTTAAGGGTGTTTGGACGGATTTCTTGCCGGCCATGGTTGCTGGGGGTATGGGTTACTGTGGGCTCTTATTAATCCAACATTACACCCAAGTTAAATTCTTTGCAGAGTTTTTCGCATCCCTGATTATCGGCCTCGTAGCATTTTCGATGGTTACTATAGGATTTGGATTGGAACTGGATAAAATCATCATCGGTTCAGTCATGCCACTTGTTCCAGGTTTATTGATCACAAATGCAGTACGTGATTTGATGCAGGGTCATTTTGTTTCAGGGCTTTCTAAAGGTGCCGAAGCGTTGTTTACAGCCTTTGCCATCGGGGCAGGAGTGGCGGTTGTTTTCCTCTAAGGCTGCTTTCGAAAACTTTGTTGATTTCGTATTTTTAACCGAATCATTTTATTGCTTACTGTCGTACTCGTTTCCATGCTGTATTAAAATACTACTTACAAATTTTAGAGTATATAGGTAGCAGGAAATCATTCATTGAGAAAAGAGCTGCCTCTATCAAGTCATGGAATATATTTCTTATTACAGTGATAACAAGCAATTAACAGTATATTTCGTTATTTTACAATAATTACTTGTTTTCAATTCTGTTGAAACATATTAGATTTATAGTATGAAAACTTTACAGAAAGTCCTCATAACTTTGTCGGTTGTCGCACTAGTCTTAGGTGGAAATACAGCTGCCCTTGCAGCTACTACTCACACGGTTCAATCCGGTGATACGATGTGGAAGATAGCAGTAAAATATCAGGTTGGGGTATCTGAACTGATTGCTGCTAACTCTACAGTCAAGAATCCTGATCTAATCTATCCAGGTCAAAGAATTACTATTCCAGAAAAAGGGGAGGGGCAAACGCAAGAAGAGCAGGTTGCTAAGTTAGTGAACCAGGAACGTGCGAAATATGGGCTTAAGCCTTTAAAGCTTAACTGGGAGTTATCTAGAGTTGCTAGATACAAGTCTCAAGATATGATTGATAAAAGATATTTCAGCCACACGTCACCAACATATGGATCTCCTTTCGATATGATGCGTAACTTTGGTATTTCTTACCGAACAGCAGGTGAAAATATTGCTGCTGGGCAAAAAACACCACAAGAGGTCATGAATGCTTGGATGAACAGTGAGGGGCATAGAAAGAACATATTATCAAGTCAATATACAGAAATCGGAGTAGGCTATGCCAAAGGTGGCCAATATGGACATTACTGGACGCAGATGTTTATTTCAAGATAATGATAGATTATGAAAGCAGTGCCTATAATCGGCACTGCTTTTTATATGCCCCTCTAAACATCGCTGTTGATTTCCGCATCGAGGTTCGCTTTCCACGGGGCGCTTGCGGAGCCTCCTCGACTTTGCCGGCGGAATCTCCGCTAACCGCTACCTCCCGTTGGAGTCTACGTCCTATGCTCCAATCAATAGTTAAGGAAACTTTTTATAAATTTACCCAACCCTCAATCACCCTCTAAAACATCTCAATCCTATCCTGGTATTTTCTCATTGCCCTTTCGTTATGTTCTTCTGCACCATCAATATTTCCGCTTTTGAATATGGGAACAGCTATACCTTTCTTATGTAGAAGGTCTGTCGTTTTGATTATTAGGTCATTGACGATGGCAGCGTTTATAATAGTGGAACCAGGTCCGATGGAGGTTTCGAGACCTTCTAATGTAACTAGGGCATCTCCTTGGGGGATGCAGCTATCAATTGCGATGGTTGCGGTCTCTGCTAAAAACATCCCCGACGAGTGCCTTGTGGTCAAGGAGTGATAGGCGTGGGAGGAGATGGTGATAACTTTCATCCCGAGCTCTTTCCCGTATTGTGCAACGTCTATAGGGACGGGATTTCGTCCGGATGTCGATATGACCAACAAGGCATCCTTTGGCTGAAAAGGCTGAAGGGGTAAGAAGGTATCGGCAAAGCGTGGGTCCCTTTCCATTGCCGAGGAGCGAAGAGCACCTTTATGCAACATAACATCCTCTACTAAAATTGGTCTTACTGGTACTATTCCACCTGCCCGGTAAAATACTTCTTCTGCAATCATATGAGAGTGACCACAGCCAAAAACATGCAGGATCCCATCACGCTCGAGACACTCTGCAAGAATGGACGCACTTTGTTGCAAAGCCTGCTTGTTCTTATCGTTCACTTCTGTCAAGAGGTTCTGTATGGCCGAAAAGTATCCAATGTTCATTATTAACCTCCACTATTGATGGTTTCTGTTCAATTTTATATGGAATTTATAGCGATCTCCTCTATACACCGATTTAACCAGTTCTAGTGGTGTACCATCCTGAAGATAAGTGTTTCGTTGGATATATAGCATTGGATGCCCTTTTTCAATTTTTAATAGTTTTTCATCCTCTACAGATGCTTTGATGGATTCAATCAATTGGTCCGCATGTGCGATCCGCAAATTTAATTTTTCCTCAATATAAGCATAGATGGAAGCATTCACGACTTCCTCTGTAAGTCCTTTTACCATGTTCGCAGAAAGGTAGTTTGTTTCTAAGGCCATTGGTTCACCATCGGCAAGTCGGATTCGTTTTATTTCATAGACTGGTGCAAACTCATTGATTTTGAGTTCGTTTGCAATAAAGCTATTTGCTGGGATGATTTCGAAATGAATCAACTTACTTGTCGGACTCAGCCCGCGTTTTTTCATATCTTCTGTAAAACTAGTAAGACCTTGAAGAGGCTGCTCAATCTTTTTTTCGGATACAAAGGTTCCGCTTCCCTTTTTTCGATAGAGAAGCCCTTCGTTTACAAGGGAATTAATCGCTTGCCTTACAGTCATTCTGCTGATGCCATAATTTTCGGCATATTCCCTTTCGGAGGGAATGCTGTCTCCAGGCAGGATAATTCCTGCATTGATTTGATTTTTGATATGAGATTCCAGTTGATAATACATAGGAATCGGAGAGGATTTATCAATCATGTATGGTTTCTTTCTCCTTTCAGGCGATTATGCTTGATTGTTCAAGAATAGTGCTATCTGCGATAATTTTAACACATGGATGCTTTTTGAGGACAGACGCAGGGAAGCTTTCCGAGATATCTCCGTAAAGGAGCTGCTCGAATGCCCTCGCCTTGTTTTTACCAGCCACAAGGAGGATTATTTCTTTTGCGCTCATGATGGAAGCTATCCCCATTGTAATCGCCTGGGTGGGGACATCATCTATACTCGTAAAAAATCTTGCATTGGCTTTTCGAGTAGATTCTGTCAGATTCACCACATGTGTACGGCTATGAAAGGGAGTCCCTGGTTCGTTGAAGCCGATGTGCCCGTTTTCTCCAAGACCAAGAACCTGTATGTCTACCGGGCCATTCTTGATCAAGTCTTCTTCGTAATTCCTACACTCAACTTCCAGCTTTTCGACTAATCCGTTGGGTATGAAGATTTTTTCTTTATTGATATTGATATGTTGAAAAAAATGTTTCTCCATAAACGAATAATAGCTGTTGGGGTCCGTTTTTGGAAGCCCAATATACTCGTCTAAATTAAAGGTAGTGACGTTTTCATAAGAAGTCTTATGGATGATATGATCCTCCAATAGATATTTGTACATACCAGTGGGGGTACTTCCTGTGGCAAGGCCAAGTACAATGTCTGGGTTGCTCCTGACCTGATTTGCAATATAGGAGGCTGCTTCTTTACTTAACGCTTCATAGGATGGGGTGTGTATGATATCCATGATTATTACTCTCCTTTGTATGATAGTTTTCCGTTGCAGAAAGTCATTTTCACTTGCATCTCCTCGTCGACAATGACGAGATCTGCATCTTTCCCTACTGCGATGCTGCCTTTTCGATTCCAGACGTTCAAACGCTTGGCTGGATTGCTCGTGGCCATTTGTACTGCCTCTTGCATACTGCACCCTGTGTAATCCATCATATTCTTGACTGCTTCATTCATCTTCAGTACGCTGCCAGCAATTGTGCCATCTTCCAGGAGGGCAGTTTTATTTACTACCTTCACTTTTTGACCACCAAGATCATATTCTCCGTTTTTGAGCCATTTTGCTCTCATTGAATCTGTTATTAATAGGATTTTATCGGGACCTTTAGTTAGATAGGTTGCTTTCACCACCGCAGGGTGTACATGGATGCCATCTGCGATGATTTCTAAATAAAGTTCCGGATGGGCAAGCCCTGCCCCGGCAACACCCGGTTCACGATGGTGATTTCCTCTCATCCCATTATAGAAATGGGTAATATGTTGTGCGCCAGCGCTCATCGCCTCCAACATTTCCGAATAGAGCGCATCTGAATGCCCGATGGAGGTGATAACACCTGATTCAGTCAGAAATTTCACCAGATTATTTCCATTTTCTTGTTCGGGTGCCATGGTTACAATTTTGATAGTATCACCTGAGTCAGACTGAAACTGAGTAAAGTCGGCTATGCCCGGTTTCATGATAAATGCTTTCGGTTGTGCACCGGCTCTTTTGGCATTGATGAATGGTCCTTCCAAATGGACACCAAGTAATTCACCTGCATAGGGGTCAGGTTGGTTGTCCATGTAGGTATGGATATTCTGCAATGCTTTGCTTATATTGGTTTTTTCTTGTGTGATGGTTGTAGCAAGGAATGAGGTGGTACCTTCCTTTGGGAGGGTGGAGGCCATGGAATGGAGGGCCTCTTCGGTGGCGTCCATGACATCTGAACCATTCAATCCGTGTATATGAATATCAATAAAACCAGGAAGTGCTATTAGCTCATTTTGCAGAAAGATTTCCTCTAAATCATCGGGGTTGGTATATTGGTCCATAGTTCCAATGTCTGTGATTTTTCCTTCCTTGAATTTTATAAAACCATTCTCTATAATGTCTTCTTCCAGCATGACTCTTACTGATAGAAGAACATAGCTATCTGATAAACCAGTTTTCATACAATGATCTCCTTTAGCTATAATATATGTTCATGATAGCAAATGAATGTCTAGTTGTATATACCACTTTTGGTGGAAGTGGTATATACAGAATCAACATAAGGATATTGTATAATCAATTTCATCTATTCATATTTTCAACGAAATAATATACTATAAACAGAATAAGAGCATAGAATACTAGAAAGGTGAATCATCATGACTAACATGCAGCTAAAAATCAGAACAGCAGAAGTTAAAGACCTACAAAAGATTGTAGAGATTTACAATTCCACCATCGAGAGCAAAATGGTGACCGCGGATACTACTCCAGTTAAAGTGGAGAGTAAAGTAGAATGGTTCCAACAACATAATGAGAAGAGACCATTACAGGTAGTGGAATATGAGAACGAAATTTGTGCTTGGATCAGCTACCAGGACTTTTACGGTCGGCCGGCCTATCAAAAGACTGCAGAGGTTAGCATTTATCTGCATCAGGATGCAAGAGGCAAAGGGCTTGGCGCTATATTGTTGGATAAAGCAATCAAGGAATGTCCATCACTACAAATTGAAAATCTGCTAGCTTTCATATTTTCACACAATATACCAAGCATTAAACTATTCAAGAAATTTGGGTTTGAACAGTGGGGTTTTCTCCCAGAAGTGGCGGAACTTGATTCTGTCAAAAGGGATTTAGTGATAATGGGTAGAAAAATAATAGAGTAGGGGGAAGGCGATGAAATGGAAATGGGCAATGGTCATCTTCACTGGCATATTTCTTGTGACGGGAACACTTCTGGCATTTAATGAACATGTTAGGGGAGCCGCAAAGCTTGCACTTTCCACATCACCAATTGTAACTCTTTCATCTGAGCATGATACTAGGACGATCATGGCAAAAATGGATGAAGGAGCAGGGTTTCAAGATGTACTATCACACGTAGAAGCGGATGGCTGGAAATTCGAAGAACAGGTTGGCTCTATGTTCCTTTATTCAAGAGGAGATGAAAGTCTCGTCATCATGCTTAAAATGTGGACAAACCAGTATATAGTGGCAGAAATGACGAAGGGGTAGGGGAGATCATGTTAAAACCGGTACCAATGATTAGAACGGAAAGATTACAGCTTAGAAGTTTAACGCTAAGAGATTCAGATATCATTTATTCATACTTCTCCAATCCAGAAATGACAAGGTTTTACGGAATGGAACCCTTCCAGTCTAAGTTGGAAGCTGATAAATTTATTAAAGACTTTATAGACGACTACACCACTTTGTATAGGTGGGGCATTGTTGAAAAGGAAACAGGGACATTGGTCGGTACATGCGGCTTTCATGCCGTTTCGGATAAACACCGACGGGCTGAAATAGGTTATGAAATAGATTTACCATATTGGGGGAAAGGTTACGCTACCGAATCTATCCAAGGATTGGTCAAATTCGGGTTTGATTCGATGGAACTTAACCGCATAGGAGCAAATGTGTACCCCGAAAATGTTGGTTCCAGAAAAGTTCTGGAAAAAGTGGGTTTTACCCACGAGGGGCTCTTAAGGGGCTATCTATTCCAAGGTGGCAAATACCATGACGCAAATGTCTTTTCCATCTTAAAAGATGAAGTGGTGGAACACAGGAATCAATAGATTACTGTGTTAGACTGTTGACAAACTATAAACTAGTTAGGTTATCTGTTGGAAGAGTTGATCTCCGTTGCAGGAGCTTCGCTTTCCGCGGGCAGTCCGGAAGCCTCCTCGGGCTACGCCCTGCGGGGTCTTCCATGTCCTTTCCTCCCGCAGGAGTCTTCGCTCCTTCCACTGCGATCAACTAGAGTATTTCATTATTTTAAGCTTTGTCTACACACTGACACAGGAATCAATAGATTACTGTGTTTTTTTACGGAAAAAAATTGTGCTAAACGAAATAATAATAGATAATAAAAGTGTTAGAATTTACAGTAAGTTTAAACCCAACGAAAGAACGCTTTACTTTAAAGGCTCAGTGAGTAGACAAAGTTATTTAATCTTCAAGAATATGCAATTTCCATGTTGATCGTAGTGAAGGGCGCGCAGACTTCCGCGGGAGGAAGGGACAGGGAAGACCACTGAAAAAGTACATAATTCTGATTATCTGTATAAGACCGCTGTTGATTTCCGCAAACGGCTTCGCCTATTGCTCCAATCAACAGCTAGAAATTCATAAAAAAGATAAGTTATTGGATTTTTCAGTGGCATCGGCGTAGCCCGAGGAGGCTTCCGGACCGCCCTGTGGATAAGCGAAGCGCCTGGAACGAAGATCAACAAGTAATTGCAAATCTAAAGATTTAGGGTTTGTCAAAAGTCTGCGCCTTTGTTTAAAGGCTGTTTTCGTAAAGTCCTAGCAAAGGGTGTGTGTCGACATGTATCAAATAAGAAAATTGGCTGAATGTACGTTAAATCAAGCTCTTCTTGCATGGAATAGAGGTTTTGAAGGATATTTTTTTGACGCAAAAATGGATGTGGATCGTTTTACAGCCAGAATAGGCAAAGAGAGTATTTCTGCCGACCTTTCTATAGTCGCTTTTGATGGTGAAGAACCAATAGGACTTCTTTTAAGCGGGTATAAAAACATAGGCAATGAGTTGATAGCTTGGAATGGCGGGACCGGCGTGGCTTCCAGTCATCGAAGAAAAGGTGTTGGGAAACTTTTGGTGGATAAGGCTTGTGAGCTTTATCTGCAAAAGGGAATCAAGACTTCTACTCTTGAAGCCATCTCTGAAAACAAACAAGCCATTTCGTTATATGAATCCAGGGGATACAAAGTGGTGGATGAAGTAATTCATCTTACTTTGGAAACTCCAGTGGACTTTGAAGACTCCTTGGATTACCAACCGGTGTACAGTTCCTCACAGGCATCCCAGTTCCTTCCACTTTATCAGCATGACACACCTTGGCAAAGTCAATGGTGGTGCATGAAAGATGGTCAATTGATCCAGCTTTTAGGAAATGAGGGGGAAACCGTGGCATATGCCTTGTTCAAAAAGCAATATTCTGCCGATGGTACTTTAAATTCCATTGTGGTGACACATTGTTTTATTGAAGAAAATCTATCAAATACAAATAAAGTATTGGAGGCTTTATTTTCCAACCTTTTTCCGCCTTCTGCTACAACTTATCAATGTACCATCGCCTTTTTCCAAACATCCAATGAAGTAGTATATAAGTACCTGAAAACAAAAGGCTTCAACAAAAAAGTCGGGCAAGTCTGGATGAAAAAGCCCATTTCTATTGAGGTCTCTGGGAATATCAAACATTCCTAATCAAACGAAACAGAATCTTTTGTGTATTATCATAAGGAGGGATAATTATGTTAATTGAAAAGTTTTTACAAGAGCAAAATGAACAGTTTCAAAAATTGTTGAAACAGTCCACTCATGCAGGATGGATGGCCCAAACGACAGGGGAGAAGAAATGGGCAGAGGAGGCGGGAAGAGCATCGAGCGAATTCAGTCTTTTCTATGCAGATAAAGAAAGGTACCAACAGGTTAAGGATTTTTTAAAGGAACCAGGGTTAACACCAGAGCAAAGAAGGCAGCTGGAAATTCTCGAATATGGCATGAAAGAAAATCAATTAGATAAAGAAACCATCGAAGAGCTATCCACATTGTCTTCAGAATTGAATTATCTTTTTAATACATATACTCCGGAAGTGGATGGAAAGAAACTATCAGCGAACGATATTCGAGATATCTTGCTGAACAGTTTAGATACACAAATGCGAGAGAAAGCTTGGAAGGCAAGTAAGGAAGTGGGGCGGGCGGTTTCGGATAAATTGTTGGCATTAGTGAAAAAGCGAAACGAATCCGCGCGTCAATTGGGATATGACAATTATTATGAAATGTCTTTTGCCAACCAAGAGCTCGATATGGAAGAGGTCTTTTCCATGTTCTCCGATCTTGTGGAACAATCAGATGATACGTACAGACAGTTGAAAAGTGAACTGGATAAGGAGTTGGCCGAAAAGTTTGGCATTAAAGTCCATGATTTAAAACCATGGCATTATGTTGACCCATTCTTTCAGGAAGCTCCCGCCAATGAACAAGCCAATTTGGATGCTTTCTTTAAGGGGCAGGACCTCGAGAAACTCACAGCCGATACCTTCGACTCCATGGATATGCCGATAGAAGAATTGTATGCATCTTCAGATCTTGAGCCTCGTGAAGGGAAAAACCCTACTGCTTTCTGCATGGATATGAACAGGGAAGGAGACATACGGGTACTATGTAATAATGTGGACAATACCTATTGGATGGGGACCATGTTACATGAGTTTGGCCATGCAGCCTACAACATGTATGTGAACCGTGATCTTCCATATTTGCTTAGAAGCTTCGCACATATCCTGACAACGGAATCCATTGCCATGCTGTTTGGTAAAATGACCGAAAACCAAGAATGGTTATCCAAGTTTCTAAAGTTAGAGGATGAGAAGCTGGATGAAATGATGCCATCCCTAGAGAAGCATGAACAATTGAAGATGCTTATTTCAGGACGCTGGATTATTACGTTTGTGTTCTTCGAAAGACAATTATATGAAAATCCGGATCAAGATTTGAATGCCCTTTGGTGGGAAACAGTGGAGAAAATCCAATTGTTGAATCCACCGGAGGATCGCACAAATCCGGATTGGGCGGCGAAGATACACTTTACCCTTGCACCGGTTTATTATCAAAATTATTTGCTCGGAGAATTGACGGCAGCACAACTCTATCAGTATATAAAAGGGAATATATCCGATGAGTTCTTCACTCTTAAGGTAGGAGCATTTATTCGTGATGAATTCTTAGCGCCAGGGGCAACCTATCATTGGAATAGGAAAATAGAGAAAGTGACAGGAGAACCGTTGAACCCTGCACATTTTATAAATGCATATTGTCATAATGAAAAAGTGAATAGTTGATTTAAGCATTAAAAATATGGAGAAAGATTAATAAAGTGGAAGAGGATCCGTTCTCTTCCGCTTTTTTTATTAAGTTTTTATGACTTTTATAACAAATTCAAAATTTTTCATGAAAATGCAACTAAATTCCTATAAACTAAAAGAGACTAAGGTTTTTCGACCTTTTATGACATTAATTTATGAATTTTAAATACCAAACTTAGAAGAAAGGTTTGTCTCCTATATGAAAAAATTCTTTCCTTGTGTACTCCTCTCCGTGCTGTTGATACTTTTGGGGAACACATCTGTAGCTAGTGCTGCTGGGCCCGGAGATCTGTTCAGTGAATCGGTTCTATTAATAGATGCAAAATCAGGAAACGTCTTATATGAAAAAGATAGTGAACGAATCATGTATCCGGCAAGCATCACTAAAATCGTCACAGCCATCATTGCTATCGAAGAAGGAGACTTAGAGGATATTGTTACGGTAAGTGAGAATGCTAGAAATCAAGAGGGATCGAGGGTTTATTTACTAGAAGGTGAAAAAGTAACCTTGGAGAAATTGGTACAAGGGCTCATGATTAATTCGGGAAATGATGCTGGTACGGCCATTGCGGAGCATTTGGATGGAAATGAAAAAGCATTTGCTAAACGTATGAATACTTTTATGGAAGAAAAAATGGGAGTGGAGAATACTAATTTTGTAAACCCCCATGGACTTTTTCATCCAGACCATGTAACCACTGCAAAGGACATGGCAAAAATTGCTCAATATGCAATGGAAAATGAAACATTTAGAGATATAGTCAGTACAAAGGAAATGTATTGGAAAGGGGAAGGTTGGGAAACCACCCTATTTAATCACCACCGACTATTATGGGACTACGAAGGAACAACCGGTGTGAAAAATGGATTTGTACCTGAAGCCGGTCATACATTGGTTACTTCGGTTGAAAGAGATGGTATGGAACTTATTGCTGTCACCTTGAAAGCTGCTTCTAAATATTATAGCTATTGGGATTCCATGTCCCTCTTGGATTATGGTTTCGCCAATTTTATGACGGAAGAAATTGAAAAGGGAGAAATGGTTTCTGATGCTGCTGGTAGAGAGTATATGTTAGCTAAAAACATAATTGTCGCACGGCAGAAACAGGAGACAATTGCCCTGAAAGTAAATAAGGACAAAGATTTATTGGTCAAAGTTGGTAACAGAGAGCATATAAGGGAAGATGTATTAGTGGAACAGGAAAAGAGTTTGTTGACACCTGTACCTTCCGCCGCTTCTTCGGACTCACTTGGAAGTTCTGGTCCAGCTGGTGAAACAGAGGCAAAAACCAGTTTGGCCTCGACTGCAATCATCTTTTTATCTCTATTTGTATTTATTTTTATCATGGGCTTGTTTCAGAAAAGGAGAAGAAGAAAAAAACTACAACAACGCTACTCCAATTCCCTCGGCTATTCGAGAAGGAGCAGCTATAATAGATAATCTATTCAGCTATTCATCTTTTAAAATATAGGATGAATAGCTGTTTTGTTTTTCTCATGAAGGGTATTTTGGACATATGAGGAAAAGGTGTTTGGCTTGTTGTCCAAACATTGTATATAATGGTGATATGTAGAAAATAGGAGGGATCAGTAATGCCGAGAACAGAAGATACTCTTAATGAACAGTTAATTGATTTTTTACAAGGTGAAAAGATTGTTTCCCTGATTACATCTGATAAGGAAACCAACAAACCGAACTTAAGTATTGTATCATGGTTAGTTGCCCACCAAGATGGCAAAACAATCAAGTTTGCACTTGGACATAAAGCGGAGAGTGCCTTTAACATCGAAAAGAACCCGGACCTAATTCTTGGTGTGGTTGGTGCCGGCAGCTGCTATTCTATCAATGGGAGAGGCACTGTATCGGATGTAATCGATAAAACGATGAAGTATCGTGTCGTAACTGTTGAAGTGGAGTCTGTGGAGGATGTCATTTTCTATGGTGGAAAAATAACACAGGAACCAGACTACATAAAAACATACGATGCAGACCTTGCAAAGAAGTTGGATGAGGAAGTATACGATCTATTAAAGGCATAATATTTTATAAGTCTTTCACTGCACCTTATAAAGGTGCAGTTTGACTGTTGACAAACTATAAACTAGTTAGGTTATCTGTTGGAAGAGTTGATCTTCGTTGCAGGAGCTTCGCTTTCCGCGGGCAGTCCGGAAGGCTCTTCGGGCTACGCCCTGCGGGGTCTTCCATGTCCTTTCCTCCCGCAGGAGTCTTCGCTCCTTCCACTGCGATCAACATTAGAATTTCATTATTTTAAGCTTTGTCTACACACTGACTGCACCTTATAAAGGTGTAGTTTTTTACTTGCAGAGATTTCTAAATTTTAGAAGAAATATGGAAATGATAGGATGATAGTTTTATAATAGAAGAAGAAAGGAGGATGTTATGAAAAACTGGTTAAAAACAAACAAACGAAAACTCTTTCCTTTTTTTGCTGTCTTTCTGTTGGCGGGGGCGTTAGTAACCTATTACATGAGTACCACACCATTTCAGGAAGCTGGTAGCATTGGAGTGCTGGAAAACCAAAACAAGTCAACTTCCAAATCATCGGGGTCCAATAGTATCGCCGTGGAAAAAGAAAACCCATTCAAACACAAGAACAAGTTAAACGAAGGGGACGTTCAAAATTACATTCACTGGATGTCACATCAAAAAGTTAAAGCAGACAGTAAATGGACCCACTATAAACTGACTCCTGAAAGAGTGGATTGGCTCCTTCAGATGGTCAAAGAAGGCAATTATGAACATGAGGAAGTTTATGTTGAAATACTGACAAAATGGCAAAAGGGTAACTTTTCTTCTGCAGATCTTGATCATAATCGTGTTTGGACATTACTCAATGGAAACGTCGGAAAAGCATATGGTGTAATGTCAGAAGAAGAAGAAAAAGAATATCTACAAAATCCAAACATCAAGTTTAAATAGAAGTTTCCCGTTTCTTGTTATGGTAAAATAATGGCTAAACTGGCATTTGAAAAGGTGGTTTATTTCAGGATGAACGGAATCAGAAACTTTGCGCAAACAAAGAGAGAGCAAGACATTGTTAGAAAAGCGGAAATCCTGGCTAAGGATTTTTCCAAGCGGGCTGCAAGCTATGATCAAAATGCCGAATTTCCATTTGAGAATTTCCAAGCTTTGAAGGATGGAGGGTTCATAAATCTTACCATACCAGAGAAATATGGTGGACAAGATGCTGGCCTGTATGAATTCCTGCTGCTACAAGAAACAATAGCACAAGGAGATGGGCCGACTGCACTTAGTCTTGGTTGGCATCTTGGGATCATGATGAACGCTGCAAACAATCCTTCTTGGCCGGAAGATACGTTTGAAAGAATTTGCAAACAAATCGTGCAGGACAAAAAGCTAATCAATAGTGCTCATAGTGAAGCGAAAACAGGTAGTCCTGCAAGAGGTGGAAAGCCAGGAACCATTGCAAAAAGACTTCCAGATGGTGGTTGGCTCATTAATGGAAGGAAGAATTTCGCTTCCCTTGCTCCAGCACTGGATTTTTTTATCATCTCAGCCTCCATTGATGGATCAGATGATGTTGGTGAATTCCTGTTGCCACGAGAACTAAGCGGCATATCGATTGAAGAAACTTGGAACACATTGAGTATGCGGGCGACTAGAAGTGACGATCTGTTAATAACGGACGTTATTGCACCTGAGGACGCCCTTTTATACATAAAAAAGAAACAAGCACCAAAACCTCAAGGGTGGTTACTACACATCCCTGCTTGCTATTTAGGGATAGCCATATCAGCGAGAAATGAAGCTGTTTCCTTTGCAGATACATACCATCCCAATAGCTTGCCACATCCTATAAAAGAGGTTGCTAAAGTGAGGGAGAGGGTGGCCAAGATGGATTTGGAACTTACATCTGCCAGACATCTTCTCTATAGCGTGGCTAGGCTTTGGGATGAACAGCCCCATAAGAGGGAGATGCTTGTTGGAGAATTAGCTGTGGCCAAACTGATTGGAACCAATAGCGCCATTAAAGTGGTAGATGAGGCAATGAGAATTGTTGGTGCACAAAGCCTACATGCTGAGCATCCCCTACAAAGGCATTACCGGGATGTTCGTGCAGGCCTTCATAATCCTCCTGCTGACGAACTTACCATTGAAATGCTCGCAAAGCAGGCATTTCATAAAGTTTCAGAATGATGGAAAAAGAGAGTGGTATTATGGATGGAAAATGGAATAAAAATACGAAAAGAGATTGGCGATACCCGATTGCACATAAGGAGGCATGGATTGGAATTGCACTTGTTATTTTCCATTTTGCTTGGTGGTATGGATTTGCCTATGGGCTCGGTTCAGAGCCTATAGAATCCTATACATATGCGTTTGGTTTTCCTGCATGGTTCTTTTATAGTTGTATCGTCGGTTTTATCGTCATCATCTTTCTTGTAATTTTGATAGTGAAATTCATATTTGTGGATATTCCCTTGGATTCAGACGAAAAGGGGGATCCTTATTCATGAATATACAAGTAATCATACCGTTGTTATTTTTTCTTTTGATCATGTTTTTTATCGGAGTGACAGCCTCTCGTAAGCTTTCCAATTCTTCCTCTTTCATGCAGGATTATTTCCTTGGAGGCAGAGAGCTTGGAGGGCTTTTGCTTGCAATGACAATGGTGGCCACCTATGGGAGTGCATCCAGTTTTATAGGGGGTCCAGGCATTGCCTATCATACCGGGCTTGGATGGGTTCTGTTGGCCATGATTCAGGTGGTAACCGGTTATTTCGTCCTAACCATACTTGGGAAGAAATTTGCGATTATGGCAAGGAAAATGAAAGCAATCACCTTGATTGACTTTTTAAAGGAGCGTTACGGTAGCAAGTGGGTCGTATTGTTGTCAGCCTGTAGCATAATCATCTTTCTTTTTTCTGCCATGGCAGCACAATGGGTCGGTGGAGCAAGGCTGATTGAATCCATTACAGGGCTCTCTTACACTTCGGCCCTGTTTGTTTTTGCAGCATCTGTATTGGTGTATGTCATCATAGGTGGATTTCGTGCTGTAGCCATCACAGATGGAATGCAGGGGATCATAATGGTTCTCGGTACCATTGTCATTTTGGCTGGGACGATCATTGCAGGTGGTGGGATTCCGGCTATTATGGATGAGCTTATTGCAGAAAATCCAAAACTAGTCACTCCTTTTGGCGCAGATGGATCATTGACTCCACTTTATGTGTCCTCTTTCTGGATATTGGTCGGTGTAGGAGTGGTGGGTCTACCACAGGTGGCGGTCAGGGCCATGTCTTATAAAAATGCAAAAGCAATGCATGCGGCCTTAATCATCGGCACCATTGTAGTGGGGTTCATTATGCTTGGTATGCACTTGGCAGGTGTCTTTGGGCGAGTGGTGCTGCCGGGATTGGAAACTCCGGATACTGTGATGCCACTTCTGGCCTTGCATGTATTACCACCCTGGCTTGCTGGTATTGTTTTGGCTGCCCCCATGGCTGCCATCATGTCAACGGTGGATTCCTTATTGTTGATTGTCAGTTCTTCCATCGTAAAAGATGTATACTTGAACTATATACGTCCGGATGCTTCTCAACAGAAGATAAAGAGGATAAGTATCGGGATCACGGCGGCAGTTGGAATATCTGTTTTCTTTTTGGCTATCAACCCTCCGGAATTTCTAATCACACTAAACCTATTTGCGTTCGGTGGATTGGAGGCAGCATTCATTTGGCCGGTTGTATTAGGGCTTTATTGGAAGCATGGGAATGCTGATGGTGCATTAGCTTCCATTCTTGTAGGGGTGTTTTCCTATATTGGGATTACGCTATTTTTTCCAGACGCATTTGGCATGCACAGTGTGGTTCTTCCGGTAGTGCTGTCCCTTTCTGCCTATATTCTATTCAGTCTTATTGGGCCAAGTCGAAGGAACTCAAAACAAGAAGATATCATCAATAATTATCTAATTTAGACACGAAAGAAATGATAGAAAATACAGATGACTAGGGGATTACAATGAATAAGCTCAAAAACCTGTATTTCAAAAGCATAGAATTAGTTGTTGGCTTTGTATCATCAAGCTGGAGATTTATTGTATTGGGCCTATTATTCTACATAACCGTCTTCATATTGTTTATGAGTCACTTCTTTTATTCAGGAGCGGGGAAATGGTTTGATATGGTTTTTGTTATAGCGACAGGGGCACTTGCTTTGGTGCTTGGGGTGTTACTGACCATTCTTCTGCTGAAAATGTTGGAGAGGTTACCGAGGTTTCTGGTAGCGGTCATCATTGGGGGGATTTGCGTTGTCTATAGCATAGGTACTTATATGGGCCCTTTCTTCCGGTTGATGGGGTTTACCGTTATCGTGCTAGGTGTCCTTATTGGTATAGCAGTATTTTTATATAAAAGAGGCGGGAGAGCCATTTTTCTTACTTTTTCTATTTTCACGTTAGTGGTGCACGGCATTCTTATGTATTATACACTCACAGATGGAAATGAAGGCCCATGGTCGCTTGGTCTGTCGCAAGAAGAATCATCGCTAGAGAACCCTGCTAACAAAGGCAACTACAACATTCAATATTTTACATATGGAAGTGGTGAAGATAAGCAAAGGGAAGAGTATACAGATGTTATGTTCAAAACCCATACAGTCAATATGTCCCCTTTTATTGTTCATCCTAAAGGATTGAATAAATGGTACAGGGAATGGTTCTGGGGGTTTAATCTCAAAAACGCTCCGTTGAATGGAAGAGTATGGATGCCAAAAAGCGAGGAAGAAGGAAAATTCCCTTTAGTACTTATTGTCCATGGAAACCATAACATGGCTGATTTTTCAGATGGGGGTTATTCCTATCTTGGAGAACTGCTTTCAAGCAAGGGTTATATAGTTGTTTCTGTAGATCAGAACTTCATTAATTCAGGAAAAACAGGTCATATCGGATGGGATAATGCTGGTAGGGCTTGGTTATTGTTGAAGCATTTGGAGCTGTGGCAAAACTGGAATACCGACAAGGCACATGCTCTTTTTAACAAAGTGGATATGGAAAATATTGCCCTGATTGGCCATTCACGGGGAGGGGAAGCCATTAGCATTGCCTCAATGTTCAATGAATTGGACCGCTTTCCTAACAATGCAAAGGTCAGTATGAATTTTGATTTCTCTATTAAATCCTTGATCGGTTTATCCCCAGGGGATGGACGCTTTAAGCCAGGTGACCAGCCGGTTGTTTTGGAAGATGTCAATTATCTCACCATTCATGGAGGAAATGATACGGACCACACCAGTTATTGGGGGATGAGGCAATTCCAGAGAGTGGAATTCTCAAATCAATTCGATGGTTTTAAAAGTAGCATTTACATAAATGGTGGAAACCATGGCCAATTCAATACAGATTGGGAAGTAGATCAGCCAAGCCCCTATTGGTGGTTTATGAATAGAAAAGAATTGATGGAACCAGAAATGCAAAGGGACATTACCAAGCTATATGTGTCGTCATTTCTTGATGCCACATTAAAAGAAAAAAGGGAATATCGAGCATTCTTTTCTGACAAACAGGCTATGGCGCCGTATCTCCCAGTGGATCCCCTAAGGATAAGATATGATGACAGTGACTTTCAGCCTATTGCTACATTTGAGGAAGATGTGGATGTGACAAGTACAACCCATGAGGATGGCAGGCTACAAGGATACAATCTTCATGTATGGAAAGAAGTAAACTTGCTTCAAAGAAATAAAGAACACCAAGATAATCAAGTTGTCAAACTAGGGTGGAAAAATGGTAACAGTCGATATAGTGTGATTTTGCCGGAGGATTTATCAGCAGGGCTGAAAAAAGGAACAGTGTTAAGATTTGATGCGGTACAAGCGCATTCAACAAGATATGAGTTTTATCACTTACCGATTCCCAAAGGGTATGCGGATGCTGCCATCCCTATTACATTATCTGTCAAGCCAAAAGGAACGAATAGGTTAGATAGTAGAATTAGGAAGACAGTATTTATTGAACCAACCTATACAACCAAGCTCTATCGTTTTGATTGGTGGAATGAGCGCATTGGCAATCAGTATGAACATATGCTGCAAACATACGAGGTGCCGCTGAATTTTCTTGAGGAAGCTTTTCCTGGATTGGATTATACGACCATTAATGAATTGACATTTGAATTTAACCAAACGGAAAGTGGTTTACTATTTTTAGATAACATCGGCTTTCAAAATGAATAAATTCCCCCACTCTCCCCCATAGTAATGGTAGTAACTAAAGACTATAGGGGGAGAGTGGGTAGAATATGAGAAAAATACAGCTCCTATTAATGATTGCAATTCTTTTATATCCTCTAAGTGCAGCAGAATCAAGTGTGCTGCCGACTCCTACTACAGTTCAGGTAAACAAACCATCCCGACATATTCTTTATGATATAGAAAAACCTAAAGCGAAGGAGGTAAAAGCACCTCTTCTTGTACACTTCATTGATGTTGGGCAAGGGGATGCCATCCTTTTACAAACGCCGAACGGGTCAAACATTTTGGTGGATACAGGTCCAAAAAAATCCGCTGCACAATTATTAGCCTATTTAAAAGAAATTAAGGTCAACTCTATCGATCTTTTGGTGATAACACACCCGGACTTCGATCATATTGGAGGAATACCATCCTTATTGGAGAAAATCCCAGTAAAAAAAATCTTGGATAGTGGAAAGGCTCATACGACGTTAACATTTATCCAATACAAACAATACGTCTGGAACAATATCGTTCCTGTACAATATGCTAAAGAAAAAATGAAGCTCCAGGTTGATCCGGACCTTAAGATAAAAGTCCTAAACAGTGGCTCGGAGGAAAAAGGGACCAACAATGCCTCTATTGTCCTCCATCTCACCTATGGAGATATTCAATATCTGTTGATGGGCGATACGGAGGAAGAGGAAGAGAAAAGACTTAGCAGGAAATACAACCTTGAATCCACTATCCTTAAAGTGGCACACCATGGATCAAACAGCTCTTCGACAGCTTCATTTTTAATGGATGTGCAACCGAAAATAGCCGTCATCTCTGCTGGGAAGAATAATGATTTTCACCATCCACATCTTCCTGTCATTAGCAGATTGATTGAGAGTGGGGCGGATATCTATAATACAGCGGAATCCGGATCTATTGTTTTTTCAACAGATGGAAAGCTGTTGTATGTGAACAACCGCCCTTGGCTTTATGCTAACCAAAACAAAAAGGACTCTTCGAAATCCGTTGTCATCACGGATTTGGATGTAAAAGGGGAAATGGTGACCATTGAAAATAAAAGCGATAAAACGGTTGATATGTCGTACTGGAAACTTGTAAGCAAAAAAGGCTACCAAACATATGATTTCCCGGTTGGTTACAAGCTTCAGTCAGGAGAAACAATTTATATTGCTTCTGGTGCACAGAAGCAACACTTTAAACGATATATACATTGGTTGAGTGATTACTTATGGAACAACGATGGCGACAAGGCACAACTTTACGATGATAAAGGCGAACTGGTAGATGAATTTGAAGTGGTGGTGGAAGAAGAATAGGTTTCATTTCTCTCGATTTGTGTTAAATAAGATGGTAAGATACTTTTTATGTTTATCACTGAGAGAAAAAAATGAGGAGCCATGACATTGAAAAAGCTAAAAAAACCTGTTCGTTTAGTGCTAGCCTTATTGATAAGTTTCGTTCTGTTTATTTCCTATATTCATTCAACCAAGGAAGAAGTAATTGCCTCTGCAGTTAAGGAGTCCAATCAAAATGGCGTTTCATTAAGTTTGCAAAATCCATACATAATGCCTATAAAAATTTATAAGGCCTCCATGGTTGATGCCAACAAGAACGAACTGCCTATCACCGTTTACAATATCCAGTTGAGTGGAGTTTATAGTGGCGGGAATTCTAGTGTTGACGAATCATTCATGTCAACCCAGACGGATGAATTCAAGGAATTGGATGAAGTGACAATCCCTAGTGACGCCTCAAAATCTGATAAAATCTATAGTATCTATCTAAAGGATGCAAAGGGTGATGGAACGGTAAAAAATGCAGAAAAAGTAACAGTATCATTCAAAGTGTTTTCATTCCTCCCCTTTACCACCACCATTTCCATCTGATGCGCTGCTATATGCAGCGCTCAGACTGTTGACAAACTATAAACTAATTAGGTTATCTGTTGGAAGAGTTGATCTTCGTTCCAGGAGCTTCGCTTTCCGCGGGCAGTCCGGAAGCCTCCTCGGGCTACGCCCTGCGGGGTCTTCCATGTCCTTTCCTCCCGCAGGAGTCTTCGCTCCTTCCACTGCGATCAACTAGAGTATTTCATTATTTTAAGCTTTGTCTACACACTGTGCGCTGCTATATGCAGCGCTTTTTTAGTTGGTAAAGATCTTAAAATCTTAGATTAAAATACCAAAGTCCGGGGAAATTAAGATAAGTTATGGCTAGGTATCGTAATCTTTATGAATTCATTAGTGTTTAAGGCGATAAAGAGAGGGAATGTACATAATGGAGATTGTCAATTACGACTACATTAACAGTTGGATGGTTTTAGGCTCCATGGCGGACCCGCGTTGGTGGCTGTTATTTGTGTCAATCTTTTTTCCTTGGGTAATTTGGTGGAAAGCAGTGGATAGATCAAGGCTGTTTGAGATACTATCATTTGGACTTTTTTGGGCTGCAATGGCAACTTGGTTGGATTTGCTGGGCACGACCTATAATATGTGGAGCTATCCATTCAAGTTAAATGATCATACTACAACGCTTCTTCCGGCAGACGTTTCGGTCATCCCGGTGATGTACATGCTACTTTATCAGTTCTCATCTACTTGGAAGGCTTATGTTTTAGGAAGTATCTTAATTGCCGTGATATTATCCTTTATCTTCGAACCCTTGTTTATACTATTTCAGATGTTCGAACTAAAAACCTGGTCACATACGAAGTCTCTTGTTTCATTTTCTCTACTAGCAATCATCACTAGGGCAATCTTTTATTTGTTAAGTTCCATCAAGAAACAGAATTGATTTTGGGAGAAACTTTTTAGTTGACGAACATGTATATACAAGTTAGACTTGTAATCGTTAGCATGTATATACAAGTTGGATGTGAAATGTAAGCGTTTATTAAATGGAGTGAAAAATATAAAAAAATTTGGTCAATACAACATTACTGGAGGGATTTTATATGTTCAAAAAGTTATTTGGCATGAAAGATACAACGGAAACTCCCACTGAAGAAGTAATTCTAGCCCCACTAAGCGGAAGGGTTACAGAATTGAGCGAGGTTCCTGATCCTACATTTTCTCAAAAGATGATGGGGGACGGATTAGCGATTGTTCCAACCGAAGGAGAGGTGGTTTCCCCTGTTGATGGGGAGATTATACAGTTCTTCCACACGAAACATGCTATCGGTATCCGTTCTCAAAGCGGTGCGGAAATTTTAATACATGTGGGACTTGAAACAGTATCAATGAATGGTGAGGGTTTTGAGGGGCATGTCAGGGAGGGGGATAAAGTGAAAGCCGGTGATAAGCTTATCACTTTTGACCTCCATTTAATCAATGAAAAAGCTGCAAGTACCATTACTCCAATCGTCATTACTAACGGAGAAAAGGTGGAAAACTTAGACAAAAAACTTTCAGATCAAGCAGTTAAAGGTCAAACAGAGATATTCCATCTAAAAACAAAAGCATAAGGAATGTCAGAGAAGGTTCCGCAGGTGCCCAGTGGAAAGCGAAGCCTTATGGGGAGATTACCAGCGGTGTTATGAGGAATTTATAAAGATATAGTAGAGTAGGCAAACAGGAGGATACAGATATGGACATAAGAAAACAGGCGGAAGAAATTGTCCAAGCTTTAGGGGGAAAAGAAAACGTAAGTGCAGCCACGCATTGTGTGACTCGTCTCCGTTTGGCTTTGCATGATGAAGGCAAAGTAGATCAAGATGCCTTGGATAATATAGATGTGGTGAAAGGCTCATTCTCAACAAATGGCCAGTTTCAGGTCGTAATTGGACAAGGAACAGTCAATAAAGTGTATAAGGAATTTGTGGATATAACTGGGGTTGGAGAGGCTTCCAAGGATGAAGTGAAAAAAGCTGCGGAATCCAACTTGAATCCGATTCAACGTGCGATCAAGACACTTGCGGATATTTTCATTCCAATATTACCAGCCATTGTTACTGCCGGTTTGCTCATGGGTATTAACAATCTTCTGACGGGAGAAGGCATTTTCTATAATGGGCAATCTGTCATTGATGTACATCCACAATGGGCTGATATTGCAAGTATCATCAATCTTATTGCAAATACTGCTTTCGTCTTTCTACCAGGATTGATTGGTTGGTCAGCAGCCAAACGGTTTGGTGGGAGCGAATTGCTGGGAATTGTGTTAGGACTCATGCTCGTCCATCCGGATTTGCTTAATGCCTGGGGATATGCTGAGGCGCAGGAGGATGGGGCCGTTGAAACTTGGAAGTTCTTCGGTTTGGAAATCGAGAAAGTAGGATATCAGGGACAAGTACTACCAGTTCTAGTAGCTGCTTATGTGTTAGCTAAAGTGGAGCAGTTCTTATCAAAGCGGGTAAGCGATGCATTTCACATGCTTATTGTCCCTCCGATTACATTATTGCTGACAGGCTTTGTAACCTTTGTTGCTATTGGACCAGTTACATTTGCGATTGGTAATTTCCTAACAAACGGATTTGTTAATATCTTTGATGCTGTCCCTGCACTTGGTGGTTTGATCTATGGAGGACTATATGCACCACTTGTCATCACGGGGATGCATCATACATTTCTTGCGGTAGATTTCCAACTGATTGCTACAATCGGTGGGACATTCTTATGGCCAATGGTTGCCTTGTCTAACATTGCTCAAGGTTCAGCTGCTTTTGCCATGATGTTGGCTACGAAGGATGAAAAGCTGAAAGGTTTAGCGTTAACATCGTCCATCTCCGCATGGTTGGGGATTACAGAACCGGCTATGTTCGGGGTAAACTTACGTTTCCGCTACCCATTCTTTGCTGCAATGATTGGTTCAGCCATTGCAGGTATTATCATTACATTGGCAGGAGTAAAAGCCCCATCCATTGGGGTTGGTGGGATTCCGGCATTCTTCTCAATTATGGCAGAATACTGGCCAATCTTCTTCCTTGGAATGGGGATCGTACTTGTCGTTCCATTCGCGATCACCTTCTTAATAGCAAAAGTGAAAATGAGAAAAGAAGCTTAAGAATTGTAAAAAGGGGGTTGCCCCCTTTTTGCAATTTTTTCAATTTTAATACCTTGCAAAAACTTGAAGGGAGAGGTTGATTGATGAATCATTCCTGGTGGAAGGAAAGTGTTGTATATCAAATTTATCCTCGCAGCTTTATGGATTCTAACGGAGATGGCATCGGTGATATTCAAGGCATCATTTTAAAATTGGACTATCTAAAGGAACTTGGTGTCGATACCATATGGCTTTCACCTGTTTACGAATCTCCTAACGATGATAATGGCTACGATATCAGCAATTACCATAAGATTATGGTTGAATTCGGCACTATGGAAGATTGGGAAGAACTGTTACAACAGGTACATATGCGAGAAATGAAATTGATCATGGACTTGGTGGTAAACCATACCTCTGATGAACATGAATGGTTTGTTCAGGCCAAATCCTCGAAAGATAATCCATACCGCGATTATTACATCTGGAGAGACCCTAAAGAAGATGGAAGCGAACCGAACAATTGGGCATCCAATTTTGGAGGATCGGCTTGGGAATATAATGAAAAGACCGAGGACTACTATTTGCATCTCTTTTCCAAAAAGCAGCCTGACTTAAATTGGGGAAATGAAAAACTCCGGGATGAAATATATAGCATGATGAAATGGTGGCTTGATAAGGGAATCGATGGCTTCCGGATGGATGTGATCAATTTTATATCAAAAGCCGAAGGCCTTCCAGATGGGGAAATAAAGCCTGGTCGTCCTTATGCTTCGGGGAGTAAATACTATAGAAATGGTCCAAATATACACGAATATTTACGTGAAATGAATCAGCAGGTATTATCTCATTACGATGTCATGACGGTAGGAGAAATGCCCGGTGTGACACCTGAACAGGCAAAAGATTATACGGGGGAAGATCGGAACGAATTGAACATGGTCTTTCAATTCGAGCATGTTGGCCTTGACAATGGCCCCAAGGGTAAATGGGATTTGAAGCCTCTTGATTTGATGGAACTTAAACAAAGCCTTTCGCGGTGGCAATATGCCCTAGGGGAAAATGGTTGGAATAGCCTTTATTTCAATAATCATGATCAACCGCGTTCCCTTTCAAGGTTTGGGGACGATGGAAAGTATCGTATGGAATCAGCAAAAATGCTGGCCACTCTTCTTCACATGATGAAAGGTACCCCATATGTGTATCAAGGGGAAGAATTGGGAATGACCAATGTTGCATTTGAAACGATTGACTCCTACAAGGATATTGAAACGCTTCAAGCATATACCGAATTGAAGGAACAGGGCTTTAGTGAAGAGGAAGTGATGCAGAGTATCCATGAAAAAAGCAGGGACAATGCCAGGACTCCCATGCAGTGGACTTCTGAGGAATATGCTGGTTTCTCCACCTCAGAGCCATGGTTAGCTGTTAATCCTAATTATACATCCATAAATGCCGAAGCAGAGGTGGCTAATGAAGCTTCTATCTTCCATTATTACAAGCAGCTTATCCAACTTCGTAGACAAAATGACTTGATCGTTTACGGTGACTATCAATTGATCCTTGAGGAAGATCCTGAAATTTTTGCTTATGTAAGAACGTATCAGGATAAGAAACTTCTTGTGATTTGCAACTTTTATGAGGAGGAGCCGATATTCAAGCTTCCGAGAGAAATAAACTTCATGACAAAGCAACTCCTTTTAAGTAACTACAAAGTCGATGAGCAGACAAGTATTTCAGAGTTTAGCATGCAACCTTATGAAGCTAGAGTCTACTTATTAAATTAATTTATTTTATCAAAATGAACAGAGGTGTTTTGAATGACGAAAATGGAAAAAGAACCTTGGTGGAAGAGATCGGTCGTCTATCAGATCTATCCCAAGAGCTTTAATGATACAACAGGAAATGGTGTAGGGGATATTCAAGGAATCATTGAGAAATTGGATTACTTGAAAGAGCTAGGTGTAGACGTCATCTGGTTGACTCCTATTTATAAGTCACCTCAAAAAGACAATGGCTACGATATCAGTGATTATTTCTCCATCCACGAAGAATACGGAACGATGGAGGACTTCGATCAGCTTTTAACAGAAGCGCATAGTAAGGGCATAAAAGTGATCATGGATATTGTGGTAAACCACACCTCAACAGAGCATGAATGGTTCCAAAAATCCAAAGTGGCGAAAGAAAATAACCCATATCGCGATTTTTACATCTGGAAGGATTCGAAGGAAGATGGAAGTGAACCGACGAACTGGGAGTCCAAATTTGGCGGGAATGCATGGCGGTATGATGAGAAAACAGGACAATGGTATCTTCATCTGTTTGATGTCACCCAAGCGGATCTGAACTGGGAAAATGAAAAGGTCCGCAATGAGGTTTATGACATGATGACCTTTTGGTTTGAAAAGGGAGTGGATGGTTTCAGGCTGGATGTCATTAATCTTATCTCCAAAAATCAGGATTTTCCTGATGATGATGGCTCCGTGCCTCCTGGAGATGGACGGAAATTTTACACAGACGGACCTCGCGTCCATGAGTACATGAATGAAATGTATGAAAAAGTGTTCTCGAAATATGACAGCATGACAGTAGGAGAGATGTCCTCCACTACGATCGACCATTGTATTAAATATACCCGTCCCGACCGTAATGAACTTAGCATGACTTTCAATTTCCATCACCTGAAAGTAGATTACCCAAATGGCGAAAAGTGGTCTGTTGCAGACTTTGACTTTCAACAATTGAAAGATATCCTATCGACTTGGCAGATCGAAATGGAAAAGGGCGGTGGCTGGAATGCCCTTTTCTGGTGCAACCATGATCAGCCCCGTATTGTTTCCCGTTATGGTGACGATAAAAATTATCACAACAAATCTGCCAAAATGCTGGGAACAAGCATGCACATGATGCGTGGAACTCCATATATCTATCAAGGGGAAGAATTCGGAATGACCAACCCTGGATTTGTGAAAATAAGTGACTATCGTGACGTGGAATCGTTAAACACCTTTGAGCTGAAAAAAGAAGCGGGTATGAGTGAGGAGGAGATCCTAGAAATCCTTCGTCATAAATCACGTGATAATTCTAGAACACCCGTACAATGGAATTCGGAAGAAAATGCTGGATTTACTAAAGGTACACCATGGATTGGTGTAGCAAGCAACTATCCTAAAATCAATGCGGAAGTTGCATTGAAAGACGAAGATTCGGTTTTCTACCACTATAAAAAATTGATTGATCTTCGCAAACAATATGATGTCGTTACACATGGTGATTTCCAACTGATTGAAGGTGACCATACGGAAATTTTTGCTTACATTCGAAACTGTGAAAATGAAAAGCTGCTTGTAGTCAGCAACTACTACGGTATAAACACGTCATTTGAATTACCGGAAGATATTGATGTTGAAGGCTACAGTGCGGAAATATTATTGAGCAATTATGGGGATTCTCCACAGGAATATAAAAAACTTTCCTTACGTCCATACGAATCCATCGTTTATCACCTGAAAAAGTAATGCTACAATAGTTGTAGGTGGTAGAAAATGAAAAATAATAAATATCAGGTAATTTATCAAAAGCTAGTCTCTAGAATAGAGCGGCACGAGCTTGTTGCCGGAGATAAACTTCCTTCTGAGCATGAACTGTTAGAGCTTTTTGATACATCCAGAGAGACAGTTAGAAAAGCATTAAATCAGCTTGCTCAAAACGGTTATATTCAAAAAATCCGAGGTAAGGGATCTGTAGTCCTCGATCGAGGTAAGTTTGACTTTCCCATTTCCGGTTTGGTCAGCTTTAAGGAACTGGCGGAGAAAATGGGTAGACCTTGGGAAACCATTGTACATGAACTGGAAACTGTGGTGGGATCATCTGATTTACAAAGTAAATTGGGGGAGATAGACCTTTGGAAAGTGATACGTTCACGGAAAGTGGATGGGGAAAGCATCATTTTGGACAAGGATTACTTTATAAAAAGCCAGGTTCCTTATCTTAATCAAGAAATTTGCAGTCACTCCATCTATGAATATTTGGAAAAGGAAGTAGGATTGCAAATAGCTTTTGCTGACAAAGAAGTAACGGTGGAAGAAGCGACAGAGGAAGATAGGGAAATCCTTGATTTGCAAGATTTGACACATGTCGTGGTCGTAAAGAGCATTGTACACCTGGATGATGCAAGCCCATTCCAATATACCGAGTCGCGCCATCGATTAGACAAGTTCCGATTTGTTGATTTTGCAAGAAGGATGAAGTGAATAAAGTATTAAGCAGACACTATCTTTTTTGGGAGTGTCTGCTTTTTTCGTTTCAAATGCTTAGCTTTACTAAGTTGCCTTTTAGAAGGGTTCGCAATGCCCGAAGCACCTTCAGGAAAGGACAAAAGGTCCATAGAAGGGGTCTCAGTGCCCGAATCACCATTGCGAAAGGTTAAAAAGTAACAGAATATCCATCACTCTCGTTTAGAACAATCGCGGTTACTTAAATGACGCAAACAACTTATTATAATTTTCTAAAAAATATACAAATAGAAACTCGGTTCGTTTATAATAGAAAGTAATAATTCGATTTTCGAAATAAATGGAGGTAATAGAAATGGTGCAAATGATGAAAGGTGCAGTGAAAAGAGAGGAAGTTCCATTGGATCAGACTTGGAACTTAAGTGATTTATATGACTCCACAGAAGCATGGGAGAGGGAGATGGAAGCTGTACAAACGGACCTGTCAAATGTAACGCGTTATCGAGGCAGAGTGGTAGCTGATGCGACAACACTTCTTGCATGTCTTAAAGATAAGGATGCTTTAACAGAAAGAGTGGCAAGAGTAATGACTTATGCTTCCTTGAAACAATCCGAGGATGGGACCAACCCTGAAAACCAGGCAAACTCAACGAGAGTTGGTGGAATGTTAGCTAAATTCAGTGCAAGCACATCATTCCTACAATCTGAAATTCTCCTAATGGATGAGGATAAGATAAAAACCTTCATTGGTGAAGAGCCAGAGCTGATTGATTTCCAAAAGACCTTGTTAGACATATTGGAAACAAAGCCACATAAACTTTCACCTGAAGCAGAGGAAGTACTTTCCGCCTTTAGTGAAGTCCATAATGCCCCATATATGATTTATCAAAGAAGCTTAATCTCTGATATGACATTTTCCTCCTTTACAACTGATGATGGGAAAACATATCCTTTATCATTCAACTCCTTTCCGAATTACGAGGGATCGGCGAATACGGAACTGCGAAGAAAAGCCTATGATTCTTATATTGAAACATTAAAAAAGTACAAGCATACATATGCTGCCACTTATGCGACAGAAGTGAAGAAGCAGGTGGTGGAAGCAAAATTACGAAACTATGATTCTGTAACAGATATGCTTCTTCATGATCAGCAAGTAACAAAAGAAATGTACAATAACCAATTAGATACCATTCAACGGGATTTGGCTCCGCATATGCGCAGATATGCAAAACTGAAACAGCGAGTATTAGGACTTGAAAAAATGCATTTTTGTGACTTGAAGGCTCCACTTGACCCAGACTTCAATCCGGAGATTACTTATGAGGAGGCTTCCAAACTCATTTTGGAATCACTTGAAGTAATGGGTCCTGAATATATGGAAATCATGGAGGAAGGCCTCAATAATCGATGGGTCGACCTGGCGGATAATGTCGGGAAAGGATCCGGGGCATTCTGTTCAAGCCCATATGGTGTGCATCCATATATCCTGATGACGTGGAGTGACTCCATGAGAAATGCCTATACCCTTGCACATGAATTAGGACATGCTGGTCATTTTCGTTTGGCAGGGCGTTATCAACGAATTTCTAACACCCGTCCATCCAGGTATTTTGTAGAAGCACCATCTACCATGAATGAAATGTTATTGAGCCAGCATATCCTTTCTAAGCCAAATGATGAGAGGATGCGCCGCTGGGTAATTCTGCAATCCCTTGGAACATACTATCATAATTTTGTGACACATATTTTGGAAGGGGAACTACAACGACGTATATATGAACTTGCAGACAAGGGAACTCCAATTACCGCTAATGTCCTTTGTGAGCAGAAGACAGATCTTTTAACTGATTTCTGGGGAGATTCGGTGGAATTGGACGAAGGTGCCGGGTTAACGTGGATGCGTCAGCCTCATTATTATATGGGTCTCTATCCATACACCTATTCAGCAGGGCTGACAGCTTCAACAGCGGCAGCCAAAAAGATAGAGAAGGAAGGAAAACCTGCAGTCGACGCTTGGCTGTCTGCATTGAAAGCCGGTGGTACATTAAAACCACAGGAGTTAATGCAGTTAGCAGGGGTAGACATGACAACCTCTGAACCAATCAAGGAAGCGGTAGCTTATGTCGGTTCGTTGGTGGATGAGTTGGAGAAAAGCTTCACTTAAAACCCAGAAACACCTTTGCCTCATTGGCGAGGTGTTTCTTTTTGACTATCAACACTTATTATTTTCTTCCGATAATACTAGTAGAATAAGAATAGATATGAATGGAAGGGCGTAATGTTTTTGGAAAATAAAAGTGAGATACTTCTAGATTCAGGTACTAATGAAGTTGAATTTTTAGAATTTTTGATAGGAGAGACTAGCTTCGGGATAAATGTCCTTAAGGTGAGGGAGATTATCAAGCCTCTAAATATAACAAAAATCCCACATTCCCACTCTAATGTCGAAGGAATTGTAGAGTTACGGGGTGAGGTTCTGGCTGTCATAAACTTAAGAAAGGCGTTAAATATAGATGGTCCCAGCCAATATTCTGAACAGAAATTCATCGTTTCAGAATTTAATGGAATGAAGGTGATCTTAAGGGTGGATCATGTCACTCAAATCCATCGGCTATCCTGGTCGGATATGGAAAAGCCAACCTCTTTCCAGAAAGGATTTGAAGATCATATAACGGGTGTAATCAAGCAGGAATCAAAAATGATTCTTCTTGTGGATGTGGAAAAAATACTGTTCGATATATATACGAACCTTGATAAGGAGACTATCCGAATCAGTAATAATATAAATCCTGCAAGACGGGAAAAAAGGATAATGATAGCAGAAGATTCTTCGATGCTAAGAAGGCTTCTCGAAGAGACGTTACATGCTGCAGGCTTTGAAAAGATTTTTTTCTTTGAAAATGGGAAAGAGGCATGGGAATATTTGGTGGAAGTAGTGAGGAACGGGCAGGAACGGATAGATCTTTTAATCACTGACATTGAAATGCCTCAGATGGATGGGCATCATCTTACTAAAAGGATAAAAGATGATAGCTCCTTATCCGGAATTCCAGTCATCATCTTCTCCTCACTTATTACAGAGCACTTAAAGCATAAAGGGGAACAAGTTGGGGCGGATGCACAAATCAGCAAACCGCAATTGACGAAGTTGATAGATTTAATTGATTCGCATTTATTTATAACCTAGAAAAGGAGCCCAATTGATTTATTGGGCTCCTTGTTATTCCTATCAGAGATAGCTTTCTCCGAGTTTCTTGAATACCGGCTTTTGATACTGTCTCTTTGGAGGTTGCTTCTTACCATCTGTGGGATGGAAGTTTGTATACCGTTGAAGTAAATTCTTAGCGACAGACAGAGACATATTCGCTTTGGGATTACGATAATGGTCGTTTAATTCACCAAGGTGTGGAAGGTCCGCAAAGTCTTCCTTAGTAGGTGGAAGGTGAAAGAAATAATCTCCTGCCGATACAAGTACGTCGGATTGCTGTCTGCTGTTTTTGGGGTTTCTTGAAAAGTGTAAACCTTTTTTGGTCGCCTTTCCTTCTGTTAAAAGCTTCTCCAGTGCTTTTCTTTTAAGAGAGTAGAGAAACTTTGGGTCCGGCGCGGTTTTGGCATGCCGATTTACTGTAAAGATGGCGCGTGAGAGGTTTTCAATAGAAGATTCGATGGAGGAATCGTTTTTTCTTTGATTTGTATAACTTTGTTTATGCATAATAGTCTCCTTTCCTTTTCCTTATTATACTGTTCCTTTAATGAAAATGGAAGAGGAGCTCCAATTCAGCATATAGATTCTACTTCAGCTTCAGATGCCTGCTATTGTGGGCGTATAAACACACGAGTCCCATTAGGTACGATGCTTGCCACCTCTAATACATCTTGATTATACATCCGTACACACCCCTTAGATACAGCATTGCCTATGGAACTTGGATCATTAGTTCCATGGATCCCATAGGATAACTTGGAAAGCGAAAGCCACATTGCGCCAAATGGACCGCCTGGATTAGCTTGGCGGTTTACGATGATGAAATCACCTACTGGTGTATCATATAACATTCTGCCAACAGCAATAGGGTATGTTTTTATGACAATCCCTTTATCTTTTAATACAAGCCTTCTATTAGCTATGGAAATTTCAATTGTGTATGGGATAGTATTTGCATCAGGTAAGCCTGGAATTATAATCTGCTGGCCGGGGACAATGATATTGGGATTAGGTAGACGATTGACGGCCAATACTTCCGCTAAAGTTCTTCTGTAATCCTTAGAAATTGAGCTCAATGTTTCTCCTGGCTTTACAATATGGATGGCCAACCATTTCACCACTTTCTTATGAGAAAATATAGCCTTTAGTTAAAAAGCCGATGCAGGCGATGCTGCGGCTTTATGTCCATTACCATTATCTATAATAATAAGGATATGGACGATAGGGTGGATAATATGGGTAAGGATATGGTGGTGGATAATAATATGGTCTCGGGGCCAACAAGGAGCCCACAGCTAATCCTCCCAAAAACGGAACGAAAGGAAAGCCGAAACCAAATCCTCCAATAAATCTGTTGTCTGGTACGTTTCTGTTAAGTGGAAAGTTTCGATTCATAAGACACTCGCCTCCTTTATAGGGTCACTATAATGTATGGAAAATAAGGAGGCTGTGCGCTTGTACCGAATAGCCCAAATGTAAGAGCTATCCATAGTGTCTGGGTCTATATTTTTGCTAGCGTGAAAAAGCTGATTTCAGGAGGAGCCAAAAAACGATAAGGCTGTCTGGTTGTCCCGAGGCCTTTGTTCACATAAAGCGTCAAATCATCCAACTGATAAAATCCTTCATAAAACTTTGAACCGAGGGGTGGAGTGATCAGCGGGCCCAAAAATGGAACCTGTACTTGTCCGCCGTGCGAATGACCCGATAGCTGAAGGTTCACATGGAATTGCTCTGCAATGGAATCAGCTGCATCCCCCTCATGTGCCAACAGGATGGTGTATGCATCATCAGGGATATTACGCAGTGTTTCACGAAAGTCGGGTCGGCCAAGCATCAAATCATCAACACCTGCGATATAAATTTTGCTTCCATCTATTAACTCGACATACGTATTTTCATTTTTCAAAACGGTAAATTCAGATTTTTCCATGATTTCTTCATAAGTTTCTGTGCCGTATCCCCCATGGTCATGATTGCCGAAAATGGCAAACTTCCCTAAAGGCGCCTTAACCTTCCGTAGAATTTCTATAAGATTATAAGAACGGTCATATTCCAACGGATTGTCCATCAAATCTCCTGTAAAAACGACTATGTCAGGTTCCTCTTCGTTTATTTTACGTATCACTTTTTCCAGATCGGCTTTATCAAAATGATGCCCGATATGGGTATCGGAGAATTGAGCGATTTTTATACCAGAAAAACTTTCAGGAATACTTGAGTGTGTAATAGTATGTTTTAATTTCTTCATCTGTTTGGGTTCAATGTACCTTGCGTAGTAATACCCAGCTCCACTCGTTAGAAGAGCGGTAAAGGCAAGTGTGAATATGCGTTTGAAAAAACCTCTTCTGGTTACTTTAGCCATATATATCAACCTATCTTTAATTTAATGATTGTTTGGTGTATCTCTTATAAATGCATACTCATTATAGCATCATTTACATATAAATTTCTCATTCTATCATTCTACATTTGTTGGAAACATTTTATTGTCACTATAAAACATTTTAATTATTTTGAAAATTAGGTTAAAATAGTATTGAGACATAGGAATGGGGGAGAATCCAATATGGAAAAAAAGGTTGTAATCATTACCGGTGGATCCAGCGGCATGGGGAAATATATGGCCATGAAGTTTGCTAAAGAGGACTATCATGTGGTCATAACGGGTCGGGACTTAGATCGGCTAGCACAAGCGAAGGAAGAAATTCAGTGTTTTGAGGATCAGGTAGTGACTATACAGATGGATGTCAGGGAACCGGAACATGTGGAACGAATGGTCAAACTAACGGACCAAGCTTTTGGAAGGATTGACGTCCTCGTAAATAATGCTGCCGGGAACTTTATATGTCCAGCCGAGAAATTATCGGTAAATGGATGGAAGTCAGTTATTGACATAGTCTTGAACGGGACATTCTATTGCAGCTCTGCAGTGGGTAACTACTGGATGGAGCGGAAAGTGAAAGGCAGTATGATCAATATGGTTGCGACCTATGCTTGGAATGCAGGGGCCGGGGTGGTTCATTCCGCTGCAGCAAAAGCGGGGGTACTTTCCCTTACAAGGACGCTTGCTGTTGAGTGGGGAACAAAATACGGAATTCGAGTGAATGCAATAGCTCCCGGTCCTATTGAAAGGACAGGTGGGGCAGATAAGTTGATGCAGTCCGAGGAGGAGGCCAAAAAGGTTGCCGAGAGTGTACCGTTGAAGCGATTTGGTACACCTGAGGAAATCGCGGAACTCGCATTTTTTCTAAGTTCGGATAAAGCTGCCTACATAAATGGGGAATGTGTCACCATGGATGGTGGCCAATGGCTTCAACCCTTTCCGTTTTAATTAAAGGCTGTTTTCGTATACTTTGCTGCTTTTTTGTATACTCAAATCACCCGTTATATTACTCACTATCGTGCTCTTTTCCCTGTTGGGATAAGAATACTACTTGAAAATTTAAGCGCTGTCAAAAGTGTAAAGCTCATGTATTGCATCGTTATTAGGATGCCTTACATGAGCTTTTTCTCATACTTACATATAAGTTTTGTTCATACTAAGCAAAAGGCTGTTTTCGCAAACTTTGTTGCTTTTTCGTATAAATACACAGGCCGTTATTTTCCTCACTATCGTGCTCTTTTCCTTGCTGTATTTATAAAGCTACTTGCAATTTTCAGAGTAAGTGAGCAGTAAAAAGTCCAATTACCGACTTTTTACGAGTTAATAGGAACAATCTTTGAGAAAAGAGCCAAGCAAAAAAGGAGGAAAACATGTGAGCATTTTCTATAAGTATGAATGGGATGAAGAAAACAAGGAACTAACCGTTTTTATCAATCCGGCGGAAGCTTTCTATGAATTTGCGGCTGAATATGCCGCCAATGACCACCAAGTACCAAAAAGAAAAAACCTCTTGGATTCAGCAAGGAAATTTGCACAAAGTGTACTTCCTAAAGGGACGGTTGTAGGGAGTTATCGAGTGAAATTCCAACAATTTCTTGTCGCGGTTTTAGAAGAGAAAAATGGGGCCACAAGAGAATTAATGGAAGGGCCTGCCCAGGCAAACTATTTAGTCAAAAGCGGTGAAACCCTCAAAGACATAGCTCAATTGCTTACTATCGATGAAGCCTCCCTGAAAAAGGCCAATCAAATGACAGGGGATACTTTATTTGTAGGGATGAACTTAAAAGTACCCTGCTATCTTCATACTGTCGTTACGTCTGATAGCATCTTGAAAATTGCGCAAAGGTATGACATATCAAGGGATTCCATAAGAAAGCTGAACAGCCTACGTACAGATTGCCTAAAAATTGGACAGGAGCTGAAAATTCCGAAAAGGTTATATTGATTCACGACTTACCTTTCAAATTTTTGATCTATTATACGTGTGGCGTCATATTTTCTCATTTGTCATGGTATAATCATTTCAAACAAAAGCAAAGGGGAGAGAAGATGGATCCACTAGATATCATGACCAACTTAGAGAGGGTCACCCCCTATTATCAAGCTATATTCAGTGCAGAAGCCCAGGAAGTGGTCGGGTATGAAGTACTGGGGAGATACCTGACTGAGACTGGTGAAGTTATAAGTCTTGGACAGTTCTTCCGGGACACGACGGTTCCTGGCGAATACCATTTGGAAGTGGATAAGGTGCTGATCAACAAGGCACTGACTTACTATTTAGCCAATGATTGCGACCTGAAATTGTTTATTAACCAAAGTTCTGAACTTCTTCTGAAAGATCAAGGGGAATCCTTATTGGAACTTTTTCTCTCCTATGTTCCGAAAGGTTTAAAACTAGAGAATATTGTAATTGAAATGGATGAACGGACTCCAAAAGAAGACAATGAATACCTGCAACATCTTTTTAACTACTATAAAACGTATGGCATTCAGATTTCTGTTACCAATATTGGAGATGCAGGTCTAAATATGGACAGAATCGGTCGCCTAAGTCCTAACATCCTGAAGGTGAACCTAGAAATTCTAAGACAGACTTATGAAGTGGCTGCCCATCAAGATATCCTGCACTCATTAGCAGTCCTTTCTAGAAAAATCGGTGCTGCACTTTTGTATGAAAATATGGAAACGTCCTTCCAGCTTCAGTATGCCTGGAGAAATGGAGGCAGATATTATCAGGGTTTCTATCTGCATAAACCTGGACCTACTTTTATTGAAATTGACCATGCAAAGGAAATACTTGTAGAAAAGTTCCAACAGTTTATTCGTTATGAGAAAAGGAAGTTGCATGCCATTCACCAATTTACATGGATGCTTCAAAATAGGCTTCAACCTCTCCTTTTGAAAGGGCATAACCTCAAAGAGTATGATGAATGGTTACACTCTATCGCCGACGAACTTACAAACATTAGCTTTCGTATGTATGTGTGTGATGAAAATGGATTCCAGCTTTCCTCAAATCTTTTGAGAGATAATGAGAAGTGGAGAGCGGATAGTAGTTATAATGGGAAAAACTGGAGTTGGAGACCTTACTTTCTTGAGCATGTCATGAAAATGAGCATGGAGAAAAAAGGAATCTTATCGGACTTATATAATGATATTGAATCAGGTGAGAATGTCCGGACTTTTTCCTGTCTAATTACACAAAACCGGTTCCTATATGTTGATATTTCTTATGAGTATTTATATGAAAACCAAGATCTTTTATAAGAAGTGAATAGAATTTATCCGTTTGTTTACCTTAATAGTATAGTTTGCTCGGTGAGGTGATTGAAATGGGTTCTTTTGATTTTATTTTGGCAATCTTAGCATTAATTATTGTTGCTGGTGCGATGGTTTATACGTATAAAATTGGGCGGCAAACAGATACACAGGCAACAACCCAAGACTCTTCCATTAGTGAAAAAGTTCAAGATCATCATGTGCTTAGGAATCCGGTTTTTTTAGCCTATTTAGTAGCAGCTGCATTAATATTGATGTATATCGTTTATGCTGCTCTTAATTCGAATTGGTAATACAACGTACGAGATTCAATCAACACTGTGATTTCTACACGGATAGATCCTCTGACAAATTATCAGGGGGTCTTTTTGTTTGGCTATAAACTTTATTCCATGCTGTCGTGCTGTATTCCCTGCGATACTAAATATGCTATGTGCTTACTTAGAGTAGGAACGTAGTAAAAAGTCCAATTGCCGACTTATTACTAGTAAGTAGCAACAATCTTTGAGAAAAGATTTTTTTTGTTTTGTGTTCCGGGAGAAGGGTAGTAGTAACTATAGTGAATAATTTGTCAGTTTTCCAATTAATTTTGCGAACGGTTTCAATCCCTGCCACCTGCGGTTCTTGATACAATTAGAACACATCATCTGAGGAGGAGAATTCCATGCTGAAAAATTGGACGGGTATCATAGCCATCATAACTATTTTATTTATAGGTTCGAGTCCAGCATCTGCCCAAGAGCCGGCGGAGGAAGAAGTTTTTCCATTTTTACAAGAGGCGTTCGAGTCTCAGCTTTCTTTAGGGGAGAGTCATCACACGATGGGAGAAATCCAAGAAATATTAGACCCTTATTTTACAAAGGAATATCAGGACAATTTTCTAGAGGAACATCTCTTTGAAGAAAAGGAAGGATATATTACATATGGGACAGACTTTCCGGCATATTATATTCCTTTCTTTTCCTACACAGATGAAACAAAGATTGTCGAAGGTAAAGATGGTGTCCTGATAGTTTATGAATTTTTTCCGTCAGACGAGGATATGCCAAGTCTTTATGATGATCACTATGAGTTTGTAAAGTTATTGCCAAATGAATCGGGATGGAAGGTTATGGAGTGGGGTTTTGACTATAATGAACCTGATTTTATTGAAGGGATGGTAAGCGTTAGTGAGGAGAAGGAAATGAACTTGGGAGTCATGAACCAGGAAGTGTTGATTTCTCGCATGCTTGCTTTCGGTGTAATTGTTGCGCCGTTCAATAATCATTCCTATAAATTTTATGCCCCTTTGAAGGCAGCTCGAATGCTTCAAGAAAAACATTACCAGTCTTTTTTGGTTGCTAGATAAAATCAAAAAAAAAGAGCGCATGTCGCTCTTTCAGCTTGTAGAAAAAGTAATATATTTTCAGTATATGCAATTCCCTTGTTGATTGTAGTGAAAGGCGCTCAGACTCCTGCGGGAGGAAGGGACAGGGGAGACCCCGCAGGGCGTAGCCCGAGGAGGCTCCCGGACCGCCCGCTGAAAGCGAAGCGCCTGTAACGGAGATCAACAAGTAAATGCAATCCTAAAGAATATTAGGGTTTGTCAGCAGACTGAGAGCGAATGTCGCTCTTTTTTTGTTGGAACGATAAAAAAGCTTTCATCCCCGGTTAAATTAATGGTATGATGTATTCTCTTGCGAAAAGAGAGTTGGACCGTTATTCCTCTATGCCAAGAAGCTGTTGGAGCTGTTGAAGGTCAAATCCTTTTACAACCTGCTCATTCACTGTTACAGTAGGAGTGGAAAAAGACTGTAATTCATGCACTAAATAATCCCTTGCCTGAAGATCTTCGGTAATATCAATTACTTTATAGGTGATATTATGGTGTGTTAAAAATTGTTTTACCACCTGGCATGGCGGACAGTCCGGCTGGGTATAGACGGTTATATTCATGGATACTGCTCCTCGTAAGAAAAATTTCACAACTTCTTATGTTTTATGAGTCATTTTAGACTACAATAAAAGAGAAGTTATGTTCGAACACCATTATAAATGTATTCCTATCTCTATTTTACCGGAAATTAAAAGGTTTTGTACAAAAATACGAATGGCCTTACATCTCAAGGTGAATGATATAGTTAGGAAGGAATAGAAGGAGAGTTGTTACATGTCACTATTAGTAGGGATTGTAAAAAGACTAAATGATTTAAAAGAAACATCTGAGGCTGGAAATGAGCCGGCACAACGCTTTTTCGAAGTAAATGGCGAAAAAGTATGCAGTGTGAAATTCTTTGATAAGACCCATACATATGAATTGGAAGTTTTCCTAAAAGGGGAGCAGCCTAAAACATATCAATTCGATAATATTGATATGATTGCTATTGAAATTTTTGACCTGATCCATTAAGAAAAGCAGGAGAACCTGTCATTTCCATTGGGGAGGAAGAGTTATATGGGCAATAATATTGATGATTATATAGATAGGGGTTTGAAGGGAACACCGGAAACCAAACCTAGTGAGAGAAGGGAATACCTTTCTCAGTTGCGTGAGCGGATTATCCTGGCATTAACCAATGGCCAAGTTATACAACAAAAGCCGTATAAACCAATCGGGGACCTGATGAAAAGATATCCGTCTTCACGATTGTACCTGGATGGGGATCTGGATTACATGCATCTATCTAAATATATCCGAATAGCAAATGATCATAAGATTCCTTTTACCATCGTGGATGACAAAGCATCCTCTACTAATATTGGGCTGGTGCTTGCAAATCCTACAGCGATAGATAAGGAAGATATATTTGTCAGCAAGGAAGAATTTCAAAGACATTTATAATTAGGAGTGGTTTATATGATGCCAACAGTTCATTGTCCGAAGTGTAATAAGGATGAAGTGATGGATAAAGTGCTTACTGCACATTCCAATCAAAATGTTATGTATCGTTGCCCACATTGCGCCTATTCCAAATCTCAAATCCAAACAAGTAAAGGATAACCAGGCTGAGCTTTAGCTTGGTTTTTTTGTGGGCAAAAATCCGTTTTGGAAGGTATAAATCATTAAGAATCGAGACCATAATGTAGATATATTTGTCATTCAACCTAACAACAATGGAAGAAAATATTAATTTTTTTGGAGGAAGGGACATATAAGTATATAGGAAGTACGGAAAAGGAAGTGGATAAATGGATAACCCCAGTAAGTTTATAAATATTACCCACGGCTACCTTACTTTTGAACAAGCTTATGAAAAGATCCTTTTATTTATCCAAAAAGATGTAAGAGCACCTTACTTACTGTCCATCGGTACCGATTCCCATGTTCATCAACGGGAGACAAAGTTTATGACGGCTGTTCACCTCCACAGAGTGGGCAAAGGCGCTTGGGGGTGCGTAAGACCCTATATCGTCAATAGGGCCATTAGAAGCCTTCATGAAAAGATATCGCTTGAGACTGCGTTAAGTCAGGAAATTGCGATGCAGTTCACAGTGGAGAAGCTCGAAAAGATACAGAACCTGTTACTGCCCCACTTGGAACACGGAGCTGATTTCCATTTTGAGATTCATTTAGACATAGGGCAAAAAGGTGCGACCAAAGATTTTATCCAAGAAATGACAGGCAGGATCACGGCCATGGGGCTCGATGCCAAAATAAAGCCGGATGCATACGCAGCCTTCTGTTATGCAAACCGTTATACAAAGTAAAGCTTATCATGGAAAGGAGTTGTACAGTAGGAATGGTGACTTTAACACAGGAGGAAAAAGAACTGCTAGTGACCTTATTGATATCAACAGATGTCGCCAAAGAATTGGTGATTAGTGAAATAAATGATATTGAGATAGGAGATAAGAAACTGGAAACAAAGACCTATCAGCAGCTTATCGAATTGTACGATAAAATATCATAATTATATAATTGAAACGAGCTGCCTCATAAGGCAGTTTTTTTATGCGTAGAAACATGTCGAAGAAAGACGACAACTTCTTCTTTGTTAAAATTCGAGTCCAAGTCAAATGTATGCTACAATGATATTGGTCAATTGCATGATTTAGCATATAGTATTAGAGAGTAAATAAAGAGAGGAAGAACATTTATGATCAGCCTCCAAAGTAGCAAGGTTTTAGGAGCAACGATAAAAGATTTAATCATTCCCGCAGAACGTGTGGCACATGTACAGGTAAAAAATAATCTGGAACATGCATTATTGGTTCTTACAAAAACGGGCTATACTGCTGTACCGGTCTTAGATCCCAAGTATAGATTGCATGGATTGGTCAGTACAACTCATATCATGGATTCCATATTGGGCTTGGAACGAATAGAGTTTGACAAATTGGAGCACATGCTAGTAGAGGATGTAATGAATAAAGAGCTTCCGTGTTTAAATGTGAACGATACGGTCGAAAAAGGTTTGGAATTACTTGTAGACCACCCCTTTGTCTGTGTACAGGACGAGGACAATTTGTTTGAAGGGATTTTGACTAGACGAACTATATTAGATCGTTTGCATACACACTTTCAGAAGAATAATAATGAAAAAGACCTTGAATTGTAAGGTCTTTTTTTTATGCCCACTAGCTGATGGTTGCAATATATTTGTTAATAGGTACAATTTACATAGAGGCACGAAATAGTTCGTTTGACTAATAAAGAGAGAAGGGGAAGACATGGGAACAGCAACATTAGAGAGACAAGTATTGGAACAAGCCTCTCCTAACAAAACAAAGAGGCCTTTTGTATTGGCAGCAATCATGCTCGCTATGTTCATGGCTGCCATTGAGGCTACCATCGTTTCTACAGCAATGCCTGCCATTGCAGCTGATTTAGGAGGTTTCTCATTATACAGCTGGGTATTCTCGTCCTATCTATTGATGAATGCTGTAACAGTTTTGATATATGGCAAGCTCTCCGATTTATTTGGAAGGAAGCCGATCCTTACTTTCGGTATCATCGTATTTTTAATTGGTTCACTATTATGCGGAATGGCGTCATCCATCGAGATGCTGATCGTCTTTCGGTTTATTCAAGGATTTGGTGCAGGGGCTGTCATGCCGATTGCCTCCACCATTGTCGGGGACATGTACACAAAGGAAGAAAGAGCAAAAATACAAGGGTATCTATCCAGCGTATGGGGGATCTCGGCGATACTTGGCCCTGCAATAGGGGGATTGCTGGTTCAATTTGTCAGCTGGAGATTTGTATTCTGGGTCAACATCCCACTTGGAATACTGGCAATCGTAGGATTATACTTATTTCTTCATGAGGGAGTGGAAAAGAAAAAGCACTCCATTGATTATGCAGGTGCGGGATTGTTGTTTCTGTCTGTGAGCTCATTTATGCTCGTGATGGTGGAAGGTGGGGTAAGATGGGCATGGACATCAGGCCCTGTCCTATCTCTTATCGCCCTATCTGCCGTGACCATCACCTTGTTTGTATTTCAGGAAAGAAGAGCGAAGGATCCGATGATGCCGTTTGATATTTGGCAGGAACGGTCCATCCTAATTGCCAATACAACCTCTATGACGACAGGAGTCATGCTGATAGGGATTTCAAGCTTTCTTCCAGCTTTTGTACAAGGTGTAATGGAAAGGCCGCCGATTGTTGCAGGCTTTACACTTACAACCATGTCCATCGGTTGGCCGATTGCCGCGATGATAGCGGGCAGGCTTTTATTGAAAATAGGCTTCAGGACCACGTCCATAATTGGAGGAATAGCTTTGATTATGGGAAGCATCATATTTATGACACTCAGCCCTGATGATGGGCCTGTGTGGGCGGCATTCGGTTCCTTTATGATTGGAATAGGAATGGGCTTTTCCACAACGGCATTTATCGTTTCCATCCAAAGTAATGTTCCATGGCAGAAGCGTGGGGTGGCAACCGCTTCGAATATGTTTATGAGAACACTAGGAAGTACGATTGGTGCTGCATTACTTGGGGGAATATTAAATTCGCGCATTCAGGAGCATTTGCGAGAGAATGGGGCGGTAGAACAATTTTCTCTTGATTCTACGACTCTGTTGTTAAACGAAGAACAACGAAATCAATTATCTGACTCCATGAAGGTCCTGCTGCAGGACGGGCTGACTTCAGCGCTGCATACGGTATATTTGGTTGTTGCAGGGTTTGCTGTCATAAGCTTTTTGTTGATTTTACTCCTGCCTAAAAAAGAATAATGGAGGTACCGGTATTCACTAGGAATATCGGTATTTTTTTGGTAGATGCAAAACTTGATGGGATGAAGCCCTCAGTGGAGCGGAAATGGAGGGAGAGAGGTCCTCATGGGGGGATTGAAGACCTCAGAGGAGCGGAAATAGAGGGAGTGGGGTCCTCATAGGATGGATGAAGACCTCAGTGTAGCGGAAGTAGAAGGAGAGAGGTTTTCATAGTGGTGATGAAGACCTCAGTGTAGCGGAAGTAGAGGGAGAGAGGTCCTTATAGGATGGATGAAGACTTCAGTGTAGTGAAAGTAGAAGGGGAGAGGTCTTCATAGTGGTGATGAAGACCTCAGTGTAGCGGAAATAAAAGAAGAGAGGTTCACACCCGAGACCAAAAACCTCCGCGACCTGGAAACTCAGCGAAAGAGGCCTTCATACAACTTATCAGACCTCTTTGAAGTGGAGCCATTTTTGGAGAGTAAAGCTGCGATAAACAAGTTAGATGATTAGTATTCTCACAATCAAGTATCCTAAAAGAAAAACGGAGAAACCACTAAGTATCTTTTTCCATGGAAGAAATGAGACCCTGTCCGCTAGTCGAACAGCTGTCTGAGCCCCCAGTAAAGACCCGGTGCCAAGAGCCAAACCAACCCTCCAATCAAAATGTCCCATTGAAAAGTAAACGATAAAGGAAACAAAACAGCTTGAAAAGGTTTGTAGTCTGGTAAGCCCAATGCTAGTAAGGAAAGAGTATCCAGCATTTAAGAAGGAATGCATGAGCAGTGTGGCTTGCCCAGGACCGAATAATCCGTCAAAAGCACCTATTCCAATATAGGTGGGGTAAAAGAGTTTTGGCGGGGAATCGTCATTTTTCTGAGGAGTAAGGCGTGACTTTAAGATATTCAGGGATGTGGCTAGAAACATTAGTACCAAAGCAACCCTTAGAAGGATTTCCTCCGTCAAAAAGGATGCAAGCAAAGCACCCATTATTCCACCAATAATAGTATAAGGTACAATTGATAAACCGAGCTTGACATTAACTTCTTTTCTTTTCCAAATTGTATAGAAGCTGGAGAATGAACTGAATGTGTTGGAAAATTTGTTTGCAGCAATAGCGGTATGGATTGGAACTCCAAGCAGCAACATGGATGGCAGGTTGATTAGGCCGCCACCTCCTCCGAATGTACCGATGAATGTTGCAATAAAACCAATTACAATAAAAATATAAAAAGGCGTTTCCATTATTTTCTCCTCCTTCCCTCCTGCTTTATTGTATGGTTATTAAAGTCATAATGAAATTACATAAATATTAAGATATACTATAAGAAAAACTTATATCGAGGTTATAGCATGAATACATCAGAATTTCAGATCTTGGCCGTTCTAGCCAAAGAAAAGAACATGAGAAAAGCAGCGGAGCGCCTATTTGTCTCTCAACCTGCACTCTCTCAGAGATTACAATCTATTGAGAAGACCTGGAATACCAAAATCTTTATCAGGACACAAAAAGGGTTGCTGATTACACCTGCAGGGGAGAAGATTGTAGAGTTTGCTGAAGAGGTGTTGGCAAAGAATGCAAAAGTAAGGGAAGAAATAACATCCCTTGATAAAGAAGTGTATGGAACACTGAAGATTGCAGTTGCGACCATCATTGGCCAGTACTGGCTGCCAAAGGTTCTGAAAAGATTTATACAAAAATATCCAAATGCGAAAGTTTCCCTTGTAACAGGATGGAGTAGTGATATTGTAAAAAGTCTGTATGAAGATGAGGTGCATGTGGGGATTATTCGGGGAAATCCGGAATGGAAGGGTGTAAAAAAACATCTTCTTAAAGACAATTTATACCTGGTGGATACAGAGATTGAAGAGCTTTCAGAACTTGAGCATACAGAAAGGCCATTTATTCAGTTCAAAAGTGATTCCACCTACTATCAAGAGATCCAGGTTTGGTGGCACAAAAAGTTTCAAGCGCCGCCTAAACGGACAATAGTGGTGGATCAAATTGAAACATGTAAGCAAATGGCTCTTAACGGGATTGGTTATGCGATATTACCTTCCATAACGTTGAAGGATGATTATGAGAACATCAAAAAAATTCCCCTTGAAGAAGATGATGTCTCCAACCTTCACCGAGATACCTGGCTGATCGGATATGAGTCTGCATTTAACCTGAAGCAGGTGCAAGCATTCATGGATATCGTAACGGAATACCAAATAGCAAACAATCAAGAATAGATTTTATTGGATAATCCCTCCCACTAGTAGTAATATATAAACTTGAGAAACTAGACTGAAGATTAAGGTGGAACGATTTTATATGGAATGGAAGAATATTTATCGTGGTATTTTAATGGGAATCTGTGATGTAGTCCCTGGAGTGAGTGGTGGTACCATTGCTTTTATCCTTGGAATTTATGATCGGTTGATTGAGGCGATCAGTGGTTTTTTCAGTAAGGATTGGGCCAAACACCTTAAGTTCCTTATACCTTTAGGAATTGGGATTGTATCAGCACTGTTGCTTTTCAGTCATATCCTTGACTATTTATTGAAAACATACCCAGAACCTACTCATTTTTTATTTTTGGGATTGATCATTGGTGTATTGCCATTATTGGCAAAAGAGTCCGACATGAGGAATACCTTTACCGCAAGGCACTATATTGCATTAATAATTCCCCTTGTTTTGGTGGCATCCATGGCGTTTTTACAGGAATCCACCAGGCCTGTCATTGAAACATTGTCCCTCAGTTCTGCCATTAGTTTGTTTTTTGCTGGGTGGCTGGCAAGTATGAGTATGTTGCTTCCAGGGATAAGCGGATCACTTGTTCTATTGATTTTAGGATATTATGCGACAGCAATAGCTGCTTTGAAGGGGTTGAACTTGCCGATTATTCTTGTAATCGGTGCAGGGGTTGCCATCGGGTTTATCGTATCAAGTAAAGTTATTAAGTATGTACTTCACCATTATCCTAAGATGACCTTTGCTGCGATTATCGGGCTTGTGATGGGTTCCACTGCAGTGGTGTACCAAGGCTTTTCATCAAGTATGCTTGTGAATGTTGTTTGCGTACTGACCTTCATTGCAGGTGTTATCATTGTCCAATTCATTGCCAGAACGAATGAAAGAATGGTACAAAAAAGAGAAGTTTAAAAACTTCTCTCAGTGTGTAGACAAAGTTATTTAATCTTCAAGATATGCAAATATCATGTTGATCGTAGTGGAAGAAGCGCAGACTCCTGCGGGAGGAAGGGACATGGGAGACCCCGCAGGGCGTAGCCCGAGGAGGCTCCCGGACCGCCCGCGGAAAGCGAAGCGTCTGAAACGTAGATCAACAATTATATGCAATTCCAAAAATAAATTGGGTTTGTCAACAGTCTGAGAGAAGTTTAAAAACTTCTCTTTTTTTTGAGAGAGAAAGTATAAAATCCTGTCCCGTTCCAGGAGCTTCGCTTGCCTGCGGGCTTGCCGAGGAGACTCAAGGTCGCCCTCTAGATAAGTGTTGCCATTTGCGGAAAGGAACAGGGGCGATTAACCAACCAGTTTATTACTCGGTTTTTTTACATGGAAATAAGTGAGTAATTTTTTTACTTGTCACACTTTTCTTTGTTTGATAGAGTAAAGGGATAAAGACTTTATTGTTTTAGGAGGATTACATAATGAAAATGATGGACGCAAACGAGATTATTTCTTTTATTCAAAACAGTACTAAATCTACACCTGTAAAGGTTTATGTGAAAGGGGAGGTAGAAGGTATCGACTTTGGTGCTTCTTCCAAAACTTTCTTAAATGGCAATAGTGGAGTGATATTCGGTGAGTGGGCTGATATTGAAGCGGCACTGAAAGCAAACGAAACGAAGATTGAAGACTTTGTCGTGGAAAACGACCGTCGCAACTCTGCTATTCCTCTTTTGGACATGAAAGGGGTAAAAGCTCGTATCGAGCCTGGCGCAATCATTCGTGACCAAGTAGAAATCGGCGACAATGCTGTCATCATGATGGGAGCTTCTATCAATATCGGTTCCGTGGTTGGAGAAGGAACCATGATTGATATGAACGTAGTACTAGGAGGACGAGCTACAGTCGGCAAAAACTGCCACATTGGTGCAGGGTCTGTACTTGCTGGAGTAATCGAGCCGCCTTCCGCAAAACCGGTTGTCATTGAAGACGACGTGGTAATCGGAGCAAACGCAGTAGTACTTGAGGGTGTAACGGTTGGAAAAGGCGCAGTTGTAGCAGCAGGTGCCATTGTTATTGACGATGTGGCACCATACACGGTGGTTGCCGGAACACCTGCAAAGAAAATCAAAGAAATTGATGAAAAGACGAAATCCAAAACAGAAATTAAACAAGAACTTCGTCAACTTTAAAATATCGATGAGGAAAGGCGTGGGTGATTACTCCACGTCTTTTTCTTAGAAAGAGAGGTAGAATCGTGTCAAATTTGATCAATCCCTTCATTCAGATAAGAAGAGACTTACATCAAATTCCGGAAAAGGGATTTCAGGAAACAAAAACGCAAGGATACTTGCTTCAATACATTCAGAATCTTCCCCAGGACCATATGGAAATAAAAATATGGGAGACTGGGATTTTTGTAAGAGTGAAGGGAACCAATTCTTCTAAAACCATCGGTTACAGAGCGGATATTGATGGCTTGCCAATCAACGAAGAGACAGAGTTATCTTTTCATTCGCTTCACGAGGGGATGATGCATGCATGCGGTCATGATATGCATATGAGTATAGCTCTAGGGATCCTGACGCATTATTCTCAACATCCCCCTAAAGATAACCTGCTTTTCATGTTTCAGCCAGCTGAAGAGGGCCCGGGTGGGGCTCTGCCCATGATTCAATCTGATATCTTCAAAGCATGGAAGCCTGATATGATTGTTGCTCTCCATATCGCTCCTGAATATCCGGTTGGGACGATCGCGACTAAACCAGGTTTACTATTTGCAAACACATCCGAATTATTCATTGATCTCAAAGGCCGGGGAGGTCATGCGGCTTACCCGCATCAAACAAATGATATGGTGGTTGCCGCGTGTTCATTAGTAACGCAATTACAGACTGTCATTGCACGAAATGTAGATCCGCTTGACAGCGCCGTAATAACTGTAGGGAAGATCACAGGCGGTACTGTACAAAATATCATAGCCGAACGTGCAAGACTGGAAGGTACCATACGTACACTTTCTGTTGAAAGCATGAAAAAGGTCAAGGAACGTATAGAAGCACTTGTCCATGGTGTAGAAGTCGGCTTTAACTGCGAAACATCCATCGACTATGGTAGCATGTACCATCAAGTGGATAATGATCATGCCCTGACAGAAGAGTTCATGCAGTATGTTGTGAAAAACACCAATACAAATGTGGTGGAATGTAAGGAGGCCATGACAGGCGAAGATTACGGGTACATGATTGAAAATATTCCCGGATTTATGTTCTGGCTTGGGGCAGAATCTCCATATGGATTGCATCATTCAAAACTTAATCCGAATGAAGATGCAATCGGTGTTGCCATCAGTACTATTATTTCCTACATTAATTTTAAAGCGAACTGACAAAATCCATCTTCTCTTTAGTATAAAAAGGCGAATTCAAGCCACATTAACAAAGAGGAGGTGGATTACATATGCCAAAAATCGGTGTAGAACAATCCTTGACAGATGTTCAAGAAGCTTTGCAGCAAAAAGGCTACGATGTTGTTCAATTGACGAACGAAAACGATGCTAAGGGCTGTGACTGCTGTGTGGTAACAGGTATAGACAATAATGTAATGGGTATCTCCAATAGTGTCACGGCTGGTTCTGTAATTGAAGCCAGTGGAATGACAGCTGACCAGATTTGCCAACAGGTGGAAAGCAGAATCAACCATTAAAAAAGAGCCGAGCTGGCTCTTTTTTTGTTGCTTCGACTTTGGTTTGGGACCTCTATTCATAGGGGGTCTATGATCAATGGAAGGATGAAGATATTTTTAATGAATAAAGTGGTTTCGGCATTTCTACTAATCAACGAGCTGCTGTAAGCAAAAAAAGTCCAGAGTGTGTGTGCGCTCTGGACTTCCAATAAAAAATTTAATCCTTTTTCTCAATATAGACCTGATGAGGAAACGGAATGTCGATTCCATTTGCGTCAAGCGCTTCTTTAAGGGTTTTGCGCAACTTGCGCTCTACTGCCCATTGTTGCATGTTGTCCGTTTTGGCGATAATGCGGATGACTACATCAGAGTCACCGAGGCCTTGAACGCCTACAACGTTTGGTCCCTCAATGATTGTTTCATCTTCTGCAGCAACCTGGTCACACACGCTTTGCATAACTTGGATGGCAGTATCGATATTGTCATCATAAGAAATGCCTATATCGACAAGAGCCCGCATATTTCCTCTGGAATGATTGGTTAAATTGGATATTTCACGATTGGGTACATAATGTAGGGAACCATCAAAATCCCTGATTTTAGTCGTACGCAAACCAACCTCTTCCACAATTCCTGAAAAGCCTGCGGTTGTAACATAGTCATCCACATCGACCTGCTTTTCTAATAGTAGAAAGAACCCAGTCACGACATCACTGACGATGCCTTGAGCGCCGAATCCAATGGCAAGGCCTACAACCCCAGCCCCAGCCAAAATAGCAGTGGTTTCTACTGCAAATACGTTTTCGAGTACCATTATCACAAGGAAAAATATTAAAGCATATGTAAAAATGTTTATCGTAAGTTTCTCAAGTGTCTTGGCTCTTCCTAGGGAAATTCCTTGTCTTTCTGTAGCTCTATTGAAGGTGCGGGAAATTATTTTAGTCCCAATAGACTTCACAATTGCATACACGATAAGGATTACTAGTAATTTGAGTAAGATAACCCCTGCGGCAATCAAGATAGCATAAATGTCAATGTTAGATAGATCAAATACCATTAAACTTAAACTCCCTTCTCTGTTGTGGAAAAAATGATAATTAGTTCTAATAAGGCATTATAAAGTATTCAGGACTGAAAACCAAATTATTTATAGGATGTGAACGGATAAGCTTTTTACTTTTTCCTAAAAGTAAAGAATGTTATTATAAGTATGGAGAAAAAATTCCCATTAAACTCTAAGGTTACATTTTTAATCTTAAGGGAATACCAACAAGGTGAAAATGGAGAAGGTTATATGATTTGCTTTTGGTCTAAATTAAATTAATTATCATTTAACATTGACTAAAAATAAAGAGTGGTTTATAATAGTTGATGTTGATTAAATAACTAAATGAGAATTATTGATTAATATTCTCATTTGAAATTACAACTTGGAGGGATTTACAAATGGCAGAACGCATGGTAGGTAAACAAGCTCCACGTTTTGAAATGGACGCTGTATTACCAAACAAAGAATTTGGAAAAGTAAGCTTAGAAGAAAACATGAAAAACGATAAGTGGACAGTACTTTTCTTCTACCCAATGGATTTCACGTTCGTTTGCCCGACTGAAATCACTGCAATGTCTGATCGCTACGAAGAGTTCGAAGACTTAGATGCAGAAATCATTGGAGTATCTACTGATACTATCCACACGCACTTAGCTTGGATCAATACAGATCGCAAAGACAACGGTCTTGGCGAATTAAGATATCCATTAGCTGCTGACACTAATCACGTTGTATCTCGCGACTACGGAGTTCTTATTGAAGATGAAGGTATCGCGCTTCGTGGATTATACATCATCAGCCCAGAAGGCGAATTACAATACCAAACAGTATTCCACAACAACATCGGCCGTGATGTAGAAGAAACACTACGTGTACTTCAAGCATTGCAAACTGGTGGACTTTGCCCAGCGAACTGGAAGCCTGGACAAGCTACATTATAATTTGATGCAACCAAGAATAAGGTCTAACGTTTTTCGTTAGGCCTTTTCTTTGCACTACATAGATATAATAGGAGGTTTTAAAGAATGAAATTACGCTCCCCGATGCCTGAATTGACTGGCGCGACAGAATGGTTGAACGGACAGGTAACCAAAGTGGACCTGATTGGCGAGAAGCCGACACTTATTCATTTCTGGTCCGTAAGCTGCCATCTATGTAAAGAAGCGATGCCACAAGTAAATGAGTTTCGAGATAACTACAAGGACAAGTTAAACGTGATTGCAGTTCACATGCCACGCTCTGAGGACGACTTGAATCTCGATTCCATCAAGAAGACTGCAAGTGAGCATGATATCACTCAGCCGATCTTCGTTGACAGTGAACATAAATTAACAGATGCATTTGAAAATCAATATGTACCTGCTTATTATGTATTTGATGCTGAAGGTAATCTCCGCCACTTCCAGGCTGGCGGAAGTGGGATGAAAATGCTTGAAAAACGTGTAAATCGTGTATTGGGTGAAATGGAGAAATAAGCTTTTATGAATGAAAAAAGGATTGCCTTAAAAAAGGTGATCCTTTTTTCTATTCAGCGCAACCAACAACTGATTCTATTTAACAGACCAATTCTCATATACTCTAAAGTTGTTCTTTTCTCCGTCTAAAGATGTAGGGTAATTCCGTCTTTGTGTCACTTACAATGTCCCATGCAAAGAAATAAAATAATAGTATAAATAATTTAAATTTTTCAAAAAAAGACTGGATAAATATTTCGAAACTCGATATATTAGATACTATCTTATATTTTCCAGCATGAGTTAACAAAGGGAGGGAATACATGTGGAGACTTTTAAGAAACTTAAAGAGTTTTATTGGCCTTATCGCAAAAATTTCTATATTTCCTTGATATTTTTGCTTTTAGTAACGGTCATCACCGTCATTTATCCTGTTATTTTACAGGTGACGATTGATGAAATTATTGAAAAACAACAATTCCAATACGTACCATATATTGCAATTGGATTCATTGGAATCATGGCATTAAAGGGATTATTTACCTATTACAATCAATTCTTAGGTGACCTTTTCGGGATCCGTTCGGTGTATCGCTTACGAAACGAATTGTATGAAAAGCTGCAATTCCTACCGTTTCGTTATTATGACAATGCGAAGACAGGGGATTTGATGTCAAGACTGACAGCAGATGTAGAAGGTTTCAGGTTTTTCCTATCATTTGGATTTGCCGAACTGATACGGTTTGTCTTGTTAGTAACCATTAGTTTAAGTTTAATGTTCTATTATTCAGTGGCTTTAACCTTTGTCACATTGTTGGCTATGCCTTTTCTAGCCTTTGTCACCTATCGTTTTGATAAAAGGGTTCACCCTGCATTCCGTGGTATACGTAAATCATTCGGGAAATTGAATACGAATGTACAGGAGAATATTAGTGGCATTAACACGGTTAAATCTTTATCTCGTGAAGATTATCAAATTAACAAATTCAATAATTCCAATGTAGATTACAAGGAAAAATATATTACTACATCTAATGTCTGGGCAAAATTCTTCCCGCTAATGGAATTCATCGGTAATGCATGTGTGGTGGGTTTGCTTGCATTTGGAGGTTATTTGGTAATCAATGGCCAATTGTCTGAAGGGGCACTAGTAGCATTCTTCAGTTTAGTCTGGTATATTGTTTGGCCGATTGCGAACTTAGGATTTGTCATCAATCAGTTCTCCCAAGCAAAAGCATCCGGGGAACGATTACTGGAGATATTAGAGGCAGAAGAGGATATTCAAGACACACCAGATGCGAAGGATGTCCCAAATTTAAAAGGGCATGTAACGTTTGAGGATGTTACATTCCGTTATCCAAATGAGGATAAAACGGCCCTTGAAAATGTATCTTTTGAGGCACCTCCTGGAAAGCAGATTGGATTGATAGGTGCGACAGGTTCTGGTAAAACAAGTATCACCCAACTTATTACAAGATTTTATGAGCCACAGTCCGGCCGTATTTTAATTGATGGGGAAGAAGTCAATAAATACTCGCTGTATTCCCTCCGAAACCAAATCGGTTTTGTACTACAGGAATCTTTCTTATTTTCTTCCACTATTAAATCAAACATTGCATATGGGCGACCAAATGCTTCAATGGAAGAAATTGTTCGTGCTGCGAAAATGGCACAGGCGCATGAATTTATAATGGAACTTCCTGACGGCTACGATACGATGCTTGGTGAACGCGGAATGGGCCTTTCCGGAGGTCAGAAACAACGTATCGCCATCGCTCGTGCGTTAATCCTTGATCCAAGTATCTTAGTTTTGGATGATGCAACAAGTGCAGTAGATATGCAGACGGAGTTTAATATACAAAGAGAATTAAAGGCTGCATTGGCTGGAAGAACAACCTTTATCATCGCTCACCGTATTTCCTCTCTTAAACATGCGGATGAAATCCTCGTATTAGAAGAAGGAAAAGTCGTAGAGCGCGGAACACATGACGAGCTTGTCCAAAAGAATGGGGCATATCGTAGAATCTATGATATCCAGTACAAGGACCAAAAAACGGTTTTGGAAGCTCAGACTAACTAAAAGGCAGGTGAAACAAAGTGCGCAAAAAACAGAAAATTGAATTGAATGACAATGTAAAAAAGAGATTCTACTATTCTACTGACCAGGCGATCGAAAAACCGTTCAACTGGCAACAGATGTGGAGACTGTTCTCTTATATGAAACCATACTCCAAGACCTTGCTGCCGCTAGCAATCATAACGATGCTAATTGCAACTGCTGTAAGGTTGGCAATACCAATCATAATCGGTAAATACCTATACGATGTTGCTATAAAACAAAAAGATATGGATATGCTTGTACAACTGGCGGTGATTGTTTCCGTTTTATATGTCATATCTTATGTGGCGAATGCATTGAGGATCCGATGGATGAACATGCTTGGACAAAATGTCATCTATGATTTAAGGAAGCACCTTTTCACACATGTACAAGGTCTGTCCCACCGCTTTTTCGATCAACGTTCGGCTGGTTCTATCCTTGTTCGTATCATGAATGATATCAACTCTTTGCAGGAATTGTTTACAAACGGTGTTATCAATCTGCTTATGGATTTTATTTTATTGATTGGTATCGTGGTCATTCTATTTACTTTAAGTCCGGAATTGGCAACAGCCATCTTGGTTATCCTTCCGATCATGTTTTTCATTTCTACAAGCTTGCGTAGAAAGATCAGAAGAGCATGGCAGGATGTTCGTATTAAGCAATCGATGCTGAACTCCCATTTAAATGAAAGTATCCAAGGTGTCCGGGTTACACAATCCTTTACGCAAGAAAGAGAGAACATGGGATTCTTTGACCGCATCAATACGGAAAACTTTGAATCCTGGAAAAATGCGACTAGACAGAATGCCATTTTCCGTCCATTTGTTGAAATGACCAATGCGGTTGGAACAGCCATTCTTATCTGGTTTGGAGCCTACCTTATCCAACTAAGTATGACGGGTGGTTCCAGTACTCTAACGGTCGGGATCTTCATTTCCTTTGCATTCTATTTAGGAATGTTCTGGGAGCCGATTTCACGATTGGGTCAACTTTACAATATGCTTCTTGTCGGGATGGCTTCTTCCGAACGTATTTTTGAATTTTTGGATGAAAAACCGATAGTTGATGAGAAGGATAATGCAGTCAATCTGGAAACAATCCGCGGAGAGATTGAATTTAAAAATGTGGAGTTTTCTTATGACAGTAAGCGCACGGCGTTGAACCAGATTTCATTGAAAATGGAAGCAGGGCAAACTGTCGCATTGGTGGGGCATACGGGTTCTGGTAAAACTACCATCGCTAACTTGATTTCACGATTCTATGATGCAACAGGCGGAGAAGTGAAAATTGATGGTTACAATATTCGCGACATTTCCCTTCAAAGCTTACGTTCACAAATCAGTGTGGTCTTACAGGATACCTTTATTTTCTCAGGGACTATCAATGATAATATCCGCTTCGGTCGCCCTACTGCCACCGACGAAGAGGTAAGGGCTGCTGCTGAAGCGGTCGGCGCAAACGAGTTTATCGAGCGCTTGAAAAATGGGTATGATACAGAAGTTGAGGAAAGGGGAAATGTCCTTTCTGTCGGAGAAAGACAATTGATTTCCTTTGCACGTGCGTTACTAGCCGATCCTAGCATCATTATTTTAGATGAAGCAACAGCTAGTATTGATACGGAAACGGAAGTGAAGATACAGACTGCACTTAAACAGCTTTTGAAAGGTCGGACGGCTATCATTATCGCTCACCGTCTATCTACTATTCGCGAGGCAGATAACATCATTGTCCTTGATCATGGGAATATCATGGAGCAGGGCAATCATGGTGAGTTGATGGAGCATGGCGGTATCTATTATCACTTAGTAAAAGCACAATTTACGATGCAGGATGTAAGCTGAGAATAAAAGGAGACATCGGTTTTTGGGCCGATGTCTCAGTGTTTAAACAAAGTAAATTTCATAAAGTTTTCAAGTTGATTGTAGTGGAATGCGCGCAGACTCCTGAGGGAGGAAGGGACAAGGGAGACCCCGCAGGGCGCAGCCTGAGGAGGCTCCCGGACCGCCCGCGGAAAGCGAAGCGGCTGTAACGGAGATCAACGAGTAAATGAAAATCTAAAGATTATTAGGGTTTGTCAACAGTCTGAGACATCGTTTTTTTGGCCGATGTCTTTTTTGTATGTAATAAAAGGCAATATCATCTTTTCTTGATATCCGGAGGAGCATCTTCAAGGTGATGGTACAATTCATCAGGAGTGCTTCCAGAAAGACCTTCTTGAGTAACTTCACCATTAGAATAACGATAATAATAAATTGCCTCAGGTTCATCTTCATAGATAACAGAAATAACCCATGGCTCATAGGAAAGAACCAAACATGAAAAGCAATAATTCACATCTATGTTTATGGTGTCATTTTGGTGATATCCCTGCTCTAACATCAAATGCTCCGATATTGCCGTATATCTTGTTTGTTCCCCAGCTATCACATATGCCTTAAAACTTCCAATAGACAGCAGAAAAATCAAAAGAAGGATTAGAAAGATTAGGATTTTTTTACTCACCGCTTTAACCTCCCACCTTTTGAATTAGTAATAATCAAGCTTTTCCGTTATATAGCAGGCAACCAGAAAAATGGGACATAGTATAGTGATCAGAAAGACAATATTGACATCCATTTACTCATTCTCCCCTCTTTTGTCTTGATAGCTCTTCCAACTTTTGTAACGCATCCGCTTTTTCAAAAGAGCTGTACCACCGGAAATCCATTTCATCCAAAATTCGATAGTGCTGACTGATGACATTTTGCTGAAGACGGAAAGAGCCCAGCATTTTTATCTCTTTCCACCAGACTTTTCCGCCCAATGTCTTATCCTTAGGTGCATCAATTTTCTCGTGCGCGATTGTTTCTATGACTTCTAATGGGTCAGCACCGAGTACAGAGGCTAGTACTTGACTCTCCCTAAACAGGGCACAGGTGGCTGCACAAACGGTCCAGCCGGCTTGGTTCCTTCCTTTTTCGATCTGTACCAATGTTTTCTTGGAAATCCCCAAGATTTCCGCCATTTTATCTTGAGTGTAATCAAATTCCGTACGAATGAGCTTAATTTTACTTGATATCAAGGAAATAGCTTCTGATTGATTCATCATATAGTTAAAGTGCTCCTTTTTATAATATATGTGTAATTTTACACTTTTAATTACAGTTGTACAATGGTTTTCATAAAATATGATTAGAAGAATAAATTTTCGATATAGGGAAAATAGGTTTATGATACAATAGTATTTATACATAACCTTGATAAATGGGGGAAGAATCGTTGAAGAAAAAAGAATTTGCCGTAATAGGCCTAGGGCGTTTTGGGGGAAGTATGGTAAAGGCATTAAGTGACGAGGGAGTAGAAGTCCTCGCGATTGATAATGATGAAGAAAAAGTGAACCAGTTCGCTAATATAGCCTCACATGCGGTGGTTGGCGATACTACGGATGAGGCTGTGCTCAAAAGTATCGGTATCCGTAATTTTGATCATGTAATCGTTGCCATTGGAGACAACATCCAAGCGAGTATTTTGACGACCCTGATTTTGAAGGAACTTGGCGTTAAACATATAACGGTCAAGGCGACCAATGACTATCATGAAAAAGTATTGAGTCGTATTGGCGCCGACCAAGTTGTCCATCCTGAAAGGGATATGGGAAGGCGTATAGCCCATAATATAGTGTCCAATAACGTTCTAGATTATCTGGAGCTATCTGATGAGCATAGTATTGTGGAGATTGTCGCTAGTCGACGTCTGGATGGTAATACGTTAATTGATCTAGACATACGCGCTAAATATGGAATCAACATTGTTGCCATTAAACGAGGGAAGGATATCATCGTTTCTCCTCAGGCGACAGATGCGATCAGGCAAGGGGATATCTTGATTGTCATCGGGGCAGATACGGATATTACCCGATTTGAGAAGAATGTTGTGGAAGAATGATGAGTGATTTTTAATTTTTTGTATGGACCAGCAAGGTGAGGCCTTTGCTGGTTTTTTCGTCTGTTTGTGAAATGGAATGAAGGTGCATGTTGATGGCGGTCTGGTGTACGCTAATCTAGCGGAATCCGAAATATCACAATAATGAGTGAAAAAGTCACAATAACTTTAAAAATAGTCACAATCAAGCTGGAAAAAGTCACAATAATCCTGCTGAATGTCACAATCAAAGTATATACAGTGATAAAGAATCCTTTAGAGTCCAACATATTCTACTTTTTGGGTACTGTTACCACCAGATTCACCGATAGATCATTCAATATCCACCGAAAAAACGCCCCCGACCAAAAAGTCGGGGGCGTTTCAGTTTGTCACCATCAAACTTCCATGATAATAGGAAGAATCATCGGACGGCGTTTTGTTTTTTCATATAAGAATGGAGCAAGAGTATCTGTAATTTCATTCTTGATTTCGGACCATTGTGTGGTGCGGCGCTCCATGATCTTATTAAGGTGTTTGGAGATCAGGGATTGTGCGTCATTGATCAGGTCACCGGATTCTCTCATATAAACGAAGCCACGTGAGATGATGTCCGGACCAGAAGCAATGCGGAAGTCCTTCATGTTAATACTTACAACCACAACTACAAGACCTTCTTCAGAAAGGATGCGGCGGTCACGTAACACAATGTTTCCGATGTCTCCGATACCATTTCCATCAATGTAAACATTGCCGGATGGGATTTTTCCTGCTACTGATGCTTCGTCTTCACCAAGTGCAAGTACTTCACCGTTGTCCATGATAAAACAGTTTTCTTCAGGTACGCCACAATCAATCGCAAGTTGCTTGTGTGTAATCTGCATGCGGTATTCACCGTGAATCGGCATGAAGTATTTAGGCTTTATTAAGCGAAGCATGAGCTTTTGCTCTTGTTGACCACCATGACCAGAAGTATGGATGTCGCTTAATGAACCGTGGATTACATCAGCGCCTGCGCGGAACAACATGTTGATCGTACGGTTTACGCTTAATGTGTTTCCTGGGATAGGGGAAGAAGAAAATACAACCGTGTCTCCAGGAATGATTTGAATTTGGCGGTGAGTACCGTTTGCGATTCTGGATAGTGCGGCCATAGGTTCCCCTTGGCTACCAGTACAAAGGATAGTGACTTTGTTAGCCGGCATACGATTAATCTGGTTTGTTTCAATAAATGTATCTTTAGGCGCTTGGATATAGCCGAGATCTTGACCGATATTGATGGCAGCTTCCATGCTTCGACCAAATACTGCAACCTTTCTGCCATGTGCTACAGCTGCTTCTACCACTTGTTGTAGACGGTGGATGTTGGATGCGAATGTAGCGAAGATCACACGGCCATCAACTTTGCGGAAGATGTCTTGGATGCTCTCACCAACACGGCGTTCTGACATTGTAAAGTCAGGAATTTCACTGTTTGTGCTGTCAGATAATAGGCAAAGGACACCTTCTTTTCCGATTTCAGCCATTTTTGTTAAGTTAGCTGGCTCACCCACTGGAGTGAAGTCAAACTTGAAGTCACCAGTGTGAACAATATTCCCTTGAGGTGTTTTGACAACAACTCCGTAAGAATCCGGGATACTGTGGGTGGTGCGGAAGAATGTTACCGATGTTTTACGGAACTTGATAATATCATCTTCCTGAATTTCAATTAATTTTGCTTTTCGTAACAAACCATGCTCTTCCAACTTGTTTTTGATCAGGCCTAATGCGAGCTTGCCGCCGTAAACGGGAATGTCCACTTCGCGAAGAAGGTATGGAATACCCCCAATATGGTCTTCATGTCCGTGAGTGACGAAAAGACCTTTGATTTTTTCTTGGTTTTTCACAAGATACGTATAGTCAGGTATAACATAGTCGATTCCAAGTAGTTCGTCTTCAGGAAACTTGATTCCAGCATCAATCAGGATAATCTCATCCTGGAACTGGACGGCATAGGTGTTTTTCCCGATCTCACCCAGCCCGCCTAAAGCGAATACCGCTGCTTGATTGTTTTTTACAAATTTCATTGTCTATCAGATCTCCAATACTTTAAAGTTTTCAGATTGCTTTTCATACTCATAGAAGTCTCCGGATACTGCCTGGATGAATTCTATGTTATACGGCTTGTCCTTCAGTTTTCTACGGACCTCAAAGACTGCAGAAGCTTCTACATAAAGAGACTCCGTTTTTTCTCTAACTGGTGCTTCTGCAACGTCTTCTTGGTAATACACTTTAAATAACATTCCTATCTCTCCTTATTAAAGTTTCTGCCCATCAATCCGCTACTCTTGTATAGCAGTGAATAATGGTATATATAGTTATTTAATGCAAGGGAAGGGCGCGGAAGTGTCCGTCGACCCACAATCTTGTGTCAAGCTACAATGCTCTTCTCCTTACAAAAAGACAACGCGTTACTAAATAATGCTTTCCTAGAAATATCTATATAGCCGGTCATTGGCTAAAAAGCCATTATTAACCTATATTATATACGATATTAAAGAAGATTTCATGTTTTTCTAAGGCTCTTTTCACAAAGATTGTTGCTATTTACTAGTAAAAAGTCGGCAATTGGACTTTTTACTGCGTACTAACTCTTGCTATGCACGTAGCAAATTTAGTATTACAGGGAAAAGAGTACGACAGTAAAGAATATAACGGTCGGAATAAAAATACGTAAAAGCAACAAAGTTTACGAGAATAGACTTTTCTAAAAAGAGGCTTTTTCTATCTTCTCCAATTGAAAATGAATTTAAAAGCAGTAGTATTTATGTAGAGAATTCACGAAAGCTTATTCCTATTATAGTTACCAATGTTTTCTTTGTAAAATTTAATCGTCGATAAAATATGTAAGAGCCCTTCAAAGTAGAAGGACTCATCAACGGAATGGACTAAGCAATCGTTTTTCGTTTGAGAATATTGTTCATTCTACGCAGTATTTTCTTTCTCAGTCTTCTTAACATAAGCATTCACTCCTTGTACTCAAGGTACGATCTGTTTGTTACTAGTTAATATGTGTCAAACAGATAAAATTGTTGCTGGTAAATATACGAAATTTCAGTACATAAGGAATGGCTTTTCACTTCTGAACAATGTACGCAGAATCAAGTATGGTTACTATCAGATTAACATATAAATGCTTTGTTGGGAATAAGTCGTTTGGTGCAATTGAAATTGAAATCGAAGCGTGAAATTTTCATTGACAGAAAACGCTTTCTTCATGTATTATTTCGATACCCTAAGAATGCAAGGTGGTAAACGAGATGAAGCGTCTGTATTTGGCATTATTGACACTAAGTTTGATATGGGGAATGTCTTTTTTATTTATTAAATTGCTTGTGGTGGACCTTGGGGTTTGGGGTGTCGTTTTCTGGAGATGTGCCTTTGGAGCGGGTACACTACTTGTAATACTCCTAGTTCAGCGAAAACTTAATACGTTAAGAAAGCTCCCGCTAATCCCTATACTTTTCATTGCGCTACTAAATAATGCACTTCCATGGGCGCTGATTGCTGTTAGCGAAACGACGATCAGTAGCAGCATGGCATCTGTTGTCAACGCAACTACACCGATATGGACCATTTTAATCGGATTTACAATCTTTGCAAGCCAAATGAAAAAAATGCAGTGGATAGGTGTAGGTGTTGGCTTTTTTGGAATAATGGTCCTCTTGGAATTAAATTTGTTCCAGCTATTTCACGATAACCTCTTAGGTGTAGGAACGATGCTAGGGGCGACCATATGTTATGGATTTGGAGCGCATCTCAGTAAAAGATACCTACAGAACATACCTATAGCAGTGATATCCTTTAGCACTCTAGCTATGGCAGGTGTGATTTCAGGGCTGATGATGGCAATTATCCAACCCTCTGGTTTTATGGCAGTGGGCAGCATGGATATCCTCCTTTCTTTAATAGGATTGGGTGTATTTGGATCAGGTTTTGCCTACCTTCTATATTATTACATGGTAAAAGAAGGGAGTGCGGAATTTGCTTCTTTGGTGACATATTTAGTCCCTATCACTGCCATGATATGGGGAAGTCTCTTATTGGGAGAGAGAATAACGCTTCATATGCTTTTCGGTTTGATTCTCATCTTCAGTGGTGTATATTTGTCTTCGTACAAAACAAAAGCAAGTAAACATAAAATGGCTAAAAAGATTGCAGTCTAAAAAGAGTAAGGTGGTTAAGATGGAAAGAAACGATAAGATAGTATTTTTTGATATAGACGGTACACTACTCGACCATCAAAAGGAATTGCCTGAATCAACAAAGAGGGCTGTTAAAGAGTTAAAGGAAAGTGGCGTATATGTGGCGATTGCAACAGGAAGGGCCCCTTTTATGTTCGAGGATTTACGCAAAGAGTTGGATATCAATACATTTGTAAGTTTTAACGGGCAATATGTTGTCTTTGAAGGGGAAGTCATTTACAAAAACCCACTTAATAACGAAAAAATGCATGAGCTCCGTATTAATGCGGACAAATTGGCTCATCCCCTTGTTTATTTAAATCATGAGAAGATGAAGGCGAATGTAGAGGATCATCCTTTCATTCAAAAAAGCATGGAAAGCTTGAAGTTTACACATCCGGAATTTGGACCTTCATTCCTTGATGAAACGGAAATTTATCAGGCATTATTATTTATTGAAGATACGGAGCAACAAAGCTACGTGGATTCCTATAATGATTTTCACTTTATCAGGTGGCACCAATATTCCACTGATATCTTGCCTAGGGGTGGCTCAAAGGCAATCGGTATCCAAAGGATGCTAGAGAGGCTTCCTTTTAAAAAGGAAAATGTGTTCGCCTTTGGGGATGGCTTGAATGATGTGGAAATGATTGACTACGTCGGAACGGGTGTTGCGATGGGGAATGCCCATCCAGAGTTACTGAAAGTGGCCAACCATGTTACGAAGGATGTAGCAGAAGATGGGATTATACATGGTCTTGAGCTTGTGGGACTTCTGAACAAGTCAGTTATATCATAGTAATGTCGTTACAGCCTATATGAGTGAGTGTTATTAGGACTTAAAGAAGAACGCCTTGATCTTGATCGGAAATCCGCTGCGATTTGCAATATGCAAAATAAAAGCCTGATCGGTAAAATCGATCAGGCTTTTATTTTTGCTTTTACCGTTCAATAGGCAAAGCGCCCTCAGGTGGCTGGAATGGATTCTCCTTGTTTATATGATCATAGAACATGACCCCCTGCAAATGATCAATTTCGTGCTGAAAAACGATGGCTACCAAGCCTTTAAGTCGGAGCTTCAATTCTTCGCCTTGCAAATTGGTTGCTTTCACCGTGACTCTTGCATATCTAGGTACAAGCCCTGGAACGTCCCTTTCCACTGAAAGGCACCCTTCTCCAGAAGTCAGGTAGCTTTTTTCTACTGAATGGCTGATGATCCTCGGGTTGAAGAGTGCATAGCTATGTAATTTCCCTGTTTCATCTGTAATATGAACAGCAATCATTTTTTTTGCAATATTGATTTGCGGGGCTGCCAATCCTACTCCTGGACGTAAGTTGTGCTGCAAGGAAACTTCCGGGTTTTGGCTATTTTGGAGATATTCCATCATTTTTGCAAGTATAGCGACATCTTCCTGTGATGGGGGAAGTGCGACATCACTCGCTACAGTCCGTAATGTAGGGTGTCCTTCTTTTATAATATCATTGGTTGTAAGCATGACTTCACTCCTATCCTTAATACATATAATATACTCTATACATCAGTATATATGGTAACTAATATGAATCATGATATATTTTATCAAAAGCATAGATGGAGATAAAACATTTCAGATGATCAAGGTTATTTTATTCTATATCAATTTAATATTGTAAAAATTAGCAATAAAATTTATAGTTAAAGAGAAGAAATGTAAGGGGGATTTAAATTGCGTTTGTGGAAAAGTAGTATATGTTCTGGTGCTCTTGCTTTTTCACTACTATTATCAGGATGTTCGAATGGGGAATCTCCAGAGCAGGAGATCTTTGAGACATTGGAAAAGGTAGTGGAGCTAGAGGCAAGCTTTGAAGAACAACAAGAACCTTTATTGGAATTGGAAAAAAAGGAATCTGCCATTTATGAAGAGATCTTAAGCCTTGGCATGAAAGAATTTGATCAGATTGTCAAACTTTCACAAGAAGGACTTGGATTGGTAGAGGAAAAAGAAGCCGCAATGGAAGAAGAGAAAAAGAGCATTGAGGCAGCACGTGAACAATTTGAAGAAGTGAAGGCTTCCATGGAGTCGTTGGAGGACGAAGAGCTTAAAAAAGAAGCTCAGTCCTTATATCAACTTATGGAGCAACGTTATGAAGCTTATATGACGTTATGGAATCACTATAAGGAATCGATGGTAATTGAGAAGGATATGTATGAGCTTTTTCAGACAGAAGACCTTACATTGGAAGAACTGCAAATGCAAATCAATAATCTAAATGAAAAATACGATAAGATCAATGAAGCAAATGATTCTTTCAATGATTATACTGTGCAATATAATGAAGCCAAACTAGAATTTTACAAAAAAGCAGGTTTGGATGTTACCTATAACAATTAGGATCTCTACCAGAGTAACCCATGGGGGCGTCAATGCTTCTGTGGGTTTTTCTATTGTACGTAATGCATATTGCCTAAAATTGTTTTATAACAACAAGGGCAAAATGTACTGATATTTATATGGCAGAATAGTCATTTCCCTATCAATGGTTAAGCTTAAACGATAGTGGGAAAGGAATATATAGTATCAATTTATTATTAAAAGATAATATGGTGTTTCTAGAGGGGGTTGGAATATAATACAGTTGTTCTGATTGTATTAGTACAGATGCGCTATCTATAATCGAATATTACATTTATTGGGGAATGAAAACTGGATGTAAGCAAAGAGATTGACGGGATTGTTGAGATTGTTGTAAACTTGACCTTGGTTAAAAGTTGTATTAATATTTTTCTTGGAAACATTAATACAGGATATTTTTTGCTTGCTAGTAAAATTACTGGCAAGTTGCTGAAGAGGAAAGATACGTTTTTGCATCACAAACAGAAAAATGTCTTTTAAAACATGTTTTTGGGTAACCTATTTTTGTATGTAATGATGTATTAAATAGTTCTCTTAATAGAAAGGAAGAGGTGACGTAGATGGCTGCAAAAACTAAAAATGCTAAATTTGATCCAAAGCAGCAGAAAGCGAAAGTGGAAGAACAATTCCAAACGTTCCAAATCTTGAATGAAGAAGGCGAAGTAGTAAATGAAGCTGCAATGCCTGAGCTAAGTGATGACCAATTAAAAGAATTAATGCGTCGTATGGTATATACTCGCGTACTTGATCAACGTTCTATCAGCTTGAACAGACAAGGACGCTTAGGATTCTACGCTCCAACTGCGGGTCAGGAAGCATCTCAATTGGCTTCTCAATTTGCATTGGAAAGCGATGATTTCATTTTACCGGGATACCGTGATGTGCCACAAATGATTTGGCATGGTCTTCCTTTATATCAAGCATTCTTATTCTCACGTGGACACTTCCACGGAAACCAGATGCCAGAGGGTGTTAACCTGTTACCTCCTCAAATCATCATCGGTGCACAAATCATCCAAACTGCAGGTGTTGCGCTTGGACTGAAGAAAAAAGGGAAAAAGACTGTTGCGATTACATACACAGGAGACGGTGGAGCATCCCAGGGTGACTTCTATGAAGGTTTGAACTTCGCAGGAGCTTATCAAGCACCAGCAATCTTTGTTGTGCAAAACAACCGTTTTGCTATTTCCACACCTGTTGAAAAGCAATCTGCAGCGGGTACTATTGCACAGAAAGCTGTAGCGGCAGGTATTCCTGGTATTCAAGTGGACGGAATGGATGCACTTGCTGTCTACGCGGCAACTCGTGATGCACGTGAGCGCGCAGTTAATGGAGAAGGTCCGACATTAATCGAAACTTTAACGTACCGTTACGGTCCACATACAATGGCTGGGGATGACCCAACTCGTTACCGTACTTCTGAACTAGATGATGAGTGGGAAAAGAAGGATCCATTGGTACGCTTCCGTAAATTCCTTGAAAACAAAGGGATCTGGAGCGAGGACGAAGAGAACAAAGTAATCGAAGAAGCGAAAGAAGATATCAAGGTTGCTATTAAGAAAGCGGATGACCAACCAAAACAGAAAGTCACAGACTTAATCTCTTTCATGTACGAAGAGCTTCCTCATAACCTAAAAGAGCAAAATGAAATCTACAAAGAGAAGGAGTCGAAGTAAGCCATGGCGCAAATGACTATGATTCAAGCAATCACTGATGCGTTACGCACAGAATTGAAAAATGACGAAAACGTCTTGCTTTTCGGTGAAGACGTTGGTCAAAACGGTGGGGTTTTCCGTGCAACTGAAGGCCTTCAAGCTGAATTCGGAGAAGACCGCGTGTTTGACACGCCACTTGCAGAATCAGGAATCGGTGGACTTGCTGTCGGCTTTGGCGTAACTGGCTTCCGTCCGGTAATGGAAATTCAATTTTTCGGTTTCGTATACGAAGTAATGGATTCTGTTAGTGGACAGCTGGCTCGTATGCGTTACCGTACAGGTGGACGCTGGACTGCACCAGTTACTATCCGCTCCCCATTCGGTGGAGGGGTTCACACACCTGAACTTCATGCAGACAGCTTAGAAGGACTTATGGCACAACAACCAGGTCTTAAAGTAGTTATTCCTGCAACTCCATATGATGCGAAAGGTCTTTTAATTTCTGCAATCCGTGATAACGACCCAGTTGTCTTCTTGGAGCACATGAAATTATATCGTTCTTTCCGTCAAGAGGTACCGGAAGAAGAGTACACAATCGAAATCGGTAAAGCAGACGTTAAACGTGAAGGTTCCGACATCACAATGATCACTTATGGAGCAATGGTTCATGAGTGCTTAAAAGCTGCTGACCAGCTTGAAAAGGACGGCGTTTCTGCTGAAGTGATCGACATACGTACAATCAGCCCATTGGACATCGACACAATTATTGCATCTGTTGAAAAGACAGGCCGTGCGATTGTGGTTCAAGAAGCACAAAAACAAGCTGGTATCGGTGCAAGCATCGTAGCGGAAATTAACGACCGTGCGATCCTTAGCCTAGAAGCTCCAGTATTGCGTGTAGCTGCTCCTGATACGGTATTCCCATTCTCTCAAGCAGAGAGCGTATGGTTGCCAAATCACAAAGATGTATTGGAAACAGCTAAAAAAGTTCTTAACTTCTAATTAAATATATACAAAATCGGCAAGGTCCGATTTAAATCACGAGAAGTCCATTCTTAGCCTTGCAAAGAGTGGGCTCTCCAATTTATCGGTAAATAGGAAAACAAGCTATCTATCATAGGAGGTTGAAAACTGTGTCATTCGAATTTAAACTGCCAGATATCGGTGAAGGTATCCATGAAGGTGAAATCGTAAAGTGGTTCGTAAAACCAGGTGACGAAATCGAAGAAGATGATGTACTTTGTGAAGTACAAAACGATAAAGCAGTCGTAGAGATTCCATCTCCTGTAAAAGGGAAAGTTACGGAATTGAAAGTGGATGAAGGTACAGTTGCTACTGTAGGACAAACTATCATCACGCTTGACGCTCCAGGTTATGAAGACCTTAAGTTCAAAGGTGACGACCACGGCAGCGATGATGAAAAATCGGAAACGAAAGCTGATGAAAAAACAGAAGGACAAGTTCAAGCAACTGCTGAAGCTGGTCAAGATGTGAAAAAAGAAGAAGTTCCAAAAGAAGAGCCAAAAGCCGAAACAGGCGCAGGCGCTCAAGAGCAAGTAGAAGTAGATCCTAACAAACGTGTAATTGCAATGCCATCTGTACGTAAATATGCTCGTGAAAAAGGCGTTGAAATCCGTCAAGTAGCTGGTTCCGGCGACAACGGACGTGTTTTAAAGAGCGATATTGACGCATTCTTAAGCGGAGGCGGCGCTAAAGCAGAAGAAACTACTACTGAAGCGGCTCCTGCAGCTAAAGAAGAAACAAAAGCGGAAGCAAAACAAGAGAAACAAGCAATTCCTGCTGGTCAATACCCAGAGACTCGTGAGAAAATGAGTGGTATGCGTCGTGCGATCGCAAAAGCGATGGTTAACTCCAAGCACACTGCACCTCACGTAACATTGATGGATGAGATCGATGTGACAGAACTTGTTGCTCACCGTAAGAAATTCAAATCAGTTGCAGCAGACAAAGGTATTAAGTTAACATTCTTACCATACGTAGTTAAAGCACTTACATCTGCTTTACGTGAGTACCCTGTACTTAATACATCTCTTGATGATGCAACAGATGAGATTGTTCACAAGCACTATTACAACATCGGAATCGCTGCTGACACAGAGAAGGGCTTATTGGTTCCTGTTGTGAAAGATGCAGACAGAAAGTCTATCTTCTCCATTTCCAACGAGATCAACGAGCTTGCTGGAAAAGCACGTGACGGTAAATTGGCGTCTGATGAAATGAAAGGTGCATCTTGCACAATCACAAACATCGGTTCTGCTGGTGGACAATGGTTCACACCGGTTATTAACCATCCAGAGGTTGCGATTCTAGGTATTGGCCGTATCGCAGAAAAACCTGTAGTGAAAGACGGAGAAATTGTAGTGGCTCCAGTTCTTGCATTATCACTAAGCTTTGACCATCGTATGATTGATGGCGCTACTGCTCAAAATGCGCTTAACCATATCAAGCGCCTATTGAACGATCCACAATTATTGTTAATGGAGGGTTAATAAATGGTAGTAGGAGATTTCGCAATTGATGTAGATACGCTTGTCATCGGTTCGGGCCCTGGCGGATATGTTGCTGCAATCCGCGCGGCTCAACTGGGACAAAAAGTAACAATCGTAGAAAAAAACACTCTTGGAGGAGTATGTCTTAATGTTGGATGTATCCCTTCCAAAGCGTTAATTTCTGCAGGTCACCGCTTTGAAACAGCTAAACATTCTGATGATATGGGGATCACTGCTGAGAACGTAACTGTTGATTTCTCTAAAGTTCAAGAATGGAAAGCTGGAGTAGTAAAAAAATTGACTGGCGGAGTAGAAGGTCTACTTAAGGGGAACAAAGTTGACATCGTTTCAGGGGAAGCATACTTCGTAGACGGTAACACTGTTCGTATCATGGACGATAATTCTGCACAAACATACAAGTTCAATAACTGTATCATTGCAACAGGCTCTCGTCCAATCGAAATCCCGACTTTCAAGTATTCCAAGCGTGTACTTGATTCTACAGGTGCGTTGGCGCTTAAAGATATTCCTAAAAAATTGGTTGTAATCGGTGGAGGTTACATCGGTACTGAGCTTGGTACAGCTTATGCCAACTTTGGTACGGAAGTTGTCATTGTGGAAGCTGCAGATGAGATCTTGGCTGGATTCGAAAAGCAAATGAGCTCACTTGTAAAGCGTAACCTGAAGAAAAAAGGAAACGTGGAAATTTTCACAAAAGCAATGGCTAAAGGTGTAGAAGAGACAGAAGATGGCGTAAAAGTAACAATCGAAGTAAAAGGCGAAGAGCAAACAATCGACGCTGATTACGTATTGGTTACTGTAGGTCGTCGTCCGAACACAGATGAGCTAGGCCTTGAGCAAGTTGGTGTAGAAATGACAGACCGTGGCGTTGTCAAAATCGACAAGCAGTGCCGCACCAGCGTTTCTAATATCTATGCTATTGGTGACATCGTTGATGGACCTCCTCTTGCACATAAAGCATCTTACGAAGGTAAGATTGCTGCAGAAGCGATTGCTGGTGAGCCTGCTGAGATCGACTATTTAGGAATTCCTGCAGTAGTATTCTCCGAGCCAGAACTTGCATCTGTAGGGTACACAGAGACTCAAGCAAAAGAAGAAGGAATCGAAGTAACAGCTGCCAAGTTCCCATTTGCTGCGAACGGCCGTGCATTGGCTTTGAACGCAACAGACGGATTCTTGAAGCTTGTAACTCGTAAAGAAGATGGATTAATCATCGGTGCTCAAATTGCAGGTTCAAGCGCATCTGACATGATCGCTGAACTTGGTCTTGCAATTGAAGCTGGCATGACAGCGGAAGATATCGCAATGACTATCCACGCGCATCCAACATTGGGAGAAATCACAATGGAAGCTGCAGAAGTGGCAATGGGAAGCCCAATTCACATTGTAAAATAAAGGATCGACTAAAAAGCCTCCGAACATTTCGGAGGCTTTTTTTATTGAAAAGTATAAAATTCTCTGGATTTCCATTCCACAAGCGCTTCGCTTGCCTGCGGGCGTCTGCGCGCCTTCCACTCCAATCAACAAGGAATTTCCCATTCACCAAAAGAAGAATGAAAAACCTTTAAACGTAAAGGGATTGAAATAACAGTTAACCTAGATTACCTAAGATTCTAGCTGTGGAAAGGAGCAGCGGGGATATAGTAGTTATCATCTTTAATAAGTAATTATTCATCTTTATAAGGACCGGGTGGTTTGCACGGATTCATTGGTGGAATAACAAAAATGCAGGCAACCCACACCTTAATAAGTGGAATCACCTGCATCGTTAAGAGCTTGTTCAATGGATACGACAATGTCTTCTTTTTGTTTGGACCCTTCCACCTGTGTAACTACTTCATTATGATGGACAACAATTAAAGACGGGGTCGATTTGACATTAAACTGCTTATATAAAATTTTCTCATTCTCAGAGTGAACCACTTTCAAGTTAGCCACTTCATTTGGAAATGAATTTCTCAAATCAATGATAGCGTCATAATATGTATGTTCATCTTGTAAGTTAGATTCGTCTGAAAAGAATACAAGTGTGTGGGCATCTTCCGGAAATTGAACGTGAGTAATCGATTGATTTTCTTGGCAAGAAGACAAAATGAAAAAAGACAAAGTGAAAAAAATGACAGAGCCTCTAATCATGGCAATCCTCACTTTCTGTTAAACATATATACTTGGGAAGTTATTTATTAAAATCTGTTTTACTATTTGGTGCTATTCTACCACTAAAAATAATGTTAACTGTGCTTGTCATCGAAATGTTACAAAATTGAAAAATAGAATGCTCCTTCCCGGCATATTTATTACAAAGGTTTTCTTTTGCGATAAAACGGATACATAAATAGAAATATGCAGTAAGGAGCTGCTTTTATGAAAAATTATGTGGTGTTTTTAATACAGAATATCTTTTGGGGGACATATAGTCTGATTGAATGGTTTTCTGCCAGGGACAAGATGCAGGCCAAAGTAATCCTCTTGGGTATTTTTATCTATCTTTGTTATACACTAGCCATGTCAATTATTCATAAAAAAAAGCAAGCTGCATTGACTACAGCGATTAGTTTTATTTTCTACTTTAGTTTCCAGAGTCTATTTTACTATCTGGTCTTTAGTTAGTTGCAGGGCAGAATATCCTATTACGAAAGCATCGCCACTGATGCTTAACTTAAATATAATGAAAAACATTGCCTTCATATACTGATTGCTAGTATGATTAAAGGTGAACCTTACATATGGAGGAAAGAATATGAAAAAATGGGTACTATCTGCATTGTTATTGCTCCTCCTTGTAGCTTGCGGGCAAACTGGACAAGTAAATGAAGAGCAAGGATCTGATGCAGTAGATAGTCAAACAGAAGAAAATGAATCTACTGAAGATAAAGTAGATGATGAAGAAGAGGTACCTGCTACAGTACAGGAAGATTCAGCTGAAGAACAGGAACCTGGTGCAGATAAATCTGAGGATAGTGGGGAAGCGGAAGAACACCAAGATACCACTAACGAAGATCAAACCAAAGAGCCTCAAGAACCCCAATACATAGTGAATGAGAGTAATTGGACATTAGAACCGATCAATGATGCAAACCCTGATGTTGTATTATTGACAATAGATGATGCTCCCGATAGATATGCATTGGAAATGGCTACTATTCTTAAGGAACTAAACGTAAAAGCCATATTCTTTGTGAACGGTCATTTCTTGGAAACGGAACAAGAACGGAACACCCTAAAGCAAATCTATGACATGGGATTTCCGATTGGAAACCACACAATGACGCATAAGTCTTTAAGACAGTTAACGGAGGAAGAACAGTATGAAGAAATTGTTCCTTTAAATGACAGGGTGGAGGAAATCACAGGGGAACGTCCTCGTTTCTTCCGTGCCCCATTTGGTACGAATACTGATTATGCCAAAGAGCTCGTCAAACAAGAAGGAATGATCCTTATGAATTGGACTTATGGGTATGATTGGGAGACCGAATACATGGATGCTGAGGCACTTGCAGATATTATGGTTAATACAGAATTTCTAAGTAGTGGCAGCAACCTTCTTATGCATGATAGAGAATGGACGAAAGATGCATTGGCCGATATTGTAAAGGGTTTACAGGCAAAGAACTTTGACATCATGGACCCGGCTCTTATCGGTACAGAAGAGCAAGAAATTGAGTCAGAGTAACAGAAAAGCCCGCTATCTCCTGATAGTGGGCTTTCGTTTGTAGTTAGCGCTTATAATAATACATGATGCTCCCGGTAAAAAGCTTTAACTCTGCTTCAAGTTTCTTGGCAAGGAATTTACAGATCTCGTTTGCTTTTGCTTTGTCCCCATGGGTACTCTGGTCGTGCAGGGTGACTTGTATGTATGGAAGTGGGTCTGTTCCTTCTGTGTTTTCAGGTTGGGTTCCAACTCCGATCAGTATCATTTTATAGCGGTCTTCCGTCCCTTTTAGGTAAAACCATTGTCCTTTTCCTTCTGGTTTTTCTTTGATTTCATATGGGAAGGCTGCCTCACTGTATTCCCATCCTAACTGTTTACCTGTTTTGGCAGTTATTTCTTTATAGTAGTGTAATAAATTCATTACATCTTCAGTGGTAAGCGTTTTCTCTTTTGATTTGGAGACAAGGTTGATGTAAGCGCTACTGGCCATTAGATTCACTCCTAAATATGACAATTTCATCTAATACTATTCTAGCATTAGGGTAAAACAACTTACAATCACTAAGTGAAAATTCTTGCAAATCAGCTTTGCTATAAGTTATAATAATATTCTGAATAACCAAAAAATAAAAAGGAGGTACCTTATGAACTTATTTGACAAGCTTTATGATAACAATGAGAATGTCCCTGTTCGATTTGTTGGTTTTACGACTAAAGATGTTAGATATGATTTTGGTATTGTTTACACGAATATGTTTTTTGGTAAGCCTCTCGTCATCTGTATGCAAACCGGCCGTTCCACACTCCTCGACCCTAAAGACATTACTGACTTAAACCACCTTCAACATGTATTCCGAATTGATTCTCAAGAACAGGCAGAAGATCTTGCGGAATTCTTTACAGAAGCCATCCCTTCCAGTCCATTTCAAGAACAATATGAATAGAAACTAATTGTATGTTAGAGGTCATCGTCTAGTTATTGGACGGTGACCTTTTACCTGTCATTAATTAGGTAAGCGTAAGGAACTTTTTTGGATGTGCTTATCATTTATATCACTATAAAAATAAATGTGTTATACAATTTAGTTATTGACATAACACATTTAAAGGTTTATGATGTATTTAACAACATAAAGCGCTTTCATTTTATGGCGACTTTGCATTAAAAATTTCTTTATGGAAAGAGGTTGAAGGGTATGGGTACAATCATTTGTCAAACTTGTAACAGCGCGGTAGATCACTTTGAGGATGAAAAAGTTACGACTTACTATGCAAAATGTGCAGATTGCCAGTGCTCTGAAAAAAGTGAAGATTTAGCCTAGAATCATAGATTGATAGAAGATAAAAGGAAAAGAGCAGGTTCCCGGCCAGAGGGACCTGCTCTTTTCTTTTATTGAATGGCTTTATGTTCTTTAATTACTCTCAAGGTTTTCAATTCATAATCTTCCGGTCCTTGAACGGGAAGCCCAACTTCCAAAGTTTTGGTGATATAAGCCAGGTTGTCTTCCGTAATGATCTCACCAGGAGTGAAAATTGGGATGCCTGGAGGATAGACCATAATAAATTCAGCGATGATACGACCTGCAGATTCTTCGAAGGGAACGATTTCCGTTTCAGAATAAAATGCTTCACGTGGTGCGATGGCAAGGACAGGAATATCAGGAAGTAGTACTTTAACTTCATTCTCCGAATCCCCCGCCTTGTGTTTGAACTCCTCTGAAAGCTCTTTTAATGCTTGTAATAGGGTTCCGGTTTCCACCTCTGAGTCACCAGGTGTGATGATGCAGAGAATATTGTAAAGGTCAGATAATTCCACTTCAATGTTATACTTTTGTCGAAGCCATTTCTCCACATCATATCCGGTCAGGTTGAGCTTTTTAACTGAAATGATCAACTTGGTCGGATCATAATCGAAGGTCGCTTTTCTTCCAAGGATTTCAGGACCTATGCAATGAAGATACTCGATTTCATTTATTGCATTTCTCGTTTTGTTGGCCAATTGAATCGTTTTTTCGATGAGCATATGTCCTTCCGTAGCTAGACGCTTACGTGCCACATCCAATGAGGCAAGAAGAAGGTAGGATGTGGATGTGGTTGTCAACATACTCAGAATTCCTTGAATTCGGTTCACATTCACAAGACCTTCGCGGACGTTCAAGATGGAACTCTGGGTCATGGAGCCGCCAAGTTTATGCACACTTGTTGCAGCCATATCTGCACCAGCTTGCATGGCAGACAAAGGAAGTTCCTCGTGGAAATGGATATGCACTCCATGTGCTTCATCGACAAGTACCGGTACATTAAAGGAATGAGCTATTTCTACAATCTGACTCAAATCGGCTGAAATTCCGAAATAAGTGGGATTAATCACAAGTACACCCTTTGCGTCAGGGTGCTGTTTCAAAGCTTTCTCTACAGAATCTGTGGTAATGCCATGTGAGATCCCAAGTTCTTTATCCACCTCGGGGTGAATGAAAATAGGCACGGCACCGGAAAAAACGATGGCCGACATGACGGATTTGTGCACATTCCTAGGCACGATGATTTTTTCCCCAGGCCCGCAAACAGCCATCACCATGGTCATGATTGCTCCACTGGTACCCTGAACGGAAAAGAAAGTGTGATCCGCACCGAAGGCTTTGGCAGCGAGGTCCTGTGCTTCTTTAATCATCCCTTTAGGTTGATGGAGGTCATCTAGTGGCCCAATATTAATTAAATCGATGGAAAGGGCATTCTCGCCGATGAATTCTCGAAATTCTGGATCGATTCCAGCCCCTTTTTTATGACCAGGAATATGGAATTGTATTGGATTTTTTTTAGCATGATTCAGTAGTCCGGTAAACAATGGTGTATCAATTTGAGAATATGTCAACTTACTTATGCACCTCTTTAATTAAACTTGGTTTCGTTTATCTTAACGCATGTAGAAACGCAGTACAAACATTCACATAGGCTCTTTCTCAAAAATTGTAGCTATTCACTAACAAAAAGTCGGCAATTGGACTTTTTGTCGTATACATACTCTAAAGTGTGCATGTAGTATTTAATATTGCAGTGAAAAGAGCGCGACAGTTAAGAATATATCGGTCTGTTTTATATACGCAAAGGCAACAAAGTTTACGGAAATAGCCTTCCCATAAAACAAATGAAATTATAGCATTTATCTTCATGATTGCATAGATTTTTCTTTTAGATATTTTGTTGAAAAAAACAGGAGTTTGTCAACGAAGAAAGAAACATTTAAAGAGAAGAAGAAAGGGGAAGGATATAGATGAATTGGAATACAAAAGTAACAGAACTTCTAAATATTAAATACCCGATTATTCAAGGAGGGTTAGCATATCTTGCTTTTGCAGATCTTGCGGCGGCAGTCTCCAATGCAGGAGGCCTCGGGCAGATTACGGCAATGAGCCTGGATACTCCTGAACGGTTAAGAGAGGAGATCAGGAAAGTCAGGACGATGACAGAAAACCCCTTTGGTGTGAACTATGCCATCGGTCAACATGGAAGACCATTTGAGCATATGCTCGATGTCGCTTTGGAGGAGAATGTTCCAGTCATCTCCATGACAGGAGGTAACCCGGCTCCCATTTTCAAAAAGCTTGAAGGGACAAGTTGCAAGAAGTTGGTGTTAGTAGCAGCTCGAAGGCAAGCGGAAAAGGCGGAACAACTCGGTGCTGATGCAGTAATGGTCGTTGGGCAAGAAGGAGGGGGGCATCTAGGCAAAAATGACTTGGGAACCATGGTCCTCGTGCCAAAAGTTGTGGATGCCTTAAGCATACCCGTAATCGCTTCAGGTGGGATAGGGGATGGCCGTGGATTGATGGCAGCTTTAGCCCTGGGAGCGGAAGGGATAGAAATGGGAACGAGGTTTATTGCAACAAAGGAATGTTTCCAAGCTCATCCTATTTATAAAGAATTGCTTGTTAATGGAACGGAGAATGATACAGTTGTTATTAAAAGAAGTTTAGGGTCTCCTGCAAGGGCCATTCATAATTCCTGGACCGAAAAGATATTGAAGTTGGAACAGGAAGCTAGGGGATACGAAGAACTAAAGGACTTTATTGCTGGCACCGCCAATAAGCGGTTTATTTACGACGGAAAAACAGATGCAGGATATGCATGGGCAGGGCAGGTGATGGGATTAATAAATGATGTTCCCACGGTTGATGAGCTCTTTTCAAGAATGATAAGTGATGGGGAAAAAATAAGAAGCAAGTGGACAAACTAGACGGAGAAAGTGATATACTTTACTTTGGCTGTTATCGTAATTTTTAAATCAACCCTTATATCACTTACTGTGGCTCTTTTCTATGCTGTACTGAAAATACTACTTGTTTTGGAGTCTGTAATCAGAAAAAAGTCCAATTGCCGACTTTTACTAGTTAAAACAACAACCTTACTTTTCCAATCTACATATTAAAGAGGTGAACAAATGGACTTCTCTTACCCTATATCTTATGAATGGTCCACAGATGAAATAGTCGATGTGATCGCGTTGTATGAGGCAGTGGAGCTCACCTACAACAAAGGCGTGGAACGTGAAAGGCTATTAGCAGCTTATCGGCGCTTCAAAGAAATAGTCCCAGGCAAAGCGGAAGAACGAAATTTGGCAAACGAATACGAAGAATTAAGTGGATTCTCTGTATATCGAACGATCAAAAAAGCAAAAGACATGCAACCTGGCGAACGGGTGATGATGTCGAAGTAAGCTTAATGCGCATCAAAAAACCCAGAGTCAACATGACAATGGGTTTTTTGATGCGCATTCGTCTTCTTATACGGCTTGTTTAGAAAGATCATATAGTCTTCTCAGCGTTTGAAACGCTTCTTCGATCCTAGCGATAGTTTCATCTCCCGAGAGCTTGATTGCTTCCTCTTTCGGAATTTGAATGCCACATAGTATTTCTGCCTTTTTCACATTGATCAAGCGTTCAAAGAGCTCCCGGTGGACTTCCTCTGTCAGGTCGCTTTGGCGAATCACCCCAGGTTTGGTATGGTCTTTGGACCAAACATAATCGGTTGGAATCTCTTTCCGGATTGCTTTAACATCCTTTAACAATGTTTCCCCGAAAGCTTCCTTCATTGGTGCTTCATAAATTACCGCAAACCATACAAATACATGCGTTTCCCATAAACCGATTTGGAAATGTGGGATCATCTTATATCCTCTAGGGTTGCTCCCGAATGCCACCCAGGAATCCTTTGGTGGGTTCTTGGTTCTTCTTGCGTGCTTGGCAACATGGTAATGTATCTCTTCCCCTGTCATTGCTGTCAAAGAGGGAGCAAAATGCTGACCGAGCTGTTCGAACTTTGGCTGGATTTGATTTTTCAATCCTTCCATTCTTTCTTCTAGTCCATCTATCGTGAAAACTTGAAAGTCTTTTTTCTTAAAGCCGGTGAATTTCTCATTAGCCATGAAATCGCTCCGTTTCTCGTATGTGTGGTTTTAATGATTCTTCTAATTTTATCATAGCCATTTTTCCATGCCAAAACATTAGATTAATAGCACTAGTTTTCTTTTTGGGTAACTGCACATTTTAGTTACCAACTTTCATTACCTTCATATGATATAGCAACCATTTAATATTGAACCTTTTGGAAACGAGAAACTTAGATTGAGGGAGGGAAATAGGATGAAACAAGTGGCGACACCGTGGAAAAAGAAAAAAGAAGAAAATCAACGTGCGGTTTTGCGAATGGAAATCGACTATGAACTGGCGGTCTTGTATGAAGCGATACAAGAAAGCGACCAGGATAAAATTAAAAAATCAAAGTCCAAGTTAGAGCAATTTCGTAAAGAAATGTTAAGTCTAGAGGTTTAGTGGCACATGCTACCCGACGAACCTGTATGAGGTTCGTTTTTCTATGCTTCGGATTACTTGCTTTTACCGGACCGTTTCAGTAATCTAAGACATACATAACTCGAATTTCAGTTGAAATGGGAAATTTAATTGGTGCAGAAGGGCAGGAGACGACATGAAGTGGCGGGAAATAGATGAAAACGCAAAAAAATGGACAAGAGAAGCTGGTGAAAGGATCCGTGCTTCGTTCAGCAACGAGCTGATGATAGATACGAAAAGCTCTGCTGACGATCTTGTAACCAATATTGATCGAGAAACAGAGCAATTTTTTATAGAGCGCATCAGGGAGACATATCCAGAACATCAGATTCTTGGAGAAGAAGGATTCGGCGATGAATTGGATAAACTAGATGGCACAGTATGGATTATCGATCCAATTGATGGGACCATGAACTTTGTTCATCAACAGCGCAACTTTGCTATTTCCGTTGCCGTTTACGAAGACGGTGTCGGGAAGGTTGGCTTGATTTATGATGTGGTACATGACGAACTTTATCATGCTAAGTTGGGAGAAGGCGCCTATCTTAATGATACAAAACTGCCTGACTTGGAAGAGGTCACGGTGGAGCGTGCTGTCATCGCATTGAATGCTACCTGGATTACGGAGAATAAACGCATAGATCCTACCATTTTGGCTCCCCTCGTGAAAAAAGTAAGAGGAACTCGCTCTTATGGATCTGCGGCACTTGAGATGGCTTATGTGGCAACGGGGCGTATAGATGCATATATTACTCTGAGACTTTCCCCATGGGATTTTGCAGCGGGACTAATACTTGTAAACGAGCTTGGAGGAAAAGTAACGACACTTCATGGCGAACCTTTGGATTTGCTGGGACAGAACAGTGTGTTTGTCAGTAAACCGGGTTTGCATGAAGTTATCATGAATGACTATTTATATAAGTTGAAAAAATGAGTAAAAACCCACGGATTTCATGTAGCCGTGGGTTTTTGCAATTTAGGTGTGATATTGTTTTGATTTTCCTGTAGATTTCCCTTCCAGGGTATCGCTTGTCCTAAGGATGTAGTAATAAAAGGTAAATTATAGCAATATCATGTCTTTTGTTTATAATTGGCCATTTTCACGCATTTTTCTTTTTGTTTTGAATCCAAGTCCCATTACGACCCCGAATAAAACAAACGCCAATACCATACCCATGGTGTTTCGCTCTCCAATGGCAATTCCGACCAAGCCCAAAGAAACCGCTGCCAAAATGGCATATACCATAAAAATCCACTTGATATTTTTCATAAAATCAACTCCTCCTGATGAAGCTAAGAACGTATAACTTATATTTTACATAAGTCCCTTTCTCTTTTCTACCATGTTTGTGGTATAATACTAAAGTTATTAAGTTGTATAATTAGGGAGATGAAATAGTGAACATCCGCAATGATATTAGAAACATCGCAATTATCGCTCACGTTGACCATGGTAAAACGACGTTAGTTGACAAGTTGCTACACCAAGCTGGGACGTTTAGAACGAACGAGCAGGTAGCAGAACGTGCCATGGACTCCAATGATTTAGAAAGAGAACGTGGGATTACCATATTAGCTAAAAATACGGCAATTAACTATAAAGATACGCGCATCAACATCATGGACACACCTGGACATGCCGACTTTGGTGGAGAAGTGGAACGTATTATGAAAATGGTTGATGGTGTACTTTTAGTAGTAGATGCTTATGAAGGCTGTATGCCTCAAACACGCTTTGTATTGAAAAAAGCGTTAGAGCAAAACCTGACACCGATTGTCGTTGTTAACAAAATTGACCGTGACTTTGCTCGTCCGACAGAAGTAGTCGACGAAGTAATCGATCTATTCATTGAATTGGGTGCAAATGAAGAACAATTGGAATTCCCGGTTGTATATGCATCTGCAATCAACGGGACAGCAAGTACTGATCCTGAAAAGCAAGATGAGAACATGGAAGCAATTTATGAGTCCATTGTAGAACATATCCCAGCACCAGTTGATAATAGTGACGAGCCGCTTCAATTCCAAGTAGCCCTTCTTGATTACAATGACTATGTTGGACGTATCGGAGTAGGACGTATCTTCCGTGGAACAATGAAAGTAGGTCAACAGGTTGCACTAATGAAGCTTGATGGATCTGTTAAGCAATTCCGTGTGACGAAATTATTCGGTTTCATCGGACTTAAGCGAGTGGAAATCGAAGAAGCGAAAGCTGGAGACCTTGTTGCCGTTTCAGGAATGGAAGACATAAACGTAGGGGAAACAGTATGTCCGGTTGACCAACAGGATGCACTACCGGTTCTTCGTATTGATGAGCCAACTCTACAAATGACGTTCTTGGTAAACAACAGTCCGTTTGCTGGGAAAGAAGGAAAATTCGTTACTTCCCGTAAAATTGAAGAACGTTTAGAAGCACAATTGGAGACAGATGTAAGTCTACGTGTTGACCCAACTGATTCTCCTGATGCATGGGTTGTATCTGGTCGTGGAGAGCTTCATCTTTCCATTCTTATCGAGAACATGCGCCGTGAAGGTTTCGAGCTTCAAGTATCTAAGCCGGAAGTTATCATCAGGAATATCGATGGTGTTAAATCTGAGCCGGTTGAGCGTGTACAAATTGACGTACCAGAAGACTATACTGGTGCGATCATGGAATCCATCGGAGCCCGTAAAGGTGAAATGGTAGACATGATCAATAATGGTAATGGTCAGGTTCGTCTGATTTTCATGGTACCATCTCGTGGTTTGATTGGTTATACAACGGAATTCCTTTCCCTTACTCGCGGATACGGAATCATCAACCATACATTTGACAGCTACCAGCCTATGGCAGCAGGTCAAGTAGGTGGACGTCGCCAAGGTGTTCTTGTTTCCATGGAAACAGGTAAAGCATCTACTTACGGTATCATGGGTATTGAAGACCGTGGAGTTATTTTCGTTGAGCCAGGAACAGAAGTTTACGAAGGAATGATCGTTGGGGAGCATAACCGTGAGAATGATCTTGTGGTTAACGTTTGTAAAATGAAGCAGGCAACTAACGTTCGTTCTGCAACAAAGGATCAAACGGTAAGCATGAAGAAACCTCGTTTAATGACATTAGAGGAGTCTTTAGAATACTTGAACGACGATGAGTATTGTGAAATCACGCCACAATCCATCCGTTTACGTAAAAAACTTCTTGATAAGAACGAACGTGAAAGAGCAGCGAAAAAGAAAAAATACGCTGAGGCTTAAGTATTAATTTAAGAAGGAGGCAGGGTTGCTTTTATGTCTATAGCGACCCTCGCTATCCTTTTTTTCTAAGGGTCTGTTAGGAAGCTTTTGAAATTGATTGGAGCACAGGGCGTAGACTCCAGAGGGAGGTAGCGAATAGGGGAGACCCCGTAAGGCAAAGCCGAGGAGCCTCCACAGGTGCCCTTTGGATAAGCGAAGTCTGTGTGGAAATCAATAGTAGCGCTTAACAGACTCTATAAAAAAAGTTAGAAATGGGGAGTAGGCAATGGATGTTACACAAAGACTATCCTTTTTTGCTAGTCTATACCGTGTCGATGAAAACCCTGACTTAGGCATGTGGATGCTATACTTAACTATTTTGGGTCTATCCATATTAGTGTACAAGCTTGGCTTCGCCTTGAAGCTGCCTCTATTAAAATCGGTGGTTATTTATCTCTTCCTCGCATTTGGAAGTACAGTCCTGACTTTTCTGGGAATCTTCCTTCCAGTTGCAGAAGGATTGGTGGTTGCCGCTTTAATATTGATAATCTATAAGATTCGACTTCATCGTTCCAAGCAAGCGGAAAGTACAGAATCTTAAAGGGGCGTGCGATATGAGGTCCTTACAAGATACATTATACAATTGGCTGACTATAAAAGTTGTGGCCGAAGCAAGACCTGACGATAAGTCCGCCCAAGATACAAAAGAACTTTTTGAAGGGATTCTCCTTGAGGACCACAAGCTGACAAACATTGTCGTTTCCAAAGAGGATCCGATGTATTATGTGGAATACGATAAAGATGGGGTGCGCCATAAGGCTAGATTTCCAATCGAACTCATCGACGTGATGCTTGAACAAATTCAAAACGAACCTGATAAGTATCATAATTATGAATAGAAAAAGGATAGCTCCTTCCCGAGTGCTTGACACTTGCGAGGGAGCTATCCTTTTTGCTTTGTTGTTTTATAAAATATAGGAAGGAATAAAGCAAATGCTATGTGCCCTATAGACCATAAGAAGACTGCTATCTCATCGGAAGGAGCGGGTGTTTCTTTAATAGCCAGAATAGTTAATGGAAAATACAGTAAAATGGTAGGGAGGGTGATGCCTATTGCCACCAGATACTGCCTTCTTTTATCATCCAAATGGAAACGTTCTACTAAGAAAGCAAAAATGATACCGATAAGAATGGCAACTATTAGATGGAAGGTGAATTCAGTCAGTTCCGAAAAACTCGCATTTTTGAAACCTGGAATAAAATCGACATTTAACAGAAGTACGTATATCTTCTTTCCTGAAACTATTTCCAGTACCTTGATAAACAAGCCCATCAGGATCCCACTTATTAAGCCTGGAAATGCCCCTCTAAGTATCAAGTTCTACCACTCATCCTGATTTTGTTTTTGTTCAAACAGTTTGAAATTACCTGAAGCTTTTCTCTCGTTGGTTCTTTTTTCAATTCTCTCAGCACATTCATCGCACATATATGTATGTATTGGTCTGTTGCGAAGTCTTTTCGCTACTAGTGTTTCATCATTTATACTTTCAATTTTATCGCAAATTACACACTTGACTCTCATGGTCCACCTCATTTATTCAATCTTTATCAATAGTATAGCATAAAGGGGAATAATTAAGAATTAATTGGTAAACAGGCTAATATAGGGTATTAATTAACCATTTCTTTCTATGGAAATGGGGATGTGGTAAGATAAGATAAATAAAAATACAGTGGGGGGATGAACAATGCCAAACTTGGTAGAATATGTTCTTGTGGAACCGCTTAAAGCCGCACTGCAAAAAGAAACACTTGTGACAATAAGCACTGTAGATCATGAAACAGGCGGACCGAATGTCAGTGCTATCTCCTGGCTATATGCCACTGGTGAGAAATCCGTTCTACTTGCTGTCAATTCGGAATCTCGCATAGTGAAAAATGTGATACATAACAGCGAACTAGTGGTAAACCTTATGGCCAATGATTCCGTTTATGCCATTCATACTAATGCAACTGTAAAAGTGGAGAAAATGGAAGAGGTTCCATTGAAATTGGCCTTATTGCATCTTGAGGTAAAAGAAGTGCGGGATGTCATGTTTTATGGAGCTAAAATAAGCGTTGAGCCAAAGTTTGAAAAAACCTACGATATAGAAGCGGCAAAAAAGCTGGATGATCAGGTGATGACGGCAATTCGTAAACATGCATAAGTGTTGCTTAAATTGTAGCAGGTGGCAACCTGCTATTTTTTTGGTGATGTACTGAGCGATCTGAGGGTGGGGGAGGCCAAAAATTCCGGATATAACTCGAGATTTCAAGATATATTTCGGAAATTCCGGATATAACTCGGGATTTCAAGATATAATCCGCAAATTCCGGATATAACTCGAGATTTCAAGATATAATCCGCAAATTCCGGATATAACTCGAGATTGCAAGATATAATCCGCAAATTCCGGATATAACTCGAGATTTCAAGATATAATCCGCAAATTCCGGATATAACTCGAGATTGCAAGATATAATCCGCAAATTCCGGATATAACTCGAGATTTCAAGATATAATCCGCAAATTCCGGATATAACTCGAGATTTCAAGATATATGCCGCAAATTCCGGATATAACTCGAGATTTCAAGATATAATCCGCAAATTCCGGATATAACTCGAGATTTCAAGATATATTCCCAAAATTCCGGATATAACTCGAGATTTCAAGATATATTCCGCAAATTCCGGATATAACTCGAGATTTCAAGATAAATTCCCAAAATTCCGGATATAACCCGAGATTTCAAGATATAATCCCACAATTCCGGATATAACGCGAGATTTCAAGATATATTCCCAAAATTCCGGATATAACGCGAGATTTCAAGATATTTTCCAAAAATTCCGGATATAACTCGAGATTTCAAGATATATTCCGCAAATTCCGGATATAACCCGAGATTTCAAGATATATTCCGCAAATTCCGGATATAACTCGAGATTTCAAGATATAATCCCAAAATTCCGGATATAACTCGAGATTTCAAGATATATTCCGCAAATTCCGTATATAACTCGAGATTTCAAGATATATTCCCAAAATTCCGGATATAACTCGAGATTTCAAGATATAATCCGCAAATTCCGGATATAACTCGAGATTTCAAGATAAATCCCAAAAATTCCGGATATACCCCGAGAATTTTCATGATATTCCCCAAAATCTCATGAAGTCCGGCCCACTCCCATACTATTCCCCCAATTAAAAAGCTGTCCAGATGGAATTTCCCTTCTGGACAGCTATCAGCGTTAATCCTGCTTCACTTTCTTATTTCGTTCTTCATCCTTATAATGATTGGACTGATTTTGTTGTTTCTGTTCGAGTTGCTTTTGTTGATCCTCCGGAAGTTGAGGGTTGTTTTGTTCGGTCGGATTTGGTGCTGTAGGCTCTTTTAAGTCAATTGGAATCTCCGGCATAACCCGTCCAACGATTTCTGCAAGTTCTTCCATGATCCCCGTCACTGGCCTGCCATTCTGGATATCCCTTCCCATCTCCTGTAACCTTACAAAGGAATCTGCATCTGCAAGGATGACAGCAGTTGCCCCATATGGATCACTCTTTAAGCTTTCTGCAACAGAGTATTTTATGGTACTTACCCTTTCCCGATTTAAATCGGAGTTCACATCGATTCCAACTACCGCATATGGACCTAATACTACAGCAGTCGCATCATTTACATTTGGTACCCTCGTAGCCAATTCCACAAGATGGGCAGAAACTTCTTGTCCAGTTTTTCTATCTACCTGTACATCTGCAGAGTCCCTTACGTGGATGACCTGTGTGTTTTCTTTGTCGTTGGAAATATTCCGCGGTTGATTGTTCATACAGCCGGTAAGTGCCAATGACACAATGGCAGTTACTACTAAATATCTTTTCAATGTATTTCACTCCTTCTCTAGGATGATCCCATTTTCATCTGTCTTGATTTTATTGTTTATTTGTTCTTCTATCTTTATTCATTCCGACATATATTTTAACAACGGTCCGTCCCTCTTTATGGTCAAGTAGTAACACACTAATTGTATTGGGGCCATATACTGAAAGGGAGGATGCCTTGATTCACTCCAGAAAGACAAAAGAAGGGCTGAGAGTAGGAGGCGGCAGGTTGGGTAAAATTTATGTATTAGATACGAATGTACTGTTACAGGATCCATATGCAATTTATTCCTTTGCAGATAATGAGGTAGTTATTCCTGCGGTGGTATTGGAAGAAGTGGATTCGAAAAAAAGATATATGGATGAAATAGGAAGGAATGCAAGGCAGGTTTCGAAGATTATTGATTCCCTAAGAGCAACAGGGAAGCTACATGAAAAGATTCCCTTGCACAATGGAGGGGCACTTCGCATTGAATTGAATCATCGTAGCTTTCATCAGCTGCAAGAAATATTTGTGGAAAAGACAAATGATAATAGGATTCTTGCAGTGGCGAAGAATCTTTCTTTGGAGGAACAAACCAAAGAGGATGGCCGTTTAGTCATTTTGGTGAGCAAGGATGCGCTTGTCCGTGTGAAGGCAGATGCAATCGGATTGATTTCCGAAGACTTCCTTAACGACCGGGTTGTGGAAGTGGACCACATTTACAAAGGGTTTCTAGAGGTTTATGTACAGGCTGATACACTTAACGCTTTTTATCTTAAAGGGGAAATTGCTGTATCGGAGCTTGCCAACCAACCTTTTTATCCGAATCAGTTTATTATAATGAAGGATGCACTCGGAGGTTCTGCTTCAGCCTTGGGCATAATTGATGCAACAGCGAATAAAGTAAAAAAGCTGATTTTTGATCAGGACCATATATGGGGGATCAGGCCCCGGAATGTACAACAAACAATGGCATTTGAAATGCTCCTTCGAACCGATATTCCACTGGTTACCTTGACAGGTAAGGCAGGAACGGGAAAAACGCTTTTGGCATTGGCTGCAGGGCTTATGCAAACGGAAGACTTGAACCGTTATAAAAAACTGCTAGTTGCTCGGCCGATCGTGCCGGTTGGAAAAGATATTGGATTTCTCCCAGGTGAAAAAGAGGAAAAATTACGACCTTGGATGCAACCAATATATGATAACTTGGAATATCTTTTCAATACAAAAAAGCCAGGAGAACTTGATGCGATTTTGGCAGGGATGGGTTCCATCGAAGTGGAAGCACTGACCTATATACGGGGAAGAAGCATACCGGAACAATTCATCATCATAGATGAAGCACAAAACCTGACAAAGCATGAGGTCAAGACGATCCTGACAAGAGTGGGGGAACGGAGTAAGATTGTCCTTATGGGAGATCCGGAACAGATCGATCATCCTTACCTTGATGAATATAACAATGGGTTAACTTATGTTGTGGAACGCTTCAAAGACCAGAAGCTCGCTGGGCATGTAAAGTTTGTTAAAGGCGAACGCTCCATGCTCGCGAAACTTGCTGCAGATCTATTATAATAAACCTCAATCAAAAAATAGTGCCGCAGTTATTTGCGGCACTATTGCGGAGACTTTAGAAGCAATTACTTTACAATAATTCTATGAACATGTGTCAAAGGGGCATCCTGGTTGGATCCATCCTCAAAGTAAGCATGAACTGGCCCATTTTCCTTTAGCGGTTTTCCGTTTTTGGAAAAGGCCAATATCATTTCTTGAGCTGTGGGGATATCCACTTCCAATTCCCTTTCTTGACCGACAAACACTACCTTGGAAGAATCTGATTGAGGTTCGGCATTATGAAGGAATGGACCAAACTTAATCCCGAAGGTCCCGTTTAAAAGTTTTTCCTTTTCGAACTTTCGCTCCGACTTCAATGTTGGTGGGTAGATGGCTCCTTCTCTGATCTCTCGTTCCCAATGCTTGGATACTGCTTTTGTATATTCCTCAAGTTCGTCCTTTTTTTCGTGCGTTTCTTCTGCGAAATATGTATCTAAATCAATCCTTCTATCATCAAAGATCCATACACCTGGATCAAGCGTTATTGAAAAATTGACCTTGCCTTCTATTCCGATGATATTTTCCATGTTGTCCCCCTCTTGTGTAATCCTTTTCATTATTATATAACTTGTATGTTTTTTTGTCATGTTCTCGGGGAATCTATTGGTAGATTATATCATCAAAGGATGAATGACCCTTGATAAAGAAGGATGTGGGAGAATGGCATGCAGAAGTGAGGAAATATTGGATGCATTGGTCAAGGAAGCGAGAAAGGTCTCATTTGAAGGGAAAGTGGCAAATTACATACCTGCACTACAGAAAGAAAGTCCCGATCATTTGTCTTGTGCATTAGTTTACCCGGATGGGGACTGCTTTTCTGCTGGGGATATACAACGGAAATTCACACTCCAAAGCATATCCAAAATAATTACACTTGCAATAGTGCTCATGGATTATGGTCCAGAGCATGTTTTTCATAGAGTTGGGATGGAACCAACAGGAGACCCCTTTAATTCCATCATTAAGCTTGAAACTTCTTCAAAGGCCAAACCATTAAATCCGATGATAAATGCTGGAGCACTTGCTGTTACATCGATGATCAAAGGAACTAATGCAGAGGATAAAGTGGAATACATAATGGATTTTGTGAGAAAGCTCACCAATGAACCAGAAATAGACTATTGTGAAGAGGTGGCAATATCCGAATTCACGACATCCTTTTTAAATAGATCTCTATGTTTTTACATGAAAGGGGATGGAGTGATACATGGTAATGTGGAAGAAATCATGGAGGTCTACACGAAACAGTGTGCCATCCGGATGAATTGCCTTCAATTAGCAAGAATGGGGGTGGTCTTTGCGATGGACGGGCTGAATCCTTTAACGAACGAGCAGGTCATGCCGAAAGAAGTAGCAAGGATCTGTAAGACGTTTATGGTAACATGCGGGATGTATAATGCCTCTGGGGAATTTGCAATAAGGATTGGAATTCCAGCCAAAAGTGGAGTTTCAGGGGGGATTATGGGATCTGTTCCGGGTAGAATGGGTATTGGCATATTCGGACCGGCTCTCAATGAAGTAGGAAACAGCCATACAGGGCTTAAACTCCTAAAATTGCTACAGGATAAATATGATTTGAGCATGTTTTAATATACGAAACGGATCCTCCTTGCAATTTTTTTAAAATAACGATAAAATTTATAGATAAGATAGGCATTTGTACGTAAACGGAGGGATCGATATTGGCATCAGATATCGTGGTCGATCATCGTGATAAAGCTATTTCGCTTTTAAAAGCTGATTCAGATAAAATACTGAAACTTATTCAAGTCCAAATGGACAATCTTACCATGCCGCAATGTCCATTGTACGAGGAAGTGCTGGACACGCAAATGTTCGGATTGTCCCGCGAAATGGATTTTGCCGTTCGCTTAGGCTTGATTAGCGAAAAAGAGGGAAAAGATATCCTTTCCAAGCTGGAAAAGGAACTTTCTGCACTTTATGAGGCCTGGGAAAAAAATTAATGATAAAAACGCTCAATCAACTTTTAAAAAGTTGATTGAGCGTTTTTATTAAAAGCTCTTTTCGTATAGTTGCTTTTGCGTTTGTTTAAATGACCTTTATATTCCTAACTCGCGTGCTCTTTTCCTGCAATACTGAATATGCTACGTGCATATCTAGAGTAAGTTAGCAGTATAAAGTCCAATTACCGACTTTTTACTAGTGAATAGCCCCGATCTTTAGAAAAGAGCCTTTTTAAATCTTTTCAATTAATCATGCAGTAAATTCTTACGTAAGAAAATCGCATAATTCTACATAATTTACCTGAGTAATAAGAAAAAGAGGAAAGTTATCGAAAAATAATGTATAATGGCATATATAATTGATAAAATATTCTAAACTTTTCCAATGTGAGAAGTAGCTACTAGGGGGAGACAATATGACAAGAAAAATTAATAAGGTCCTTGTTGCGAATCGCGGCGAGATCGCAATTCGTGTTTTTCGAGCATGTACAGAATTAAACATTCGCACAGTTGCTATTTACTCAAATGAAGATATCGGATCTTTTCATCGATACAAAGCAGATGAAGCGTATCTGGTAGGAGAAGGAAAAAAACCGATAGATGCCTATCTGGATATTGATGGCATCATTGAAATTGCAAAAGCAAACGAAGTAGATGCCATACATCCTGGGTATGGATTCCTTTCTGAAAACATTCATTTTGCCAAGAAGTGTGAAGAAGAAGGTATCATCTTTATCGGCCCAACTTCCAAGCACCTCGATATGTTTGGTGACAAGGTGAAGGCAAGAACACAGGCCCAACTTGCCAACATTCCGGTAATACCGGGTACGGATGGACCTGTCCATTCATTAGATGAAGTGATGGATTTCGCGGCTACATATGGCTATCCATTGATGATCAAAGCTGCCTTAGGTGGTGGAGGGCGTGGTATGCGGATTGTCCGCAGCAAGTCCGAGTTACGAGATTCATTTGATAGAGCAAAATCGGAAGCGAAGGCCGCTTTTGGAAACGATGATGTTTATGTCGAGAAGTTAATTGAAAACCCAAAACATATCGAAGTCCAAATTCTTGGCGATCAGCACGGTGAAATCATTCATTTATTTGAGCGTGATTGCTCCATTCAAAGACGTCATCAAAAAGTCGTGGAAATCGCTCCAAGCGTATCCCTATCGGATGACTTGCGTGATCGGATTTGTCAGGCTGCAGTAGAATTAATGAAGAATGTGGATTATATTAATGCGGGAACAGTTGAATTCCTAGTGGCTGGGGAAGAATTTTATTTCATTGAAGTAAATCCACGTGTCCAGGTGGAACACACTATCACCGAAATGGTCACTGGAGTGGATATCGTTCAATCCCAAATCATGATTGCAGAAGGACATGCCCTACATAGCAGCAAACTTGGGATTCCTAAGCAAGAAGACATACGCGTACATGGTTTTGCCATCCAGTCCCGTGTAACCACGGAAGATCCTTTGAATGGATTCATGCCTGATACCGGAAAAATTATGGCTTACCGGTCCGGTGGTGGATTCGGAGTCCGCTTGGATGCAGGGAATGGTTATCAAGGAGCAGTCATCACGCCTTATTACGACTCATTACTTGTGAAGCTTTCAACCTGGGCCCTAACTTTTGAACAGGCAGCATCCAAAATGGAGCGTAACCTGAAAGAGTTCCGTATTCGTGGAATCAAGACGAATATCCCGTTCTTGGAAAACGTAGTGAAGCATCCGCAGTTTATGAATGGGGAATATGATACGTCCTTTATAGATACCACACCTGAACTTTTCGTGTTCCCGAAAAGAAAAGACCGTGGAACGAAGATGCTCTCTTATATCGGAACCGTGACCGTTAACGGGTTCCCTGGGGTTGAAAAGAGGAAAAAACCTATTTTCACAAATCCAAGAATGCCTGATGTGGCAGGAATCGATGAGGTACCAAGAGGTACTAAACAAATCCTGGACGAGCGTGGAGCGGACGGATTGGTTAAATGGGTGAACGATCAGAAAGAAGTGTTATTGACAGATACAACGTTCAGGGACGCACACCAATCATTACTAGCTACTCGTCTCCGTACGAACGATATGAAACAGATTGCGGAACCTACTGCAAAGTTATTACCTAATCTTTTTTCCATGGAGATGTGGGGAGGGGCTACATTTGATGTTGCATACCGCTTCTTGAGTGAAAATCCGTGGGACCGACTTCTAACTCTGCGTGAAAAGGCGCCGAATGTCCTATTCCAGATGCTGCTTCGTGCTTCCAATGCAGTTGGTTATAAAAACTACCCTGATAACCTGATTAAGGAGTTCGTGGAAAAATCAGCCTATGCAGGAATCGATGTCTTCCGTATCTTTGACAGCCTAAACTGGGTGAAAGGCATGACATTAGCCATTGATGCAGTACGCGATTCGGGGAAATTGGCGGAAGCAGCAATTTGTTATACTGGAGACATCAATGATCCGAGCAGAACAAAGTATGATCTGCAATATTATTGTGATATGGCGAAAGAGTTAGAGCGAAGCGGAGCACATATCCTTGCAATCAAAGATATGGCAGGTCTTTTGAAGCCGCAATCGGCATATCGTTTGATTTCTACATTAAAAGAGACGGTTGATATTCCAATCCATCTTCATACCCATGATACAAGTGGCAATGGGATTTACATGTATGCGAAAGCAATCGAGGCTGGTGTAGATATTGTCGATGTTGCCGTCAGCTCCATGGCCGGACTGACATCACAGCCAAGTGCCAACTCCCTTTACTATGCACTAGAAGAAACGGACCGTAAGCCGGATGTTTCTGTCAAAGCTCTGGAACAGCTCTCTCACTATTGGGAGGATGTCAGAAAATACTACAGCGACTTCGAAAGCGGCATGAATAGTCCTCACTCTGAAGTATATATGCATGAAATGCCTGGAGGTCAATACAGTAATCTGCAACAGCAGGCAAAAGCGGTAGGGTTAGGAGCTCGTTGGGAAGATGTGAAAGAGATGTATCGCCGAGTTAATGATATGTTCGGTGATATTGTCAAAGTGACTCCATCTTCCAAAGTGGTAGGGGATATGGCATTGTTCATGGTTCAAAACAACCTTTCCGAACAGGATGTGCTTGAAAAGGGTGAATCTATCGATTTCCCGGACTCTGTCATCGAACTGTTTGAAGGGTATCTTGGCCAACCGCACGGTGGTTTCCCTGAAGACCTTCAAAGAGTCATCCTGAAAGGAAAGTCACCTATCACAGTTAGACCAGGTGAGCTGTTGGACGATGTAAACTTTGAAGAAATCCGTAAGAAGCTTTTCGAAACACTTAATCGACAAGTGACAAGCCATGAGATGATTGCTTATGCGCTTTATCCGAAAGTATTCCTTGATTATCAGAAGAAATATGAACAGTACGGAAATGTATCTGTTCTGGACACGCCGACCTTCTTCTTCGGTATGAGATTAGGAGAAGAAATTCAAGTAGAAATTGAACAAGGAAAAACCTTGATGGTAAAGCTCGTATCAATTGGCCAACCACAAAAGGATGGTACCCGCGTTGTTTACTTTGAGTTAAATGGCCAACCTCGTGAAGTGAACATCAAAGACGAGAGTGTTAAATCGGATGTAGTGTCGAAGCCTAAGATGGATGCAACCAACCCTACACATATTGGAGCAACCATGCCTGGAACCGTCATAAAAGTTCTGGTGGAAAAAGGCGAAAAAGTGTCTAAAGGAGATCACTTGATGATCACCGAAGCCATGAAAATGGAAACTACGGTACAAGCGCCATTCAGTGGTACTGTAAAAGAGATCTACGCAGCGGCCGGTGAAGGCATAGCAACGGGAGATCTATTGATTGAAGTAGATAAAGTTTAAGAGTTGAATACTACTGCTTGCAAACCCGAGAGCGATCCTGACTCTCGGGTTTGCTTGTTTTGTGATTCTAAGGAAGGGGAGTGGATGATTCAATACCTGAATTCGTTTTAAAAATAAAAACAGATAGTGCATCTCAATGCCCGAAGACCTTCCTAAAATACATAAAAGGTAACAGAGGAAGACCTTTATTTTTCTTGTTCCTTCAGCCCATCTAAACTTTTCTTTATAACAAAGCGACACTATAATAATGGACGAGGTGACGTATTTATGACCTTATCTGTGATGTGGTTTCGAAGGGATTTCCGGCTACAGGACAACACAGCCTTATACCACGCGGTAAAGGAAGCGCAAAAAAGAAAAGAACCTATATTGTTTATGTATCATCTAGACCCGAAATTCACCAGCAAGGATACACCGAATCATCGGTTCTTCTTTACTGCCTTACAAGAATTTATTAAGCATTGTGAAGCAAAGGGGATCTTTGTCCACGTAATAGTGGGGACCTGGAAAGATGCGTTCTCAAAATTATTAGATCACTTTCCGGATATGACTTCTTTATATTTTAATAAGGACGAAGTAGGAGAAGGGCATAAAAGGGATAATGAACTAGAGAGATTCTTAAATCAAAAGAATATTAGGGTTCGTTCATTTGATGACTACAACATTCATCATGCGAATGAAGTGAAAAAGGCAGACAACAGCATATATAAAGTGTTTACGCCTTATTTTAAAAAATGGAACTCTCTACCTAAAAAGGCTCCTGTAACTGTTAATGATCAAAAGATCAAAAATAACTCAGTCAAAGATGATGGGTTGTACAACAAGGGTGTGGAAACTTTATCCAAGACAATAAAAAAGTTGCCTGCACAAGTGGAAATTTCACAGGAAGAACAAGCATTCAAGCTGCTTCAAAGCTTTCTGAAGGACAAGGTTGATCATTACGACCGGTTCAGGGACCTGCCTGCAGCAAATGGAACTTCTAAACTGTCTGTATTTTTAAGGACAGGTGCCATATCTGCCAGGACCATCCTCTATCTTATCCAGGAAAAACAACTGACATCTTACAGCACTGGGATGGATACTTTTGTGAAAGAGCTCGCCTGGCGTGACTTTTACAATATGATTTATCATCATTATCCTAATAGTAAATCAGAAGAAATCGAAGTGAAATATCATCAGCTTGACTGGAGTAAGGATGAAAACCTTCTCCAAAAATGGAAAGAGGGAAACACGGGCTTTCCGATAGTTGATGCTGGAATGAGACAATTGAAGCAGGAAGGCTGGATGCACAACCGCCTCAGAATGATTACCGCCTCCTTTCTAACGAAAGATTTGCTGATGGATTGGAGAATTGGAGAATTATATTTTGAGGAGATGTTGCATGATTATGATGAGTCGTCCAATATCGGAGGCTGGCAATGGGCAGCATCAGTAGGTACGGATGCAGTGCCATATTTTCGAATTTTTAATCCTATCACCCAGTCAATACGATTTGATCATAGAGGGGAGTATATCAAAAAATACGTCCCTGAATTGAGCCGAGTCCCGGAAGCATTCATACATGAACCATCGAATATGAATAAGACAGATCAAAAGAAAGCAAACTGCATCATTGGCAAAGACTACCCTGAACCTATCGTGGACCATAGCCTGCAAAGAAAAAGTGCGATTCAAATGTTTAAAGATTTAACATAACCAAAGGATTGTGTTAATCATTAAAAAGGATAAGCAAATACCAAGTTGATCGCAGTGGAAGGGACGGAGATTCCTACAAGGAGGCTCACGGATCGCCGTGGTAAGCGAAATAAATGAATATGAAGATCAACAGAGCTAAAGGCAATACAATCAATCTGGGGTAGTTGCTTTACAAAGTTGCAAAAAAAAGAGTGGGCACATGCGCCCACTCTTTTTTACATTGATTTAGTTGTGTCATTTCCCAATTTAATACGGTTGCTTTTATTTCGTGTCACAAGCATAAAGAAGTAACTTAGAACTCCAAATAAACACGAGATGATAAGTGCATGAAGCAATGCTACAAAGATATTAAGATTGGTTACGACAATTAGAGCGCCTGTTGTTGCCTGTAATAGGACAAGGATGGAACAGATCACCCAACCGATATGAATGACAGGCTGATGCTTGTATTTTTTTATGGCTAGAATGGTGACATAGACGATCCACACCACAATCAGTCCAGCAGCAGCTCGGTGTCCCATTTGAATCCATTCATGCATTTGGGTTGGAATTCCCAGTCCGTTCCGTGTACAGCTTGGCCAGCTTGGGCAAGCTAAACTTGCACCTACATGTCTTACTAAAGCACCACTATAAACAACCATATAACAATAAACGATAATTCCGATGATATGGAAGGACATTCGGCGGTCTACTATCAATGTTTCTGCATCGAACTTCTTATCTACTTCAAAAATCAGGAGGGTAAGAAGGAATACAGAAGCAAAGGACACCAAAGAAATACCGAAGTGAAGTGCCAGCACTGCGGAGGATTGTCCCCACATAACAGCTGCAGCACCAATAAGTGCCTGTAAGATTAATACCAGAAATGATAATAGAGCCAAGAATTTTGATTCTCTTTTATGTCCGATGGCTCTCCAAGCCCAAATTGCCAGAGTTAATACCATAAGACCGGCAACCCCAGAGACTATACGATGACTTAACTCAACAATAAGAGCAAAGTCGATATTGCTTGGAATAAGTTCACCATGACATAAAGGCCAAGATTTCCCGCACCCCATACCGGAACCAGTTTTTGTAACAAGTGCTCCCCCGATAAGAACAAATAGCATGACAATAGACGTGCAAACGGCGAACCATTTTAATAATTTGTACACTTGATTCACCTTCTTAGAAAGATTTTCTATCTCCCTTATATTAAAAAAAGAGCAAAAATGTTAAAATAGTAAACGTCCTCCCAATACTACACAATCTGACGGTAATTGACAACATCCCCATGCAGTTCAGAACGAGGAAATTATTATCGTGAAAAAGGTTGAATAATGGTGTGGAGTTTGCTAGAAATATATAAGGGAAGTGTGTGAAAAGCTTCTTCACTAATGTGAACAGCTTCAACAAATCTTATTATATACCGTTTTATAAAGTGCGGGTGCTATTCTTTCTAGGTGACACAAATTAGTCATATTTTCTTCAAATATAATTCACAAAGTATTTAGCAAATATGATTTAATATACAGAGAGAATGTAACGTAAGCACCTGTTGCTTCATACATGCAAAGAACTACTTTAAACTGCGATGGTGAAAACGCATTCACTTCATCCTTTTTAGAGTTGAAAGTTTGCATCAAGGTTCAAAGGAGGAATATAAATGGCAGATTTGAGGACTTTGGACCAAGCGCCTGCTTCATTATCAGATGAACGTCCTCAAGGTATGGAAGTTGCTCCTTCTAAATGGAAAGACTTCTTAGCGCTAATAAAAATTGGGATCGTGAATTCCAATTTCATCACTACGTTTACCGGCCTCTGGTTAGCTATATATTTTACCCAGACAGATGGTTTTATCGCTAATTTGGATATTGTATTCCTTACAATGATTGGCTCATCTCTTGTTGTAGCAGGTTCCTGTAGTTTAAATAACTATATAGACCGGGACATCGATCATCTAATGTCGAGAACGAAAAACCGGCCGACTGTAACCGGTAGGATGGATCCGAAAGGTGCTCTTTACTTAGGCCTGATCCTTACAGCTGTCGGGACGGTAGTATTGGCTTTTACTACGATTATGGCTGCAGTAATCGGACTTATTGGGGCTTTCACCTATGTGGTTTTATATACAATGTGGTCTAAAAGGAAAAACACCCTTAATACGGTCATCGGAAGTATATCAGGAGCGGTTCCGCCTTTGATAGGGTGGGCAGCTGTCGATCCGAGCCTTTCTCTGATTGCATGGATATTATTTTTCATCATGTTTGTATGGCAGATTCCACATTTCCTTGCAATTGCCATTAGAAGGTGTGAAGAATATCGGAATGCTGGCATACCGATGCTACCTGTTGTGCATGGCTTTGATATTACTAGAAGGCAAATGCTTGTATGGGTTGCCTGTCTCTTGCCACTTCCTTTCTGGCTTTTCGAACTTGGAGGGGCATTGATTGTATTGGCAACTTTATTGAATCTGGGCTGGCTTGCTTTAAGCATTGCCGGATTCAAGATGAAAGATGGGATGAAATGGGCAACGCTAATGTTTGTCTACTCATTGAATTATTTGACCATTCTATTTGTCTCTATGATTATTGTGACAATCTTTTAATCAGGTACAACCAAGAACTGAGCATGACAGCTATTGCTTACAAAGAGTGGCTGTCTGTTTTCACGCTATTCCCTCAAAATTAAAGGGTGAAATAACGCAAGCTGTGGTATAGTAAACAATGAGTGCGAATTTTGTCCTATTGAGGTGATAGCATGTGAGGGTCCGGTGACGAATCGGATCTACATCTAACTTCGTGATTAGATTCTTTCTAAAAGCTTTGAAGGAATTTATCAATACATTCTACTTCACTCACTAAATATGAAAGAGGGGTTTGATTAGGCTATGAAGAAATGGCTACCTAATTGGCGTATAGTATCACTTTTCAGTGTAATGGCGCTATTCTTATCAGGCTGTGGTAAACCATTCTTATCTGCACTTCAGCCGGTAGGTGAAGTGGCAGATATGCAAAAATCACTGATTTTGTTAAGCACAGCAATTATGACTCTTGTAGTAGTTGTGGTTTCTATTATCTTCATTTACGTTGTAGTAAAATTCCGTCAGCGTAAAGGCGATAAAGAAATTATTCCAAAGCAAGTGGAGGGAAGCCACAAGCTTGAAATCACCTGGACTGTTATTCCGATTTTATTACTATTAATCTTAGCAGTTCCAACTGTATCTTACACTTTCCACCTTGCTGATGTAAGCAAAATGGATGAGGAAGAAACTGATGCACTGATAGTAAATGTTACAGCACATCTATACTGGTGGGAGTTTGAATACCCAGAGTATGGAGTAGTGACAAGTCAAGATTTATATGTTCCAACAGATGAGAATATTTACTTCAACTTGGAAGCAAGTCAAGTAAAACACTCCTTCTGGATTCCTTCTGCTGGAGGGAAAATGGATACAAACACGGACAATGTTAACCGTTTCTGGTTAAACTTTGATTCAGAGCGTGTAGGACAGGCAGAAAACCTATTCCACGGAAAATGTGCCGAGTTATGCGGACCTTCCCATGCATTGATGGACTTCAAAGTTAAGACAATGTCTCGTGAAGAGTTTGATCAGTGGATCGAAGACATGCAAGGAACAGAGCATGCAGCTGATGATACGGAACTTGCACAAGCTGGGGAAGAAATTTTCGCTCAAAGCTGTATTGCGTGTCACGCAATCGGAGCAGATCCACAGGCCGATGCAAACGTAGGTCCAAACTTAACAAACTTCGGAGATAGAACTAAAATCGCTGGTATTTTGGATCATACCCCTGAAGAATTGGAAAGATGGATTAAAGATCCTGAAGAAATCAAGCCTGGTAACCTGATGACAGGAAAATACGGGGACTTGAAACAGGAAGAAGTAGACGCTCTTGTTGAATACTTAATGTCATTAAAAGTGGACGAAGAATAGATTTTTAAGAAAGGGAGGTTACATTGTGAGTACGTTAGCACAGAAAAAAGGCTTTGGCGCGACGGTTTGGGACTACCTGACAACGGTTGACCATAAGAAAATCGCCATCCTTTACCTTATTGCCGGCGGATTCTTCTTTATCGTTGGCGGCCTGGAAGCGATGTTCATTCGTATCCAGTTGGCTGTACCTAATAACGATTTTTTAGCTGCAGGCCTTTATAATGAAATACTTACTATGCACGGAACAACAATGATTTTCCTGGCAGCGATGCCATTATTGTTTGCGTTCATGAACGCAGCTGTTCCTTTACAAATCGGAGCACGTGACGTTGCATTCCCATTTATCAACGCTTTGGGATTTTGGTTATTCTTCTTTGGAGGAGTTTTCCTTAACCTTAGTTGGTTTCTAGGTGGGGCACCTGATGCTGGTTGGACTTCTTATGCCTCTCTGTCTTTGGCATCTGAAAGTCACGGTATTGATTTTTACGCTTTAGGACTCCAGATTTCGGGTATTGGTACCCTTATCGGGGGAATTAACTTCCTTGTTACAATCATTAATATGCGTGCACCTGGTATGACATATATGCGTATGCCATTGTTCACTTGGTCCACGTTTGTGGCATCTGCACTAATTCTTTTCGCTTTCCCTCCATTAACTGTAGGGTTGGCATTGTTAATGTTCGACCGTTTATTCGGTACAGCATTCTTTGATCCGAATCTGGGTGGTAACACAGTAATTTGGGAACATCTATTCTGGATCTTTGGACATCCTGAGGTATACATATTGATCTTACCTGCATTCGGTATTTTCTCTGATGTATTCTCAACTTTCTCTAAGAAACGCTTATTCGGATACTCTTCCATGGTATTCGCAACAGTATTAATCGGTTTCTTAGGATTCATGGTATGGGCTCACCACATGTTCACAACAGGTCTTGGACCAATTGCGAACGCAATCTTCGCTGTTGCAACAATGGCGATTGCCGTACCAACAGGGATTAAAATTTTCAACTGGATGTTCACAATGTGGGGCGGACAGTTACAAATCAATACTGCGATGCTTTGGTCCATTGCTTTCATTCCAAGTTTCGTACTTGGTGGAGTGACAGGGGTAATGTTAGCATCGGCAGCAGCTGACTATCAGTACCATGACTCTTATTTTGTAGTAGCTCACTTCCATTACGTAATCGTTGGTGGGGTAGTATTCGGTTTATTTGCCGGTCTACATTACTGGTGGCCGAAAATTTTCGGTAAGATTTTAGATGAGACCTTAGGAAAGATTACTTTCTGGCTGTTCTTCATTGGTTTCCATTTAACTTTCTTCATCCAGCATTTCCTTGGCCTAATGGGTATGCCACGTCGTGTATTTACATTTGGTAAGGATTTAGGATGGGATTTTGCCAATCTGATCAGTTCCGTTGGTGCTATTTTCATGGCACTTGCAACAATAGTATTATTCGTTAATATCGTAAAAACTTCTTTAAGCAAGCAGACAGTTGCTGGGGATGCTTGGGGTTATGGCCGTACGTTAGAATGGTCCATTCCTTCACCACCACCAGAGCACAACTTTACACAAACTCCACTCGTTCGTGGACTTGATCCATTATGGGTTGAGAAAATGGAAGGCAAAAAAGGCATGACGCCTGCAGAGCCAATTGGTGATATCCACATGCCAAACGGTTCCATTCTTCCGTTTATCATTTCATTTGGATTGTTCATAGCAGCATTTGGTGTACTATTCAAAAATGATTACGCTTGGGGTATCCCAGTAATGATCATTGGATTATTAGTAACTTTTGGTGCCATGTTCTTCCGTTCTATAATTGACGATCATGGATATCATATTCATAAAGAAGATCTTCTTGGTGAAGATGATGACAAGGGGGCGAAGCTATAATGCATACAGAAGAAAAACTAACAGCAGAAACTTTCCCAGCTTCGCCTGAAAAGGCGACCCTTGAAGGCAAAAACAAGTTCTTAGGTTTCTGGTTATTTCTAGGCGGAGAGACTGTTTTATTTGCTTCATTGTTTGCAACTTATTTAGCTCTTAGTGGACCAGATTCCATTGTTTCCGGTCCAAACCAAAAAGAATTATTCGACCTTGGCCTTGTATTTGCCGCAACGATGATTCTTTTGACAAGTTCATTAACAAGTGTGTACGCTATGTACCACATGAAAAACTTTAACTTCAAAAAGATGCAATTATGGATGGGTATCACATGGCTTCTAGGATTAGCGTTCTTAATCCTAGAGATTTATGAGTTCAATCATTATATCCATTTAGGCCATACGATTACTAGTAGTGCATTTGGATCTGCATTCTATGTATTAGTTGGTACTCACGGTGCCCACGTATTCTTCGGATTATTATGGATCGGTACACTATTGATCCGTAACATGAGACGTGGATTGGATCTGTACAATGCTCCTAAGTTCTATGTAGCATCACTATACTGGCACTTTATCGACGTTGTATGGTTATTCATCTTTACTGTAGTATATTTAATGGGATTGGTGTGATGACTGATGGCAAATACTCAATCAAATACAGGTAACCCAAAAGTAGATTTAGAATACCGTCGTAAAAAGAATAAGGAAGAAATGAAATACCAGGTTGTTTCCTTCGTATTAATGATTTTCCTTACTCTGCTTGCTTTCTTGGCGGTTGGTGCAGAGATGTCCAAGTACTTTATCGTACCATTCATCATCTTGCTTGCAATCGTACAATGTATTTTCCAGCTCTACTATTTCATGCACATGAACCACAAAGGGCATGAAACGCCGGCGATGTTCTTATACTCCGGTTTGGCAGTTGGATTGATTACAATCTTAGCATTCACGACTATCATTTGGTGGTAATATCAAATGGAAAAGGCAGCCTTAATTGGCTGTCTTTTTGCTTTTTAAAATATGTGAAACTGTAAAATCCGGTTGATTTCCGTTCCAGGCGCTTCGCTTTCCGCGGGGCGACCTTGAGCCACCTCAGGCTAAGTAATTATCCAGCTTTATAAGGACCAGCCGTTATTGCTTATTATTTTTAGTAAACAAAATGGAACCTTGTCTAAATAATGACACTTACTGTTTATGGAACCATCCTTTTTCACACTTCATTGAATGGGCTTATCCTTGTATAGTATAATGTGTATGTAAAGTGAAAGTGGTGAAGCTTTCAAAAAATTGAGGTGACAGCATAATGATTGGTAACTTGGATATGTTTGGATTTCAAGCGTTATGGAGTCCATATTTATTGGCTACAACCATACTTATAACTATTCTGTATTTTTATATTACTGGAAAAGGTCGACACCGCTTCAAGGATTCTGAAGAAATATCCAATAAGCAACGTGCGTTTTTTCTAAGCAGTATGATCTTGTTCTATCTGATAAAAGGATCACCGGTGGATCTATTAAGTCACTTGATGCTTAGTGCACATATGACACAAATGGCCATACTCTATCTGGTCATACCACCTATCTTATTGATGGGAATGCCGGCGTGGGTATTAAGAAAAGTCATCAATCTTCCGGTTGTTAAGCCGGTATTCAGATTTATCTCCAAGCCACTGATAGCATTATTGGTGTTTAATGTGCTTTTCTCTCTGTACCATATACCTGTTGTATTTGATACGATAAAAGTGGACATGGTCTATCATACAACATATACAACCGTTATGTTCGTGGGAGCATTTATCATGTGGTGGCCACTTGTCAATCCACTGCCTGAGGAGCAACGTTTATCCGGAATTAAAAAAATCGGGTATATCATGGCTGATGGAATGCTTCTTACGCCTGCGTGTGCGCTGATCATTTTCGCGGATCAGCCTTTATATGCAACCTATTCAGAGATGACGGCTTGGCTTGCGGCTCTTGAATTATGTGTACCTGCGGGTACTTTGGCCGGCCTTGACCTTGGAGGCCCTGAGTTATTTAATGCGTTGCCACTAGTGGAAGATCAACAGCTCGGCGGTGTCATCATGAAGATCATTCAGGAAATCATGTATGGAAGCATACTTGCCTATGTTTTCTTTGGATGGGCCAGACGTGAGCGTGAAAAGGACGAAATGGACCTGAACAAGGCAATGCATCCAAAAGTAGCAGAATGATTGGATAGATAGCAACAAGTTAGAACGAGGGGAGAAAGAAATGGATTATTCAATTCCGATAATGCCAACAATCAGTACGTTTTTTATCGTATTGAGCGCAATTTTTGTTGCGATAGGCTGGTATCTGATTAGTAAAAGAAAGATTGAAGCGCATAAAAAAGTGATGTTTCTTGCAGCAATCTTTGCTATCATCTTTTTTATTATTTATGCTTCAAGGACCATTTTTGTCGGCAACACAAGCTTTGGCGGACCTGATGACATTAAAGTGTACTATACAATTTTTCTTCTGTTCCATATTACACTTGCGACTATAGGTGCTGTGATGGGAATCATTACATTATGGACAGGATATAAAAATCGACTTGATAGGCACAGAAAGCTTGGGCCTATTACAAGTATTGTATGGTTTACAACAGCTATCACAGGAGTGGCCGTATACTTATTGTTATACGTTATCTATCAAGGTGGAGAAACCACCTCTGTTTTCAAAGCCATACTGGGACTATAAAAAAAGGTGTTTGGACAATTGTCCAAACACCTTTTTTGAGCTATATCTTAAAGTTCAATTTGATGATTCCTGCCTCACGAGCCGAGTTGAACGCAATCAACAAGAGTGGACCGACAATGAATCCTAAGATACCAATCAGCTTTAATCCTAAATACATGGCGATCAGTGTAGCTAATGGAGAAAGACCGATATGGCTTCCCATCACTTTCGGTTCAACTGTCCTTCTGATGATTAGCAATACAACTGCTAATATAGCCAACTGCGTTCCGAGACTGATATCACCAGTTATAAGGTGGAACAATGCCCATGGCCCCAGTATGACGATCGAGCCGATGATTGGAATGAAATCGATGACCCAGATTATGAAGGCCATGATTAAAGCAACCTCTGGGGCGATGAATAGTAAACCAATAAGTGTAATGAAAAATATGATGATGCTCACTAAAAACTGGGCTTTAAAAAATCCGAAAATTACATAAGATAATCTTGAACTCATAAAATGGACCTTATCTGCCGTTTCTTCTTTCAAGTGTGAATAGAGGCCGGCTTTCAAGCGAGGCATATCCAGTAGAAACAGGAACAAGGCTATCAAGTAGACAATGAAACTGACGAGATAATTCGGTATGTTGGTAAAAATATTTTTTACATTTTGGATATTGAAAAGGTCTGTTAAATAAATCCTCAAATCATAAAGCAATTTATCTACCTGCAGACTAATTTCACTGACAAATTCAGGTGGAAGATCTTCGGAAGCATTAGTTAGGTCGGCCTGGAAATCCCGCCATACCCGATTCACTTCATTTATGTAGGAAGGTGCATTTTCTACCAGGTTGATTGCTTCTGTAATCACTTTAGTTGTCAGGAAGTAGCCCATGATCCCAATGCTTGTGACAAACATCAAAAATACGATAAAAACGGAAAGGTTCCTTTTCAGTTTGGCACGTTCTTGAATCAGCCTTACAAGAGGTTCAAGAAAAAGCGCAGTAATTAAAGCGATGATAATGGGAATGGAAACAGGCAATATGAAAAAAGCAATTACGGCTATTACCGCAATAATGATCAGAATAAAAAGTGTTCGAATACTAAACAGCGTTGACAATGGATGTCTCCTTTCTAATACCATACTCCTATATTAATTATAGTACGGATTTTATTGAAATAACAGTATGTAAGAAAATAAATATGTGTACAGATAGTAATTATGATTTTTTTTGATAAGGCGGTTTTCGTAAACTTTGTTGTTTTTGGGATTTTGGAATCATCCTTTATCTTCCTTACTGACCTACTCTTTTCCCTGTTGTACTTAACTTATTACAAGCATATTTTCAGATATATAAGCAGTAAAAACTCCTATATTGACTTTTTACTGGCGAATTGCAACACTCTTTGAGAAAAGAGCCTTTGATAAAGAAAGGGAATTGGGAAAGATAAGTTATACAGGCACCATGTTTAGTGTGTACACATAAAATAATAAAACCACAAAAAGGAGGTTTATCCTATGTTGGAGCTTAAGAAAAGTCAAACAGACATGAGTAATATGTTGCTCCAAACAGTCATATCCATATGTGTCACTGATATCGGTGGAATAAAAACTCTTCCTCCAAGGTTGCTGGGAAAATTTTATTCCATACTTAGCAAGGACCAATTGAATAACGCGGTCATCCAATATGACATGGAAAATAATATTAACATTGATATCTTTATTGAAGTTGAATATAGCCAATGTATACCGATGAAGGTTCAGGAACTCCAGAAGTTAATTAAACAAGAAATTGAAGTAATTACAGGGTACACTGTAAAAGCAGTGAACGTGTACGTAGATGGTATTTGGGTGAAATAATAAAAAAGGTGACAGCAGGTTTTACACCAGCAAATCACCTTCATTCGTATCTTGTATTATTTTAATGCATCCATGCGTTCTTTGGCTTGTTTTAACAATGATTTAGATGTGGAAACTACATTGGATGGGAATGTTTCACCTTCACCGTATTCCACACCATGTGGGTAGTAATGTTTGCCTAAAAGTGGTGTAAGCAAATTGATCATAGCATGAGAACCACCAACATCACCTTCAACTGCAAACCCTTGGACACGAAGGTAGAATACACCTTCTTTTGTTTCAAATTTTCGATCGAATGTAACTCGCTCGTAATCCCACTGACCAGCAAGGTCAAAGCCTAAATCCTCAAAAATGTCCGTTAGACGGGATAATTCTACTTTTTCATTTTCAAACCCTGTATTTTCAATTTTCATGTATGTACACTCCTTTTTCTATCTCTACATCTCGAAATAAGTATGCTCCTTGTTAATAATAGTACGAAAGAGGATAACTTTCAATAAGGAATAGAATAACTATCCATGTCATAGAAAGTTTTTTAAAAAAAGTCATGATTTTGTAGAAAATGGTGAACCTAAGGATGTGAGAAGGGATACTCTTATCCTCCTCTATTTAATGCACGGCTATGTATGAAAATTAATGGAGGTCAGAATATGCAAACTGTACGTGAAGTCATGACAACGAATGTTGATTTTTGCACACCGCTTGATAATGTCTTTGAGGTCGCAACAAAAATGAAAGACCTGGATGTTGGAGCAATTCCGATTGTTGAAAACAATGAGCTACTTGGTATGATCACGGATAGAGACCTTGTTGTAAGAGGGATTGCTGAAAAGCATCCCGGTTCAAATCCTGTAACCAATATCATGAGTGATCACTTAATTACCATCGGACCTGATGCTTCTATCGAAGAAGCCGCTCATAAGATGGCTGAGCATCAGATAAGAAGATTGCCCGTAGTCGAGAATGGCGCACTTATCGGAATTGTTTCACTGGGTGATTTAGCAATCCGTGACTATTCTGATGATCAGGCAGGAGAAGCGCTTAGTGAAATATCAGAACAATAGCATCTAATGAAAGACTGGATTTCAAAAGAATCCAGTTTTTTTTTATGTTCTGTGAGGCATTTGAATGGTTAAAGAGGAATCTAGCTGTTGATTGTTGCAATGGGCGTAAGACTCCATCGGGAGGTAGCATTTAGAGGAGAACCCGCAGGCATGCCGAGGAGGGTCCGCAAGCGCCACGTGGAAAGCGAAGCCCGTTGCGGAAATCAACAGTGGTGGATTAACTAACCTTTAATTTATTTAAGCTTGTGAAGTATTCATTTTTTTCAATAAGGGTATACATAGGATAACTCTACTAGTGTCTAGTAAAACGTAAAAGTGGAATGAAAAGGTCACTATTAAATATAATGATAGAAAAGGGAGGGAAACAGTGGATGAGAGGTTTATTCTTCTTGCTATTTATTGCTTTTTGTTTGTATTTATTCGTAAATGTTGAACCTCATGAAATAGAGAGTTTCATAAAGGAACAACCTCTTAGCGGACAGATTACTCCGGAAAAAAGAGAATCCGAGGAAAAAGCATTTGTTCAATCGGAAATTCAGATGAATGATAACATAGAAGGTTTGGCTTCTTTTGTAGGTAAAGATGTGAACGAACTGCTGGATACTTTTGGTGACCCTGACCGCAAAGATTTATCTTCTTATGATTATGAATGGTGGATATATAACAAGAATCTAGCGAATTACATGCAATTTGGTGTGAGTGATGGGAAAATAGTGACCGTTTTTGGGACAGGAAATGAGAGCAAACATGAATTGTTTGAAGTAGGACAATCCTATGAATCCCTAAACGAAAAATATAATTTTCCTGATAGTGTAACAGTGGATCATAAGGAGGGATCCTATCAATTTCAGCTGAAGCCTGATGAAATGAAGACCCGCCCCTTAATTAAGGTGGAGGATATTTATGTACAACTATATTTTGACGATTTTGAACAACAGTTGTCGAGTGTACGGTATATGAATGATGAAACATTAATCAAACAACGGCCTTACGAGCTTGTGTATAGAGGTCCTTTACTTGATGCCAAAGAGCTGACAGACGAGGAGTGGACAAGGGTTGAGGAAGGCAATGCACAGCAAATCATTGATTTTACCAACATCATCAGAGCCCGTTTTGACCTTGATGCAGTGGAGTGGGATGGAAATACAGCTGAAGTCGCCTACTTACATAGCAAGGACATGAGGGAGGGCAATTACTTTTCTCATACCTCTCCAACAAGAGGAACGTTGACGGATAGGTTAATGGAAGGGGAGATAACATTCCGCCTTGCCGGGGAGAACATTGCTGCAAAGTATGTGGATGGGGTTGCTGCTGTTGAAGGTTGGCTGAATAGTGAAGGTCACAGAAACACGTTGCTTAATTCAAGGTTTACGCATTTGGGTGTCGGTGTGAATGAGAAATATTATACCCAAAATTTTATTGAAACCTGGTAAATAGATGGATAAAAAAGACAGCCTTATTCCCCATGGCTGTCTTTGCTCTTGATTGTAAGGATTTCTCCTGCCCGAAACAAGTCATCCTCCCACATGCCATGTATCATTAGCTCATCTCCAGGCATTAGGGAAGGGGGGCTATTGGACTCTGTATAGGGTTGCTTGTAGACAATGGTGATGGTCTTATTAATATTCTGTATCCGGATAGTGGTGTCCAGGGTAAAAAGTTGATGGTAAAAATGCTTCTTTTCCGTATGCAAATCTACCACTTTCCCTTCCACCCTCGATTCAAGGGGAATGTCGCAAAGGTTCTCCCAACGTGCCTTCTGTTTGGCTGCCTCTTTTCTTGTTATCCAGTAAAAATATAAAATCAGAACAGGAATAACAATAGCAGTAACCATTATTCTCCTTCCTTTCTAACTTCTTTTGGGAATGACAAAGAAGCTTCCAGTAGCATGTGCGATTAGAGTACCGTCACTACGATAGACTTTCCCTTCCATTACGAGCAGCTTGGAGCCCTTGTGTATCACTGTGGCCACACAGGTAAAATGCTCGCCTACTCCTTTTGCTACATAATTCACCTTCATTTCGGTGGTAACAGCTGCCTTATCCTCCGGAATCAACTTGAATGCGAGTGTTCCCATTGCGGAATCAAGCAAAGTCGCCGTCAAGCCCCCATGCAATATGTCCAGAGAGTTTTGCAATAGTGCTGTATTCGGGATTTCCATTGTTAAAGTGTCGGGTTCTTGAAACTCACTTTTAATTTCCATAAGTGCCCCGATATGAGTACCGTTGACTCCATCTCTTTTCCTTTTTAGACTATGAAGGAATAAAGAAGCCACATCGCGCTCCTCTTCGGTTGCATCTGTTAAAAAATCTTCCCATTGCTGACTGATATCCATTCTCTTGTCCTTCTTTCTACTCAAAAGTCTATCTACATCTTAACAATGGAGAGCACGGAAGAAAAGAAAAATAGGCGAACGCTTTTTCTTTTTTACAATAAAATAAACTAGGCATATATGCAGAAAAGAGGTGAGAGAATGGCAACAAAACAAAAACATCCAAGTATCGAAAAGTTCAAGGAGTTTGTAAAAAGGCACCCTAAGCTGTCAGAGGAAGTAAGAAACAAGAAAAAGACATGGCAGGATTTGTTCGAGGAATGGTATCTGCTAGGGGAAGAGGATGAGAGTTGGAAGAGCTTCCGACAGGACGGCGCGGCCCAAGATGATAATGCTGACAAAGGAGCAAAATCTGATGTTATTCCTCAATTGCTGCAATCATTGAAGAAGATGGATATGAACCAAATGCAATATCATTTAACAAATGTCAATTCAGCTATCGGAAATATTCAACAACTGATCCAACAGTTCATCCCCAATGCAACAAAAGGAAGTTCTCCTACTCAAGGAGCAAAGAATCCGTTTTCGTTTCGAAAAGATTAGGAATGGATGAGATACATGCGAAAAGATATCTATGAATACATTCAAAAGAAGAAGTCGTTAAAAAGCTACTTAAGGGAACAGCCTCTGTGGTATCGGACATTGACAAGGAACCCTGAGAAACTGAATGACTTTGAATTATCTTCTATGCATTATTACAAGCAGACAATCCCTCATAAAGTGGAGAAATTTCAAAACTCCGTTCAAATGGCTTCCATGATGGTTCATATGTTTCAAACAATGAAAAACATGGATTAATTGCATTACTACGCTCCCATATTTAGTGGGGGCGTTTAATTTTGAAATCCATTCGAATAGAATGATACCTCCTTTCTCAAACTAAAGCTAAATCAAGTAAAAGGAAGGAGATTACGCTGTGAAAAAAACGGCAATTTTTTTTATCTGTCTATTTATGTCGGTCCTAGGTGGGTGCAAGGAAGAGCAGCAAAAACCAGAGAGTGAAGTAGGTGCCAAAAGAGAAGTGATGGAGGTACTATCCCATTCAACCTTACCCAAACAAAATTCTTTGTCCATGATTGTTCATCATCAGATTAGAGGTTCTAACATCTATATGGAATGCATCGTTACACCTGATTTCCACTTCCAGTCTACAGCTAGCGGAAAGAAACATGGAGAGGGACAGGTGGCAGTTTATCTTAATAATAAACAATGGGACACTTTTTCAAGTGGGGCTTTCATACTAAAGGAAGTTCCGAAAGGCAGGCATGAGATCAAGGTGAAGCTGCTCCATAATGATAGTTCTGAGTATGGCATAGAAGAAACCTTCCAAGTAGAAATCTGATACTCCAATAAATAGAGCATTACACTTCCGTAGTAAAACATGGTATGATGGTCTTGGAGGTGTATTCCATGATGATTGCTACTTTTGAGCATGTTCAAATGGTCGAAAAAGCGGAAGAATTAGCGAAGATGATTTGGCAGTCCGAACTTGCTGAAGACTATCATCGCTGTCTATATAATTTACAACATGACCCAGAAGCACAAGAGCTTATACGTGCTTTTGATTCTATAAAAGAAAGATATGAGGAAGTACAGAGATTCGGGAAGTATCATCCTGATTATCGTAAAGTAACCCTCGAAACCCGTGAGTTGAAGCGGAAAGTGGATCTCCACGAGACCATTCACGCATTCAAGCAAGCAGAGGATGCCATCCAAAAAACCTTGGATGAAATAAGTGTCATGATTGGAAAAGCTGTTTCCGAGAACGTAAAGGTGCCTACAGGTAATCCGTTTTTCGATAGCATGACCAGCTGCGGCGGTGGCTGCGGTTCCGGTGGCGGATGTGGCTGCAAAGCAAGCTAGATTTATTCCGAAGAAGCTGCACATTCGCAGCTTCTTTTTTCAAACTTTTTTCTTCAAGCGGATACAATCTTCACATAGGTTACCACAGCAGAACATCTTTTCCTGAGGTACATAGAACCGATGCCGGTACACAAAAAGATTATCCTGACGTCGAAAGAAATGAGTCTCAACCGTCACCTTTTTCTTAAACATTGCTTTTTTAGAGCAAACCTGAATAAAAGATTGCCCCTTCTCTTCCCAGCCGAAAATATGGTCAGAATCGATTTGCACATATAAAAAAGGAATGCCGGTTACTTTTTTACGAAAGCAATGAATTACTAGATCATTTTTATTTAGTTCTTCCAGAAATGTATCCCAGATCTGCTCGAGTTCCACAAAAAACACCCTTTCCTAAACATTAGTGAGGGAATATTCTCATATTTCGGTTGCTTTAACTATGTCATAATATTTCCATTCATGCTAAACTATAAAATAATACGTTTGTATAAAAGTGAAAGATTCATTATAAAGGGGTAAATTCTATGCTATCACAAAGACAAGGCATTGTCGTATGGCTTCATTCTCTAAAACAAGCCAAATTATTAAGACGCTATGGAAATGTCATATATATATCCAAGAAATTAAAGTATGTCCTGTTCTATTGTAACAGCGAAGATACAGAATCACTTGTGGAAAAGTTGAACAGGCAATCCTATGTAAAAAAAGTGGAGGTATCCCATAAACCTTCCATTAAAACGCATTATGAAAATTCAAGACCGGATAAAGCGAAGGAATACGATTATAAAATGGGTCTATAGAAAAAATTTGTTAAACGACGCTGTTGCTTTCCTCAAAAGACTTCGCTTTCCATGGGGCGACCTTGTGCCGCCACGCAACAATTGAGGTGTGTCAAGTTGACGATTCTCTCCCGCTGGAATCCACATCTTTAGCTTCAATCAACAGCTAGAACAGGTAAAATAATAAAAAAGCAGTACAACCTTAAGAAATAGGTTTTGTACTGCTTTTTATGTTTCATGATTATCTTAATGCGGGAATATAATGGTTTAACCGTAGTATCCCAATTAAATAATGAAAATATAGCTCCTTTTCTGCAAAGGTTTCTGTCGGTTTTACATCGAACTGTATGATTTCCTTGCCTAGTTCTTTTGCGACCTCTTGAAATAGTTCGGCCCGCTTATTCGGTTTAAACTTGTGATTGGGAATCCCCTCCAAACAGATATAAAGGGCTTGGAAATCCCCAGGGTGTGTTGGTTTCATTACTGCCACAAAGGAAGACATATCCCTTCCGTTTTTTACAGTATGTAGCATGATAAGGTGTTGCAGACGTTCCTTATTGCTTCTTGTCAACTCCATGAGTTCATATATATCAGAATAACCTTCACCAAGTTCTATAAAGCGTTGTATCATTTTTCTTCTCCTCTCAAAGCAGCTCTTACTCTTACTATTACTCACACATACTTTACCATGTAACCTTGGAAAATTGAAGAGAATCCAAATGAAGAAGGAGGTTTGCCAATGATGTGGTTTACCCTGATACTCATTGCAAGCATGATTATAATGTATGTCTATGATCATTTCTATGGTGAAAAGTCTACAGATAAGAATCATAGGTTGCCGATCAAAGGGATGCTTGTAACCGGCATTCTATATTATCTGGTATCAAAAGGGTTACTCTCAAAAGAAGAGGAGAAGCTATTGGAAGATAAGAGCATAGAAGAAATTGAAACCTATGTATCGGCAAAGGGCGTAATGAATGAACTGGAATGGAGCGAGCTATGCTTGAACCTTTGTGAGGCACAACAGGATGGTGGCTTCGATATTGACAGCCTGGCATAATATATATTTGGAACAAAAAGGCTCTTTTCGTAAAATTTGTTGCTTCTACGTACTTATGAACCAACCGTTATATACCTTATTGTCGTGCTCTTTTCCCTGCAATACAAAATTCACTGCTGCTTTTTTTATGTATCTAAGCAGTAAAAAGTCCAACTGCCGACTTTTTACTATTGAATAGCAAAAATCTTTGAGAAAGGCTCTTTTCGTAAACTTTGTTGCTTTTACGAATTTTTAAACCGTCCGTTATCTTCCCTACTGTCGTGCTCTTTTCCCGGCTGTACTGAAGAAACTACTTGCACTTTATAGAGTCTGATAGCAGTAAAAAGTCCAATTGCCGACTTTTTACAAGTAAATAGCAACAATCTTTGAGAAAAGAGCCTTGAGAAAAGAGCCCAAAAAAACCCTGCTCGGATGTCCGGGCAGGGTCCTTCCATCCCTTGACATAATCAAGGTTAAGAAGGCAAAGGGAGAGGAGAAACCGGAGGAAGAACTTATGGGGAAACGTAAGTCTTCTCCGCGGTTGGCAACAACATCACACGAAAGGATGTTGTTATAACTTAGTATGAACAGAATTAGAGAATGCTATACACATTAGTTTAATCTTATAGAATTTGATTTAACCCTTACTTAGTGATTGGGAGTCTCCCTGTGGATTGTAATGCAAGGTGTAAGACTCCGGCGGGAGATAGCGGTAGGTTGCCGACCGTTGTGAGGAGGCTCAAGCAGCGCCCTCTGGATAAGCGAACACCTGGAACAAAAATTTACAGGAGTAAGTTAAGCTCCTTTCATGTAGCTTGAGAAATACTTTTGAATTTCTTGTCGAATATGATAGGATATTGATGATTGACAATCTAGAAATAAAGTATGGTGATACAATGAGAGTTGTTTCGGGGAAATGGAAAGGTAGACAGTTGAAAGCGGTTCCAGGGATGAATACTAGACCGACTACTGATAAAGTGAAAGAGGCGGTTTTTAATATTATCGGTCCGTATTTTGACGGCGGTCTTGCATTAGACCTCTTTGGTGGAAGCGGGTCACTCGGTATTGAAGCGATCAGTAGGGGAATGGATAAAGCGATTTTTGTGGACAAGGATGGAAAAGCCATACAGACGATTAAGCAGAATGTAGAGGCTTTCGACTTGAAAGAACAGGTTGAAGTCTACCGTAATGACGCTATAAGAGCACTGAATGCATTAAAAAAACGGGAAATTCAATTTGATCTTATTCTTTTAGATCCACCCTATAAAAAACACCATTTGGAAGATTTGATACATAAAATAAGTGAATATGGACTTTTGTCCCCGACAGGACTTATCATGGCAGAGCATAGCAATGACGTAAAACTGCCAAAACAAATGGGGGGATTTATTAGAACAAGGCAGGAGGATTATGGGTTGACGGTCATTTCCGTTTATCGACCTAGCCGGGGAGTAGAAGGGGGAAATTAATGTGGCAAGTGTAGCGGTCTGTCCGGGCAGTTTTGACCCGGTCACATTTGGTCATTTGGATATTATCAAGAGAGCATCGAAAGTCTTCGACAAAGTATATGTTTGTGTTTTGAACAATTCTTCTAAAAAACCTCTTTTCACAGTCGAAGAGAGGGTAGAAATGATAAAAGAAGTGACAAGAGAGTTCGGTAATGTGGAAGTGGAAGAGTTCCATGGTCTCTTGATTGATTATGCCCATAGTAAGAATGCGAGTTCCATTGTTAGAGGACTGCGTGCGGTCTCTGATTTTGAATACGAAATGCAGATTACCTCGATGAACAGGGTGCTGGATGAAAGTATTGAAACCCTGTTCATGATGACCAACAATCAATACTCTTTCCTTAGTTCGAGTATTGTGAAAGAAGTAGCGAAATATGACGGATCTGTCTCGGAGCTTGTTCCACCCACTGTAGAAGAGGCGTTACGTAAAAAGTTCCGTAAAGAATAAGAAAGAACGTTACCAGCACTGTTTAATATATCAGTGCTGGTTTTTTACATTTCTCCTCTTTTTAAATAACAGAAAAAGGTAAATCCATAACATCGATAAGGTGAAAAGAGGGCCATACAATTGAAAAAGGTTCAGCATGTTTTCCCAAAAACCATCAGGTACCAACGGGGAAAAAACGGGTATATCCCCGCTCGCAGTCTCAAATCCCTCCAGCTTCCGGTCCAGGGGATGCCATAGGATAAAAGTAATGAAAGCTGCAAATGTCCCGTGCAGGATACGGGCAAAGAAAAAGGGTTTAAATCGGATATCGGACTCTGCCAATATACTTGCAACCTGTGCTTGAACAGAGAATCCGCTGAAGGCAAGGAAGAAGCTTGTCACAATAATCTGTTCCATCAAGGTTACACCTTTCACCTCACTTGTCAGTTTTCCTCCAAGCGTAATTTCGAAAAGGCCTGAAATGAGCGGATAGCTGAGATCTTTTGAAATATCAAACAATGTCAGCAATAAACTGATGATGCCCGCAAGTATGGCGGTAACAGATATGAGAGACAGCATACTGTTCAGAACGGAAAACAGGATAAGGAAGCCTCCGACCATGAGCAAAGTTTGTACAGACGACAAAACTGCATCCCCCAGTAGTTTACCTAAGGGTTTATTGTTCTTTAAACGTGTACTATGAAGCTCGGAGAATGCCTTCCTTATAGATACTTTCTGAATGGTTCTTGATAATTCATCCTGCCGTTTGGACTTGTAATAGGGTCCATAAAACCTCATGACTAATCCAACACATATATTCCCGATATAATGAGCAGCTGCCAGAATGATTCCCACCTTGGGATTATGAAAAAAGCCCACTGCAATTGCACCGAATATAAAAAGGGGATTTGATGAGTTGGTAAAAGACACAAGTCTTTCCCCCTCCACCTGAGTGATCTGATTTTCCTGCCGTAGTCTTACAGTGAGTTTTGCCCCGGAAGGATAGCCAGATGCCATTCCCATCGCCCAAACAAAGCCTCCTACTCCCGGTACCCGGAAAAGGGGACGCATAAATGGCTCGAGAAGGACCCCGATAAATGCCACTACCCCGAAACCAATCAGTAGTTCACTGATGATCAAGAAAGGGAGAAGGGAAGGGAATACAATATCCCACCACATATTAAGTCCTCTAACACTCGCTTGAAAAGAAGCTTGAGGGTTAAGAATAAGAGATAGTGTAAGTAGGGAAATAATAATAGCAAAAAACAGCGTTTTCCATTTTGAAGAATCCAAGCTGTTAACCCCCTTCGTAGAATGTTGCATGAAAAATAAAAGGTTCGTGCTCCTGTAGAAGACGTTCGGATTTCTTTTTTGTACAAGAATGATTAGGTTTTTGTTAGAATAATATTAATTACCCATACAGTGGCAACTAGGTTGTCCAGCTACCTTACCTTTCAATATACGTGGATGGGACAGGGAATTAGAACCTAAAATGACCCAAGTCTTCACAGTTTGTTCACCAAGAAAAAGGAAAAGCGTATGATAAATAGAAAGAGGTTATCAAACGATAACCATATAAGACTTTGGTTGCTGTCCAGCACTAGGTGGCTGTAAACAGCTTGAGGTGATGACTTGAAGGAACCTAGAATAGGAATTGCATTGGGATCTGGTGGTGCGCGTGGATTCGCTCATCTTGGTGCACTTAAAGTATTGGAAGAAGAGAATATCCCCATTGACCTTATTGCGGGTAGCAGCATGGGGGCGCTTGTCGGAAGCTTTTATGCCATGGGTCATGATATGGACCGCCTCTATAAAATAGCGACTGCATTCAAACGGAAATATTATTTGGATTTTACAGTTCCAAAAATGGGATTCGTGAGTGGAAACCGCGTCAAGGAACTTATCCGCATGTTTACTCAAAATAAAAATATTGAAGAATTGGACATTCCGCTTTCCATTGTCACAACCGATTTGGAAAGAGCGGAAAAAGTGGTATTTAATAGTGGTCCCATTTCCGATGCTGTCAGGGCAAGCATATCTATTCCAGGAATCTTTGTGCCGGAAAAGGTAAATGGCCGCCTGTTGGTAGACGGAGGGGTCGTAGATCGAGTTCCTGTCAGTGTGGCAAAGGAAATGGGGGCGGATATTGTCATTGCCATTGATGTGTCACAAGTAAAAACAAATGAACCCGTGGATTCGATATTTGATGTGATTATGCAGACTATTGATATAATGCAGAATGAATTGGTGAAACGAAGTGAATTGGAAGCGGATATTATGATAAGGCCTTCTGTGGCTCATTACAGTTCTAGGGCATTCACCAATATTGAAGAAATAATCCGAATCGGGGAAGAAGCAACAAGATTACAAATACCTTATATCAGAAAGTTGCTAGAGGAGTGGAAGGAGAAACATCAACATGAAAAGTAGATATGTAATGAGATCCCTACTAATTGGGATATTGCTCGCGGTAGTCCTCAATTTTATAACATTGCCCTATTATGTGACTCGACCTGGAGATGCACAAGAATTGAGGCCGCTTGTTTCTGTTGAAGGTGGGTATGAAGACGAAGGAAGCTTCATGCTGACTACCGTTAAGATGGGGAAGGCAAATATATTCACCTATGCTCTTGCAAAAGTCAGTGAATATCAAAATATCTTTCCTATCAATCAAATCCGTGCTGAAGACGAATCAGATGAAGAATATTCCTATCGTCAGTTACATATGATGGAAAGCTCTAAAGAGACTGCCATTAAGATAGCCTATGAGAAAGCCGGGAAAGAAGTGGAACTTATTTCTAAAGGCGTTTATGTGTTTAGCGTGAAAGAAGGCTTGGCAGCGGAAGGGAAGCTCAAAATAGGGGATCGCATCACACATATTGATGGAGAGCCTACAGCCACTGCAGAGAATTTGATGGAGCGGGTGGGAGACAAGTCAATCGGTGATGAAATAGTTCTTACATTCGACAGGAATCAAAAAGAAGAAACTACTTCGATTACGCTTGGTCAACATCCGGAAGACCCTAATCGTGCAGGACTTGGGATCAGCTTGCTGACCGATTATGAAATAACGATGGATCCACCTATCACAATAAACACTGCACAAATTGGTGGACCTTCTGCAGGGTTGATGTTTTCGTTAGAAATATACAATCAGCTATTAGAAGAAGATATTGCAAAAGGATATCAAATAGCTGGTACTGGTGCCATCAATGAAAATGGAGAAGTACAAAGAATTGGTGGAATTGCACAGAAGATTGTGGCGGCTGATAAATCTGGCGTGGATATATTTTTCGCACCGAACGAAAAAGGGGCTGAGGGTTCTAATTATCAGGAGGCCCTTATTGCAGCAGAAGATATAAAGACATCGATGAAAATCGTGCCTGTTGATACATTTGAAGATGCAATTGAGTATTTGGAGCAATTGGATTCTAAATCTGAATAAATGAAAAACGCCTCACGATGGTTGTGAGGCGTTTCAGTTTGTAGACAAAGCTTAAAATAATGAAATTTTCAAGTTGATCGCAGTGGAAGGAGCGAAGACTCCTGCGGGAGGAAAGGACATGGAAGACCCCGCAGGGCGAAGCCGTAGCCACTGAAAAAGTAATGAACTTTAATAATCTGGTTACCACCGCTGTTGATTTCCGCAAACGGCTTCGCTTTCCGCGGGGCGACCTTGAGCCTCCTCAGGCTACGCCCTGCGGGGTCTCAAGATTGTCGCTATCCCCCCGCAGGAGTCTTCGCCTATTGCTCCAAGCAACAGCTAGAAACCATAAAAAAGATAAGTTATTAGGTTTTTCAGTGGCCTTGGCGTAGCCCGAGGAGGCTTCCGGAGTGCCCGCGGAAAGCGAAGCTCCTGCAACGAAGATCAACTCTTCCAACAGGTACCTAACTAGTTTATAGTTTGCCAACAGTCTGAAACGCCTCAATTGGTTGTGAGGCGTTTTTATGTATCAAGTTTTAAAGGAAATTTTCCTCTTCTTCATCGTATCTGATCGGAGGTTTGGAAAATTCTTGTTGCATCCATTCGCTGCGTGCAGGTTCATTGAACTTCATTGCATATGTACTGGTAGCGCGGATATCCATGTCAAGCATAGGGCTTTCCACTCCAGAAACCTTAGATAGGATAGGAATATCTACATCTTTTTTTATTTGTTTAAGATAATGCTGGCCTCGTCTACTCATACCAAGCAACCGGATATATTCGCTTCTCTTGGATGAAGAAACATCCAACATGACATCTTTTTTGGTGTTGGTAAGGAGGTGTGTACACATACGCTGCAGCCTAGTCCACGTATATCTCTTTGTTTTCAGCTTTGTCATGAATTCATGGAAGGTCATACTATCTTTCATTGTATGGATCAAGCGATGCTCAAGCCCTTCCTCCACTTCGTAGATTTCAGAAAGCTCTTTCGGGGTGCTGCAAAGAATTCGATATTTCAAAAGGGTAAAATAGTCCTCCCACTGGTGAAAACTGCCGACCTTGTGGAGATAGTGACCTAAAAGGTCATATGTTTTTTCAGGTACAAAGCGCTGGACCTTTTCAATATTGCCATTGTTATCGAAAAGATGTTTTCTTATACTGGTGGCACTTGCGATTGGTGTATCATTGAACTCGGGATCATGATAACCTGCGGCTGTCCGCTCGATAGTAAAAGCCTGCATAGAGCTTTGCTGCTCTTGGATTGCCTTTACATAATGATATCCAAGAATATTGTTTGGCTTGGTTAAATCCAAAATGTCATCTTTATTTTCCGTCAACTTTAAAAAAGCAAGGGAGGATGCTTTTGGAAAACTGTATCCTTGTCCAAGGAATGTTTGTACAAGAAGGTCATGTTGTTCTTTTTCATTATCCATAAGTGATATTGTTCTCTTAAAATCCTCCATGTTACCTTGTTCACTTCCGAAGCAAACAGAATTACACATTAAGCCTGAAAGAATAGAAATAGAACCACTGGCGAATACTTCCGCTTTCTGTGTGGCAAAAGCATAAGGCAACTCCACCACGATATCTATTCCATTGGCTAGGGCCATTTTCGTACGGGTCCATTTTGAAACAAGTGCAGGTTCGCCGCGCTGAAGGAATTGTCCGCTCATTACGGCTATGACAACTTCAGCACCTGTTGTTCTTTTTGATTCTGCCAAATGAAACAAATGCCCATTATGAAAAGGGTTGTATTCCACAATCACACCTAATGATTTCATCGTTCACCCACCCGATCATTTTTCAGATTAGCGTCATTTTTATTTGGATACTTGTTCAAATTACGTTATTATGTCTATAATTATAGTGTAAAGAAAAAATATTGACAAATAAACATGCGAAAGCTATAATTACTTTTGTTGCCTTGAGGTGAATATCTTGTTGAAATGGACATTATTCCAGTTAAATCAGTTACAACATAAAGGTTTAGAAATCGATGAAACAGTTGATGTAAGTGAAATTACGGCACATAGTGAAATTCGATCTGTCAAACCAGTTCATGTAACTGGAAGAGCTGATTTAAGTTCAAAAAAAGCTACGTTTCATCTAACTGTGGAAGGTAGTATGGTTTTACCATGTTCACGTACGTTGGTTGATGTGGACTATCCTTTTACGATAAAAACAACTGAAACTTATCTTTTTCAGCCTGACGAGTATGAAACCGATGAAGAAGAATTGCATACGGTTGAAGGGGATGTGGTCGATTTACTTCCGGTTATTCGAGAAGCGATCATCCTTGAAGTGCCGATGCAGGTATTCAGCGAATCTCCTGACAAGGAAGAGGCTGCTCCCCAATCAGGAAAAGACTGGGGCGTCATTTCAGAAAAGGAAACACAGGAAAAAGTGGATCCTAGACTTGCAGGACTGGCTAAGTTTTTTGAGAAAGACAAAGAGTAGAAATTACATGATGTAGTAGATGCTCATTTTTTAAGGAGGTGGGAAGAATGGCTGTACCTTTCAGAAGAACGTCTAAAACTGTAAAAAGAAAGCGTCGTACACACTTTAAACTACAAGTTCCTGGTATGGTAGAATGCCCAAGCTGCGGTGAACAGAAATTATCACACCGTGTATGCCCGGCATGCGGTACTTACAAAGGGAAAGAAGTAGTAAGCAAATAAATGATAAGAAAAGCATGAGGCCAATTGCCTTATGCTTTTTTTATGTTAGCTTCGGACAAAGTATTAGGGTGTTCGGGCAATTTTTAAAATGTGTTCGGACAAGAATTTAAAAACTTCGGACATTTGAACTGAGTAATCCCGGTCCCAACATCAATACCAACTTCTCTGGTATATTAATAAATCCTAATGGTAATCCCCCCATCCTCCCATGTAAACCCGCTAAAAAATCACATTTACCACCAAAAATAAGTTAAAATAAACACAATGATTAAAGAAAAGGTGGTCCATTAAAAAATGAACGAATCAAAAGTCCATACATACATAGATGATAATCACTTCTACTGGTTTACCATCAACCGCCCTGAGAAGCGTAATGCAATCGATTATGATGTGATGAACGAGCTGGAAAAAGGGCTCAATGAAATTCGTGAGAATATTGCCATCCGAGGGGTTATCATAACTGGTAGCGGCCAGCATTCCTTCTGTTCAGGAGGTGACCTCTCCGTGTTTCATGCTTTACATACGAAAGAGGATGCATACGCCATGCTCTCTAAAATGGGTAAGGTGCTTCACAACCTAATGACATTGCCGGTTCCAACTTTTGCATGGATAAATGGCACTGCCATAGGCGGTGGATGTGAGATTGCCTCTGCATGCGACCAACGATGGGCAGTACCACATGCAAAACTGGGATTTGTGCAGGGGAATTTGGGTATCACGACAGGATGGGGCGGAGCTAGCATGCTGATGGAAAAGGTACCACATGCAAGCGCCATAAAAATGCTGTCCTCAGCCAAAACATTTACAGCCAGTGAAGCAATGGAGCTAGGGTTTATACAAAAAGTAGTTCCATCCTTCGATCCACAGTACGTTGAAGAAGAAATCGCAGTTTCTTCCACAGTGTTAAGAAGCTATAAAAAGACATTCATCTCCAAGTGGGAACAAACAGCTTTAAAAGAAAGAATGATAGCAGAAATAGAGCAATGTTCCATTCTTTGGGAACAGGATGAGCATCATGAAGCGGTAAATGCGTTTCTAAAACACAAGAAATAATAAGAGAATGCAGAGCATTTTACTCAATACTTAGTCTATCTTTTCTATTACACGCATATGTATAGGTTAAAAAAGTGTGTGGGGGGGATAGCGATATGTCTACCGTTCGTCAAGATGCTTGGACTCAAGATGAAGACCTATTGTTGGCGGAAGTGGTTTTACGATATATAAGAGATGGAGGAACGCAATTGACTGCGTTTGAGGAAGTGGGGAAAAAACTTTCTCGGACATCAGCAGCATGTGGATTCAGATGGAACTCCTATGTAAGGAAACAATATGCTACTGGAATTGAACTGGCAAAAAAACAGAGGAAAGAATTAAAGAAAGAGCAGGCTGCACCTCAGCCGGTGGAAGCCCAGAACAGTTATAATGCACTCAATAATAAATTGTATGCGGGAGATAACCTGACCATATCGGCTGTGATCAGTTATTTGAACCATCTGGAGCAATTGGAGAATGAATATACAAAAATCAAGGAAGAGAATCATAGTTTAAAAAAGAAAGTAGAGCAGTTGGAAAATGACCTGAAACATTTAGCAGAGGCTAAATTGGAACTGGAATCCTCCATGAATCTGGTAGAAGAGGATTATAGGGCTTTGATTGAAATAATGGAGCGTGCGCGTAAAATGGTTGTTTTACAGGATGATGAAAAGAATAAAAAGGTAAAGTTCCAGATGGACCGAAACGGAAATTTAGAGAGAGTGGAGAAATAGCATACTTATCACCAGGCCATCCTTTTGAAGGGTGGTTTTTCCATGCCCAGGAACGACCTCTCCGGCCTGCAATATGAGGAAAAAGAAAGAAACAGTTAAAAACGATACATTAAGAAGAATAAGCTGTATAATGAAGAAGAGATGGAATGATCTGTATGGTTCTCGAAAGGAGAGATATCATGCCTGAAACTGCTAAAAAGCATCCTATTCTTCTTTTTGATGGAGTATGTAATTTATGCAATTCAATGGTGACGTTTGTAATTAAACGTGATAAAAAAGCAACATTTAAATTTGCTTCTCTACAATCTGATGTTGGACAAAACATACTCAAGGAGCATTCTCTCCCTATGACAGAGTTTGATAGCTTCTATTATGTAGAGGGCAAAAGGATTTTTACTAAGTCGAGTGCGGCATTAAAAGTGGCCAAAGAACTGGATGGTGCGTGGAAGCTTTTTTATCCACTCATCCTTATCCCTAAACCATTAAGAGATATAGTTTATTCCTATGTTGCTAAAAACAGATATAGATGGTTTGGAAAGAAAGATCAATGCATGTTGCCAAATCCTGAGATGCAAAAAAGATTTCTTTAGGAGAGAAGGGGAATAAATGACCACTAAAACAAGCTTGACTGGCTCGGTATTTCTTTCAAAATTAATCACTCAATATGCATTCATCCATGAAAAGACAGTGGGGAAAACAGCTGGTGAGTATATCCGTCAAATTGGATTAAGAACTGGAGAATGGATTGAGGATTTTTATGGCAATAGAGAAGATGAATGGTCCGTAGATAAGTATGCAGAAGTGATTGTGGATTTGAAGAATGCCATTGGTGGAGAATTTTATATCTCATCCATTAATCCAGATTATGTGGTTGTGAAATCAAATCATTGTCCATTTGGTGAAATGGTGAAAGACGCTCCGCATCTCTGTAAAATGACTTCAAGTGTTTTTGGGGGAATAGCTTCTAGGAAGTTTGGCTATAGCAAGGTTGACTTGAGGAAGAGAATCGCTGTGGGAGACCTAGGTTGTGAAGTGGTAATTTATTTCCAGTCTGATTCTGATGTCAATGGAGATGTTTATGATAATCTTCCTCGAACGCCGGAGAGCATGGATCCGTTTCAATGGGAAAGTGAAACAATCTTGCTTCTAAATGAAGAACTACGCAAAAGTGATGAGCTTGTGGTTAAGCTTTTAGACGAGCTAGATTCTCTGAAAAGGCAGGTCCAACAGGGGCAAGTGGGAAGTTAGGAAAAAAAGGTGATTATTCGCATTGCGAGCAATCACCTTTTCCTGTTTTAAAAATCATGCAGTTTAAACTGATTCGTCAGTGTTTATGGATTGTGAGGCCCTCTCTTGCGCGGTTACACCTTCTGGATACCAAACCAGTGGGTTTTCCCCAAGATCCCGCTCTACATCATAATGAACGGAAGTGAAGCCCATTCTATTCCAGAATTCAGCAGATTTGATTCTTGGGTTTGTCTTGATTGGAAGGCCGAATCCTTTGGCGAAATCTACTAGCTCTTTCCCAAATCCTTTGCGTTGGTAATTGGACAAAACCTCTAACTTCCAAAGTTCTAAATAATCTTGACGTGGTTCGAAATATTTATCGAGGTCTTTTGATACGCGGTAAAGGCTCATTCTTGCAACTAATTTTTCACCATAATAAATACCGTAGAAAGGTGACTCGCTATCATTTTCAATGATATTGTCCTGAAGGTCTTCGAGCATGGAAAGTTCCTGCATGCCATACTCCCTGAACTGCTTGAACTCTTCCAATGTTTTATAGTTAATGGATAGTTTTTTGACTGTCATCTTAAATTTCCCCCTTGTATATCTCTTTTAAAGCGCTTACCACTATACATATTAAGTAAAATGGTTTATTTTAATATTAATTATATAACAAAAAAACAAAAAATTCTGCAATAAATTTAGAAAGCGTTTGCAAAAAAAGAAGGAATACAAGGAATTATGTAGAAATAGTAGTTTGTTAGAGATTTATTATGCAAGTTGTTTAGAAAGGGGAAACTCCATGCAGAAAATACTGATTGCTAATCGAGGGGAAATTGCAGAACGGATCATACGAACATGTCAACGATTAGGCGTAGAAACGGTTGCTATATATTCAGACGCTGATAAAGATATGCCATATGTTCAACAAGCTACTGTAGCAAGACATGTAGGGGAGGCCCCGCCTCAAAAATCCTACTTGAATGTAGAGCGAATTTTAGAAATTGCCAAAGAGGAGAAAGTAAATGGCATCCACCCGGGATATGGTTTTCTTTCTGAGAATGGGGAATTCTCGGAAGCACTTCAAGAGGCCGGTTTAACCTTTATCGGACCATCTGTAGATGTTATCAAATTGATGGGGGATAAATTATCTTCCCGAAGAGCGATGATAAAAGCTGGTGTACCTGTAGTTCCTGGTTCAGAACATCCTGTTGAAACATTGGAGGAAGCATGTGCCCTTGCAGAAGAGATAGGGTTTCCTGTTATGTTGAAGGCCAGTGGTGGTGGCGGTGGAATTGGCATGCATCTCTGTGAGAGCAGGAAGGATATTGAAAATACATTTGAACAAACCAAAAAGCGCGCAAAAGCATATTTCAAAAATGAAGATATGTTCGTTGAAAAATATGTGGGTAACGCCAAGCATATAGAAGTGCAGATCTTCGGGGATGCCCATGGGAATGTTGTACATATGTTTGAAAGAAACTGCTCTGTCCAGAGACGTAATCAAAAAGTGATCGAGGAAGCGCAAAGCCCTGCAATGAGTGAAGAAACGAGAAGGAAAATCTGTGAAGCTGCCGTTTTGGCTGCGAAAGAAGTGAAGTACAAGAATGCAGGAACAGTGGAATTCATCATGGATGAAGAAGAAAATTTCTACTTCCTTGAAATGAATACAAGACTGCAGGTTGAACATCCGATAACAGAAAGCATCACTGGGCTTGATCTTGTCGAATGGCAGTTATTGGTTGCGAGTGGTAAAGATCTTCCGTTAAAACAGGATGAAATAACAAGCTCCGGTCATGCCATAGAATTTCGTCTATATGCGGAAGACCCAGTGAAATTCTTTCCTTCACCGGGACTGATTACAAAATGGCATCTACCTGTTGAAGAAGGGGTGCGGGTGGACAGCGGCTACGGCCCAGATTTAAAAGTCACACCATTCTATGACCCGATGATCGCAAAGATAGTAGTCTCAGGTGATACGAGGGAAGAAGCGATAGAGAGAGCCTTAAATTATTTGAGGAATGCTTCTGTGGCAGGAATCAAAACGAACCTACCGTTTTTAATTCATGCTCTTGAAACCGAAGAATTTATTTCGGGGAATTATCATACAGGCTTCATACAAAACATGAAACCTATTACAATCTAACAATATTACAACAAGAAAACAGGAGGAAAAAATCATGAAAAAAATTGAAGCGTCCATGGCAGGAACAGTTTGGAAGGTATTAGTGGAAGTGGGAGAAGAGGTAAAAGCTGGTCAGACAGTCATCATATTGGAATCCATGAAAATGGAAATCCCAGTAGAAGTGATGGTGGGTGGCAAAGTCTCAGCTCTTCATACGGCAGAAGGCGAGTTTGTAAATGATGGAGATGTGCTGCTGGAACTGGAATAGTCTTTTACAACGTTGAGAAGAAAGCGGGGGAATAAGATGATTAAAACAACAAATGATCTTGATCAAGAATTTCAAGAAACGGTTGATACGATAAAACGTGGTGGCAGCGAGAAATATCATGAAAAATTAAAGGAACAGAACAAGCTGTTTGTACGTGATAGACTGGCATTATTATTTGATAATGGTCAGTACGAGGAGGATGGTCTTTTTGCCAATAACAAGGCAAAGGGACTTCCGGCTGATGGTGTGGTTACTGCAATCGGAAAAATTAATGGCCAGAAAGTTTGCGTAATGGCTAATGACTCTACTGTCAAGGCCGGTTCATGGGGAGCGAGAACCGTAGAAAAAATCATCCGCATCCAAGAAACAGCGGAAAAGCTAATGGTGCCAATCCTATACTTGGTTGATTCTGCTGGAGCAAGGATCACTGATCAGCTTGATATGTTCCCGAACCGACGTGGAGCTGGGAAAATATTTTACAATCAAGTAAAACTATCCGGGATGGTTCCACAGGTATGTCTATTATTCGGTCCTTCTGCTGCAGGTGGTGCTTATATTCCTGCCTTCTGTGACATCGTCGTGATGGTGGATGGAAATGCATCCATGTACTTAGGGTCCCCACGTATGGCGGAGAAGGTAATCGGTGAAAAGGTTACCCTTGAGGAAATGGGTGGAGCAAGAATGCACTGTTCAGTAAGTGGCTGTGGCGATGTTCTTGCTGCTACCGAAGAAGAGGCAATTCAGCATGCCCGCAAATATCTTGAGTACTTTCCGGGGAGCTATCAGGAGAAAACCAAAGTGGTGGACGCTATCAGCCCGAAAGAGGGAAGAACGCTTACTGATATCATCCCTGTAAACCAGAATGCGCCTTTTGATATGTATGAAGCAATCGATCAACTGATTGATGCCAACAGTTTTTTTGAAATCAAAAAGCTTTTCGCACCTGAACTTATTACTGGCTTTGCACGAATGGACGGCAAGGTGGTAGGCATCATTGCTAACCAGCCGAAAGTAAAAGGCGGAGTCCTGTTCGTCGATTCGGCCGATAAGGGAGCCAAATTCATTCAGCTGTGTGACGCTTATCATATACCATTACTTTTCCTTGCGGATGTTCCAGGGTTTATGATTGGCACAAAAGTGGAACGTGCCGGAATCATCCGTCATGGCGCCAAGCTCATTGCGGCGATGAGCTCTGCAACAGTGCCAAAGATCTCAGTATTGGTGAGGAAAGCATACGGTGCAGGTCTTTATGCCATGGCAGGCCCTGCGTTCGAACCAGATTGCTGTATTGCACTACCTACTGCGCAAATAGCAGTTATGGGACCGGAAGCGGCAGTGAATGCGGTCTATTCGAATAAAATTAATGAGATTGAAGACCCAAAAGAACGCATTGCCTTTGTTCAAGAGAAACATCAGGAATACAAAGAACACATTGATATTTATAAGCTTGCTTCGGAAATGATTGTAGATGATATCGTTCCTGCTAAAGATTTGCGTGAAGTGCTAATCAGCCGTTTCCATTATTATTCAGGTAAGCAGATGACATTCAGTCACCGTAAGCATCCTGTGTATCCTGTATAAAAAATCAAAACTGCTCAGGTCTCGCCAAGGGATTCTGAGTAGTTTTTTATTATAGGCTGTTTTCGTAAACTTTGATGCTATTTCGTAAATTCAATCATCCGTTATATTACTTACTGTCGTGCTCTTTGCCCGGTTTACTTAGAATACTACTTGCAATTTCTGGAGTATTAAAGCAGTAAAAAGTCAAAATGCCGACTTTTTACAAGTAAAAAGCAACAATCTGTGAGAAAAGAGCTTTATTATTTGACACCATGCAGACTGTAAATTGCATAAACAGTAGTACAATCAAAACGAATTAATTGGTACAATAAGAAAAAATAGGTATAAAGAAGGGGTCCGTATGAAAGTTGGGATTATCGGTGGAGGCGCAATCGGCCTCCTATATGCTTTCCAATTATCCAAAGCCTTTCCAGTCACTCTATACATTAATAGGAAAGAGCAGTTGCAGCTGCTAGAAACTTACGGTATTTCCATATCTGAAGAAGTGGCGGAAAGGGAGATTAACTTCCGACTATGGAACACAAAAGTTCGACCAACTGAAGACGTTATTATGGTTGCAGTAAAACAATATGCCCTCCAAGTCATTCTTCCCACACTCGAAGAATGCACGAAGGAGCAAACGGTCTTGTTTCTACAAAATGGGATGTCTCATTTAGAATTCCTAGGCAAAATAAACAATCCCTCTATTTTATTGGGAGTCGTGGAGCATGGTGTGAAAAAAAATAATGACCATCGTATCAATTGGACTGGCAAAGGTCGAACGAAAATAGCATGCTACGATAAACCGCTTCATTCATATCCGACAGAATTCATAGATCATTGGGTAGAGCGCCTTGGCGACTGTTTTCCAGTAGAAATTTGCGATGACTATCACTCCATGATGACAGAGAAATTATTGGTAAATGCCGTCATCAATCCACTCACCGCCATTTACCATGTCAGAAACGGGGCACTCTTGTCAAACCCTTACTATAAAAAAACCATGAAAATCTTGTATGAAGAGATTAGCTTTCTAATTGAGGAAGATTCAAGAGAAGAAATGTGGAAACATATATGCACCATATGTGAAAGAACGGCAGAAAACTGGTCTTCCATGGAGCGGGATATAACCGAAGGCAGACAGACAGAAATAGAATCCATACTGGGATATATAAGAAAAATGGCAAATCGTAAAGGAAAATCGGTCCCTGTAACAGAATTTATTTATCAAGCTGTTAAAGGACTACAGATTCATCCAAAATAATCAGGTATGCGAAAGAGGTAGATGAAAATGACTGGATTTTTCGTTGGGACGCTCGCCACAATCGTGACCGTACCAATTTTAGCACTGATCATGTTCTACATCATTGCGCGGTTCGTAACTAAAAATAATAAAAGATCTTTCCACGTTGCCATCGACACCTCCACCTTTTTCTTTATATTAGCGGTGCACTTTCTCATCATCATCATTTGGGAGCAATCCCTCTTATGGGTGATATTAACAGTGCTACTGGCAATTGCCACCCTTATGGTTCTGTTGCATTATAAAATGAAAGAAGAGATACATTTTTTTAAGGTGCTGAAAGGGTTTTGGCGATGTAATTTTCTGCTCTTTTCTTTCGCCTATTTTTGCCTGGCGGTCTTTGGTGTCCTTAAAAGAGTTTTTGAAACATTTGTGTAAGCAAGTTTTTTTGAATCAATGGAAATCAATGCTATACTCATGAAGATATATACATATATGAACGATTCAGAAAGGAAGTACTTTATGAATGTAGTAGAATTAATGCTCCCTACTATCAATAAATTTTCATCCGCTTATTTACACCAAAAGGAAAGCATACTCCCCTTTTTTACATATAATCCGTTTTCCCAGTCTTCGTTCACCGAAAGAAAGAAGAGATTGGAAGCTAGGAACTTCAGAAGGAAAGAGCTTGCGGATCATCTGTTGGAATTTAATAAAAAATATGATGCGGACAGCCAAACTCTACATAATATTGAAAAATTGAAAGATAAGGAATCTCTCGTCGTAATCGGTGGGCAACAGGCTGGTTTGTTGACCGGACCAGTCTACACTATTTCTAAAATAGTAAGTATTATCAAGCTTGCGCAAGAACAGGAATCGATATTGGGTGTCCCGGTTATCCCGGTATTTTGGATTGCCGGAGAAGATCATGACTTTCAAGAAATAAACCATGTGAATTTCCCAAAAGGAAATAATATTGAAAAGCATGTTTTCCGTCTGAAGGAAGCCGGCAAAAAAATGGTGTCAGAACTTAAATATGACAAAGAAAATATGAAATTTTGGATGCTTGAAGTTATCAACTCATTAGGTGAGACGTCATTTACAACAGATCTCAAAAATGCTCTGGAGCGGGATATTCAGTCATCATCCACCTTTGTGGATGCATTTGCTAACATGATTACCCATCTCTTCAAGGGAACAGGGCTTGTGTTGGTGAATGCTTCTGATTCTTCCTTAAGACAATTGGAGACACCTTATCTTCAGAAGATCTTAATCAATCATGAACTGATCAGCAAGGGAATTCTTCAAACGCAAAAAGAACTGGAAGAGATGGAATTTTCAACGATGTTGGAAGTGGACAAAGAATCCATGAACCTTTTTTATCATCATGATGGGGAGCGCCAACTCCTATACTGGGATGAAAAGAAGCAGATGGCTTATTCAAAGGATACTCACCGCGAGTTCACGATGGAACAGTTAGAAAAACACTTGGAAGAAGAGCCTTGGAATTTCTCCAATAATGTAGTAACTAGACCATTGATGCAAGAGTTCCTTTTTCCTACCCTCGCCTTTATTGGTGGACCGGGGGAAATTAGTTATTGGGCAGAGTTGGGCCGATGTTTCCATTCAGTCGAATTGGAAATGCCACCTGTTATTCCGAGGATTTCCTTGACTTTGTTAGAGCGGCATATCGAAAGCACGATGGAAGAGCTTGGGGAACCAGTTCAGGAAGTATTGGAAAGTGGACTGGAAGAAAAGCGTAAAGCGTGGCTCTATAAGCAGGAACTGCAGTCACTTGAGGAGACCATGTCATCTTTTATGGAGCAGTATAAAGATGTACACGGGAAGTTCCGTGAAGTAGGGAACGAGACTATGCCTCATATGAAACCGGCATTTGAAAAGAATTGGAACCTTATTGATAAGCAGTTTACCTACATCCATCGATTAATAGAAAGATCTGCCTATGAGAAGCATGAAACGATAATGAAAAAATATGAACGGGTCGAGCTTGCTTTGCTGCCAAAAGGCATGCCACAGGAAAGGATATGGAATATATGTTACTTCCTAAACAAATACGGGTTGGATTTCGTTCAACGCCTATGCGAGCTCCCATTAAAGCACAATGGAAAACATAAAGTAATAAAACTTTAAAAATGAAGGACAAAAAGTAGTCTTAACTTTAAAAACATGTAACCATGTTGATCCTGGTGAAAGACGCGCAGACACCTCGAAAATTCTAATGCGTTTTCTTCGTGCAATGTAACGCTGTCGTAGCCTTCCGTGTCCTTAGGGCCATGGGAGACCCGAAAACGTTAGGAGGTGGTCCCGGACCGCCGCGGTAAGCGAAGCGCCTGGAACGGAGATCAACTGTAAGTACAATTAGATATGAATGATGGGTAATCATTAGTTTGAAACAGTGGAAATTTTTCCACTGTTTTTTTTAATTCTTTTTCTGACATTGCGAAAACAAACCGGGGTCGTAAACATACAAACCATGAAGAAAGATAGCTAAATGTGTTTAAGCCTGGTCAAAAAAAGCCACGTTTGAACGAAATTCGTCCTTTTGTCAAAAAATGTTGTAAAAAGATGAAAAACGAAAAAAAAGTAGGCTTAAAGGATTTTCTTTTAGGGAAGAGAATAGTACAATAAAGTAAGTGGAGAGAAGTGGGGGATTGTGGGGGAAAGTAGAAGAAAGGTGGGAGAGCCAAATGTTCATGGGGGAATATAATCATACAATCGATACAAAAGGGCGTATGATTGTGCCTGCGAAATTCCGTGATCATTTAGGTGAAACCTTTGTTCTGACCAGAGGCCTCGATAAATGCCTATTTGGCTATCCTCTCTCTGAATGGAAAACAGTTGAAGAAAAACTGAAACAGCTACCACTTACTAAAAAGGATGCCCGTGCATTTACACGATTTTTCTTTTCAGGGGCTTCAGAGTGTGAGTTGGATAAACAGGGCCGTGTGAATATCGCCACTCCGCTTGTCCAATATGCACAACTTGAAAAGGAATGTGTCGTGATCGGAGTATCTAATAGAATAGAAATCTGGAGCAAGGATAACTGGAATACGTTTGTGGAGGATTCAGAAGACTCCTTCGCAGAAATTGCAGAAAACCTCGTGGATTTTGACTTATAAAAGGGATTACATTACAACGAATACTAGGACAGCCTGGATAAAACAAAATGGTCGGTGAGAAAATACCGATAGAAAAGAATTTGCAGCACCTAAGAAAAACAGCTAAGAGCTAGAAAGGCGGTGGAATATGTTTCACCACGTTACCGTTTTATTAAACGAAGCAGTTGATGGCCTTCAGATCAAGGAAGATGGGACGTATGTGGATTGTACCCTTGGGGGAGCAGGACATAGTTCCGAAATTGTGAAACAGCTATCCGACAATGGGAGATTAATTGCTTTTGACCAGGATGACCATGCCTTAGAACATGCAAAAAGTGTGTTACATAACTATCTGGACCGGGTCATTTTCATTAAGAGCAACTTCAAGCACTTGAAAGAGAAATTGTACGAGCAGGGAATTACAAAGGTCGATGGTGTATTGTTCGACCTTGGGGTATCCTCTCCACAACTGGATACTCCAGAAAGAGGGTTCAGTTATCACCACGAAGCACCACTTGACATGAGAATGGATACCGACAGTCCGCTTAGTGCCTATGATGTTGTCAATGAGTGGCCATACGAAAAATTAGTTCGCATTTTCTTTCAATATGGAGAAGAAAAGTTTTCCAAGCAAATAGCGAGAAAAATTGAAGAATACCGTAAAACAAAGCCGATTGAGACAACTCTGGAATTAGTGGAAATCATCAAAGACGGGATACCCGCTCCCGCAAGAAGAACAGGCGGACACCCGGCTAAACGGGTATTTCAAGCAATTCGTATCGCGGTCAATGATGAATTGGGTGTTTTCGAAGATGCCATTCATCAGGCCATTGACGTCCTGAGGCCTGGAGGAAGGGTTTGTGTCATTACCTTCCATTCACTTGAAGACAGAATGTGTAAAGTTGCCTTTAAGGAAAAAAGCCAATTGCCCCAGCTTCCACCTGGGCTTCCGGTCATACCAAAGGAATTTGAACCGACACTAAAACTTATCACACGCAAACCGATAATACCTAGTGAGGAAGAACTAGAAGCCAACAATCGTGCAAGGTCGGCAAAGCTTAGAATCGCGGAAAAAGCGAAAGACTAAATAAAAATAAAATGTAGACTAGGGGGAAAGGGAAATGAGTAATTTAGCTCATAAAATTCAGCGGCAACATGAAGAGCGTAAACAGCAGACACCAAAAAAGCAATTAGTTGTTAAAAAGCGTGCTAAAATCACGCTTGGGGAAAAAGTGCTTGGTTGCATGTTTATCGGAATGCTCGCTTTCGGTTCCATCCATGTTGTATCAAATCATGTGAGTATTTACCATGTTAACAGTGAAATCCAATCGCTTGAAGGATCAGTAGAATCTCAATTAAAGAAAAACCGTGAGTTGGAGCTTCGTGTTGCAGAAGAAAGCAGCTATGAAGTCATCCTGGAAAAAGCAAAAAACCTAGGCCTTACATTAAACGAAAATAATGTGAAGAACATAGGGAACTAATGAGTACACACAATATCGTTCAAAAAAAGAGAATTCACTTGGGAGCAGCAATCTTACTGGGATTTTTTGCGTTGCTCTTTTTTCTATTGATTGGGCGTTTCTTCTACCTTCAAGCGACAGGAGAGGCACACGGACATAACCTTTCTGAAGAAGCAAGCGAGAGATACAATGTTAATAAGACAATCAGTGCAACACGAGGGGCTATCTACGACAGAAGTGGTGATCCAATAGCAGAGGATACGCCTTCTTTCAATCTAGTTGCAGTGTTGGACGAATCGTTGACAACCAATGAAGAGAAGCCGCGGCATGTGGTCAATCCAGAAGAAACCGCTACAAAACTAGCCGATGTCTTGGAGGCAGATCGAAGCGAGATCCTCGAAAGATTGATGCGAAACAGTAAACAGGTGGAATTCGGGTCAATAGGGAGAGATCTACCCTTATCTGTCAAACAGGAAATCGAAGATATGAAATTACCTGGAATCGGCTTCATCGAGGGATCCAAACGATTTTATTTCAATGGAAAATTCTCTAGTCATGTGGTCGGTTTTGCAAGGGCAAATGATGATGGCGTCGTAAGCGGCGTTACAGGAATTGAGAAAATGCTCGAGGAAGAATTGAAGGAACAGGACGGTTCCTTGGCTGTAAAAACAGACAATAAGGGAATCAAGCTATCCATGAATTCAGATGTATCCTATGTCCCAGCGATAAACGGGAAAAATGTTCATCTGACATTGGATAAAACCATCCAAACTTTTCTGGAAGAAGCGATGAACACTGTAGCGAAGGAATATAAACCGGAAAGAATCATTGCAATTGTAGCAGATCCCAAAACGGGTCAAATACTTGCGATGGGATCGAGGCCAACTTTTGATTTGAATACAAGAGAAGGGCTGACAGACAACTGGAACAATGACGCAATCTCATATAGATATGAACCAGGTTCCACCATGAAAATCTTCTCCTTGGCCGCTGCCATTGAAGAAGGAGTTTACAATGGATCTGAAATGTATCAATCCGGCTCCTATTCATTGCCGAACGACCCTGTTCCGGTTTATGACCATAACAGGTCTGGGTGGGGAATGATAAGCTTTGAGGAAGGGGTACAACGATCTTCAAACGTTGCATTTGCCCTGCTTGCGGATAGAATGGGAACGGACACGTTACTGGAATATATCCAGGCATTTGGGATGGATAAGCCTACAGGGATTGATCTGCCAGATGAGACGACTAGTAATATTAACTACAATTACTATCGTGACAGGATTTCTACAGCATTCGGTCAAGGATCAGCTTTTACACCCATCCAACAAATTCAGGCAGCCACTGCGATTGCAAATGGCGGCAAGATGATGCAACCATATGTGATTGATAAGATAGTGGATCCGAACACAAATGAAGTGGTGCTGGAAAACAAACCAAAGCAAAAAGGCAAGCCTATTTCCGAGGATACGGCAAATAAAGTCCTGGATGTCATGGAGTCAGTGGTCAGCTCGGAAAATGGTACAGGTCGACCTTATAGTATCGAGGGCTACAGTGTGGCAGCCAAGACAGGGACTGCACAAATACCTGGTCCTGGGGGTTATTTGTCCGGCCATGGAGAGTACATCTACTCCATCACTGGGATGGCACCTGCTGATGATCCGGAACTTTTGATGTATGTCGCTGTGGAAAAACCCAAAATTGCGCAACACGAAAATGGTGCAGGACCGGTATCGGGGGTCTTCAATTCAGTTATGAGACGGAGTTTGCAATACATGAGCATTCAACCTGATGAAACACAACAATCGGCCCCCAAGAAGAAAAACGTAGGCGTGAAGGTTCCTAATCTTGTAGGAAAATCAGTTCAAGAAATCACCACTGGGACACAGGCTCCGGATTATGTCGTGGTTGGAGAAGGTTCTAAAATACTGAAGCAAACCCCAAAGGCTGGCAGGGAAGTCATAAAAGGGGAAAAGGTGATATTGCTGACTGAAGAGGCACCTCCAATCCCTGACATGACAGGATGGAGCTTGAGAGACGTCCGGAAAATTGCCAACCTTCTTGGACTTCAAACAGACATAAGCGGCAATGGGTATGTGCAAAAACAGAACATCATGCCGGGAACACCTGTGGAAGATGGGAACAGCCTTGTGGTGGAATTAGGGTCCAACAGATCTTTGCCAGAAACTGAAGAACCTGAACCAGAAGAGGAAACCGGTGAAGAGCAAGATGAGGAAGCGACAGAAGAAGACGATAGTTAATGATTATGAAGTTGCATTGTGGAAGGGGCTTTCCCCTTTTTACAGTGCAACTTTTTTATTTACTCGGTAACTATTCAGGTTTTATGAAAGGGACTTTCAAAAGTTCTAACCCCCTTCGTACAAGCATATATTACTACGAATATTAAAGGGGGTTCATATGACATGCGTGTTTCTCATGTGACTGTTCGGAGAAGGTTGACCATCGTACTTCTTGTAGGCATTCTACTTTTTAGCATCATAGATCTGCGTCTTGGCTATGTCCAATTTGCACTGGGGAATATGTTGACAGATCGTGCAAAAGATTCCTGGAGCAGAAACATACCGTTTGAGCCAGAACGCGGTGAAATTCTTGATCGAAACGGAGTTCCTCTTGCAACGAACATGAGTGCTCCAACTGTCCTTGTTGTACCAAGACAAATTAAAGATCCCAATGAAACTTCTGAAAAATTAGCAGCAGTCCTGAATATGTCCAAGGAGAAGGTGTACAAGCTTGTTACCAAGAGCTCTTCCATGGAAAGAATCAATCCGGAAGGAAGGAAGATTTCTCACGAAAAAGCAAAGGAAATCAGAGCGCTGGGATTAAAGGGCGTCTATATTGCCGAGGATTCCAAGCGTCACTATCCATTCGGAAGCTACCTTTCCCATGTACTCGGATTTGCCGGTATTGATAATCAAGGATTGATGGGACTCGAACTCTATTATGATGAACAGTTAAAAGGGGAAAAAGGTTATGTGCAATTCTATTCTGATGCTAAAGGAAGGAGAATGCCTGATATCCCAGATGATTACGAAGCCCCGCAAGATGGCTTGGACCTAAAGCTGACCATTGATTCAAAAGTTCAGACGATCATAGAGAGGGAGTTGGATCTTGCACAGGAATTGTATAGTCCAGATGGTATCATTGCCATCGCAATGGATCCAAAAACAGGTGAAATCCTGGCAATGTCGAGCAGACCGGATTTTGATCCTGCACAATTCCAAGATGTAGCTCCTGAAATTTATAATAGGAACCTGCCTGTATGGAGTACATATGAGCCTGGTTCCACATTTAAAATCATTACCCTTGCGGCGGCCTTAGAAGAAAACAAGGTCAACTTGCAGAATGACACCTTCAATGATAGCGGTGCGGCTATGGTTGATGGGGCAAGGCTGCGTTGTTGGAAAAAAGGAGGACATGGACATCAGACGTTTCTCGAAGTTGTCCAGAACTCTTGTAACCCAGGCTTTGTCGAGCTTGGTCAGCGTTTAGGGACGGATACACTTTTTGATTATATTAAATCTTTTGGTTTTGGAGAGAAAACCGGGATCGACTTGGCTGGTGAAGGAAAAGGAATTCTATTTAAACCAGAGCGTGTTGGTCCCGTGGAATTGGCTACGACCGCATTCGGCCAGGGGGTATCTGTCACTCCGATCCAACAAGTGGCAGCAGTCGCAGCCGCGGTGAATGGCGGCATCCTCTACACACCTTATATCGCTAAAGAGTTTGTGGACCCGGTAACGGGTGAGGTGGTGTCAAGAAAGACTCCTGTAGAAAAAAGAAGAGTTATATCGGAAGATACATCTGCCCAGGTTCGGTATGCATTGGAGAGTGTGGTCGCTAAAGGATCGGGTAGACATGCTTTTGTGGAAGGTTACAGAGTTGGAGGTAAAACAGGAACTGCACAAAAAGTTAAGGATGGCAGATATATGGAAAACAATCATATCGTTTCCTTTATAGGCGTCGCTCCGGCGGACGACCCACAACTTGTGGTGTATTTAGCAGTAGATAACCCCAAGGGGACCATTCAATTCGGAGGGGTTGTAGCAGCACCGATTGTCGGGAATATAATGGAAGATAGCCTAAATGCACTAGGGATAGAAAAGAGAAAAGGGCAAATTGAAAAAGAATTGAAATGGCCGGATGTCCCGCTTGTGGAGGTTCCTGACCTTAAAGGGATGACAAGAAAAGAACTTCTCCAGCAGCTGGTAACTCTTAAGCTTGATATTAGTGGTGAGGGAGATACAGTTGTGCAACAGACGCCTGCCCCTGGCACAAAAGTGGAGGAGGGGTCCACTGTCAGGGTATATATGGCTGGTAAAAGCGGTACGGATGGTGAGTGATTCTGTTCTGATCACAATCGGTTTTCCTGAAGAAGAAAAGCCATTTTTTCTTCTTCAGAAAACCTGTTTTGACTAGGCGAAAAGAGTTTATTCTTATGTCGGCTTGGTTTAATTTTCCTAAATAGGATAGAATGGTGATAAGGCATCTTTATGTACTGTTCACAACTTTTTAGGATAGTAGCCTTTTCTCTTATGACATCAGGCATTTAGTCTCCAAGTATGCCAAAGGGGTTTGATTCGCATGAAACTTCAGCAACTTATTCAACATCTTCATCGATATGAAGTATCCTCTGAGTATGATCTTGAAATATCTTCGATTGTTATGGATTCCCGTAAGGTCATCGAAGGGAGTTTATTTTTTTGTATCAAAGGGTACACGGTAGATGGGCATCAATTTGCCAAAGATGCTGTGTCCAAAGGTGCCGTAGCCATCATTTCTGAGAAAACGATGGACCTTCCTGTTCCCGTGATAGTTGTACCAGATACCATGAGGGCAATGGCAATATTAGCAGATGTCTTTTTTGACCAGCCTACTCATAAGCTTCACTTGATTGGAGTCACAGGTACAAATGGAAAGACCACTACCACGCACATCATAGAATCCATTTTTCAAAGTCATCAGCAGAAGACCGGCATGATTGGCACCATTAATATGAAAATAGGAAATAAAACGTACCCTGTGAAGAATACCACTCCTGATGCGTTGACCCTTCAGGAATCCTTTCACCAAATGGTGGAAAACAAGGTGGACACGGTGGTGATGGAGGTCTCCTCCCACGCACTCCATATGGGAAGGGTGTTTGGGTGTGACTTTGATGTAGCGGTATTCACCAATCTTACACAGGATCATTTGGATTATCATAAAACAATGGAGGAATATCAGTTTGCTAAGTCCCTGTTATTCTCTTCTTTAGGTAACACCTATAACCTTACAAAACCGAAATATGCTGTATTGAATGCTGATGATGCTTCAAGTGATTTTTTTAAGCGTGCAACAGCAGCCCAGGTTATCACATATGGCATACATGAAAAAAGTGACATGATGGCAAAGAATGTGGTGACAACTGCAAAGGGAACTTCCTTTGATTTAATGTATGATGATAAATGTATTCCCGTCCAATTGAAAATGGTTGGCCATTTCAGTGTGTATAATGTTCTTGCTGCCGTTGCTGCCAGTTATGTGTCCAATATTCCCATCGAAACCATCATTCCGGTAGTGGAACAGATGACTGGTGTCCCGGGTAGGTTTGAGGCCATCGAAGGGGGGCAGGACTTTACAGTCATAGTGGATTATGCCCATACACCGGATAGTTTGGAAAATGTATTGAAGACCACCAAGCAGCTTTCTAAAAACGATATTTATTGCATAGTCGGTTGCGGTGGGGATAGGGACCGGACAAAACGCCCATTAATGGCTGCTGTTGCGGTGAATTATGCTTACAAGGCAATCTTCACTTCGGATAACCCGCGTTCAGAAGACCCGATACAAATCTTTAATGACATGAAATCCGGGGTGCCTGATCTTGCTTATGAAATTGTGGAGGATCGTAAGAAGGCGATCTTCAAGGCGATTGGACTGGCAAAAACAGGGGATATCGTCCTTATTGCTGGAAAGGGACATGAAACTTACCAAGTCATCGGCGACAAGGTGCTGGAATTTGATGATAGAAAAATTGCTTTGGAAGCCATACAAGCAAAGAAAAGCTCATAGACTGTTAAGGTGTGTATCCACATAATTAACTATTTCTTTTGTCACCCGTTATCCCAATTAATGAGTAAAAGGCATTAAAATAGTTTCGATTTCATAAGAAAATTTAAAAAGATGAAAAAAAGTATTTTCATGTGGGTGAAAAACCTATAAAATTTACTTTTGGTATATCTTTTAATTTTTCTAATCAGAAAGAATTCCAAAGTCCTAATAAAGGTATTATCATTCTCCATTACAGGGCTCCAAAGTTCGTGGAGTTCATGTTTGGTCTGTGATAATACCTATAATCATGAAATGAAGAGAGGAGGGAATAACGATGGAACAACAGGTTGTTTTATTTGCTATCGTTATGTCTTTTTTAATTACTGTACTAGTATCACCAATTTTTATTCCCTTCCTGCGCAGACTGAAGTTCGGTCAAAGTATCAGGGAAGAGGGACCGCAATCCCACCAAAAGAAAACAGGCACCCCGACTATGGGTGGAATCATGATCCTGCTTTCTGTTGCGATTACGACACTCGTTATCACAGGCCAGTTTGCAGAAACTTCTGTAGAAACTTATTTATTGCTTTTTGTAATGGTAGGGTATGGTCTCCTTGGATTCTTGGATGACTTTATCAAGGTAGTTTTAAAGAGAAATCTTGGGTTGACGTCCTTGCAAAAATTGATTGGTCAAATAGTCATTGCAGTAGTATTCTATTTTGTTTTTGTACAGTTTGAGTTTTCCACTGCGGTATCTGTTCCCGGAACAAGCATCTCTATTGAATTGGGATTCTTTTATGTTTTATTTCTTATTTTCTGGTTGGTTGGGTTCTCTAATGCCGTCAACTTGACCGACGGGCTTGATGGATTGGTGTCAGGTACAGCAGCAGTAGCTTTTGGGGCGTTTGCCGTATTGGCATGGTTTCAATCACAGTTTGAGGTATCCATCTTTGCTGTAGCTGTTGTAGGCGCATTACTAGGTTTCCTTGTGTTCAATGCACATCCAGCAAAAGTGTTTATGGGAGATACAGGTTCCCTCGCACTAGGTGGTGCCATCGCAACGGTTGCAGTATTGCTGAAACTGGAAATCATCCTGATTATAATAGGTGGAGTTTTCGTTATCGAGACACTATCCGTCATCATTCAAGTCATTTCCTTTAAAGCGACAGGGAGAAGGGTCTTCAAAATGAGTCCGCTTCATCATCATTATGAACTTGTGGGCTGGTCCGAATGGAGAGTGGTCGTAACCTTCTGGACGGTTGGACTATTATGCGCAATGCTCGGAATTTATTTAGAGGTGTGGATCTAATATGAGACAAATCAACCATTACAAAGGTAAAAATGTCCTTGTCCTTGGATTAGCCAAAAGTGGAACGGCAACTGCTAATCTATTACATAAACTAGGTGCAAATGTAATTGTGAACGACAGAAGCCCATTGGAAGGAAATGAGCAGGCTCAGTATTTACAATCCAAAGGAATGGAAGTTGTATGCGGGGGGCATCCTGCAAGCATTTTTGACAAAAGGATAGATGTTGTGTTTAAAAACCCCGGCATTCCTTATAGTAATCCGTTAGTGGAACTTGCAATCCAAAAGGGCATATCCGTTTTAACAGAAGTGGAACTTGCTTATCAAATCAGTGAAGCTCCTTTTATTGGTATCACCGGTTCCAATGGAAAAACGACAACCACTACGTTGATTGATGAAATGCTTGCTGCGGATCAAAAATTCCCTCTAATTGCAGGTAATATCGGAAAAGTATCCGTCGAGGTAGCGCAGGAAGCATCAGGAAAAAATGTAATGGTTACGGAATTGTCCTCCTTTCAATTGATGGGAATTGACACTTTCCGTCCAAAGATATCCGTTCTGTTGAACATTTTCGAAGCGCATCTGGATTATCACGGAACACTTGATGAGTATGCTAAAGCAAAAGCAAGGATCTTCAAGAATCAAACCAGTGATGATTTGGCAGTGGTCAATGCAGATGATACGCAAGTGATGAGACTAGCTGAAGGGATCAAACCGTCACTTGTACCATTCTCTACTACGACTAAAGTGGATGGAGCGTATCTAGAAGATGGATACGTATGCTTTAAAGAGGAGAAAGTGATGGCTATTGAGGATATCGTGCTTCCGGGGAAGCATAATCTGGAAAATATCTTAGCCGCAGTTGCTGCTGTGAAACTTATAGGTACCAGCGATAGTGCCATCCATAATGTGCTTTCCAACTTTTCAGGTGTAAAGCATCGACTACAGTTCATTGGGGAAATAGAGGGAAGGCGCTTCTATAATGATTCAAAAGCAACAAACATACTGGCAACACAAAAAGCACTTTCGGCCTTTGGCGAAAATGTCATCCTGCTTGCAGGAGGACTTGATCGGGGAAATGATTTTGATGATCTCCTTCCATTCCTTGCAAATGTCAAAGTGCTTGTGACCTTTGGTGAAACTGCGGAGAAATTGAAGAGAACAGCTACTTCAGCTGGAATAAAACAAATAAAACATGTCGATAATGTGGAAAAAGCCGTAACGGTTGCCTATGAGATGTCTGAAAGCGGAGATGTTATTCTATTGTCACCTGCTTGTGCAAGTTGGGATCAATATAAAACATTTGAGCAACGAGGAGACATTTTTATAGACGCCGTGCATAAGCTTAAATAAGGGCTTGGCCACATGTTCAAGAGGCTTTGTTCTGATAGCTCCCCCCTATAAGGCGGGCTGCATACGGACAAGGCCTTTTTTTGGCTAACATTTTGAGGATGTAGTTTATACGTGCACATCTAACTGCCCTAATATTTGTAGTAGAGGTGTTTCACGTTGGCAAATAAGCGATCAACCCCGGACATAATATTAATCTTAACCACCTTGACCCTGCTCGCGGTCGGACTTATCATGGTGTACAGTGCAAGTGCGGTATGGGCTGATTACAAGTTCCAGGACACTTTCTTCTTTGCCAAACGGCAGCTGCTCTTTGCCGGATTAGGTGTGGTGGCGATGTTCTTTATCATGAATGTGGACTATTGGACATGGAGAACTTGGGCAAAGCTCATTATACTTGTTTGCTTCTTCCTTCTAGTCGTTGTATTAATTCCAGGCATAGGGATGGAACGAAATGGTTCGCGAAGTTGGATCGGGGTGGGTGCCTTCTCCGTTCAACCATCGGAATTTATGAAAATTGCGATGATCACCTTTCTTGCCAAATATCTAAGTGAAAATCAAAAGAAAATCACCTCCTTTAAAAAAGGATTGGTTCCAAGTCTTTCGCTTGTCTTTTTGGCTTTTGGGATGATCATGTTGCAGCCCGACCTAGGAACCGGAACTGTAATGGTGGGTACTTGTATTGTCATGATTTATGTTGCTGGTGCAAGAATCAGTCATTTCGTGGGGCTTGGGCTTATTGGTGTGGCTGGATTCGTTGTTCTTGTGTTATCCGCTCCATATCGAATAAAACGGATCACCTCTTTTTTAAATCCTTGGGAAGATCCTTTAGGAAGTGGGTTTCAGATCATTCAATCCTTGTATGCAATAGGCCCAGGGGGGCTCCTGGGACTTGGGCTTGGGCAAAGCAGACAGAAGTTCTTCTACTTACCAGAACCCCAAACGGATTTCATTTTTGCCATCCTTGCAGAGGAACTGGGCTTTATCGGGGGATCATTTGTCGTTCTTCTTTTTGCCCTTCTGTTATGGCGAGGGATAAGGATTGCTTTGGGGGCGCCTGATCTGTATGGGAGCTTTTTGGCAGTTGGAATCATTGCGATGATCGCCATTCAGGTTATCATTAATGTAGGGGTGGTAACGGGACTTATGCCTGTTACCGGAATTACCCTTCCATTCCTCAGCTACGGTGGTTCATCCTTAACACTCATGTTACTTGCAGTAGGCGTTCTTTTAAATATAAGTAGATACGCAAAATATTGAATGTAGCCGATCCTTTGTGGGTCGGCTTTTCTATTACAATACTGGACATTATATGACAAAAAATAAAAATTTCATTACAATAACTAATATTCGTTGCACATCTTTAACAAGGGATATACTATTAAAGTATTGTGCGATAAATATTTGCGCAATGTTATTTCATAACAGGGAGTTTCAGTTTAAGAAAATTTGCCATAATGACAAAAACAGGTTTAGGATATAGGTACAATCGGGTACATAAATATAGTCCTTTTTATACTAATTACATAATTGTCATGAAACAGATATCAAATAATTGAATCTTGTAGGCTGATGTACCGTTACTATTCAACATGCATACTATAGGTAGTATCAGTTACGGACTCAATGAAACGATATCTTATTTTCCTACTTTTAAAGGTTATGAAAATTGCTATATGAACGTGGATTTAGGAGGATTTTATATTGGAACAATTAGTAAAGGAATTAAAAGATAAGGAAGTAGGTAAAGTCCTTACGAAAGAACCATTGGCGAACCATACGACCATGAAAATCGGTGGGCCTGCCGATGTTTTGGTAGAACCGAAGAGCCTGGAAATGCTTCAAGAAACGATGAAAATCATCAATCGTCATAATGTGAAGTGGACAGCGATTGGACGCGGATCTAACCTATTGGTTTCAGATCTAGGAATAGAAGGAGTCGTCATCAAGCTTGGAGCTGGTATGGATCATATGGAGTTGAAAGAGAACGAAGTCCATGTTGGCGGCGGCTATTCCTTGATAAAGCTTGTGACCATCATCAGCAAAAAAGGACTTTCTAATCTTGAGTTTGCCGCAGGCATCCCTGGAACAGTCGGAGGGGCGGTCTATATGAACGCAGGCGCCCATGGATCAGACATGTCCAAAGTACTGAAAAAAGCCCATATTCTGTTTGAGGATGGAAAGATGGAATGGCTCACTGCGGAACAATTAAAGTTTTCCTACCGTACCTCTCTGCTACAAAAAGAGAGACCAGGCATCTGTCTTGAAGCGGTGTTGAATGTAGGAGAGGGAAACAGGGAGGAGATTGTCGCCCTGCTCCAAAAGAATAAAGATTATCGCAGGGACACCCAACCTTTTAACTACCCTTGTGCGGGAAGCATTTTCAGAAATCCGCTTCCAAATTATGCAGGTCAGCTTATTGAAAAAGCGGGGCTAAAGGGCTATAAGATAGGGGGAGCGAAAGTCTCCGATATGCATGCCAATTTCATCGTCAATGATGGAGGGGCTAAAGCTCAAGATGTCTTGGACTTGATTGGATATATCAAGAAGACAATCCTTGAGGAAGACAATATTCAACTGGAAACCGAGGTTGAAATTATAGGAAGAAAATAGTAGATATTTTCCGTATTTTTCACCCCGCATATGATATAATTATGCTAGAAAATCTATGCATAATAACAGCGATGCCTAATGGCGCGCGGTGGGGTGAAGAAGTTCTAAATGGAAAAAGGGAAAGTATTGACGTTAGAAGATCGTGTACCTAAAATCAAACAGCAGAGAAAGCAAAAGGCAAACAGGAGATTGGTTATATATCTGTCCTTATTTTTCATTTTATTGTTTTTGATTATTTACTCGCAATCTTCATTGAGTAAGGTCTCCGGGATCACAGTAGATGGGAATGTCCATGTGACGGAAGATGAGATCATTAAATTAAGTGAGATTACGAAAGAGACAAGCATCTGGAGAGTGAATGAAGAGACCGTCGCTGAAATGATCCAGCAACATAAAGAAATTTCTGGAACTGTGGTTCAAAGGAAGTTTCCAAATAGTGTAGAAATCAGTATTGAAGAATATAAACGGATTGCATATATATATGAAAGCGGGAATTATTATCCTGTCATGGAAAACGGTAAAATGCTTTCTGTTATGGACGATGAAGATGCTCTTCCTGATGATGCACCACTCATGATGAATTGGAAAAATGGAGAAATGGTCGAGAACTTTATTGGAGAATTGATCAAACTACCGGAATCCATCATCTATTCCATCTCGGAGATACATCATACTCCGTCTGACATCGATCCTTATCATATCACCATGTTTATGAATGATGGCTTTGAAGTAAGTGCAACCGTCAGAGACTTCTCGAGCAAGATGCTTGCCTACCCTTCTATCGTTGAACAATTGGATCCATCTGTTAAGGGCGTCATCAACCTGGAGGTAGGAACTTTTTTCAAGCCATATGAAACAGCTGGAGAGGAAGAGGAAGAAACAGATGAAAGTGACAGGTAAACATGTTGTCTTATCTTTCGTATGTCTTGTCCTTGGATTTATCGTGTCTTATTCGTATCAACTTACACAAGAGGAAGAAGTCTTGGGCACAGACAGACAATGGCAACGTGATCGAGCAATAAGGGAAGCCCTGATCAGAACGGAAGAGAGAAACTTGGAGTTGCAATTAGAGCTTCAAGAAAAACAAGAGGCAGTACAAACCATTGAAGAAGAGCTTGCCACTGGAGAACAGCTACTATTTAACCTAGTAGAGGACGTGGACAAGCTTAGAATGTACAATGGAAATGTCAAAGTCCAGGGAGAAGGGGTGGAGGTAACGTTGGCTGACGCCTCCTATGTCCCTTCCGAAGAGAATATAAATAATTATATTGTTCATGAAAGCCATGTATTCAAGGTGATGAACGAAATGTTTATATCAGGCGCTGCTGCAATCGCCATCAACGGACAAAGGATTACGAAAGATTCTTATGTCATTTGTAATGGTCCTGTCATTACGATAGATGGAAATCAATACCCTGCTCCTTTCGTCATTTCCGCTATTGGAGATTCTGACGTATTGATACCGGCACTTAATATACTTGGCGGTGTGAAGGACCAGTTGATTGCCGACAATATTACAGTGAAAATCCAGAAGAAGGATTTGGTAGTGCTTGACCCTGTTATTCGATAATCTCTGTTGAAAGGACATCAGCAGTAGTGACTTTAAGGCATACTACTGATTAGTAAGGTTAGGTGTACAAGTTGGATAAACGTAAATTCAGTTTTACTATCATAACTGTTATTGTCGGATTGATGATCGCCATCCAGTTTCAAACGGTAAAGCAACCAATTATACGTGACACACGTGATACTTGGCAGCTTCGAAGTGATTTGAATCGCGAGCAGGAAATTCAGTCCCAGATAATCCAGGAAATCAGGAAATACGATAAAATGCTACAAGAGTATTCCAAAGAACGGGATGAATCCAAAGAAAACATCGTTCGGGAAACCTTGGAAGAACTTAAAAGAGAAGCAGGGTTAACAGAAATGAGTGGACCGGGCATAAAGATGGCAGTCAAACCTTTGTTTGATGAAGATATAATTGGAAATGTACAGGAAAACATCTCAGCTGATCTTCTGAGGAGATTTGTAAATGAACTGAATTCCTATGGTGTAGAGGAAATAAGCATTGCAAATCAACGGGTTGTCAGCAATACGGTCATCCGTGAAATAAATGGCCGTACGAAAGTGAATAATGCTTGGATACCTAATGTAAATTTCGAAATCATCGTGATAACGAGCGATCCAACAAAACTTTATAACAGATTGCAAGTATCAAGAGCAATGGATGAATTCGCAATAGAAAACCTGCTATTGGAAGTGTCCACGCCGATCAATCAAGTAACCGTCCCAGCTTATGACGAGCAAATTCGTGTGAAGTTCATGGAACCGGTTAAAGCTGGGAAGGAGGGGGACTAACGATGTGGCTTCCTCTCCTTGGGTTGATCATAGGAATTGTTTTGGGGCTCTATTCGGAAATCCGGGTGCCTGACGAATATTCCAATTATTTATCAATTGCAGTGCTGGCTGCACTGGATACATTGTTTGGTGGAATACGCGCCCATCTGCAAAACAATTATGATGATAAAGTATTTGTATCAGGGTTTTTCTTTAATATCCTCCTTGCTGCAAGTTTAGCTTTTCTAGGCGTACATCTTGGTGTAGACTTATATTTAGCTGCCGTTTTCGCCTTCGGTGTAAGGCTTTTCCAAAACATTGCAGTGATAAGAAGGATATTATTATCCAAATGGTCGCTTTCTAAAGAAAAAAACGAAAAAAAATGATTTTAAAAAAGGGAAAACATCATATTTGTGGAATACTTTCTAATATAATATGTTTTTTCAGATGTTGTTCTTAAATAATTGGTTGTTTTTAGGATTAGAAGGAGGTGCCATAGAATGAACAGCAATGAAATATACGTCAGTTTGGACATCGGTACATCCAGTGTTAAAGTAATCATTGGAGAAATGGTGAATGATACTTTAAATATAATTGGAGTCGGTAATGTAAAATCAACAGGATTAAGAAAAGGATCTATAGTAGACATAGATGAAACTGTTCATTCCATTAACAAGGCGATCGAACAAGCTGAGAGAATGGTAGGGATGCCAATTAATAGAGTGGTGGTTGGTGTCACCGGAAACCATGTACAACTTCAGGATTGCCATGGAGTGGTTGCCGTTTCAAGTGAAAACAGGGAAATAGGGGATGAAGACATAGCACGCGTCATTGATGCAGCACAGGTCTTTTCCATTCCTCCTGAAAGGGAAATCATCGACTGTATCCCCAAGCAGTTCATCGTTGACGGATTGGATGAAATTAATGATCCAAGAGGCATGCTTGGTGTTCGGCTTGAAATGGAAGGTACCATTATTACAGGGTCAAAAACAGTCTTACATAACTTACTGCGTTGTGTAGAGAAAGCTGGATTGGAAATTACGGATATCTGCTTGCAGCCGCTTGCATCCGGATCAATCGCATTGTCAAAAGATGAGCGTAATCTAGGTGTGGCCCTAGTGGATATTGGTGGTGGGTCAACTACCATTGCCGTTTTTGAGGATGGCTTCCTAAAAGCGACAAGTGTCCTGCCAGTCGGAGGAGAGTACATCACCAAAGACATTTCAATAGGGTTGCGCACATCCACGGAAGACGCAGAAAATATTAAGCAAAAACATGGACATGCATTTTATGATCATGCATCTGATGAAGAGGTGTTCAGTGTACCTATCATTGGTAGCGATCAGCATCAACAGTTTAGCCAGCTTGAGATATCTGATATTATTGAAGCAAGAATGGAAGAGATATTCGATCTTGTGCAACATGAGATCAAGAGATTAGGTGTTCGCGAGATTCCAGGGGGGTTTGTATTAACCGGTGGAGTTGTATCCATGCCAGGCGTACTGGAATTGGCGCAATTGATACTTAACAACAATGTAAGAAAAGCTGTTCCGGACTATATTGGCGTAAGGGAGCCTCAATATACAACAGGAGTAGGACTTATCCAATTTGCATATAAAAATGCAAAACTACAAGGTAGGAAAATTGAAACTACAACAGCACCGAGTGAATACCCTGAAAAACAACGTAGTGGAAAACAAACTCAGCAAAAAGGAAAGCAAGCGAAGCCTGTAAACGAAGAAGAAAAAGTAGGAAACAAAGTAAAAAAATTCTTCGGACTATTCTTTGAATAATACTGATTAATAGATAACCTAGCTGTTGATTGTAGCAGAGGGCGAAGACTCTTGAGGGAGATAGCGCTAGATGGAGAACCCGCCGGCTTGCCGGGGAGGCTACACCAGCGCCCCTAGGAAAGCAAAGCCCAGTGCTGAAAACAACTGCGGTGTATAACGATAATTGGCATATGCTTGCAAGTACTTTCGAGAAATAGGAGGAACAGTCATGTTAGATTTTGATAACAGTATCGATCAATTAGCTACCATTAAAGTAATCGGAGTAGGTGGAGGCGGAAACAACGCTGTAAACCGTATGATAGAACATGGTGTTCAAGGAGTGGAGTTTATTGCAGTCAACACGGATGCACAGGCTCTTAACCTATCAAAGGCAGAAGTGAAAATGCAAATCGGCGGCAAGTTGACTCGCGGACTTGGTGCAGGTGCAAACCCTGAAGTTGGTAAGAAAGCTGCCGAAGAAAGCAAAGAACAGTTGGAAGAAGTACTTAAAGGCGCAGACATGGTTTTCGTAACAGCCGGCATGGGTGGAGGTACAGGTACAGGTGCTGCACCTGTTATCGCTCAGATTGCCCGCGATCTTGGAGCATTGACAGTGGGTGTAGTTACAAGACCCTTCACTTTCGAAGGTCGTAAGCGTGCAACTCAGGCTGCAGGCGGTATCGCTTCCATGAAAGAAGCAGTAGACACATTAATCGTCATTCCAAATGATCGTCTTCTTGAAATCGTGGATAAAAACACACCGATGCTTGAAGCGTTCCGTGAAGCAGATAACGTTCTGCGCCAAGGTGTACAAGGTATCTCTGACCTAATCGCAACTCCAGGATTAATCAACCTTGACTTTGCTGATGTGAAAACGATCATGTCCAACAAAGGATCCGCTTTGATGGGTATCGGTGTTGCAACTGGTGAAAACCGTGCAGCGGAAGCAGCGAAAAAAGCAGTATCTTCCCCGCTACTTGAAACATCCATCGATGGAGCTCAAGGTGTACTTATGAACATTACCGGTGGTACAAACCTTAGTCTTTATGAAGTTCAGGAGGCTGCAGATATCGTAGCATCCGCTTCCGATCAAGAAGTAAACATGATTTTCGGTTCGGTTATTAACGAGAACCTTAAAGATGAAATCGTAGTTACGGTAATCGCTACTGGTTTCAGTGAAGCTGAAATCAACCACACAAAGCAAGGTGCACGTCCTGTTTTCGGCGCACAAAAAGCACCTTCACAAAAACCGCAACAACAGCAACGTGAAGTAAGACGTGAAGAGCCTGTTCACCAACACCAAGAACCGCAACAACAGGAACCACGCCGTCAACAACAGCCACAACAACAAGAAGAAACGTTGGATATCCCAACTTTCTTACGTAATAGAAACCGCCGTCGCTAACTTCCATTAGCCCCCGGCTTCAATCAAAAGCACCAAACCATTGCAAGTGAAAAATGGTTTGGTGCTTTTTTGATTGGCGCTGTTAAAGCTATTTTTTAGCAACCTAGCTGTTGATTGGAGCAATAGGCTAAGACTCCTGAGGGAGATAGCGTTTAGGGGAGACCCGGAGGTGCAAGCCGAGGCTGCCCAAACGCCCCTAGGAAAGCGAAGTCTAGTGCGGAAATCAACAGCGGTGTTTAACAGAGCCTTTTGATTGATTTAAGAATTTATCATATTCTATTTCGAATGCCGAAATATCACAATAACCCGTTAAAATATCACAATACCCTTTGAAAAAGTCACAATAACTACAGAAAAAGTCACAATCAGCCTCCGAAAAGTCACAATCCAAGTATTTAAGCTTTATGAGGTAAATGGTAGTGCAAGAACTAAAATCCAATATTCCCCCTGTCCTGTTCTCTCCGACAAATAAGCAAAAAAATCTTCAAAAATTGTATTCTACTATCGGCAGGAACTGACAGACTTTCTACTAGCAGTGATTTATACTAGTTTCAAATCTATAAGGTATAAATGAGGGACTTATTGTGACCGTATATTTAGATGCAATCTGGCTATTGAATTTCGGCTTTGATTTTCTGCTTTTAAAGATAACCGGTCTCATCCTGAAGCGACAGATTGTAACATGGAGGCTATTACTCGGAGCATTCATCGGTTCATTAATTGTAGTTCTCATGTTCACCCCAGCGCAGGTTCTTGTTGCAAATCCTTTTGTGAAAATGCTCATCTCCCTTACCATTATCCTTGCAGCTTTCGGCTTTCACAGATTAAGGACCTTTGTAGAAAACCTTACTGTTTTTTATGTAACCACCTTTGCAGTTGGAGGGGGCATGCTTGCTGTTCACTATGCATTACAAGTGGATCAGCGTTTTGCAAACGAAACCATCCAAAGCCTTACAAGTGGACTTGGAGATCCGGTTTCATGGGTTTTTGTCCTGGTTGGTTTCCCGGTTCTTTTGTACCTATCTAAGAAGCAATTTCATGCAGTGGAAACAAGAAAATTTAAATATGATCAATTGGCCACCATTACCATTACAATCGAAAAGGATGTGATCTCATTATCGGGCTTACTGGATAGTGGGAACCAGCTTTTAGACCCCATTACCAAGACTCCTGTCATGATTGTGGAAGTGGCAGCTCTTCAAACCTTCATCCCAGACGAAATCATACAAGCTATGGACTCTATTGAACAAACACAAGGTTGGCCAACTTTTTCAGATGAAACCAGGTGGGTCGAGAGAATTAGAATCATTCCATACCGGGCAGTCGGAAAAGAAACAACTATAATGCTGGCAATTAAACCGGATAAGGCAGTCATTCACCATGATAATATGCGCTATGAAACAAGTAAATTCCTATTGGGACTCACTAAAACACAGCTATCCTCAGAAGGAGACTACGTGTGTATTCTTCACCCTAAAATGTTACAGGGAGAAGTGGTGGAACAGGTTTCATAAAGAAAGGCTGTTTTCGTATTCTTTGTTGCTTTTTCGTATATTCAAATCATCCGTTATATTGCTTACTGTCGTGCTCTTTTCCTTGTTGTGCTAAGAATACTACTTGCAAAATCAAGAGTATGTAAGAAACAAAAAGTCCAATAGCCGACTTTTTGCTTGTGAATAGCAACAAACTTTGAGAAAAGAGCCTAAAGAAAATAAAAGGAGGAATTATTTTGGGGAAGCTAAAAATAAAAGTCACCTATTTATGGTACAAATTATTAATCAAGCTGGGATTAAAGACAGATGAAATTTATTATATAGGTGGGAGTGAAGCGCTGCCACCACCTTTGTCAAAGGAAGAGGAAGCACATTTGCTTATAAAGTTGCCAAATGGAGATCAAGCTGCAAGGTCCATCCTTATCGAAAGAAATCTCAGACTTGTCGTCTATATAGCAAGAAAGTTTGAGAATACCGGAATCAATATTGAGGATCTAATTAGTATAGGTACAATCGGACTTATTAAAGCTGTTAACACATTTAATCCAGAGAAAAAGATTAAATTGGCTACGTACGCCTCAAGATGTATTGAGAACGAGATTTTGATGTACTTAAGGAGAAACAATAAGGTTCGTTCGGAAGTCTCTTTTGACGAACCTTTGAATATTGACTGGGACGGCAACGAATTGCTGTTGTCAGATGTTCTTGGTACGGATGAGGATATCATTACAAAAGATTTGGAGGCAAACGTAGATCGAAAACTTCTGTTAAAAGCCCTTGAACAACTGAATGACAGGGAGAAGCAGATTATGGAACTCCGTTTCGGCCTCATCGGTGGAGAAGAAAAAACGCAAAAGGATGTAGCGGATATGTTAGGTATATCGCAATCATACATATCCAGATTAGAAAAACGGATCATTAAAAGACTAAGAAAAGAATTCAATAAAATGGTATAAAAATTTTTAGAGCAATTTTTTCAGTAATGATAAGGATTGAGAATATTTGTCAGAATAGATAGATTTCTGGATATGCATATTTTTCCCTCCTGAGGAGATACTTAACTCTGAACAGCAACTCCTGTTAGGAGGGGAAAGAATGACACGTAATAAGGTTGAAATTTGCGGAGTGGACACTTCAAAACTTCCTGTTCTTAAAAATGAAGAAATGCGGAAGTTATTTCGTGAAATGCAAAGTGGTGAACTCTCCGCTCGAGAAAAGCTTGTGAATGGGAATTTGAGGCTTGTATTAAGTGTTATTCAACGGTTTAATAACCGTGGAGAATTTGTTGATGACTTATTTCAAGTAGGATGTATTGGATTGATGAAATCCATTGATAACTTTGATTTAGGTCAAAATGTAAAGTTTTCTACATATGCAGTGCCGATGATCATCGGGGAAATCAGACGTTATTTACGTGACAATAACCCGATAAGAGTATCGAGGTCGTTGCGTGATATTGCCTACAAAGCGCTGCAAGTGAGAGAAAGATTGATGAGTGAAACATCCAGGGAGCCGACAGCCGAAGAAATTTCAAAAGTGTTGGAAGTGCCACATGAAGAAATCGTTTTCGCGCTTGACGCCATTCAGGATCCTGTCTCACTTTTTGAACCGATCTATAACGATGGTGGAGATCCCATCTATGTATTGGATCAAATCAGTGATGAGAAGAATAAAGATATCCAGTGGATAGAAGAAATCGCTTTAAAAGAAGGAATGAGGCGATTGAATGACAGGGAAAAGCTCATTTTGAGAAAGCGGTTCTTTCAAGGAAAAACACAGATGGAAGTTGCTGATGAAATCGGAATTTCGCAAGCTCAAGTATCTCGCCTTGAAAAGGCGGCAATCAAGCAGATGAATAAAAATATCCAAAGCTAAACCAGGATAATATAAAGAAAAGAACCAGTATCCAAAATGGGAAACTGGTTCTTTTTTTGGGACGAGTAATAACTATTTAGTTGATAAAGATACCTTGTTGATTGTAGTGGAAGGCGAGCAGACATTACCAGACACTAGCAGGCAAGCGAAGCGTCTGGAACGAAAATCAACAATTGAAAGTAACCTACAGATTAATGAAACTATTTTATTTTCCCTTCATGAAGAAGCAGTCAACTATCATATAGTTTAATATGATAGATAAAATGGGGGAATGGCAATGGTGAAAATATCCGATTTCCAGATGAAAGATGTTGTCAGTGTGTCAGATGGGAAGAAGCTTGGAAATATTGGTGATATCGACATTAACTTAACCAATGGCAAAATCGAGGCCATTATCATTACAGGCGGGGGAAAAATGCTTGGTTTTTTTGGAAAGGATGAGGAAGTAGTCATTCCATGGCGTAATATTGTTAAAATTGGTGCAGATGTGATACTTGTTCGTTATCAAACGAAGGTGGAAACCGCCTACGAGGAATAAAACGCGAAAAAAGCTGTCGAATCATACAATATAATTCAATGTTAGTAGAAAAATGTGGTACAATATGAAGGAATATCAGCGTAACCAATAAAGAAGGTGTCGACTATGACAGAGCCATTTGTTCTGGAAAATGAACAAACATTGTCCCTCCATACATGGAAGAAGCATAAACCTAACTTGGTTGTCGGCTTTACCACCAAAAACGGAGGAGTCAGTGAAGGACATTTTAATACACTGAATATGGGTTTGCATGTAAAAGATTCTCAAGATGCAGTATGTCAGAACAAAGAGACTGTAGCTGAATTACTGAATATGCCCACCGAAAATTGGGTGGGCTGTGACCAAACCCATGAAGATAATATTGTAAAAGTAGATGAGTCATATAAAGGCAAAGGGGTATATTCATATGATACCGCATTGCCAGGAACGGATGGCATCTACACAGACAGAGCGGACATATTGCTTACTCTTTGCTTTGCTGATTGTGTACCATTGTATTTTTTTGCTCCTGATCATGCCATCGTAGGAATTGCACACGCAGGTTGGAAAGGTACAGTGAAAAATATTGCAGGGAAGATGATCAAGTCCTTGATACTGGAAGGGATAAATGACGATTCTATATTTGTGGCAATTGGGCCTTCCATTTCTGCAGAAGCCTATGTGGTGGATCACTTTGTTGTAAATAAGGTGAAAAATGCACTTCCAACTATCGATCCGGACAACTTCATGAAGGAAGTGTCCGAGGGGCAGTTTGAATTAGATTTAAAAAGAGTAAATTATGAACTTCTCTTGCAGGCAGGGGTCAAAGACGAAAACATACTTTGCAGTTCTTTTTGTACAAGCAGGGAGGATTCTTTATTCTTTTCCCATCGACGTGATAAAGGCAATACTGGAAGAATGATGAGCTTCATCGGCTTGAAAGGGGCGAATGGATAATGAGCATTCTGGATTCGGTTGAAAATAATCTGGAAAAGATTCAAAAAAACATTCGTGATGTCTGTGAAAATGTCGGTCGTTCCCCTGAGGAAATAAATATCATTGCAGTTACTAAGTACGTATCAGTTGACAGGGCGAAAGAAGCTGTAGAGTCCGGGGTCCATCACCTTGGTGAAAATAGGGACGATGGATTACGGGAGAAATGGAATGTGCTTTCCAATAAAGCAACCTGGCATTTTATCGGGACATTGCAATCCAAAAAAGTAAAGAAAATTATTGATAAAGTGGATTATATCCATTCCTTAGATCGCGAATCACTCGCGGAAGAGATACATAAACGTACAGAAAAACCCGTAAAATGTTTTATGCAAGTGAATGTTTCAGCGGAGGACTCCAAGCATGGATTGCCCAAGGAAGAAGCCTTAGGATTTGTCGAAAAACTAGGGAATTATCCTAATATCCACGTGGTTGGATTAATGACGATGGCCCCTTACACCGACGATGAAGCAGAGATAAGAAATTGCTTTCGTGAGTTAAAAGCACTGCAAGTTCAAGTCCAAGAACTGAATCTTCCATATGCACCATGTCAAGAATTGTCCATGGGAATGTCCAACGACTATAGAATAGCGATTGAAGAAGGTGCCACCTTTATCCGAATTGGAAGTGCGCTTGTTGGAAACGAACAATAAAGTGGAGGTGTAAAGAATGACAATCAAATCTAAATTCAAAAGTTTTTTTGCTTTGGATGATGAGGAATATGAATACAAAGAAACTGATGCCTATGAGGAAGAAGAGGTAATGGAAGAGCCAAGAAGGACTAGATCCGGAACAACCCAACCAACAAAACAAAATGTTGTAAGCTTGCAAAGTGTTCAAAAAACTTCCAAAGTGGTTCTATATGAGCCAAGATCTTACTCGGAAGCGCAGGATGTTGCCGATCATCTGAAAAACCGCAGGGCAATCATCGTCAATCTTCAAAGGATTGATATGGATCAGGCAAAAAGAATCGTGGACTTCCTGAGTGGCACCGTTTATGCCATAGGTGGGGATATCCAACGAATCGGGCAGAATATTTTCCTATGCACTCCCGATAATGTGGATGTATCAGGATCTATTTCTGAGATTATGCAGCAAGAGCAAGAAAACTTTAGTGATAAGAGGTGGTAAGCTTAAATGTATATGTTTTTCAATTTACTTAATCAGTTAGTTTTTATGTATACAATCGCGTTAATAATCTATATCTTCATGTCCTGGTTCCCGGGTGCCAGAGAATCTTCATTTGGTAGAATTTTAGGGCGGATTTGTGAACCATACCTAGACATGTTCCGTAGAATCATTCCCCCGCTAGGGATGATTGACATTTCCCCAATCGTAGCCATCTTTGTATTGCGCTATGCAGTATACGGTCTTCAGGCACTGTTTGGAATGCTAGGACTATACTAACCATAAATGTAGGGAATCTCGTGTAGGCGGATTCCCTATTTAACTTTTGTATGAGTAGAGTGATATTATGAGTATTTATCAACACTTTCGACAAGAAGAACATGATTTTATCGATCAGGTATTGGAATGGAAAGACACAGTGATGGAGCAGTATGCCCCTAAGCTCACTGACTTTCTTGATCCGCGCGAACAAGATATTGTGAAGAGTGTCGTTGGAAACAATGATGAAGTGAAGCTTGCATTTCACGGTGGAGCAGAAGGTGCTGAACGAAAACGTGCTTTACTATATCCACCTTACATTCAACCAACTATCGACGATTTCCAATTAAAACCGTTTAAACTCTCCTACCCCGATAAATTTGTACAGATTGAACACAGACAGGTACTTGGTTCATTAATGGGCATAGGATTGAAAAGAAGCAAGTTTGGAGATATATACTTTCATGATAAACATGTACAGTTGGTTCTCGGTTCGGAAGTAAGTTCATTTGTCGAACTTCAATTGCAAGAAGTGGGAAGAGTGAAGGTAACTCTTTCTGAAATGCCACTTAACGATTTATACGCGGCAGAAACCAGCTGGGAGGAAAAGTCAACTACAGCAGCATCCCTCAGACTCGATGTCATGATAGCTTCCATTTATAATCTGTCCAGACAAAAAGCCCAATTACTTATTGACGGAAAGAAAGTCAAAGTCAATTGGAAGCTTGTTGAGCAGACAGCCTTCGAATGCCAGGAAGGGGATATCCTTTCCGTAAGGGGATTTGGAAGAAGTAAGCTCCTTACTCTTGATGGGAAAACCAAAAAAGATAAATGGAGAATTATTGTAGGAAAACAAAAATAATTTATTGCTAGGCAGGAAAACGAGGTTGCCTGTCGAATAATGTTAAGTACTAGTCGAGATTTTAATGGAGGTGGCATCAATGCCCTTAACACCGCTTGATATTCACAATAAAGAATTTAATAAGGCTTTTCGTGGTTACGATGAAGATGAAGTAAATGAGTTTCTAGATCAGGTAATCAAGGATTATGAAATGATTTTACGTGAAAAGAAAGAACATGAGGAAAAGGTGAAAGAATTACATGACCGTCTATCTCATTTCACAACCATTGAGGAAACATTGAATAAATCTATCTTGGTGGCACAGGAATCTGCAGAAGATGTCAGAAGAAATGCTCAAAAGGAAGCAAAGCTGATCATTAAAGAGGCGGAAAAGAACGCAGATCGCATCATTAATGAATCTCTCTTAAAGTCAAGAAAGCTGCAAGTAGAAATCGATGAACTGAAAAAACAATCAAAGATTTTTCGTAACCGTTTCAAGATGCTAGTTGAAGCACAATTGGAATTGATTGATAATGACGATTGGGAACATTTGATGGAATACGAGGAAAAAGATAAAGAATTAGAAGAAAGTGGAGTATAACCTTGACGATATAAGGTTATATTCAGTATAATAACGAAACAAATCAAAGTTTTTTCATATGATAGTTTAAATGAACTTATTTACATTATACAGAATAGAAAGCGTTGATAGGGACAGTAGTTCCTCTTATCACTTATTGGAGCGAGTCGGGGACGGTGGAAGCCCGGTATAAGAAGAGGAATGAATATCACCCTAGAGCACCGGACTGAAGGCTTGATAGCTTGTAAGTTCAGTCGTCACATTCACGTTACGAATGCTAAAGTGGATCGGATACTGCCTCAAACAGTCTGGTCAATTTAGGGTGGTACCACGGGAGATCCTCTCGTCCCTTTTTTGGGACGAGGGGATTTTTTTATTTATCTTATGGTAAAGAGTTTCATAGCTGTTGATTGGATTACAGGACGAATACTCCTCAAGGAGATAGCGCTTAGCGAAAGACCCCGCAAGTGAAGCGTGGCCACTGAAAAACATAATAACTTATCGTCCTAATAATTTCTAGCTGTTGATTGGAACAAAAGGCGAAGACTCCTGCGGAGGCTCAAGGTCGCCCCGCGGAAAGCGCAGCCTTTTGTGGAAATCAACAGCGGTATTAGTCAGATAGAATAATGTACTTTTTCAGTGGTCTAGGCGAAGCCGAGGAGACCCCGCAAGCGCCCCTAGGAAAGCGCAGCCCAGTGCGGAAATTAACAGCGCTGTTTATCAGATCCATTATTTTATGAAAAAACAACAAATTAAAAATGTGAAAGTTGGAGGAAATACCATGGAATACAAAGATACGTTATTAATGCCAAAAACCGAATTCCCAATGCGCGGAAACCTGCCGAACCGCGAGCCACAGCTACAACAAAAATGGGATGAAATGGACATCTATAAAAAGGTACAAGAACGCACAAAGGACCGTCCGATGTACGTATTGCACGATGGACCTCCATATGCAAATGGTGACATCCATATGGGTCACGCGCTAAACAAGGTCTTAAAGGACTTTATCGTTCGCTATAAGTCCATGAGCGGATACCATGCTCCATATGTGCCGGGTTGGGATACTCATGGTTTGCCAATTGAAACAGCTTTAACTAAAAACAAAAAAGTGAAACGCAAGGAAATGTCTGTTGCAGATTTCCGTAAATTGTGTGAAGAATATGCCTATGACCAAGTAGACCGTCAGCGTGAGCAATTTATGCGACTCGGGGTACGTGGCGACTGGTTCAACCCATATATCACATTAAAGCCAGAATATGAAGCACAGCAAATCAAGGTGTTCGGTGAAATGGCGAAAAATGGTCTGATCTATAAAGGGTTGAAGCCTGTTTACTGGTCCCCGTCCAGTGAATCCGCACTTGCAGAAGCGGAAATTGAATACCAGGATAAACGTTCTCCTTCCATCTATGTAGCCTTTAATGTTCAAGATGGAAAGGGTGTGCTGGATGGTTCTGAACGGTTCATCATCTGGACAACTACTCCATGGACGATCCCGGCTAACCTTGGAATTGCCGTAAATGCCGATCTTGATTACAGTGTGGTGGAAGTGAACGGTGAAAAATTCATCATTGCTGCAGAGCTTCTTGAAACGGTATCCAGCACGCTTGAGTGGGAAGATGCCAAAGTGGTAAAAGCATTTAAAGGTGCAGAGCTTGAACATATTGTTGCAAAGCATCCACTATACGATCGTACATCCTTAGTAATGTTAGGTGACCATGTAACAACAGACGCGGGAACTGGCTGTGTACACACGGCACCTGGTCACGGGGAAGACGACTTTATCATCGGGAAGAAATATGGTTTGGATGTGCTGTGCCCGGTTGATGCAAAAGGAAACATGACAGAAGAAGCACCTGGCTTTGAAGGGCTATTCTATGACGAGGCGAACAAGCCGATCACAGAAAAACTTCAAGAAGCAGGAGCACTTCTGAAATTGAACTTTATCACTCACTCCTACCCGCATGACTGGCGTACAAAAAAGCCGACCATTTTCCGTGCAACGGCACAATGGTTTGCATCAATCGATAAAATCAGAGATCAATTGCTTGAAGCGGTTGCAGAAACTAAATGGGTACCAGCATGGGGCGAAACGCGCCTGTATAACATGGTACGTGACCGTGGCGACTGGTGTATCTCCCGTCAGCGTGCGTGGGGTGTTCCGATTCCGGTATTCTACGCAGAAAACGGGCAGGAAATCATCACGGATGAGACAATCGATCATGTATCTGCACTGTTCAGGGAGCATGGCTCAAACATTTGGTTCGAAAAAGAAGCAATAGACCTGCTACCGGAAGGCTTTAAGCATGAAGCAAGTCCGAATGGTACATTCTTCAAAGAAATGGACATCATGGATGTATGGTTCGATTCCGGATCTTCCCATCAATCCGTTCTAGAAGAAAGAGATGACCTGCAACGTCCGGCAGACCTATATCTTGAAGGTTCTGACCAATACCGCGGATGGTTTAACTCTTCCTTGACAACAAGTGTAGCAGTAACAGGAAAAGCTCCTTACAAAGGGATTCTAAGCCACGGATTCGCACTGGATGGGGATGGACGCAAGATGAGTAAGTCCCTTGGTAACGTAGTTCTTCCATCCAAGGTAATGAATCAGCTTGGAGCAGACATTCTTCGTCTATGGGTGGCATCTGTTGATTATCAATCAGATGTTCGTGTTTCTGATAACATCTTGAAGCAGGTAGCTGAAGTGTACCGTAAAATCCGTAACACATTCCGTTTTCTTCTAGGAAACCTTGCTGATTTCGATCCGACAGTCCACGCTGTGGAGATGAAAGATTTACGTGAAGTGGACCGTTATATGATGGTGAAGCTTAACAACATGATCACAAAGGTTAAGAAATCCTATGAAGACTATGAATTTGCCGGTATCTACCATGCGGTTCATAACTTCTGTACGATTGAACTAAGTTCTTTCTATCTTGATTTTGCAAAGGATATCCTTTACATCGAAGCGAAGGATCAGCATGACCGCCGTGCAATCCAGACAGTCCTTTACGAGACATTACTTGCTCTTACAAAGCTTGTGACACCTATCCTTCCTCATACAGCTGATGAAGTGTGGTCTCACATCGAGTTTGTAAAAGAGGAAAGCGTGCAGCTGGTGGATATGCCGGATGTATTGCCTGTTGAAAATGCAGATGCAATTGAAGAGAAATGGGATAAATTCATGTCATTACGCGACGATGTGCTGAAGGCGCTGGAAGTTGCCCGTAACGAAAAGGTTATCGGTAAATCTCTTGCAGCGAAAATTACATTGTACCCTAATGCTGAAACAAAGACATTGCTTGATTCCATCGAGGAAAATGTTCAACAGTTGTTCATCGTTTCCGGTTTGGAAGTGGCCGGAGTGAAGGAAGATGCTCCTGAGAATGCTCAAGTATTTGAAGGCGTCGCAATTTCCGTAAATCCAGCCGATGGAGAAACATGTGACCGCTGCTGGGTTGTAACACCAACAGTTGGCCAAGATGCCGACCATCCGACACTATGTGTTCGTTGTGCTTCCGTTGTAAAAGAGAACTACACTGCTTAAAAGAAAACCGCTGACCTTTGTCGGCGGTTTTTTTTTGAAGAAAGTATAATACCCTGTTGATTTCCGGAGCGTTGGAGTTGGATGAGCGATTCGTGAGTATAAAGCAATTCTATTTATCCTTTTTTGGAGGTGTGGTTTCGTATGGAACCACTAGCACTACAAAAAAGAGCAGTTCAGTCGTCATAGAGGGTGTATGGAACCACCAGGAACACAAAAAATAGAAGTTCAGTCGCCATAGAGGGTGTATGGAACCACCAGAAACACAAAAAATAGAAGTTCAGTCGTCATAGAGGGTGTATGGAACCACCAGGAACACAAAAAATAGAAGTTCAGTCGCCATAGAGGGTGTATGGAACCACCAGAAACACAAAAAAGAAAAGTTCAGTCGTCATAGAGGGTGTATGGAACCACCAGGAACACAAAAAATAGAAGTTCAGTCGCCATAGAGGGTGTATGGAACCACCAGAAACACAAAAAAGAAAAGTTCAGTCGTCATAGAGGGTGTATGGAACCACCAGGAACACAAAAAATAGAAGCTCAGTCGTCAAAGAGGGTGTATGGAACCACCAGAAACACAAAAAAGAGCAGTTCAGTCGTCATAGAGGGGGGATGGAACCACCAGGAACACAAAAAAGAGCAGTTCAGTCGCCATAGAGGGTGTATGGAACCACCAGAAATACAAAAAATAGAAGTTCAGTCGTCATAGAGGATGTATGGAACCACTCTTATCAACTTTAATTAAGAAATTATCCATCTTTATAAGGAATGAGCGGTTTGCCCAGTTTTTTAGTATAGAAACTAATCTGTCAATACTTCAGCTTTATTTACAACCCTCTATTTGCTATAATTCAAAAGTACATATAAAAAGCTGGGGGTACTTGTCAAGATGTATTATCTTATTGCACTTGGAATTATCATTCTCGACCAACTAACAAAATGGTTGGTTGTAAGATACATGGAGCTTGGAGAAAGCATTCCGATTATACATAACTTTTTGTACTTATCCTCCCACCGCAATCGTGGAGCTGCCTGGGGGATATTAGAAGGCCAGATGTACTTTTTTTATATTATTACAGTAGGTGTTGTAATCGGACTTGTTGTGTACTTGCAAAAGTTGCCTAAAGATCAGCCTTGGATGAAGCTTGCATTGAGTTTGATGCTAGGAGGGGCGATCGGTAACTTCATTGATCGAGTGTTACACCAGGAAGTGATTGACTTCATCAACACATTCATTTTTACCTATGATTTTCCAATATTCAATGTGGCGGATTCTGCATTAGTGATAGGTGTTGGAATCATATTAGTCTTAACGATACTTGAAGGCAAGAAAGAGAAGGAGTTAACAAAAAAATGACAGAAACCATGACGATCCAGATCGATGAATCACAGAAGAATGACCGTATCGACAAGGTGCTATCCACTCAGAATGAGGAATGGTCACGCTCGCAGGTCCAGCAATGGATCAAAGACGGACAAGTGCTTGTAAACGGAGAAAAAACTAAACCTAACTATAAGTGTAGTGTAGGTGATGACATAACCGTTACCATACCCGAACCGGAGGCATTGGATGTTGTGCCAGAAGAGATGGACCTTGATATTTACTATGAAGATGCGGATGTCATTGTGGTAAATAAACCGCGAGGCATGGTGGTCCATCCTGCAGCAGGGCATGCGACCGGAACACTTGTTAATGGTTTAATGGCTCATTGTAAAGACCTTTCAGGTATCAATGGTGTCTTAAGACCTGGCATAGTACATCGAATTGATAAAGACACTTCCGGGCTTTTGATGATCGCAAAAAACGATTTTGCACATGAAAAACTTGTCAACCAGCTCGTGGAAAAGACTGTAACACGGAAGTATCAAGCAATTGTACACGGTGTTATTTCCCATGATGTAGGGACTGTCGATGCTCCGATCGGCCGGGATAAAAAAGATCGCCAGGCGATGACGGTGACAGATGAAAACAGCAGAAACGCCGTCACTCACTTCCGAGTGATTGAACGATATAAAGACTTTACGCATATTGAGTGCCAGCTTGAAACCGGGCGCACCCACCAAATCCGTGTCCATATGAAGTATATTGGGTACCCCTTGGCGGGTGACCCGAAATATGGTCCGAAAAAATCACTGGATATTGAAGGACAGGCTCTTCACGCGGGAATCCTAGGTTTTATACATCCTCGTACGGAAGAATACATGGAATTCGAGGCACCCAATCCGCCAGAATTCGAGCGCGTTTTAAAACATTTAAAAAATCATTGACATCTTAAAGTTATTTTGAGATAATCATTACAGTTGAATAAGACCTTTAAACGACAGTCCCGTGAGGCTGAGAAGGTAACGGCATATGCGAATGGAGAAGCTATATTTATAGCCACCCCTCTATTTTCATGTACAAAAACCTCTCATCATTCGGTGAGAGGTTTTTTGTTTCTCGTTATAGGTAAGGTTACGAAAGGGTGAGGAAAATGGCGGAAAAGGCTTTGATTTTAGACGAGCAGGCAATAAGAAGAGCGTTAACTCGCATCGCCCATGAAATCATTGAACGAAATAAAGGTGTGGAAGACTCCGTTCTTGTTGGGATAAAAACAAGAGGGATTCACTTAGCCAAACGATTGGCCGAGCGCATCAATCAAATAGAAGAAAAGGAAATAGCAGTTGGGGAATTGGATATAACTTTGTACAGGGATGACCTTACTACCAAGACATCCGATAATGAACCGCTTGTTAAAGGTTCTGACATACCGGTGGACATAAACAATAAAAAAGTTATCCTCGTGGATGATGTATTATTTACAGGTAGAACGGTTCGAGCGGGAATGGACGCGCTAATGGATTTCGGCAGACCATCTCAAATTCAATTAGCTGTACTTGTAGACAGAGGTCATAGGGAGCTACCGATACGAGCGGATTTCGTAGGGAAAAATATTCCGACGGCAAGCACCGAAAAGATAGTAGTGGAACTATCCGAAATAGATAATAATGATCAAGTTAGTATACATGATAAATAAATAAGCCCTTTTAAATGCAGTCCCGTGAGGCTGGCAAAGGGGTAAATTGGTTTTAGAATTCGCTGCTGGCGGATTTTCTAGGGACCTCTCTACCTCTTTGCGCCATCAGGCTGCCAAAGAGTTTTTTTATGGGAAAATACGGGAGGTAAACTGATGAGAGAGAAACCAGTTTTAGACATACATGAAGTACCGAGCAAATCAAAATGGCTGATTTTCAGTATACAACATTTATTCGCCATGTTTGGCGCTACGATATTAGTACCTGCACTTGTAGGGTTGAATCCAGCAGTCGCATTAATTGCAAGTGGCCTTGGAACGCTTGCTTACATCTTCATCACAAAAGGTCAGATACCAGCATATCTCGGTTCATCCTTTGCCTTCATCGTGCCGATCATAGCGGCCTCAGAACTTGCAGGTCCCGGCGGAGCGATGGTAGGGGGGTTCCTTGCAGGGTTGGTTTATGGAATTGTGGCTCTATTGATCAAGCAGCTTGGCCATCAATGGATCTTAACCATTTTGCCTCCGGTTGTAGTAGGGCCGGTCATTATAGTTATAGGACTCGGTTTAGCCGGAGTTGCAGTCGATATGGCGATGTATGAAAACCCCGGCGCACCAGAAGCTGAACTGATTTATAGTGTGAAACATCTTACGGTAGCCTTGACAACACTTGGCATTACCATTGTTAGTGCGATTTTCCTTAGAGGAATCTTCGGGATTATCCCGATACTGATTGGTATTGTTGGTGGATATATTACAGCATATTTTGCAGGATTGATTGACTTGACACCAGTGAGTGTAGCAAAGTGGATCGAAGCACCGAACTTTATCGTACCGTTTGTTGATTATTCCCCAATGGTGACAGTGTCCATCATCGGTATCATGGTTCCGATAGCAATTGTAACCATCGCAGAACATATTGGAGATCAAATGGTAATCAGTAAAATTGTCGGTAAGAACTTTATTAAAAAACCAGGACTACACCGCTCCATCTTAGGGGATGGTGTGGCAACGATGATCGCCTCCTTAATTGGTGGCCCACCTAACACAACTTATGGTGAAAACATCGGGGTCCTGGCCATAACGAGAGTATTCAGTGTCTTTGTTGTCGGAGGGGCGGCAGTTCTTGCCATCATGTTCGGATTTATCGGTAAAATATCAGCCTTGATCGGCACCATTCCAAGCGCGGTAATGGGCGGAGTATCCATCCTCTTGTTTGGAATAATTGCTTCAAGCGGTCTAAGAACATTAATTGACAATAAAGTAGATTTCAGTGTTAAACGAAATCTGATCATCGCTTCTGTAATCATGGTAATAGGTGTTGGAGGAGCTTTCATTAAAGTGTGGGATCTGCAGATTGCAGGAATGGCACTGGCAACGATCATCGGAATTTTCCTTAACCTTTTCTTACCGGGCAGAGAATCCGCAGCATCAGAACATGATGTGATGGACGAAGAACAAAATACAGTAGCTTAACCTTTTAAAACAAGTCCAGAGAGGCTGAGAAGGGTGCAAGGCAAAAACTCATCAAACAAGGAAGATTCTGCAAAAGTATCCTCTTGTTTACCTGAGTATGAGCAAAACACCCTTCCGGCAAAATGGATAGGGTGTTTTTTTATGAAACGGGAGGGATGAAAATGAGACACTTACGAATGATGAGTGACTTGGCAAACGAGGAGATTATGGCACTGATTGAAGAAGCAATAGAATTTCAACAAGGAAAACAATGGACACCAGGAAAACAGACATTCGTTGCCAACCTCTTCTACGAATCAAGTACAAGAACAAAATGCAGCTTTGAAGTGGCAGAAAGAAAGCTTGGTATTCAAGTGCTGCCATTTGAAGTCAGTACATCAAGCGTCAACAAAGGTGAAAGCTTGTACGATACAGCTAAAACACTAGAGTCCCTAGGCGTAAGTGCACTTGTCATTCGCCACCCAGAAGAAGAATATTTCAACCAGTTACATACTATCGGGGCAGCGATCATCAACGGAGGCGATGGTTGTGGGAATCATCCAACCCAGTCGTTATTGGACCTGATGACAATTTTCCAGGAGTTTGAGCACTTCGAGAACTTAAAGATAACCATTATTGGCGATATCCGCCATAGCCGGGTGGCAAGATCCAACGCAGAAGTACTGGAGCGACTGGGTGCAAAGGTAAGATTTGTCGCACCTGATGAATGGAAGGATAACAGTTATCCAAAAGAGGCTTACATCACTATGGAAGATGCGATACAAACAAGTGATGTAGTGATGCTTTTGAGAATACAGCATGAAAGGCATCACAGCGGTAAAGCAGGATTGGATGATTACCACGAGCAATACGGTATGACGATCCAACGTGAAAAAGAAATGAAGCCGAACAGTATCATCATGCACCCGGCACCAATCAACCGTGGGGTGGAAATTGCTTCAGAACTTGTGGAATGCGAGCGCTCAAGGATTTTCAAGCAGATGGAAAACGGCTTATACATGAGAATGGCTGTACTGAAAAAAGCACTAACAAACAATGAAGGAGGAAAAGAGCATGACAACATTATTAAAGAATGGGAAATGGCTTAATTCTGAAGGTGAAATGGAAAAGGTGGATATCCTGATCAAGGATAAAACCATTAAAAGCATCGCCTCCAACATTGAAGATAACGGCAATGAAGAAGTGATCGATCTTGAAGGCAATCTTTTATCCGCAGGGTTCATCGATGTCCATGTACACCTAAGGGAACCTGGCGGGGAAAAGAAAGAAACGATTGAAACTGGAACGATGGCAGCTGCTAAAGGTGGGTTCACCACCATCTGCGCGATGCCTAATACAAGACCTACACCTGATACGAAAGAACAGCTAGATTGGTTGAATAATAGAATCGAAGAAACTGCGAGTGTTCGCGTACTTCCATATGCTTGCATCACTACAAGACAGCTTGGACAGGAACTTACCAATTTTGTCGAGTTAAAAGAAGCTGGTGCTTTCGCTTTTACTGACGATGGGGTTGGCGTCCAGGATGCCTCCAAAATGCTTGAAGCAATGAAACAAGCGGCTGCGCTTGATATGGCGATTGTTGCTCACTGTGAAGAAAATACACTGATAAACAAAGGAGCTGTCCATGAAGGGACATTTTCCAAGGAACATGGGTTGAATGGGATTCCATCTGTATGTGAATCCGTTCATATCGCACGTGACATTTTGCTTGCGGAGGCTACGGGCTGCCACTATCATGTCTGCCATATCAGTACAAAAGAATCTGTCAGAGTGGTAAGAGACGCAAAGCGAGCTGGCATTAAAGTGACAGCCGAAGTAAGCCCACATCATCTGCTACTTTGTGAAGATGATATCCCGGGACTTGATCCGAATTTCAAAATGAACCCGCCATTAAGAGGAAAAGCGGACAAAGAAGCACTAATCGAGGGCTTGCTAGACGGAACCATTGATTTCATCGCAACAGATCATGCTCCCCATACAGCAGAGGAAAAAGCGGAAGGCATGGAAAAAGCACCATTTGGAATAGTAGGCCTGGAAACTGCCTTTCCATTACTCTATACAAACTTTGTGGAAACTAAGAAATTTACATTAAAGCAATTAGTGGATTGGCTGACTGTTAAGCCTGCAGAAGTGTTCAAACTGCAAAGTGGAAAACTAGAAATAGGAGCTACTGCCGACCTTACAATTATTGATTTGAATAGCTTATCAACGATTAATCCGGAAACCTTCCTCTCAAAAGGGAAAAACACACCTTTCACAGGTTGGGAATGCAAAGGGTGGCCAGTAATGACAATAGTAGAAGGAAAACTAGTTTGGCAGAAAGGTAGTGTTCAAGTATGAATCGACAACTAATTTTAGAAGACGGCACTTTCTTTGTAGGAAAGGCGTTTGGCAGCTTAAAGGACTCTATTGGCGAAGTGGTTTTTAATACAGGGATGACAGGTTATCAAGAAATCTTATCTGATCCATCCTACTGCGGTCAGCTTGTGACCCTCACATATCCGCTTGTGGGGAATTACGGAGTGAACAGAGATGACTTTGAATCCATTCATCCTGCCATAAACGGTTTTATTGTAAAAGAAGTAAGTGATTATCCTTCCAATTTTCGTAACCAATGGACACTGGATGAGTTTTTCAAAGCGAAAGACATTCCGGGAATTGCAGGTATCGACACTAGAAAATTGACAAGAATCATTCGTCAGCATGGAACGCTTAAAGGTGCTTTATGTGGGCTTGATGTAGATCGTGAAGAAGTGATTCAACAATTGAAAACCACGACGCTTGCAACCAACCAGGTACATCAAGTGTCCACCAAGACGGCATATCCTAGTCCAGGTCGCGGTTACCGAGTGGTGCTGGTGGATTTCGGGATGAAGCATGGTATTTTAAGAGAGTTGAACAAACGCGGATGTGACGTGGTAGTGGTTCCATACAACATCACTGCAGAAGAAATCATGCAACTTAGCCCAGATGGTGTGATGCTGTCCAATGGACCTGGAGATCCAAAAGACGTTCCGGAAGCCATCACCATGATTCAAGGACTACTTGGAAAAGTTCCGGTATTTGGCATTTGCCTCGGACATCAGCTTTTTGCCCTTGCATGTGGAGCTGACACAGAAAAAATGAAATTCGGCCATAGAGGTTCCAATCACCCAGTAAAAGATTTGAAAACTGGAAAAGTGGCCTTAACCTCCCAGAACCATGGCTACACCGTCACGGAAGAATCATTAGGGAATACAAGACTGGAAGTAACGCATATCGCATTGAACGACGGCACGGTAGAAGGTGTAAAACATAAAGATTACCCGGTATTCACGGTTCAATACCACCCGGAAGCAAGTCCAGGACCAGAAGATGCGAACTATTTATTCGATCAATTCATGGAACTTATCAAGGAAGCAAAAAAGGAGGAGCTTGTATGCCAAAACGTCTAGACATCCAATCCATCTTAGTAATCGGGTCCGGTCCAATTGTGATCGGCCAGGCAGCAGAATTTGATTATGCAGGTACGCAAGCGTGTATTGCCCTTCGCGAAGAAGGGTATCGCGTCATCCTAGTGAACTCCAATCCTGCTACCATCATGACAGATCAGGAAATGGCGGACAAAGTATACATGGAGCCATTAACGGTGGAATTTGTGAGCAGAATCATCCGCAAGGAACGACCAGATGCCATCCTTCCAACCCTTGGCGGACAGACAGGGCTGAACCTTGCTGTGGAACTGGCAGAAGCAGGCGTTCTAGAAGAATGTAATGTACAGATTCTTGGCACAAAGCTATCTGCCATCCAAAAAGCGGAGGACCGCGACCTGTTCCGTACCTTGATGAATGAGTTGGGAGAGCCTGTCCCACAAAGTGAAATCATCACAAACCTTGAAGAAGCATATGAATTTGTAGGGCAAGTAGGATACCCGGTCATCGTAAGACCTGCTTATACGCTTGGCGGTACAGGTGGAGGAATTTGCTCCAACGAAGAAGAATTAATTGAAATCGTAACAAGCGGTTTGAAAAATAGCCCGGTAACTCAATGTCTTCTAGAAAAAAGCATCGCAGGATTCAAAGAAATTGAATACGAAGTGATGCGAGACAGCAATGATAACGCAATTGTCGTATGTAACATGGAAAACATCGACCCGGTGGGAGTACATACAGGAGACTCCATCGTAGTGGCTCCAAGTCAAACGCTTAGTGACAGGGAATACCAGTTATTGCGTAATGTATCCCTGAAAATCATCCGTGCCTTGGAAATCGAGGGCGGATGTAACGTACAGCTTGCACTTGATCCACACAGTTTCAACTACTACATTATTGAAGTTAACCCGAGGGTAAGCCGTTCTTCTGCACTTGCTTCCAAGGCAACAGGTTATCCGATCGCGAAGCTTGCAGCGAAAATCGCGGTAGGCTTGACGCTGGATGAAATGATGAACCCTGTTACAGGAAAAACATATGCATGTTTTGAGCCGGCACTTGATTATATCGTAACAAAAATTCCTAGGTTCCCATTTGATAAGTTCGAATCTGCAAATCGTCGACTTGGAACACAAATGAAAGCAACCGGGGAAGTAATGGCAATCGGAAGAACGTTTGAGGAATCACTTCTAAAAGCGGTCCGTTCCTTGGAATCCAATATTTCCTATCTCGAGCTTGAAGGAAGCGAAGGTTTATCAGATGAACTAGTGGAAAAACGTATCAGAAAAGCTGGAGATGAGAGGTTGTTCTATATCGCTGAAGCGATGAGAAGGGGCGTCACCATTCAGACTATCCATGACTGGTGCGAGATCGATCTGTTTTTCCTGCAAAAACTCCATAAAATCTTGACGATGGAAGAGTTCGTTACAAGCAACAATGGCTGCCTTTCCACGCTGTTAGAAGCAAAAGAAATGGGCTTCAGCGACGAGACGATCGCCAAACTATGGTCGACAACCGAGAGAGGCATCTATGAACTTCGCCTTCAAGAAAACATCGCCCCTGTCTATAAGATGGTGGATACTTGCGCAGCTGAGTTCGAATCCAGCACCCCTTACTACTATGGAACGTATGAAGAGGAGAACGAATCGGAAGTTACAGAAAAAGAAAGCATCGTCGTGTTGGGTTCTGGTCCGATCCGAATCGGACAAGGCGTTGAGTTCGACTATGCGACGGTACATTCTGTCTGGGCAATAAAGGAAGCGGGTTATGAAGCAATCATCATCAATAATAACCCAGAAACAGTATCAACGGATTTCAGTATTTCTGACAAGCTTTATTTTGAGCCGCTGACAATCGAGGACGTCATGAATATCATCAATCTGGAAAAGCCAAAAGGAGTCGTCGTGCAATTTGGTGGCCAAACGGCAATCAACCTTGCAGCGGAATTAGAAGCCAGAGGAGTTAAAATTCTAGGTACTTCATTAGAAGACTTAGATCGAGCGGAAAACCGTGATAAATTCGAACAGACATTGAACATCCTTGAAATTCCACAGCCTAAAGGGAAAACAGCCATCTCTATCCCTGAGGCAATCGAAATTGCCGAAGGAATTGGCTACCCGGTGCTTGTACGTCCATCCTATGTCCTAGGCGGGCGTGCGATGGAAATCGTCTATAAGTCTGAAGAACTTTTACACTACATGAAAAATGCAGTGAAAATCAACCCTGAACATCCTGTACTGATTGATAAATACATGACAGGTAAAGAAATCGAAGTAGATGCGATCTCAGATGGAAAAGATGTATTCATACCAGGCATCATGGAGCATATCGAACGTGCTGGGGTACACTCTGGTGACTCGATCGCGGTTTATCCACCACAAACGCTGAGTGCGACAATCAAAGAGCAAATCATCGACTACACTACAAGGTTGGCACAAGGCTTGAACATTATTGGACTACTCAACATTCAATTTGTCATCTATAAAGAGGAAGTCTATGTAATCGAAGTAAACCCGAGATCAAGCCGTACCGTACCATTCTTAAGCAAAATAACCCATGTGCCGATGGCCAAGGTAGCAACCAAGATCATCTTGGGAGAAAGTCTTGCAGCCCAGGGCTACGGTTCCGGACTTCAACCAGAAACAAAAGGAGTTTTCGTGAAAGTGCCAGTGTTCTCTTTTGCAAAACTACGTAACGTCGACATCACGCTTGGCCCAGAGATGAAATCTACCGGGGAAGTTATGGGGAAAGACATTACCCTTGAAAAAGCATTATATAAAGGCCTGGTTGCTTCTGGGATTTCTATAAAAACTTACGGCTCTGTGTTGTTCACCATTGCCGACAAGGACAAGGAAGAAGCACTTCAACTGGCGAAAAGGTTCCACCGTATCGGTTATAAACTTTTGGCAACAGCAGGAACTGCCGAGTTCTTCGGAGAGTCGGACATCCCGGTAACGGTTGTAAATAAAATTGGTGGAGAATCACCGAACCTGATTGATGTCATTAGAAAAGGGCAAGCACAATTTGTTATCAACACGCTGACTAAAGGCAAACAGCCTGCACGTGATGGATTCAGAATCCGACGCGAATCAGTGGAAAATGGGATCCCTTGCCTGACTTCACTTGATACAGCAAAAGCGATCCTGAGAGTACTAGAATCGATGACATTCTCCATCGAATCGATTGAAACCTTGGAAAGCAAAGAAAAAGAGGCGGTGTACAGTTAATGAAAAAAGCCTGGATGACCATCATCTCTCAAACTCACATTGCAAGGAATATCTATGAAATGACCTTGGAAGGAGAACTCGTCGATCTGATGAGTTCCCCTGGTCAGTTTGTTCATATCCGGGTAACAGAAGGGTTCGACACTCTTTTAAGGCGTCCGATCAGTATCTCATGCATTGATAAGGAAAAACGACAATGTAAGATCACTTACAGAGCTGAGGGAAAAGGAACGATGATTTTGGCGGGAAAACAGCCAGGTGAAAAGCTGGACATTTTGGGGCCCCTCGGAAACGGTTTTCAATTGGAAGACTTACAACGCGGCGATCATGCATTGATTGTAGGGGGAGGAATCGGTGTCCCTCCACTGCTAGAGTTAACCAAACAGTTAAACCGCAGGGGAGTAAGTACCACTCACGTACTCGGCTTTCAATCGAAAGAAGATGTATTTTATAAAAATGAATTTGCCTACTTCGGCGACACCTATGTAGCAACGGTAAACGGGACATATGGAACGGAAGGGTTTGTTACAAATGTGTTGGATGAGATTCAGCCATCATTTACTACCCTCTTCGCCTGTGGTCCAACACCAATGCTTGCAGCACTTGAAAACCTATTCCCTGATAAAAATGTCTATCTCTCTCTTGAGGAGCGGATGGGCTGTGGCATCGGTGCGTGCTTTGCATGTGTGTGTCATCTTCAAAAAGATCCAGAAGGGTACTCTTACAAAAAAGTTTGTACAGATGGACCGGTATTCCGAGCAGGGGAGGTTGTACTATGAGTTGCTTATCTATTAAATTGCCAGGACTAGACTTGAAGAATCCGATTATGCCTGCATCCGGATGCTTTGGCTTCGGTAGGGAATATGCCAAGCTTTATGACTTGAATGTCCTTGGAGCGATCATGATAAAAGCTACCACTGCAGAGCCTAGGTTTGGTAACCCTACTCCAAGGGTTGCAGAAACCAACGCAGGAATGCTTAATGCAATTGGCCTGCAGAATCCCGGACTGGAAAAGGTGCTGTCGGAAGAGCTACCGTTTTTAGCCGACTACAATGTGCCTATCATCGCCAATGTCGCAGGATCCTTGATTGAGGACTATGTTAAGGTTGCGAAAGAAATCTCTGCGGCACCGAATGTTCACGCTTTGGAATTGAACATCTCCTGTCCAAACGTTAAAACAGGGGGTATCGCATTTGGTACAGACCCTGCGGTAGCTTTTGAGGTCACGAAGGCAGTAAAGGAAGTTTCAGAAGTGCCGGTCTATGTTAAATTATCTCCAAATGTTGCAAACATTTCAGAGATTGCGCTGGCAATTGAGCGGGCTGGGGCCGATGGGTTGACGATGATCAACACATTGCTTGGGATGAGAATCGATTTGAAAACAGGCCGACCGGTATTGGCGAATGGTACAGGTGGATTATCCGGTCCGGCAATTAAGCCGGTAGCCATACGTATGATTCATGAAGTTAGCCAGAAGGTTTCCATCCCTATCATCGGCATGGGTGGAGTTCAGTCTGCAGAAGATGTGCTGGAATACTTTTTCGCAGGAGCAAGTGCCGTAGCTGTCGGGACTGCAAACTTTGTGGATCCTTTTATATGTCCAACCATCATCGAAGAACTTCCTTATAAAATGCACGAATTAGGATTTGAGCATATTTCAGAGTGTATCGGAAGGAGCTGGAAGCAGCATGCAAAAATCGCTTATAGTCGCACTTGATTTTGCTGGCAAAGAGGAAGTTTCAAGATTTCTTGCGAATTTCGGGGATGAGAAATTATATGTGAAAGTCGGGATGGAACTGTTTTACCAGGAAGGCCCAAGGATTGTGGAATCTTTGGTTGCCGACGGCCACGACGTATTCCTGGATTTAAAGCTTCACGATATCCCCCATACCGTTTATCAAGCGATGAAAGGCCTTGGTAAGCTAGGAGTGACGATGACCAATCTCCATGCTGCCGGCGGGAAAGAAATGATGAAGGCTGGGTTGGAAGGATTGATGGAAGGGGCGGTTGGACGACGCCCAAACTTGATTGCTGTCACTCAACTTACTAGTATGACGGAAAAACGTATGCAAGAAGATCTCATGATTGCTTCTAAGCTTGACAGTGTGGTTCTACATTATGCTCGAAATGCATTTGAATCCGGGTTAGATGGAGTGGTTTGTTCCTCACTAGAGGCTACTATACTTCGGGAAGCGTTGGGAGAGGAGTTCAAAAAAGTCACCCCTGGAATACGGATGAAAGAGGATAATGTGGATGACCAGAAACGTGTGGTAACTCCATTGGAGGCGCGAAAATTTGGCGCAACAGAAATCGTAGTGGGACGCAGTATCACACGTTCTGCAAACCCTCATAAGGCGTATGAAGCGATACTACAACAATGGCAGGGAGTGGAGATAGGATGAACGATATTATGAACAGAACAGTGGCGGAAGACTTACTGGAAATCAAGGCGGTATTTTTCCAACCAAATGAACCTTTTACATGGTCCTCAGGAATTAAATCACCTATTTATTGTGACAACCGTTTGACCATTTCTTATCCACGTGTGCGTAAAAATATTGCGGAATCCTTGTCTAGACTGATTGCTTCAAAGTTTTCTGATGTGCAGGTGGTAGCTGGAACAGCCACTGCCGGGATACCTCATGCTGCATTGGTCAGTAATGAGCTGAACTTGCCAATGTGCTATGTTCGCAGCAAGGCGAAAGCGCATGGTAAAGGAAATCAAATTGAAGGACATGTGGAAGCCGGGCAGAAAGTAGTGGTAGTGGAAGATCTTATCTCTACAGGCGGCAGTGCAATCACGGCAGTCCAGGCACTGAGGGAAGCAGGCTGTGAAGTGCTTGGTGTGGTAGCCATTTTTACATATGGATTGGAAGTGGCCAATGACAACTTGGCCAATTATGATATTCAAGCACATGCACTATGTGATTATCAGACCTTGATGGATGTGGCAATTGAGAAGGACTACATTCTAGAAGGAGATCGCAAGAAGCTTTCAAAGTGGGTGGAGAACCCTACAAGTGAGACTTGGATGGAGTTTTAGGTTGAATGAGATTTGGAACGTTTCCCCTCTGGGCCGGGTGGTCTGGGGGGGATATTTTGGTTGCTTGGTAATTTGGAGGGAGGTGCTGAAGTGAAGGGATCATTAATTGCCGAATTTTAAATTATGTTGTTGAAGAGCGAGGTGGTAGAAGAGGTGAGTGAAGTGGTAGAAGTATGTTTTGAAGTTGTAGAAGTGGAGCCGGAAAAGGTAGAAGGCCGCCATTAAGGTGTAGAAGATGGAGATTAAGTTGTAGAACAGTTAGTTTGCCTGGGCGTTCGGAAACATGGAATCTCTCCATTTTGATTAACTGTTGATGTAGAACTAAGATCTAAATTACCCAATTTTAAAATTAGATAACTGGTGAGCCAGGTGGTAGAACATGCGAGTGAAGTGGTAGAAGTATGTTTTGAAGTTGTAGAAGGGAGGTCGGAAAAGGTAGAAGGCCGCCATTAAGGTGTAGAAGATGGAGCTTAAGTTGTAGAACGGTTAGTTTGCCTCGGCGTTCGGGTACATGGACCCACTCCAGTTTAATTTGTTACGATGTAGGTCTAAGATCCTAAATTACCCAATTTTAAAATTAGGTAACTGAAGAGCCAGGTGGTAGAACATGCGAGTGAAGTGGTAGAAGTACGTAGTGAAGTGGTAGAAGTGGAGCCGGAAAAGGTAGAACGCCGGCATTAAGGTGTAGAAGATGGAGATTAAGTTGTAGAACGGATAGCTGGACTGTGCGAAAGGAAATATAAAAATCATTATTTTCAATCAATCCCTTCCTCCAAAAGCAACCTTTTATCTTTATCGACCCCATCAAAATCCAATTTCATTAATCATGCAGGATTTATGGAGAAAAATGTCGTAATATGCAAGTGAGAAAAAAGAAAGGTGTGATAGTTTGGAAAAACAAGAGCAATATCGTTCATTATTGCAGCGTAAGCTTCATGCGTTGCATACAAGGCTTTCTCCCATGCATGAAAAGTATGTCCAAGTAGAGAGTGAGTTGGGGAAAAAGCGTTCTGGCGATTATGGTGAGTCTTCCATAGGATATTATTTATCGCATATTAATAGGAGTAATAGATGTCAAATGATAAGGGGTGCAAGATTGCTTCTAGGCCATTACTATTTTCAGATGGATATGCTTCTCCTTTTTCCTTCATTTTTTATTCTTCTAGAAACCAAGCACTTAACAGGTACACTACATTTTGATCCAGACTACCAACAGCTGATTCAGATCAAAAAAGAGGAAAATAAAGAAATATCCAGGCAAGATCCTATCTTGCAAGTGAAAATGCAATATAACCGATTCAAAAGTTGGTTATCACAACACAATGTGGAAGGTTATCCGGGTTATTATTTTGTTGTCATCACCAATCAGAATGCGATAGTTAAAGCTATCTCTAATCCTTCATTGATTCAAGAGTATGTCATCAGAAACCCAGCATTAACGTTTAAATTAGAAAATGTTATAGCTAAGCATCAGCCAATCATTTCGGGCAGTCACTCCTCTCATGAAATCTTCACGTTAATCATCAACAATCACTCTCCCAAAAATGAAGATATTCTTAAAGAATACCATATTAATTCAATGGAAATTAACACAGGAGTAGCGTGTCCCGTGTGTGAAAAACTAGCTATGGAAAGGGAATTAAGAGGATGGAAGTGTCCATTTTGTAGACACTTTTCAAAAGATGCCCATATTCAGGCTTTGGTTGACTATTTCTTGTTAATAGATACCTATATTACAATAAGAGAAGTTTGTAGGTTTTTACGTATTGACAATGTAAGGACTGCTAGAAGAATCATAAAGAACTTATCCCTCGAAAAAACCGGCTCAACAAGCAATACAAAATATTGTTTAAAAAGTCTCTGGAAACAACAAAACGCACCCCATAATGAAAATGGGGTGCGGATACTTCCTTAGATTAATTTTTCGATTTCGCTGTCCTTCTTAAGGTCTTCCACTAGAGTTTGAAGTTTCTTTTGGACTTCTTCTTGTTCTAGTTGACCACGGATTTGGTCTTCTACTTCAGCGAACTCAGGGAATTGGTTTTCTGGAGCTTCTTCTCCTTCAGGAGCTTCCGCTTGCTGTGCTTCACTTTGTTGTTTCGCTTGGTCGTAGTATTCTTTTACTTGTTCGTCCGACACTTTTGTGTCAGGGAATTCTTTTTCCATATACTTTTGAAGGGCCAACTCTTCAGCGATCTGTGCTTTCAACGTATCCATTGTAAGAGGGCTTGCTTCTAGTGCTTCTTCGAATTTTTCTTCGCTTTCGTAACCTGCTTTAATATCATTGATATAGTCTTCGATTTCTTTTTCGCTTGCTTCGTAGCCTTTATCTGCTACTTCTTGAGAAAGAATCTCTTGATCGATCAATGTGTTCAGTGTTTGATCCTTCATTGCCTCAGCGTCTCCGCCTTGACCGAATTGCATCATCATCATCTGAGTTTGTTGAAGCATGTTGTTGTATTCTTGTCCTTTGATTTCTTGACCATTGACTTTAGCGACAACTTTCTCGGGATCTACTTCTTCCACTTCAGGAGTTTGTTGTTCCTGGCCTTGTTGCGCCTCTTTGTTTCCATTGCCTTCGTTAGCAGCATTATTTCCATTAGAACCACATGCAGCTAAAAGAACAGCTGTTAACATCGCTACTAGAAAAATCGTCAATTTCTTTTTCATGTTGTAACCTCCATTTGAAAAACATTTAAAACTATTTTTCCATTTAAACATGCTTTTTATAAGGAAGCAAATGATTACCCTTTTATTTGTTAAAATAAACCTAAAAATATGAAAATTTGATGTAACTTTATATCTTCTTATTCGTCTTTAGAACACATGAAAAAGGAGGGGACGGGATGGACGAGGAATTTGCCAAACAAAAAATTCAAGAGTGGTACGATATACATAGCGATGAAATTTATCGTTTTATAGTAATGCTTACAGGGGACCAGGAAGTAGCCAAGGATCTCATGCATGATACCTTTTTGAAATCTTATTTCAGTTTGCAACAGTATCAAGGGAAAGCAAGTGTGAAAAATTGGTTATATCGGATCGCCAGAAGTGTAACGATAGATTATCAGAGAAGAGCTAGGCCGGTTGCTTTCTTTCTAAGGGAGTGGAATCTTTTATCCGTAGACAATGGGAATTGTCCGCAAAAGATAGTGGAACTGGGGGAAACGGAAGTGCATTTATATGCTGCGCTGAGTAAACTGAAACATTCCTATAAAGAGGTAATTGTGCTCCGGAAACTAAAAGAAATGTCCATTCATGAAACCGCAGAAGTCCTCGATTGGTCAGAGGCAAAAGTGAAAACAACCCTTTTTCGAGCTCAACTGGCGTTAAAAAAACAGTTGGAAAAGGAGGGGTATGTACATGAAAATATCTAATGATCAGAATGAATGGCAGCGTATTTCCAAAAGCTTTCAATCAATCTGTTTGGAACCGAACGAAAGACAGGAAGTCCTTCATTCGTTGCAGGAAAATATGTCAAAAAAGAAGAAATCTATGCAATTCAACTTCCATCTTGCCCCCATTCTTTCTATAACGCTATTAATATTTGCACTTGGTGTTGGAGGATACTATCTGGTTAATGGGAACTCAAAGGTGGACCAATATACAAGCGGTGCAGCAAATCCCACTCCTAGAGTTCCTGTTTTAAGTGAAATGGGTTTAAGGCTTAGCCAGGATCAAATGAACACATGGTTAATCCTAAATGAAAATGGAGAGGTAGTAGGAAAGCTAGCATTTTGTGAGGAACAATGTGATAAAGAGATCGACCGGATGAAGGTCATGGAAGAAAGGGACCTGAAAGGTTTAACTTATCCCACAACATTATATCGGGAACATGTGAAGTCAATGAATATTTTTCAAACTCAGCATTTCATTATGAGCAGGGAGGATGGAGAGCCTTTTGCCTATTTGCAAATTAACGTTCCTGATGTAGATCATGAGTTGGAACAAGGGGCAACAGTGATTCTTGAAAGCTTTCAAAAAAATTTAAGATAATACAACTAGCACCTGCTCTCTCACAAGAGCAGGTGCTTCTCTCATTACTTCTTCAGTCCAATGATCATTTCTTCGTCCGGTGTCACGTACACGGTCTGTTGCTGTTCATAGATCACAAATCCAGGTTTAGATCCGGAAGGTTTCTTGACATGCCTCACTTTGGTGAAATCGACCGGAACAGAGCTTGAATGTCGGGCTTTACTGAAGTAGGCCGCGATGGTGGCAGCCTCTTTAATGGTCTCCTCTGTCGGCTCGGAATTTCTGATGACCACATGGGAGCCAGGTATGTCTTTAGTATGTAGCCATACATCGTCTCGACGGGCAATCCTATTGGTAAGGTGGTCGTTTTGTTTATTGTTCTTGCCTACTAGAATCTCTGTCCCATCAGTAGCAATATAACTCTCAAGAACAGGTTTTTGTGGCTTAAGTTTTTTTCGTTTTTGCTTCATGCGCAGGTAGCCTTCTTCCATCAGCTCTTCACGGATTTCCTGAATATCCTTAGGAGAGGCCGTTTCCACCTGTTGGTTCAGCATTTCAAAGTATTCGATTTCCGCTTTCGCTTTTTCAATCTGCTCTTCCACGATAGCTAATGAATTCTTTGCTTTTTGGTACTTGTTAAAGTATCGTTGTGCGTTGCTGGAAGGCGATCGTTGCGGATCCAGTGCAATGGTGATGGTGCCGCCTTCCTCATCATAATAGTTCACAACCGTTACCTCGGTATCTCCGCGCGAGATTTGATAAAGGTTGGCAGTCAGCAGCTCCCCGTATAATTGAAATTTCTCTGCGTCCCGTGCATCCACTAAGGTCTGTTCAAGCTTTACAATTTTCTTTTCATTTTTCTGGATTTCGTTTGTGATAAAACGTTCGAGGTCGTTTGCTTGCTGCTTTACGCGATCCCTTGATGCTTTTCCGAAGTAGAATCGGTCAAGTGTTTCGCTAAGTGAAGCAAAGTTTTTACTTTCCCCTTTAAGGTGTTCAAGGTCAAGTAAATAGAAAACTTCTTTATTGTCTGATGTAATGATCTGCGGCGAGAGATCACCTTTTTTGATTTTATCCACCAAGGCAATGAAGCTTTTAGGAAGGGTGTCCCTATTTGCCAGTCCAGCCAAATGAACAGCTTCCTTGGCGAATAAAGGGGAGACCCCGGCAAAAGTGTTAACAAGCTGCTTGTCGAGCTTTCCCCCGATAAAGTCCAGTTTTCTCTTTACCGTTTCTTCTGTTGCTTCTAGAGGATTGATTTTATCCTGAGCAGGTGGAAGGACATAAGTTTGGCCTGGTGTCAGGCTTCGATGCCTGTTCTGGGCCATCGGGACATGCTTGATGCTGTCCAGGATCATCTGCTTTTCTTTATCGATGAAAATGATATTGGAGTGGCGCCCCATGATTTCCACTATTAGCTGCTTGTAGGAAACATCCCCGATTTCGTTTCTTGCTTTAACATCGAATATTATGATGCGGTCCATGCCTACTTGGTGGATATCCGTAATGATACTGCCTTCCAAATGCTTTCGCAGGAGCATGCAAAACATTGGCGGCTCCGATGGGTTCTCGTAGGATTCCTCTGTCAAGTGCAACCTTGCATAGCTTGGATGGGCACTGATGAGCAGTTTGTGATTTGTCCTGCCAGAACGTATGGTAAGCACTAGCTCATTTTTATAAGGCTGGTAGATTTTTGTGATCCTTCCGCTTTCAAGCTTTTCCTTCAGCTCGTTTGTCATGGCGTATGTAAAAATTCCATCAAAACTCATATATGTAAACTTCCCTTCTTGTCAAAAAACTTATAAGGTCTCTTTTCCTCATTATATCTTAACAATCTTGCGAACGCCCAAAAAGTATATCATTTTTTTGGACGAGTCCGAATATGCTGTGGTAGATAGATTTTGTGCAAAGGTTGTGAGGTGGGACAGATGAAATGGCATGAAATGAGAGCAGGAGAAGTGGAAGAGCAGATCAACTCAGATTTGGAAGCAGGGCTTAGTGAAAAAGAAGCGAAAAATCGTCTGTTGCAATTTGGGACGAACGAACTTCAAGAGGCGGAGAGGCCGAACGCCTTTTTATTGTTTTTAGAACAATTCAAGGATTTCATGGTGGTTGTATTACTTGCGGCAACGTTGATTTCTGGGCTCCTTGGTGAATATATCGATGCTGTTGCCATTATAGCCATTGTTGTGATCAATGCATTTCTTGGATTTTTCCAAGAGAGAAAAGCGGAAAAGTCGTTGCAAGCACTGAAAGAACTATCAGCTCCCCAAGTGACAGTTCTCAGGGAGAAGGAATGGCGGAAAGTGGCATCAAAGGAAGTGGTAGTAGGTGACATCATCAAGTTTGGCAGTGGTGACAGGATCGGTGCAGATCTTCGAATTGTACAGGCCAGTTCCCTTGAAATTGAAGAGTCCGCTTTAACAGGGGAATCAGTTCCTTCTGTAAAAAGTGATAAACCTGTACACGGGTCGGATGTGGCAATCGGGGACCAGGAAAATATGGCCTTTATGGGGACACTCGTCACGCGTGGTACCGGAGTGGGTGTAGTGGTTGCAACGGGCATGAACACCGCCATGGGGCAAATTGCCGATCTATTGCAATCTGCCGAGACGACGATCACTCCTTTGCAGAGAAAGTTGGAGCAACTTGGAAAGATACTGATCACGGTAGCCTTGATCCTGACCCTTTTAGTGGTAGTTGTAGGGGTTCTTCAAGGCCATAGTTTATATGACATGTTCCTTGCTGGTGTTTCTCTGGCAGTTGCAGCCATCCCGGAAGGTCTGCCGGCGATAGTGACCGTTGCATTGTCCCTTGGTGTCCAGCGAATGATCAAACAAAAATCCATTGTCCGAAAGCTTCCGGCAGTGGAGACCCTTGGCTGTGCATCTGTCATCTGCTCGGATAAAACAGGAACGCTCACTCAGAACAAAATGACGGTGACCCATGTTTGGTCTGGGGGAGCAACCTGGAGTGTGACAGGCAACGGGTATGAACCGAAAGGGGAGTTTCATACAGAAGGACCTGAGAGTGCCAATAAGAATAAATCACTACAACAGCTTTTAACATTTGGGCTGTTATGTAATCATGCCAACATTATTAAGAAGAATAAGCACTATATTCTAGATGGAGACCCTACTGAAGGGGCGCTTGCGGTTGCCGCCATGAAGGCGGGTTACACTCGTGAAAGCCTTTTGAGTGAATTTCAACTAGTAAAAGAATATCCGTTTGACTCAGAACGGAAGATGATGAGCATCGTGGTGAAAGATAAGCAGGGAAAATTGTTTGTCATCACAAAAGGTGCTCCTGATGTAATAACAAATGTGAGTGAATCCCTTTTATGGGACGGAAAAAAGGAGCTTTTCTCAAGTAAGTATGAAAACATCGTCAAAGATACGGTTCATACCCTGGCTTCACAAGCATTACGTAATATTGCCGTTGCATTTAAGCCGATTTCGAATTTCCATGAAAGTATGCTTGAAAAAGAGATAGAAAAGGACCTGGTGTTTATAGGTATCCAAGGGATGATTGACCCACCTCGCCCAGAAGTGAAACAGGCTGTAAGGGAATGTAAAGAGGCTGGGATCAGGACGGTCATGATCACAGGAGACCATATTGTGACGGCAAAAGCGATTGCATCCGAAATCGGCATCCTACCGATGGGTGGTAAGGTGTTGGAAGGAAAAACGCTCCAAACGATGACACAGGAACAGCTAGAGGAAATGGTGGACGATGTCTACGTATTCGCCAGAGTATCGCCCCAGCATAAACTATCCATTGTAAAGGCTCTCCAGAAGAAGGGTCATATTGTGGCAATGACGGGAGATGGGGTTAACGACGCTCCGGCAATAAAAGCATCAGATATTGGGATTGCAATGGGTATCACCGGAACGGATGTGGCCAAAGAAGCCTCTTCTTTAGTTTTGCTAGACGACAATTTCGCCACTATCAAGTCAGCCATCAAGGAAGGGCGTAACATCTATGAGAATATCAGGAAGTTCATTCGCTACCTGTTGGCTTCAAATGTTGGGGAGATCTTGGTGATGCTATTTGCGATGCTTTTGGCCCTGCCTCTGCCTCTTGTACCTATTCAGATATTATGGGTAAACCTTGTTACAGATGGTCTTCCAGCCATGGCGCTTGGACTTGATCAGGCGGAGGGCGATGTAATGAAGCGAAAGCCTAGACATCCGCGGGAAGGGGTTTTTGCAAGAGGGCTATGGTGGAAAATTGTATCACGTGGGTTTTTAATCGGACTAGCCACTTTGATTGCTTTCATCATTGTTTATAAGCAACATCCGGACAACTTGGTATATGCACAGACAGTTGCTTTTGCTACGCTAGTCATGGCGCAACTCATCCATGTATTCGATTGCAGAAGTGAAAGATCCATATTCCATCGCAACCCGTTCCAGAACATGTACCTTGTTGGTGCGGTCATCTCGAGTATCATCTTGATGCTGATCGTCATCTATTATCCACCGTTGCAGGGTATTTTCCATACCGTGGCACTTGATCCGAAAGAATGGCTGTTGATTCTCGGAATGGCTTCCCTTCCAACATTTTTATTGGTGGGCACCCTTTTCACAGGAAAAGCAAAAAAGAATATGGTATAATATAAGAAAGGTAGTAGAGAGGTTTTCTCTATTGCCTTTTCTTCTTTTGCTGCATAGGTTAAATTTATGTAAAAATAGCTTTTAAATTAGAGGAAACAATGCTAATATAGTGGTTGCTTAGCATCAATAATAGCCAATACCAGCGCAATTTTCAGAGAACAGCTCTGCTATACTTCAGAACGGAAGTGAGTATAATGGTCAAAAGTATGACAGGCTTTGGTCGGGCGGAAGCGAATCAGGGGACTTATAAGATTCTTATCGAAATGAAATCTGTCAACCACCGCTTTTGTGAGATCAATATAAGAATGCCTAAGCAGTTTCTAGTATTGGAAGAGAAGTTAAAAAAAGCAGTTGGCTCATATTTGCATAGAGGAAGAGTCGAAATTTTCATTACTATTGAAGGGCAAAACATCCATGAACATTCACTGGATGTAGATTGGAAATTGCTCTCTGCATACATAGATGCATTACATAAAGTAAAGGATAGACACCAGATTTCAGGTTCCATTGAAATTAATGATATACTAAAACTAGAGAATGTCTTTACCATTAAAGAGGCTCCGACAGGTATGGAAGAGATAGAAATGTCCCTGCTTGAACAAGTGCAATTGGCGACCGAACAATTGGTTTCCATGCGGACCCTTGAAGGGGAACAGTTGAAAGAGGACATTTTCATTCATCTTACATATATCGAAAATATGGCCAAAGAGCTTCAACAATTTGCTCCTTTGGTGGTGGAAGCATACCGTAAACGACTCGAGAAGAAAATGAAGGAGTTTCTCGGTTCTGAGATAGATGAACAACGGATCATGGCAGAGGCCGCTATTTTTGCAGATAGAGCGGACATTAATGAAGAACTGAAGAGGATACATAGCCACCTTGGTCAATTCACACAGTCCCTTCATTCGACAGATCCGGTGGGGCGGAAGCTCGATTTCCTTGTCCAGGAATTGAACAGGGAAGTGAATACCATCGGTTCCAAGGCTAATGACGCAAAGATTGCAAATTTGGTAGTCGAAATGAAAGCTTGCCTGGAGAAAATTAAAGAACAGGTGCAAAACATTGAGTAATCTTTGATTACCAAGCAAAAAACACGGTTAGAATAGAGTTTGTAACTAGAGGTGGAAACATGAGTATAAAGTTGATAAATATTGGCTTTGGAAACATCGTATCAGCAAACCGAATCATATCTATTGTTAGTCCTGAATCTGCGCCGATCAAACGGATCATCCAAGATGCAAGAGATCAGGGAATGCTAATAGATGCAACCTATGGAAGGCGAACAAGAGCAGTACTAATAATGGATAGTGATCATGTTATCTTATCGGCGGTGCAGCCTGAAACTGTTGCACAACGTTTGGTAAATAAAGATGATATGTCTGATGAAGGGTAGGTATTTGTTAATATAATGAGAGATAGAGGATTATTGATCGTCCTTTCCGGACCTTCAGGGGTAGGAAAAGGAACAGTCAGAAAAGCATTATTTTCAAAAGAGGATGTCAGTTTGCACTATTCCATTTCCATGACAACACGCTATCCGCGTGAAGGAGAAGTAGATGGAACGGATTATTTCTTTAAATCAAGAGAAGTATTCGAACAGCTAATTGAAGAAGATAAATTCATAGAATGGGCAGAATATGTAGGGAACTACTACGGCACGCCAGTTGATTATGTCGAGCAATGTCTGGCGGAAGGAAAGGATGTATTCCTTGAAATTGAGGTGCAAGGTGCCATTCAAGTGAAAAGCAAGTTTCCTGAAGGTGTATTCATCTTCTTGATGCCACCAAGTCTTTCTGAGCTGAAAAACCGTATCACCACAAGAGGTACAGAAACGGAAGATCTTATCAATAACCGTATGACCGTGGCAAAAGAGGAAATAGAGATGATGGATGCCTACGATTATGTGGTGGAGAACGATCATGTCGATCTTGCTTGTGACAGGATCCAGGCAATCGTACAGGCCGAACATTGTAAGCGGACTAGACTGCGTGAAAAATATAAACAAATGCTGGAGGCTGAATAATATGCTATACCCATCCATTGATTCTTTGATGCAAAAGTTAGATTCAAAATATACACTTGTAACCGTTTCTGCACGACGTGCTCGTGAACTTCAGCAAGTGAACGACCAAATGATCGAAAAAACAGTTTCCCATAAATTTGTTGGGAAAGCCCTTGAAGAGATTGACGCGGGTCTACTATCTGCCAAGACCATTAAAACTGCAGAAAGAAGCGAAGGCATTCTTAATCACAAGTAAAGATAACAACCTAGAAATAGGTTGTTATTTTTTTAGTGAAAAGCAGTGCAGTAGTATCCAATAATTATCGAAAAAGAGCGTTTTAAAAGTAATTTCTGTTCTCCTCAGTAGATTGTAGTGCAAGGTGTGAGACTCCTGGGGGAGGGAAGCGGTAGCTTGAGAGCCCTGAAGCGTTGTGAGGAGGCTCAAGCAACGCCCTCTGGATGAGCGAACATCTGGAACGGAAAGCTACTGGGAGTTGTATATAATACCCATTATCATGTAAAAACAGGACGGGGGTCAGTGGAATGCTAAAGAACAAGAAAATCCTTTTGTGTGTTACTGGAGGAATTGCCGTTTATAAGGCAGTGGCACTTACAAGCAAGCTAGTGCAGCAAGGTGCCGAAGTGAAGGTCATCATGAGTCGGTCCGCCTGCAAATTTGTTACACCATTGTCTTTTCAAGCTTTATCTAGAAACGATGTATTCACAGATACATTTGAAGAAAAGAATCCTGCCGTCATCTCCCACATCGATCTAGCTGACTGGGCGGATGTTGTCCTGGTTGCACCCGCAACGGCAAACGTGATTGGCAAGCTAGCAAACGGATTGGCAGATGATATGATTACGACAACTCTTCTTGCCAGCACTGCTCCAGTATGGATTGCTCCTGCGATGAATGTACATATGTATGACCATCCAGCCGTAAAGGAGAATATGAATCGCCTTGCTTCTTTTGGTTATCGATTCATTGAACCTGGTGAGGGATTTTTGGCATGTGGCTATGTAGGAAAAGGGAGATTGGAAGAGCCGGAAACCATTGTAGAGGGACTCATCCGCTTTTTTCAAAAGAATGAAGAGAGGCCACTTGCGGGGAAACGTGTACTTGTTACAGCAGGTCCGACGGTTGAGAAAGTGGACCCTGTGCGTTTTTTCACCAACCGCTCCACAGGAAAAATGGGGTATGCCATTGCAGAAGTGGCTGCGAGTCTCGGGGCTCACGTTATATTGGTGTCAGGGCCAACCCAGCTGCCTGACCCACAAAATGTAAAAACTGTCAGGGTGGAATCCGCCCAGGAAATGTATAATGAGGTGATGGATTATTATGAAAAAGTTGATGTTGTCATAAAATCTGCAGCCGTGGCCGATTATCGGCCTAAATATGTGTCAGATATCAAAATGAAAAAACAGGATGGGGATAGTGTACTTCAACTTGAGAGGACCCAAGATATCCTTAAGACACTCGGTGAAAGAAAAACCCATCAAGTGCTTGTTGGATTTGCTGCCGAAACGAATAATGTAGAAGAATATGCTAAGGGAAAACTTATGAAGAAGAACCTGGATTATGTGGTCGCAAACAACGTAACGGTCTCAGGTGCGGGATTTGGAACGGAGACAAACCTCGTAACCGTCTACAAAAAAGACGGCACAAACATATCCTTACCGATGATGTCCAAGCGGGATGTTGCATTTGCGTTGTTGGAGGAAGTCGCAACTACTCTTGAGGAAAAGCGATGACCAATTATGCAAGTGTAATTGTTGATGTTCCCGCCAAACAGACGGATAGAGCCTTCGACTATGAGATACCAGCTAAATGGAATGGTTTCATTCAACCGGGAATGAGGGTCAATGTCCCCTTTGGCCCAAGGCAAATACAAGGATTTGTGGTGGAAGTGAAAGACAGTACAACGGTGCCGAAAACACGCCCCATCACTTCCTTGATTGATATCCAGCCTATTCTTACAAAGGAACTGATGCATCTGGCAACTTGGCTCAGTGATCATACACTTTGCTTTACCATCTCCGCTTATCAGGCTATGCTACCTGCCGCCTTGAAAGCAAAGTATGAAAAGTGGCTCATTGCCAGGGACATTGATCGGGTGCCTGAAGAACTTCAATTATTCTTTCTAAACACTTCCCGTGTTAAATTTGAAGATTTGGCAGGTACAAACCATTTCAATACAATCAAGCATTTGATTCAAGAAGATATTCTTGAAGTTTATTATGAAGTGAAAGATAAACTTGCCAAAAAAACGAGAAAAGTGGTTGAATTACAAACTGCATATGATGGTTTAATGGATGCAAAAGGGAAGCTATCCCCCCGAGCAGCGGCACAGCATAAACTTCTTGATTATTTTATCGAAACAAAACAAGAGATGATTGATAAAAAAACACTATTGGAAGAGCTGCAGATAGGCACAAGTGCGATCGGAGCATTAGTCAAATTAGGAATTCTAAAAGAAAAAGATGAAGAGATATATAGGGACCCCTACCAAAACAGAAAATTTGAACAATCCCAACCTCTACCATTAACGCAACAACAACAAGAGGCCATTACTCCGATCCTGGATTCGATTGAACAAAAAAGGCATGAAGCATTTGTTATGTTTGGTGTGACTGGAAGTGGGAAAACGGAGGTTTATATGCAGGCAGTGGATACGGTCCTGCAGCAAGGAAAGGAAGCGATCGTGCTTGTTCCTGAAATTGCCCTTACACCACAGATGGTTAACCGATTCAAGTCCAGGTTCGGCTCTGAGGTTGCAGTTATGCATAGCGGACTTGGTATGGGAGAGAAATATGACGAATGGCGAAAAATTCATCGAAAAGAAGTAAGAGTGGTGGTTGGTGCCAGATCCGCTATTTTTGCACCATTCGAGAATGTTGGGATAATCATCATCGATGAGGAACACGAAACAAGCTATAAACAAGAGGATACCCCGCGTTATCATGCCCGTGACATTGCATTGCAAAGGGGCAAATATCATGAGTGCCCAGTTGTCCTTGGCAGTGCCACCCCCACACTGGAAACCTTCGCACGTGCATCCAAAGGGGTGTACAAGCTTCTAACGATGGATAAAAGAATGAGTGAACAAGGAATGCCGGAAGTGGAAATTGTCGACATGAGAGAAGAGTTGCGGGAAGGGAACCGATCCATGTTCTCTAGGAGTCTAATGGAGAAGCTACAATCAAGGCTTGAACGTGGCGAGCAATCCGTTTTATTTTTGAATAAAAGGGGTTATTCATCTTTTGTAATGTGTCGAGACTGTGGATATGTAGTGGAATGCCCCCATTGTGATATTTCCCTGACCTATCATCGTAGTAGCAATCAATTGAAATGCCATTATTGCGGGTATGAGGAACCTGTCAGGTCCACCTGTCCATCATGTGAAAGTGAACACTTCCGTTTCTTTGGAACAGGGACTCAGAAGGTAGAGGAAGAGTTGACGAAGCTCCTTCCAGAAGCAAGAGTCATTCGGATGGATGTGGATACCACAAGTAAAAAAGGATCGCATGAAAGGCTTTTACAGCAGTTTGGCGACAGGAAAGCCGATATCCTGCTTGGTACCCAGATGATTGCAAAAGGCTTAGACTTCCCCTTTGTAACACTTGTTGGGGTGTTGACAGCGGATACGATGCTCAATATTCCGGATTTTCGTTCCTCGGAAAAAACATTCCAGCTTCTTACACAAGTGAGTGGGCGTGCCGGCAGACACGTACTGGCCGGCGAAGTGGTAGTCCAGACGTATAGCCCGGAACATTACAGTGTGGAGCTGGCAGGAACGCATAATTACTTGGATTTCTATCAAAAAGAAATGCAAGTAAGAAAGCTGCACCAGTATCCGCCTTTTTACTATTTGGCCCTTGTAACCGTGACACATCAAGAATTGACAAAGGTTGTAACGGTCACAGAAAAGATTACCCATTTTTTAAACATGCAATTATCGAAAGAGGCTGTTATACTTGGACCGGTTGCTTCTCCGATTGCGAGAATCAAGGATCGTTATAGATATCAGTGCATTATTAAATATAAAAAGGAACCAAATTTACATGATGCATTAAAAAGAGTGGTGGACAAGTATCAAGCCCAAATGGATCAGGAAAAACTTGCCATCCATATTGATTTGAATCCCTATATGCTCATGTAATAGATGGAGGTAACAAGATTGACTATTTTAGCTATTGTTAAATACCCTGCACCTGTATTGGAGCAGAACTGTGAAGCGGTAACCGTCTTTGATAAAAGGTTAGTTCGACTATTAACCAATATGTATGATACGATGCTTCAGGCGGACGGGGTAGGTCTTGCAGCTCCCCAGATCGGGATAGCCAAAAGAATTGCCATTGTGGATATAGATGATCAACATGGGAAGATCGAGCTGATTAATCCGAAAATAATAGAAGAAGAGGGGGAACAGCTAGGTCTTGAGGGCTGTTTGAGCTTCCCGGATCTTTATGGGGAAGTGAAGCGTTCCAATTATATAAAGGTACGTGCCCAAAACCGAAAAGGTAAGTGGTACGAACTGGAGGCGCGAGGCTTTCTTGCAAGGGCGATCCAACATGAAATTGACCATTTAAACGGTGTATTGTTCACCTCTAAAGTATTGAGATATTTTAAAGAAGACGAGTTGGAAGTAGAAGGGTGATATAGATGAAAAAAATCGTATTTATGGGAACGCCAGATTTTGCTGTCCCTGTCCTGCAACAAATCATTCAAGATGGCTATGAAGTGATTGCGGTGGTCACCCAGCCTGACCGCCCAAAGGGTAGAAAAAAAGTATTAACGCCACCACCTGTGAAAGTGGAAGCGGAGAAACACCGGATCCCTGTTTATCAGCCGGAGAAAATTAAAGAACCTGCAGAATATGAGAAAATCACTTCATTGAAGCCTGATTTGATTGTGACGGCAGCTTTTGGGCAGATTTTACCTAAACCGTTGCTGGATGCTCCTGCATATGGCTGTATCAATGTGCATGCATCCCTACTTCCGAAACTTCGGGGAGGCGCGCCAATCCACTATTCCATCATTCAGGGACATGAGAAGACAGGTGTCACAATCATGTATATGGTAGAAAAGCTGGATGCTGGGGATATGCTGACACAAGTGGAAGTGAAAATTGAAGAGGATGATCACGTCGGGACCTTGCACGATAAATTGAGTGTTGCTGGTTCAAAGCTTCTTTCTGATACGCTCCCGCAATTATTTGATGATAAACTGGAGGCAGTGGTACAGAAACATGAAGAAGCCACTTTTGCTTCCAATATCAAACGAGAGCAGGAAAAGATCGATTGGACGAAAGATGGCGAGGAAATTTATAATCATATTCGCGGTTTGCATCCTTGGCCTGTTGCCTATACAACCATGGAAGGCCAGGTCATGAAAGTCTGGTGGGGTATGAAAGTAGAAGCGGCCAAAGAAGCAGCAGCTGGAACCATCATTGCCATTGAAGAAGATGGATTTATTGTAAAAACAGGCAATACTACAGGTATAAAAATTACAGATTTGCAGCTTGCTGGTAAAAAGCGAATGACCGGAGTGCAATATTTAAACGGCGCAGGAGCTTCTTTATCTGAAGGCACAAAGCTAGGAGACTAAAATGAAAAATGTAAGAGAACTTGCTTTGGAAGCATTGTTGAATGTGGAAAAAAAGCAAGCCTACAGTAACTTATTATTGAACAACTATCTTGATTCAGGGAAGCTGTCCAAAAAAGATGCAGGATTATTCACAGAGATAGTCTACGGTACCATTCAGCGGTCCATCACTATTGATTACTACCTGATGCCATATATCGAAAAACAGAAGAAGTTACAGGACTGGGTGAAAGTGCTGTTAAAAATGACCTTATATCAAATGCTATACTTGGATAAAGTACCAGCCCGCGCAGCCATATATGAAGCAGTGGAAATTGCTAAAAAAAGAGGACACAAAGGCGTGGCCTCTGTTGTAAACGGTGTGCTTAGGTCAATTCAGCGTAATGGAGTGCCAGATCTTGAGACCATGGAGGACGATATAGACCGAATCTCTATTGCAACCAGCCATCCAAAATGGTTGGTGGAAAAGTGGGTGGAGCAATACGGCGTCCATGATACCGAAAGAATGTGTGAGATGAACCTTGTACCTCCACACCAATCCGCCCGGGCGAATACTGCAAAAGCGAAAGTCGAAGAAGTATTGCAAATGTTGACCGATCAAGGGTTCAGTGTGGAAAAAGGGGAACTGGCAGAGGAGAGCATTGTTTCACTAAAAGGAAATATGGCATACTCCAATGCATATAAAAATGGTTATATGACCATTCAGGATGAGAGTTCCATGCTTGTTGCAAAAGCACTGGGTGTTGAGATGGACGACAAGGTCTATGATTGTTGTGCAGCCCCAGGAGGGAAGACCACACATATTGCCGAACTGTTAAAGGGGACCGGTATCGTAATATCCACCGATCTTCATGATCATAAGGTGAAATTGATCAAAGAGCAGGCAGATCGCCTTCATCTATCCAATATAGAAGCACAGGCGCTTGACAGCCGGAAAGCAAAAGAAATATTTAGAGAAGAGCAATTCGATAAGGTGCTTGTGGATGCCCCATGCTCAGGTTTCGGGGTCATTCGCAGGAAACCAGATCTTAAATATACGAAAACGATGGAGGACATCAAGCAATTAGCTTCCATTCAATTGGCTATACTAAAGGAAGTGGCACCTCTTGTAAAAAAAGGTGGAACTTTGGTATATAGTACATGTACAATTGATAAAGAAGAAAATGCTGATGTTGTTCAAGCATTTCTAGAAGAAAACAAGGAATTTGAAATAGATTTCAACATAAAAGATTTATTGCCAGAAAAGCTGAACAGCTATGTTAACGAAGGTATGCTCCAGTTATTGCCTCACTATTTTGGTACGGATGGATTTTTTATTGTTAGATTTAAAAGGCAGGTGTAAAAGATGGAACATAAAACAAAAGAACAGAACAAGCAAGAGGAAGCAACACGTAAACCGTCCATCTATTCTCTACAATTGCACGAATTGGAAGAATGGTTAGTAAGTATCGGAGAGAAAAAATTCAGAACAACACAGATTTTTGAGTGGTTATACCAAAAACGTGTTACTTCGTTTGAGGAGATGTCCAATCTTTCCAAGGGACTAAGGGAAAAGCTTGAAGAGACATATGCGCTCACAACGTTGAAAACAATTGTACAGCAAACCTCATCTGACGGAACGATGAAATTTCTATTTGAATTGCATGATGGTTACTCCATTGAAACGGTTCTTATGAAACATGAATATGGTAATTCCGTCTGCGTGACAACACAAGTAGGCTGCCGAATAGGATGTACGTTCTGTGCCTCCACTCTTGGTGGGTTAAAACGTAACCTCGAAGCAGGTGAGATTGTTGCGCAAGTTGTGAAAGTTCAACAAGCCCTTGATGAAATGGATGAACGGGTGAGCCATGTCGTTATCATGGGAATCGGTGAACCTTTCGATAACTTTGAGGAAATGATGGATTTCTTGAAAATCATCAATCATGACAAAGCACTTAACATCGGTGCCCGTCATATTACAGTTTCAACAAGTGGGATCATCCCGAAGATCTATAAGTTTGCGGATGAAAACATGCAAATCAACTTTGCGGTATCCCTTCATGCACCAAATACGGAGATACGTTCAAGGTTGATGCCGATCAACAGAGCTTACAAACTGCCTGAACTGATGGAGTCCATACGTTATTACATCAAAAAGACAGGCCGACGTGTAAGCTTTGAATATGGTCTATTCGGGGGGGTAAATGACCAAGTAGAGCATGCAGAGGAATTAGCTCAACTCCTAAAAGGGATGAAATGTCATGTAAACTTGATTCCAGTTAACTATGTTCCAGAACGGGATTATGTAAGAACGCCAAAAGAACAAATCAATTTGTTTGAAAAAACCTTGAAAAATCTAGGGGTTAACGTAACAGTCCGTCGTGAGCAAGGCCACGACATTGATGCTGCATGCGGTCAGCTGCGTGCAAAGGAGCGGAAAGAAGAGACGAGGTGACAATTGTTAATGGTCTTTTTAACAGATAGAGGGAGAGTTCGTTCACATAATGAAGACAATGGGGGAATTTTTGTTAATAAAGACGGCACAATGCTAGCAGTTGTTTGTGACGGCATGGGGGGCCATCAGGCAGGTGAAGTGGCAAGTGAAAGAGCTGTAAGCCACATCAAGGAAATGTGGGAGGAGACGATCAACATCTCTTCCCCTGAACCTGCCGAAATCTGGTTGAAGACGTTCATTCTCCAAACCAATCAATCGCTTTTTGAACATGCTAATTCTCATGAAGAATGTCATGGTATGGGAACCACGATTGTAGCTGCTATTTTGGGGGATTCTTTTGTGACCCTTGCACATGTGGGGGATAGCAGAATCTATCTAATTTCAGAAGAGGGTGCCAAGCAATTAACAGAAGATCATACATTTGTTAATGAACTTGTGAAAACTGGGCAGATATCAAAAGAAGATGCAGAGCATCATCCTAGAAAAAATGTTATACTACAAGCTTTAGGGACAGAGAAAACAGTAAAGATTGATATAAAAACCATTACATATGATGACCCTGGATATGTTCTCCTTTGTTCAGATGGCTTGACTGATAAAGTCAATGACCGGGAGATAGTCGAGGTGTTGAACAATGGAAGCCAGGCTTTATCTGCCAAGGCGGAGGAATTGATTAGACGCGCCAACCATTACGGTGGGGAAGATAATATCACGGTAGCCATTTTGGAATTATCTGTCTCCGAAGCTGGGAGTGGGTGATATAGGTGTTAATAGGCAAAAGATTAAATGATCGCTATAAAATTTTGGAAGTCATCGGTGGCGGAGGAATGGCGAATGTTTACCTTGCCCACGACATGATTTTGGACAGAGATGTTGCGGTCAAAGTATTACGATTAGATTTTGCAAACGATGAAGAATTTATTCGCCGCTTCAGAAGGGAAGCACAATCGGCAACAAGCCTGGACCACCCGAATATTGTCAGCATCTATGACATCGGGGAAGAAGACGACATCTACTACATCGTGATGGAACACGTCAAGGGAAAAACCCTAAAGCAATACATTCAACAATATGCTCCTGTGGAACAATATAATGCGGTAGAGATTATGAATCAGCTGACATCTGCCATTTCCCATGCCCATGAAAATGGTATTATCCATAGAGACATAAAGCCTCAAAATATTTTAATCGATGATTATGGGACCGTGAAAGTGACAGATTTCGGTATTGCAATGGCCCTTAGCTCTACTACCATCACACAAACGAATTCACTTTTAGGCTCTGTTCACTATTTGTCACCTGAACAGGCAAGAGGGAGTTTGGCCACAAAGAAATCGGATGTATATGCACTTGGAATCGTCCTGTTCGAATTATTGACCGGTCGACTTCCGTTCAGTGGCGAATCTGCCGTTTCCATCGCGTTAAAGCACCTTCAATCGGAAACACCATCTCCGAAAAGATGGAATCCGACTTTACCACAAAGTATGGAAAATATGGTATTGAAGGCCATGGCGAAGGATCCGCTTCATCGCTTTGCATCTGTAGATGAGATGCAATCGGACCTCATGACGGCACTTGATCCAAGTCGCATGAATGAGCCTAAATTCATCATTCCGGATGATGATGATGATGAAGCAACAAAGGCAATTCCGATTATAAAAGGGAGTCTTGGAAACCTTACGAATGAAGAGGAAACAAGAATCCGACCACCAGAGGAAAAGCCAGTCAAAGAGGAAAAAGGATCACCGCCTCCGAAGCAGAAGAAAAAGAAGAGGAAAAAATGGGTAATCGCCCTTTTGGTTATTCTATTTCTCTTGATAGGTGGAGCGGTCGCGGCATTTACCGTCCTTCCATCCATGCTATTACCGAAAGACGTTACGGTTCCGGATCTGACCGATTATGAATATGACGATGCTGTCAAAGAGCTTATCGATCTTGGTTTTGTTCTAGAGGAACCAAAAGAGGAACCAAGCGATGAGATCGAAAAAGGAAAAGTCACCAGAACGTTCCCTAAAGCAGGGGATGTGGTGAAGGAAGGCAAAGCAATTACCATCTTCAGGAGTCTTGGAAAAGAAGAAGTGGAGATGGAAGACTACACCGGCCTTTCTGTGGAAGAAGCGAGTCAAAGGATAAATGATAAGGACTTTAAGAGAGTTAACGTGGAGGAAGTCCACTCTGATGATGTTCCAGAGGGCAGGGTAATACGTCAGGAGCCTGAAGAGGGTACGATGGTCATTCCGGAAGAGACAGAAGTTAAACTTGTTGTTTCCATGGGATCAAGCCCTATCACTTTGGATAACTATCAAGGATCTTCCATCGATTTTGCTCAAAGACACCTTGCAGGGTTAGGTTTGGTTCCTGATATTTCCAATGAATATAATGATTCCGTTTCAGAAGGAAATATCATCAAGCAGGACCCTCCTCCGGAATCCCAAGTCCGAAGAGGGGATACAATAAAGCTTATTGTTTCAGACGGACCACAGCCAGAGGATAAAACAGTGGATATTCCATTGGAAGTGAAGTATGAACCCGAAGAAGAAGGGGCGGAACAAACGGTTGAAGTTTATGTGGAGGATCTGAATACCACCATGGATGGTGAACCCAAAGAAACCTTCATCATCACGGAAGACATTATTGCTGGGTTTACTGTCACAGTCGCTTATAAGCAACAAGCTAAATATAAAATTGTAGTCGACGGGGAAGAAATCGAAAATGTTACCATCGATTATGACGATATAGAGTAATCAACTAAGGAGTGAGTGTATGCCAGAAGGCAAGATTGTCAAAGCATTGAGCGGTTTTTATTATGTTTTGACTACAGATGGCGATATAACCCAATGTAGAGGAAGAGGGGTTTTTCGAAAAAATAAGATTACCCCTCTTGTTGGGGACTCCGTTGTATTTCAAGCGGAAAACGACCAAGAAGGCTACATTATGGACGTATTGCCTCGCAAGAATGAGCTTGTAAGACCTCCGATAGCGAATATTGATCAGGCGATTCTTGTTTTTTCAGCGTTAGAGCCTGAATTTAGTACGGTTCTTTTGGATAGATTCCTTGTGCTGATTGAATCTAAAGGTGTCAGTCCTTTGATTTGTATTTCCAAGATGGACCTTTTGGATGAAGATGCCAACCTGATGGGATATGCCGCATATTACCGATCCATTGGTTACGAGGTGCTGCTGACTTCCACGAAGGAACCGGAGCAGTTGAAGGAGATACTGCCATACTTGAAAGAGAAGACATCGGTGATAGCTGGTCAATCCGGTGTTGGTAAATCATCTTTACTTAACGTGTTACGCCCAGAGCTGGAATTGAAAACAGACAATATATCATCCCATTTAGGTAGGGGTAAGCATACGACAAGACATGTCGAGCTAATGGAAATCAACCATGGCTTTGTTGCGGATACTCCTGGCTTCAGTTCATTGGAATTCTTGGAGATGGAAGCCGAAGATGTGAAGGATTGTTTTCCTGAGTTCGTAGAAATAAGCCATAATTGCAAATTTCGAGGTTGTACTCACTTGAAAGAACCAAAATGCGCGGTTAAAGCAGCTGTTGAAAACGAAGACATTGCTTCCTACCGTTATAAACATTACGTTTCTTTCGTAGAAGAAATAAAAGATAGAAAGCCGAGGTACTAAAATATGATAAAAATCGCCCCTTCCATTCTGAGTGCTGATTTTGCCCACTTAGGAAAAGACATCCTTGATGTGGACCAAGGAGGAGCAGACTATATTCATATTGATGTGATGGATGGGCATTTTGTGCCCAATATCACCATTGGTCCATTAATTGTGGAAGCCGTACGCCCAATTACAAAGCTTCCATTGGACGTGCACTTGATGATTGAGAATCCTGATGCGTATATCGTTGATTTTGCCAAAGCTGGAGCGGACATCATTTCTGTACACGTGGAGGCATGCCGCCATCTACACCGAACCATCCAGCATATTAAAGCTCAAGGCGTGAAAGCTGGCGTGGTCATCAACCCAGCTACACCAGTAGAAAGCATCATCCCCATTTTGAATAATGTGGATTTAGTGCTTTTGATGACAGTCAACCCCGGGTTTGGTGGTCAGGCTTTCATCCATGATGTACTTCCGAAAATCAAACAGGTTGCTTCCTTAGTGAGGGAAAGAGGATTATCCATCGACATCGAAGTGGATGGAGGCGTCAATCCGGAAACAGCTAAATTATGTGTAGAAGCCGGTGCTAATGTTCTAGTTGCAGGTTCAGCCATTTACAATAAAGAAGATCGCAAGCAGGCAATCTCCTCCATCAGAAGCAATTTGTCATAATTTCTTTATTAGTGATGCAAGCTAATGGTAAATGTGATGGGAGGACTTTGTGATATGAATATTTCGAAGGATGACCAGGCAATTCTTGAACAGGCATTGCATTCCGCATTGGCCAATAGCACGGATTATAATGAAATTGATATGTATGAAAAGCTGCTTAAGAAATTTTCAGCAGTGGAAAATAAAAGCTTGGACGGATTCCGTTATGACTATGACGACTCATCCAGCCTGTAAAAAAGTCTTCGTCATGAAGGCTTTTTTACGTTAAGCTGTTATAAAGAAGAAAAGGGAGAGAAGAAGTTGATTATACATATTGTTGCAGGAGGACCGAGAGACCGGATTCCGGATCTGCACCATTTACATACAGAAAATGTGATATGGGTGGGGGTGGATAGAGGAGTCGCCTACCTGTTAGAGCAGAATATCCAACCAGCAAAAGCTTTCGGAGACTTCGACTCGATTACTAGCCGAGAGCTACATGACATCAAAGAAAAGCTGCCACACGCAGAAGTTTATCCAAGCGAAAAAGATGAAACCGATACTGAAATTGCAGTCAATTGGGCGCTTGAACATGATCCAGAGCTCATCCGGATTTTTGGAGGAACAGGTGGCAGGTTAGATCATTTTCTAGGGAACCTTCAACTATTGTTAAAAGGGATCGAGAGACATACATTGATAGAAATACATGATATTCAAAATCAACTATATGCCCTTAAAGAAGGTACCTACTGTATAACGAAAGATAATTCATTACCATTCGTTTCTTTCATGCCGATCACCCCTCATATTAAAGGCATCACGTTAAAGGGATTCAAATATCCTTTAGAAAAAAAGCATATTCGCTTTGGAGACACACTATGTATTAGTAATGAACTTGAAGTGGAAAGTGGTACTTTTTCATTTGATGAAGGCATATTAATGGTGATAAGGAGCCGTGATTATCATTCATTATCTTAAGACGGTCCCAGCGATCCGCTAATTTGCAACTTGATAAAATAAAAAGGTAAAAGTTCGGAGGAGGGAATGTAATGAAATTTTATACAATCAAGCTACCTAGATTCTTGGGGGGAATAATCCGGGCTATGCTTGGGTCGTTTAAGAAGGAGTAAGGCACCTCGAAAGGGTGCTTTTTTTATAAATGCAACTATGAAATGTATCCCCTAGAGGCTTTGAGTAAGGTGAATGTCCGAACCGAATTTCCAAGCGTCCGAACGGCATACTATTCTTGTCCAAACATTCAAGTCTAATGTCCGACCACCCCTTAAAAATAGGAATCTAATTTCCGAACCCACAAGAACCATGTCTGAACCGTTTAAATATGCTCAAAAAACAAGTATTTCTTGAACAAATCTTTATATATTCCAGTAAAGATTGTACGATAAGATTATTATGTAAACCAAACCACGATCCAAACAAAAGTAAAAAGAGACAGGGCAAACCTCCCTGTCTCTTTCGTATGTGCGCTAGATTAAACGCGCTCCACTTTACCTGATTTTAAAGCTCTTGCAGAAACGTATACACGCTTTGGCTTACCATCTACTAAGATGCGAACTTTTTGAAGGTTTGCACCCCAAGTACGACGAGTAGAGTTCATTGCGTGTGAACGTGCGTTTCCAGAACCAGTCTTTTTGCCTGTGATTACACATTTACGTGCCATGTTCAATTCCCTCCTAACTACAAAGAAACATCATTCAATATTTTCATTAGTAATAAGAAAGTACCTTCTTATTATTGCGAGAAAAACCCTACATAAGGTCTACGTCTGAAGAAGTACCCTTCTGCACCGTTTTTCTTTACCAAAATAATCTCTTGAAAATACTTATATAATTTAACATACTACCCTCCACTTTGCAATAGTTCTAAGGAAAGCTTTCAAGAAAAAAACCTTGACATACATGTTTTTAGCATTCAGTATAATAATAGTATTGTTACAATAGTATCCGCCTGCTTTTAAAATGAATGAATTTATAGTAAAATAGCGAGTAGACTAGGTGATAAATCCAATCGAAGGGGGAACCTTTATGTCCATTGAACTAAAAACATCTTATGGTCAAATAGATATTTCTAACGATGTAGTTGCTACCATCGCTGGTGGAGCTGCAATAGATTGTTATGGAATTGTAGGTATGGCTTCTAAAAGCCAATTGAAAGATGGGTTATCCGAGATACTTAGAAAAGAGAATTTCACAAAAGGCGTCATCGTGCGCCAAGAAGAAGATCAGCTACATATTGATATGTACATCATCGTAAGCTATGGAACAAAGATTTCCGAAGTGGCTCATAATGTACAAACGAAAGTAAAATATACCCTGAATCAAATGCTCGGTCTTTCCGTTGATTCATTAAATATTTTTGTACAGGGAGTTCGAGTTACGAACCCGTAATAAGGAGGAAATATTAGTGTCAGTAAAAGTTCTAAATGGGAAACGTTTTGCACAAATGGTCATCCAAGGTGCAAATCATTTATCAAACAACGCCAAAACAGTGGATGCGTTGAACGTTTTTCCGGTTCCGGATGGAGATACGGGAACAAATATGAATCTTTCCATTACTTCAGGAGCTAAAGAGGTAAAAGCCAATGTTTCTGAGCATATCGGAAAGGTTGGTTCTGCTCTGGCTAAAGGCCTACTTATGGGGGCAAGAGGTAACTCAGGGGTTATTCTTTCTCAATTATTCCGTGGATTCTCAAAGCATATCGAAGCAAAAGAAACCATTACAAGTAAAGACTTTGCACAAGCATTGGAAGCAGGTGTCCAGACAGCATATAAGGCTGTCATGAAGCCTGTGGAAGGAACGATTTTGACGGTGGCAAAAGATGCAGCCAAAAAAGCGGTCGCTGTCGCAAAAAATGAAGAAGACATCATTGTATTGATGGAAGAAACGTTAAAAGAAGCGAATGCTTCCCTTAAACGCACACCGGACCTTCTTCCTGTTCTGAAAGAAGTAGGAGTAGTGGATAGTGGTGGACAAGGACTGGTTTATGTCTATGAGGGATTCTTGGCAGAGCTGAAAGGCCAAAGAATAGAGGATATCGTACCAACTACGACCATGAACGAGCTTGTTAATGCAGAACACCATAAGAGTGTCCATTCCGCCATCAATACGGAAGATATCGAATTCGGCTATTGTACAGAGTTCATGGTCAAGTTTGAAGAGGACAAAGTGAGGGATAATCCTTTCACAGAGGAGAACTTCCGTAACGACTTATCTCAATATGGGGATTCCCTTTTAGTTATAGCCGATGAAGAAATAGTTAAAGTACACATTCATGCTGAACAACCTGGTGATGTTTTGACTTATGGTCAAAAATACGGAAGCCTGATCAACATGAAGATTGAAAATATGAGAGAGCAGCATAGCAACCTACTTTTTGAAGAGGACGCTTATCCTGCCCCAAAACCAGAAGTAAACAAAAAGCGTGAGAAATTTGGAATCATCACTGTTGCAATGGGTGAAGGTATTGCCGAGCTATTCAAGAGCATCGGTGCGAAGGCTGTCATTGAAGGCGGCCAGACGATGAACCCGAGCACAGAGGATATCCTAAAAGCAATCGATGAAGTGAATGCTGATAACGTGATCATCCTACCAAATAACAGCAACATCATCATGGCTGCAAAACAGGCTGCAGAAGTTGCTGAGCAAAATGTGGCAGTTGTGGAAAGCAAAACAGTTCCACAAGGGATGGCGGCTATTCTAGCATTCAATCCTACGGGAGATCTTGCTGACAATGAAGCAACAATGAAGGAAGCTTTGGGTTCAGTTAAAACTGGTCAAATCACCTTTGCTGTCAGAGATACGAACATTGATGGCGTGGAAATCCAAAAAGATGACTTCATGGGAATTGCGGACGGCAAAATTGTCCTGACGAATAAGGACAAAAAAGCGGCAGCAAAAGAACTTCTTTCTACCATGATGGATGATGATGCAGAAATCCTCACTGTTATCTACGGGGAAGATGTGTCTGAAGAAGATGTGGAAGAGCTTGTGAGCGAGCTTGAAGAAACTTATCCAGATGCCGAAGTGGAAGTTCATAATGGCAAACAACCACTATATTCCTTTATCTTTTCGATAGAGTAGGCTACTATAATATTTGAAAACAAAAGAAGGGGTAATACCCTTCTTTTGTATGTGATAAAAGAAATATGAGTAATTAACGACGATAGAATTCAACAAAGGGGAGTGGGCAGACATGAAATATAGAAGTGTGTTTGATATAATTGGCCCAATCATGATAGGACCTTCAAGTTCCCATACGGCAGGAGCCGCGCGTATAGGACGAGTTGCGAGAAGTCTGTTTGGAAGACAGCCTAAATGGGCAAACATCTCGTTTTACGGATCATTTGCAAAAACGTATAAAGGTCACGGTACAGATGTAGCGATTGTAGGTGGCTTACTAGACTTTGATACGTATGATGAGAGAATCAAGACTTCTCTTCAGCTAGCAGATTCTCTGGGGGTCAGCATTTCATTTCATGAAGAAGATGCTATAACCGATCATCCCAATACTGCCAAAGTCGTAATTGGTGATGAAGACGGAGAATTGGAGCTGGTAGGGATATCGATTGGTGGAGGAAAGATAGAGATAACCGAGTTGAACGGTTTTGCTTTAAAGCTATCTGGAAATCATCCGGCCATACTGGTGGTACATGACGACCGCTATGGTGCCATTGCGGGAGTGGCAAATGTGTTAGCGAAATTTGCCATCAATATTGGCCATATGGAGGTTTCACGTAAGGAAAAAGGCAAAAAAGCCTTGATGACGATTGAAGTGGACCAGAATATTGATGATAAGGTAATCCAAGAATTATCTGCATTGCCTAATATCACACAAGTTACAAAAATTGTAGACTAGTTTTCGGAATAATAATGATAGCGCTTTCATTAGGGTGTAGCTCATAGGAGGGAAAACAATGTTTCGTAATGTGGCAGAACTTATTGAAATTGCGGAGAGTACGAATAAGAAGATTTCCGAGATTATGATAGAACAGGAAATGGAGTTTACAGGCAAGAGCAGGGAAGCTATTTTTGCCCAGATGGATAAGAACCTGGAGATCATGGAGCAAGCTGTGGAAAGAGGCCTTGAAGGAGTAAAATCCGTATCAGGTTTAACTGGTGGGGATGCGGTGCTCCTTCAGAAGTATATCGAAAAAGGTAACTTTCTTACAGGGAAGAACATTCTGGATGCTGTCAGCAAAGCGGTTGCCACTAATGAAGTGAATGCAGCCATGGGGACGATCTGTGCCACTCCGACTGCCGGTTCTGCAGGAGTCGTTCCGGGGACACTGTTTGCTGTAAAGAATGTACTTAACCCTACAAGGGAAGAGATGATCAATTTTCTTTTCACATCAGGAGCTTTCGGGTTCGTTGTCGCAAATAATGCGTCCATCTCCGGAGCGGCAGGAGGTTGTCAGGCTGAGGTAGGTTCCGCTTCTGGAATGGCAGCAGCGGCAATAGTTGAAATGGCAGGTGGTACACCTGATCAATGTGCACAGGCAATGGCCATCACCCTCAAAAACATGTTAGGATTAGTGTGTGACCCTGTGGCAGGTCTTGTGGAAGTTCCGTGTGTGAAACGTAACGCCATGGGAGCGGCAAATGCAATGGTTGCAGCAGATATGGCACTAGCCGGAATTACAAGCACGATTCCTTGTGATGAAGTAATTGACGCTATGTACAAGATCGGCCAGACTATGCCTACTGCACTAAAAGAAACTGCACAAGGAGGGTTGGCGGCAACACCAACTGGACGTGAGTTAGAAGCGAAAATATTTGGTGTTCCCTTACAAAAAGGTGACTAATTTATCCGATATTACTGTAACAACCTTAAAAGGTATTGGGGAAGAAACCGCAAATTCCCTGCATGCAATGGGGATATTTTCTGTGGAAGACCTGCTTATGCACTTTCCATACCGATATGAAGATTACCGCTTGAGAGACATATCAGAAGTCAAACATGAAGAAAAGATAACAGTAGAAGGGAAGGTTCATGGCGAGCCTTCTCTTATGTATTTTGGAAAAAAGAAATCAAGGCTTACTTTCCGTTTTTTTGTGGGCCGATTTCTAGTCAAGGCTGTCTGCTTCAATCGTCCCTATTATAAAAATAAACTTTCCATCAATGACACAATCACTATAACGGGAAAATGGGATCAACATCGTCAAACCATCACTGTGATGGAGATCCATTTCGGACCTTTTTTGAAAGAAAGTGAAGTGGAGCCTGTCTATTCGGTAAAGGGCAATATCACGGTCAAGCAAATGCGCAAATTTATCGCAAATGCACTTAATGCCTATGGTGACCAGCTTGATAGTTCCCTTCCGCATTCCTTGCTTCAAAAATATAAGCTTCCCTCGAAGAGTGACTCTGTCAGGGCGCTACATAATCCTGTCAATCAAGATTTATTGAAACATGCGAGAAGGTACTTTGTTTATGAGGAATTTCTACTTTTTCAATTGAAAATCCAAGCCTTGCGCAAGTACAAGCGAGAGCAGACAGAAGGATTGGTACATCATTTTTCAAAAGACGCACTAGATCAATTTATCCACACTCTGCCTTTTCCCCTTACAGGAGCACAGGAAAGGGTATTAGATGAAATTATAGGTGATTTGACATCGCCATTCCGGATGAATCGTCTCTTACAAGGTGATGTTGGTTCAGGTAAAACGGTGGTGGCAGCCATAAGTCTCTATGCGGCCCATCTATCAGGCTATCAAGGTGCATTGATGGTTCCGACTGAAATCCTGGCAGAACAGCATGCGCAATCGTTGACAACCCTTTTTGAAAAAACGCCAGTGAACATAGAACTGTTAACAAGTTCTGTCAAAGGAAAGAGGAGAAGGGAGCTATTGGAAAGACTTCAACAAGGTGAAGTTCATATCCTGGTAGGTACCCACGCATTAATTCAGCAAGAAGTGAACTTCCTGAAGCTTGGGTTGGTAATAACGGATGAACAGCATCGTTTCGGGGTAGAGCAGCGAAGAGTCCTTAGGGAAAAGGGGTCAAACCCTGATGTTCTGTTCATGACGGCTACCCCTATTCCAAGGACGCTTGCCATTACTGCGTTCGGGGAAATGGATGTCTCCATCATCGATGAGATGCCTGCCGGTCGAAAAGCCATCGAAACATATTGGGCTAAGCACCAGATGATTGATAGAGTACTTGGTTTTGTTGAAAAAGAACTGCAAAAAGGAAGACAGGCATATGTAATCTGTCCTCTTATTGAAGAGTCTGAAAAGCTGGATGTCCAAAATGCCATTGATGTTCATGATATGCTTACCCACTACTATCGGGGCAACTGGAAGATAGGCTTAATGCACGGGAGATTAAGTTCGGATGAGAAAGAGAAAGTGATGGAAGCCTTTAGTAAAAATGATGTACAGTTGCTAGTATCCACAACTGTCGTCGAGGTCGGTGTGAATGTGCCGAATGCGACGATGATGGTTATCTATGATGCCGAACGTTTCGGGCTCTCTCAACTTCACCAGCTCCGTGGGCGTGTGGGACGGGGAAGTGAACAATCATATTGTATTCTTCTTGCCGATCCTAAATCGGAAGTGGGAAAAGAACGAATGAAAATCATGACAGAAACGAATGACGGTTTCGTGCTCTCTGAGAAGGATCTGGAGTTAAGGGGGCCGGGGGATTTCTTCGGGAGGAAACAAAGCGGAGTTCCTGAATTTAAAGTGGCAGACATGGTGCATGACTACAGAGCCCTTGAGGTGGCCAGGCAGGACGCTCACAAACTTTTGTACTCTCAATGGTTTTGGGAGGATGAGGAATACAAAGGATTAAGAGAGATGATTGAAAAGTCGGGGATTCTTGATGGCGATAAATTAGATTAACCAAAGCAGAGGCACGTCATGGGATGGCGGACCTCTGTCTTTTTGACTCTTGTAGCGATATTTTTTCCTTGCAATCTCCTTTTTAAGTATATATACTACTATTAGTACCTAGTCATAATAGTTCGGATGGTGTGTTATTTATGAGAAGAAATAAAAAGGAGCGCCAGTTATCTTTAAAGGATAAGATACAGGAGAACCCTTTCATAACAGATGAAGAACTTGCCGATTTTTTTCAGGTAAGCATCCAGACTGTTCGTTTGGATCGCCTGGAGTTAAACATTCCTGAATTGCGTGAGCGAATAAAAAACGTAGCAGCGCGTACACTCGAAAAAGAGGTAAGGTCTCTGCCCCTCGATGAAGTGATCGGTGAAATAATCGACCTGCAGTTGGACGAGAGTGCCATTTCCATTTTTGATGTACAAACCGAGCATGTCTTTAAAAGAAATCAGATTACACGAGGACACCACTTGTTTGCCCAGGCCAATTCATTGGCAGTTGCAGTAATCAATGATGAGCTGGCACTGACGGCAAAAGCGACCATTCGCTTTACAAGGCCGGTAAAACTAGGTGAGAGAATTGTCGCAAAGGCAGTTGTGAGTAAGGTAGATAAAGAAAAAGGAAGAACAACTGTTGAAGTGAAAAGCTCTGTCGGAAGTGAAAAGGTTTTTCACGGAGAGTTCGAAATGTTCCGTTCAACAAGTTCTTAATCAAAGGTAGGTTAAAGCTATGAGAATTGCCATAGATGCAATGGGTGGGGATCATGCGCCGAAATCGATTGTCGAAGGCGTCATGAAAGCCGTGGAGAAATACAATGACGTTACATATACCCTTGTTGGGGACGAAAATAAAATACGACCATTTTTAACAAATGATAAGAATATAAGCATCATACATACAGAAGAAGTCATTTCAGGGGATGAAGAACCGGTCAGAGCGGTTCGCCGTAAAAAGAATTCTTCCATGGTCCTGATGGCCAAAGAAATTAAAGAAGGAAGAGCGGATGCATGTATCTCAGCGGGAAATACCGGGGCTTTAATGACAGCAGGGCTATTGATTGTTGGTCGCATCAAAGGAATTGAGAGACCTGCCCTCTCACCTACCTTACCTACAGTCGATGGAAAAGGGTTCGTGATGCTCGATGTCGGTGCAAATGCAGATGCAAAGCCAGAGCACTTATTTCAATATGCATTGATGGCTTCCATATATGCGGAGAAAGTGCGAGGAGTGAAAGCGCCTCGGGTAGGTCTGCTGAACGTCGGGACCGAGGATAAAAAAGGAAACGAGCTGGCAAAGGCCGCTTTTGAATACATCAAAGAGTCCAATATGGTCCATTTTACTGGAAATGTGGAGGCTCGGGACTTGTTAAATGGGGTAGCGGATGTCGTAGTCACAGATGGATTTACCGGGAATGTTACGTTAAAAGCGATTGAAGGTACGGCATTATCCGTATTTGCCATGCTAAAAGAAGCACTGACAAGTGATCTGAAAAGTAAGATGGCCGCAGCAGTACTAAAGCCGAAGCTGAAAACGATTAAAAATCAAATGGACTATTCCGAATACGGTGGAGCAGCCCTCTTTGGTCTCAAAGCACCGGTTGTAAAGGCACATGGTTCGTCTGATGCGAATGCTGTGTTCAATGCAATCCGACAAACCAGGGAAATGCTTGAAACGGATATGGTCGGAACAATCGCACAAACAATTGAGAAAATGGAATTTGTGACAACACAAGAGAACGGGGGAGAATAATGGGAAAGGTCGCGTTTGTTTTTCCTGGTCAAGGCTCACAAATTGTAGGTATGGCCCAGGAGTTAGCCAAAGACTTTAATGAAGTTCAACATGTGATTGCACAAGCGGATGAAAAGCTTGGCTACAAGCTGTCAACGCTGATGTTCGAAGGTCCTCAAGAAGAACTTACTCTTACTTACAACGCCCAACCAGCCCTTTTGACTTCAAGCATAGCGATTTTGCAGATGCTGAAAAAGGCGGGAATCAAGGCTGATTATGCTGCAGGTCACAGTTTGGGTGAATATTCTGCCTTGGTGGCCGCAGAAGCTATCCGTTTCGAAGATGCCGTTCAAACAGTTCATATGCGAGGGAAGTATATGGAAGAAGCAGTTCCGGCAGGCGTTGGTTCCATGGCGGCTGTATTAGGCCTCGAGGAGCAACTTTTAAAAGAGGCGTGTGAGGATGCATCTAAAGAAGCAGGTCCTGTTCAACTTGCAAATCTGAATTGTCCAGGTCAGATTGTGATCTCAGGTACTACAGAAGGTGTAACTGCAGCCTCTGAAAAAGCAAAGGAGAAGGGTGCAAAGCGGGTTATTCCATTGGTGGTCAGTGGCCCATTTCACTCCAGTCTGATGAAACCGGCTGCCTCCAAGCTTGAAGACACACTATCATCGATTGAAATAAATGATGCAATCATTCCGGTCATAGCAAATGTGGATGCCGGTGAGATGACTAGCGCTGCTGAGATCCCCGTTAAATTGGTGGAACAGCTTTATTCACCTGTAAGATGGGAACAATCGGTTGAAAAAATGATAGACCTTGGGGTTGATACTTTTATTGAAGTAGGTCCAGGAAAGGTGCTGTCAGGCTTAATTAAAAAAGTGAACCGAAAAGTGACAACGATCCCGGTATACGATAACGAAACATTGCAAAAAGCAATCGATCACTTTAAAGAGGGGGACACATCCAATGCTTAAAGGAAAAACTGCGGTTGTAACGGGGGCTTCTCGTGGAATCGGACGTGCTGTTGCACTAGAACTGGCGGAACAAGGTGCCAATGTGGTTGTCAACTACTCAGGAAGTGAAGCAAAAGCACATGAGGTAGTGGAAGCGATCAAAGAGATGGGTGGCGAGGCCATCGCAGTCCGTGCAAATGTCGGTAACATGGAAGATGTGCAAGCGATGATGAAAGAAGCGCTTGCTCAATTCGAAACCATTGATATATTGGTGAATAATGCAGGAATTACACGTGATAACCTATTGATGCGCATGAAGGAAGACGAGTGGGATGATGTGATCAATATCAACTTGAAGGGTGTCTTCAACGCGACAAAAGCGGTAACGCGTCAAATGATGAAGCAGCGTTCGGGAAGAATCATCAATATCGCATCCATCGTTGGAGTAATGGGAAATGCCGGGCAAGCTAACTATGTTGCGGCAAAAGCAGGTGTAATCGGGCTGACGAAATCTACTGCCCGTGAACTTGCTTCACGCCACATTACAGTAAATGCCATTGCACCAGGCTTCATCACAACGGATATGACGGACAAATTAACAGAAGAAGTAAAAGCGGAAATGCTGAAGCAGATCCCCCTTGCACGATTTGGAGAAGCGAAAGACATCGCATCAGTCGTATCTTTCTTAGCTTCCGAAAAAAGTGCCTACATCACCGGCCAGACCCTCCATGTCGACGGCGGAATGGTGATGTAATCACTAAAAAAATCTAAATATAAGAGTTCCCCCTGTTGACTGAAGTGCAGGGTGAGAGACTCCTGCGGGAGGTAGCGTTTGGTTGAGACCCCGCAGGCGAAGCCGAGGAGGCTCAAGCACCGTCCCGCGGAAAGCGAACACCTGGAACGGAAGTCATCTGGAGTGTGAAAGCAATAAACACTAGTTTTTTAAAACCAAATTCACTATAATACTTGAGGGGAGGTGAAAGTTATGGCAGATGTATTAGAGCGTGTAACAAAGATCATTGTTGATCGATTAGGTGTAGACGAGTCCGAGGTGAATCTTGATTCTAAATTCAAAGACGATTTAGGTGCTGATTCTCTTGATGTAGTTGAACTAGTGATGGAGCTTGAAGATGAGTTTGATATGGAAATCTCAGACGACGAAGCGGAAAACATTACAACAGTTGCCGATGCGGTGAACTACATAAAAGCGAACGCTTAATAGCTTTCTTTCTTGTCCCACTCAGTGGGACTACTTTCTTGTCCCACTCAGGTGGGGCTTTTTGTTTTTTCAGGGGATAATTAATCTTATAGATGTCAAATCCGTTACAACTATCCGTAAAAGTTAAAGGATTCTGCCCAAATCTGAAACTTGCTATTTGTATCCTCTTCATAATTTGTTAAAATAGTAATGTTATACAACTTTCATCATCCCAAAGAGAATGTTGCCATCTTAGTGAAAGAAGATTGTATGTTGGAGGCTCCTTTATATGACTAGGAACAGAAGTAGAATAAATGAAATGAAAAATGAAGCAATTAGAAAGAATTTTGCTTTTCTACAAGATAATTTAGGAGTTCAGTTTCAAAATGAGAAACTGTTATATCAAGCTTTCACCCATTCATCCTATGTGAATGAGCATCGGAGAAAACCTTACGAAGATAATGAACGACTGGAATTTCTAGGAGATGCTGTTTTGGAGTTGACTATTTCACAGTTTCTTTATAAGAAATACCCTATGATGAGTGAAGGTCAATTGACAAAACTTAGAGCATCGATTGTTTGCGAACCATCTCTCGTTTCATTTGCAAATGATCTTTCGTTTGGTAAGTATGTATTGCTTGGAAAGGGAGAGGAGATCACTGGTGGACGGGCCAGACCAGCTTTGCTTGCCGATGTATTTGAAGCATTTATCGGTGCCTTATATCTGGATCTTGGACTGGATACCGTATTCCAATTCCTTGAAAAGTATGTATACCCTAAAATTAATGAAGGTGCTTTTTCTCATGTGATGGATTTTAAAAGTCAGTTACAAGAGATGATCCAGCGTAATGCGCTTGGTGTCATCGAATATGAAGTGCTTGAAGAAAAGGGACCGGCGCATAACAGGGAGTTTGTATCCAAAGTCTCCTTGAATAAAGAAGAGATGGGTATAGGAGTGGGCCGTTCCAAGAAAGAAGCGGAACAACACGCCGCTCAGTTTGCTCTTCAGAAGCTGAAACAAGCCAAAAAATGAAAGTGGGCGATCCGAGGGTGCACAGGTGTGCCCATACGGTCGCTTTCCTTTTCCAATTGGCTCTGTTAAAGCATACTGTTGATTTTTGCAGCAACATAGCTGTTGATTGGAGCAATAGGCGAAGACTCCTGAGGGAGATAGCGTTTTAGGGGAGACCCCGCAGGCCCAAGCCGAGGAGGCTCCCCAAACGCCCCTAGGAAAGCGAAGCCTAGTGCGGAAATCAACAGCGGTGTTTAACAGAGCTTTCCATTACATAATTATAGGCAATAACCAACCAAAGAAATTTTTATTAGTGTAGATGAGGTGAGGAGTATGTACCTCAAACGATTAGAAGTAGTAGGATTTAAGTCGTTTGCTGAAAAGATATCCGTTGACTTTGTCCCTGGCGTCACAGCTGTGGTAGGGCCGAACGGAAGCGGAAAAAGTAATATTATAGATGCCATCAGGTGGGTTCTTGGGGAACAATCAGCGAAATCCCTGCGTGGTTCCAAAATGGAAGACATCATTTTTGCCGGGAGTGATAGCAGGAAGGCTTTGAATATGGCAGAGGTGACCTTGACACTTGACAACAGTAACCGCATCCTTCCGATTGATTATATGGAAGTGAGTGTCACAAGGAGAGCCCTCCGTTCAGGAGATAGTGAATTCCTGATAAACAAGCAGACATGCCGTCTCAAGGACATTGTAGATCTGTTTATGGATTCAGGTCTTGGCAAGGAGGCTTTCTCCATCATCAGTCAGGGGAAAGTCGAAGAAATCCTTAGCAGTAAATCGGAGGAGCGCCGCAGTATTTTTGAAGAGGCTGCAGGAGTCCTCAAATACAAGTCCAGAAAAAAGAAGGCCGAAAGTAAGTTGTGGGATACACAAGAAAACCTGAATCGAGTATCCGACATTTTACATGAATTGGAAGGTCAGGTCGAGCCACTGAAAATCCAGGCATCCATTGCTAAGGACTATCTGGAGAAAAAAGAAGAGCTTGAACAGATTGAAGTCGGTGTGACAGTCTATGAAATTGAGGAGTTGCACCAAAAGTGGGAACAGAATTCCTTGGAAGTGAAGAACAGTTCAGAAAAAGAGCTGCACCTATCTGCCGAGCTATCCCAAAAAGAAGCTACCCTTGAAAAATATAAAGATCAAGTAGCTGCTCTGGATGAATCCATCGATTCCTTGCAACAGGCCCTACTTGTAGCAAGTTCAGAACTTGAGAAACTTGAAGGCAGGAAAGAAGTACTCAAGGAACGCAAAAAGAATGCAACTACGAACAGAGCACAATTGGAAAAAACGTCAGTGGAACTTGTCGAATTCATCCAAGCCCAAAAGGAAAAACTTACAACGGAAAGCGGTATGTTGGATGCGCTCCGTAAGGAATTGGTATTAACCGAACAGAACCTGAAAGAAAAGCAGGTCATCAACGAACAGTTCGACCAGAACATCGAAGAGAAAATTGATGCGTTGAAGAGCGAATATATTGAACTGCTAAATAAACAGGCTTCCATTCGTAATGAATTTTCCTATTTGGAACAGCAGGAAAAACAAGAAGGGTTGAAAGTGTCCCGTCTTGATGAGGGCAATCGGAAGTATGTGGAGATGCGCACTGAAACACAAGCGAAAAAGGAAAAGGTGCTCACAGACCAGAAAAAAGTTCAAGAAGAGCTGAATCAAACAGTCGACCTCTACAGGACAGAGCAGGGGGCACTTGAGCAGTACAAGCAATCCTATCAGAAGAAGGAGACCACCTTGTACCAGGCCTATCAATTCCTGCAACAGACCCGTGCAAGAAAAGAAATGTTAGAGACAATGCAAGGAGATTTCACTGGCTTTTTCCAAGGGGTTAAAGAAATCCTGAAGGCCAGGGATGAAAGCAGGCTCACGGGGATCAAGGGGGCTGTTGCGGAGATCATCCAAGTAAAACAGGATGTAGAAACAGCTATCGAGATTGCTCTAGGTAGTGCGACCCAGCATATTGTAGTGGATAATGAACAGAATGCTAGGACTTCCATCCAGTACTTAAAGAAGAATGGTTTTGGCCGTGCGACTTTCCTCCCGATGACAGTCATGAAGCCTCGTACATTATCTGACTATCAATTGAACCAAATCAGCCAGCATGAATCCTTTGTAGGAATAGCGGCCACCCTGGTGGATTATGATCAATCCTTTGAAAATATCGTTTATAATCTTTTGGGGACAATCGTCATAGCGAAAGATTTAAAAGGGGCGAATGCACTTGCTGGAATCCTTCAGCACCGCTTCCGAATCGTGACTCTTGAGGGGGATGTTGTCAATCCTGGTGGTTCCATGACAGGCGGAGCTGTTAAGCAGAAATCGAACTCGCTATTGAGCCGGGGGCGGGAACTTGACTCTATCTCAGCAAAGCTGGAAGAGATGGAAAATAAAACAGCTCTCTTAGAAGATCAGGTAAAGACGTTAAAGAAGAAAATTGAAGAAAAAGAAACACAAGTGATGGAGCTTAAAGTCTCTGGGGAAGACCTGAGATACAAGGAACAGCAAGTTACTAGCCTTCTTAGGGAAGTGGAACTAGAAGAGAAGAACATCAATGAACATTTAAGCTTGTATGATTATGAGAAACAACAACTAACTACTTCGATACAAGGTGCCGGTGACAGAAAAGTAAAACTGGAAACAGAACTGAAAAACGTAGGGGTCCAGATAGTCGCCTTAGATAAGGAAATTGCAGACCTCAACTCTTTGAAAGTGGAGCAGCACGCAACCAAAGAAACTGTTCAACAAGAATTAACACAGCTAAAAGTCGAGTATGCGGGCAAGAAAGAAAAGCTTCTTAATCAGTCAGAAAAGGTGGAGACGTTAGAAACTGACCTTGATCATGCACAAGAAAGGCTGACAGACATACAGGAGGATCTTGCTCTGTTGCAAAGCGAAATGAATGATAATTCTTCCGGGGAACAGAAATTAGAAGTGGCAGCAGAGGAAAAGCTCCAAGATAAAAACACCACCATGAAGTTGATAGCAGAACGCCGTGCAGAACGCTTATCCTTTTATGAAAAAGTAGAGCAAGAGGAACTTGAACTTAAAGACTTGAAGCGTCAGTACAAGCAGCTTGCAGAGGTGCTGAAGGCAGAAGAGGTGAAGCTTAACCGTCTAGATGTGGAGCTAGATAATAGACTTCATCATTTAAGGGAAGAGTATATGCTGTCCTTTGAAGCGGCCAAAGAAGAATATCCACTAGAAATCGATATTGACGAGGCGAGGAAAAAAGTGAGGCTGATCAAGCTTGCAATCGAAGAGCTGGGGACGGTCAACATAGCGGCAATCGAGGAATATGAGAGGGTCAGCGAACGCTATACTTTCCTAAAGGAACAGAAGGATGACCTTCAGGAAGCAAAAGATACGCTATTCCAGGTCATCGGAGAGATGGACGAGGAAATGAAAAAGCGCTTTGAAACGACCTTTATCAATATCCGTGCACATTTTCATGATGTATTCAGATCCTTGTTTGGTGGGGGAAGAGCGGATCTTGTCTTAACCGACCCATCAGATATGTTGAATACTGGTGTCGATATCGTGGCCCAGCCTCCTGGCAAAAAGCTTCAGAATCTTGGCCTTTTATCAGGGGGAGAAAGAGCATTGACGGCCATAGCATTACTATTCTCCATCCTGAAAGTGAGACCCGTGCCATTCTGCATCTTGGATGAAGTGGAAGCGGCTCTTGATGAAGCCAACGTTCATCGTTTTGCCCAGTATTTGAAGCAGTTCAGTGAAGATACACAGTTCATCGTCATTACCCACCGTAAAGGCACAATGGAATTCAGTGATGTCCTATATGGAGTGACAATGCAAGAATCGGGTGTCTCGAAGCTGGTTTCAGTCCGTTTGGAAGAATCAAAAGAACTTGTTCAATAGAGAGGAAGAGAATGGAAAATGAGTTTTTTTAAAAAGCTGAAAGACAAACTTACTAATCAAACAGAGTCCGTGACGGAAAAATTCAGAGAGGGATTAACCAAAACCCGTGACTCTTTTTCTGGTAAAGTAAATGATCTTGTTGCACGCTATCGTAAAGTAGATGAGGATTTCTTTGAAGAATTGGAAGAGATCCTCATCGGAGCGGACGTTGGCGTGAATACAGTGATGGAATTGATCGACGAGCTTAGAATGGAAGTGAAACGCCGTAATATTCAAGATCCACGTGAGGTACAGAGTGTCATTTCTGAAAAGCTTGTGGAAATTTATGAGTCCGGTGAAGATATTTCCCCGACCATCAATTTTCAGCAGGATGGCCTGACTGTCGTACTTGTAGTAGGGGTTAATGGAGTCGGCAAAACCACTTCGATTGGAAAGATCGCCAAAAAGCTGAAGCAGGAAGGCAAGAGTGTCCTGCTTGCAGCAGGAGATACATTCCGAGCAGGTGCGATAGAACAGCTTGAAGTATGGGGGGATCGTGTAGGCGTCGACGTTATCAAGCAATCAGCTGGTTCTGATCCGGCGGCGGTCATGTATGATGCCCTCCAAGCGGCAAAAGCGCGTAAAGTGGATGTACTACTTTGCGATACAGCCGGGCGTTTGCAAAATAAAGTAAACCTGATGAAGGAACTTGAAAAGGTGAAGCGGGTAATTGAACGCGAAGTACCTGGAGCACCACATGAAGTCCTGCTTGTATTGGATGCAACCACTGGTCAGAATGCCCTTAGTCAGGCAAAGATTTTCTCTGAAGCAACGAATGTAACTGGAATTGTGTTGACGAAGCTAGACGGTACAGCAAAAGGTGGAATTGTTCTGGCTATACGAAATGAAATGCGCATCCCAGTCAAATTTGTCGGCTTGGGAGAAAAAGCCGATGACCTGCAGGAGTTCAACGCAGAACAATATGTGTACGGCTTATTTGCAGATATGATGGAAAAAGAAGAAGCACAAGAAAGCTAATAAACGATATTTTTACTGACCGCCCTCTATTATAGACGGGCGGTTTTTTAAATAAGAAAGCATGTGAAACTGTTGATTTCCGTTCCAGGCACTTCGCTTGCCTGGGGGCGGTCCGTGAGCCTTCTTCGGCTTGCGCCCTACGGGGTCTCGCCTGTCCCATCCTCCCGCGGGCGTCTGCGCGCCTTCCACTCCAATCAACAAGGTGACTTCATTCAACTAAGGGTAATGAAAGCCCATTTAATCGAGTTATCTGAAAAACATGAACGTTTCTTAACGTAAATTCTAGCTGTGTATTGGAGCAAATGGCGAAGACTCCAGTGGGGGGAGTAACGGTAGGGTGAGGACCGTGCAACGAAGTGAGGAGGCTCAAGCGCCGTCCTGCGGAGAGCGCAGCCATTTGCGGAAAGGAACAGCGGCGGTCAACCAACAAACTAAAGTCATTTTGTCTAATTTTTTTCATATTCTCGCTTTTTTACCAGGTCAAGAAAAAAACTTGACATTCCCAATCCCACCCTGTAAACTAAGCTATTGTAAAGGCATTTCACTTAACAAGGGAGAGTGAAGAGGATGCTTGAAAAAACAACGAGAATGAACTATCTTTTTGATTTCTATCAGTCGTTGTTAACACCAAAGCAACGAAGCTATATGTCTTTGTATTACTTAGATGATCACTCCCTTGGTGAGATAGCAGAGGAATATAACATAAGTCGTCAAGCAGTGTATGATAACATAAAACGTACAGAACAGATGCTTGAGCAATATGAAGAAAAGCTTTTGTTATTTCAAAAGTTTCAAGAGCGGCAGTCGCTTTTGCAGCAGTTGAAGGAGGAAGTCGAAAAGGCGGATGATCCGTTGAACGGCCAATCCCTTACGGCGCTGATCGAGTCGCTTGAGAAATTAGATTAGGGGGCGGCATACATGGCATTTGAAGGTTTAGCCGACCGTTTGCAAAATACGATTCAGAAGATTCGCGGGAAAGGTAAGGTAAGCGAGCAGGACGTTAAAGAGATGATGCGTGAAGTTCGACTGGCTTTACTTGAAGCGGATGTAAACTTCAAAGTAGTGAAAGACTTTGTGAAACGCGTAAATGAGCGTGCAGTTGGACAAGAAGTCATGAAAAGTCTTACACCCGGTCAGCAAGTTATCAAAGTGGTTAAAGAAGAACTCACCGCACTTATGGGTGGGGAACAAAGTAAAATCGCTGTAAGCAGCCGACCGCCGACCGTCATCATGATGGTAGGTCTTCAAGGTGCAGGTAAAACGACGACAACAGGAAAGCTTGCAAACCTATTGCGCAAAAAGCACAATAGAAAGCCGCTTTTAGTTGCAGCGGATATTTACCGACCGGCGGCTATCAAGCAGCTTGAAACACTTGGGAAACAGCTAAGCATGCCTGTTTTCTCTTTAGGAGATCAGGTAAGTCCAGTTGAAATCGCCAAGCAGGCCATCCAAAAAGCAAAAGATGAGCATCATGATTATGTGCTGATTGATACCGCTGGGCGCTTGCATGTGGATGAGACACTTATGGACGAGCTTAAGCAGGTAAAAGAGCTCTCCAAACCGGATGAAATTTTCCTTGTAGTGGATGCGATGACAGGACAAGATGCTGTAAATGTGGCACAAAGCTTCAATGAACAGCTGGGCTTGACTGGTGTCGTATTAACGAAACTGGATGGAGACACCCGTGGTGGAGCGGCATTATCCGTCAAAGCGGTAACGAATACTCCTATCAAGTACATTGGTATGGGAGAAAAGTTGGATGCCATAGAACCTTTTCACCCTGAACGTATGGCTTCCCGTATTTTAGGTATGGGAGATGTGCTGACTCTTATTGAGAAAGCACAATCGAATGTGGACGAAGAGAAAGCCAAGGAGCTGGAACAGAAGCTGCGTACGATGAACTTTACGTTCGATGATTTCTTAGAGCAGCTGGGGCAAGTGAGAAACATGGGCCCGCTCGATGAAATTCTGGGAATGATACCTGGAGCCAACAAGATGAAAGGCTTAAAAAATGTCCAGGTGGATGAAAAGCAGATTGGTCATGTCGAGGCGATCATACAATCGATGACCAAAACGGAAAAAGAAAACCCGGATTTGCTTAATGCTAGCCGCAAAAAACGGATAGCAAAAGGTAGCGGACGTCCTATACAGGAAGTAAACCGCCTACTTAAACAATTTGAAGAGATGAAAAAAATGATGAAACAGATGACAAGCATGCAAAAAGGGAAAGGCAAAAAAGGCGGCTTCAAATTTCCTTTCATGTAAGCAATCACACCATTTTTTCTCTTAATAAATGAAGTGACAAGAAAAAACACTTTACAAACAAGTAACTACTTGTTATCATACTATCTTGTGTGAAATATTTTCGGAGGTGCTATATTAAATGGCAGTAAAAATTCGTTTAAAACGTATGGGTTCTAAAAAATCCCCATTCTATCGTATTGTAGTAGCAGATTCTCGTTCTCCTCGTGATGGACGTTTCATTGAAACAGTTGGAACTTACAACCCAGTATTGCAACCAGCTGAAGTTAAAATCAATGAAGAACTAGCTCTTAAGTGGTTACAAGATGGCGCGAAGCCTTCTGACACAGTTCGTAACCTTTTCTCTAACGAAGGTATTATGGAAAAATTCCACAATGCTAAATTAGGCAAGTAAGAGGCAAAATGACAGAATTAATCCAAACAATTGTGACGTCGTTGGTAGATCATCCAGAAAATGTAGTGGTTACGGAAAAGGAAACAGGTAATGCCCTCACGTATCAACTTACAGTGCATCAAGATGATTTAGGGAAAGTGATTGGCAAGCAGGGTAGAATTGCTAAAGCAATCCGGACAGTCTTGTTCGCTGCCGCTTCTCACGAGAATAAACGAGTGCAATTAGAGATTATGGAGTAGGGGAGGCTTTAGAGCTTCCCCTTTTCTTATGGTTTAACACTCATTAAAAGCTTTAAGTGTCCCCTCAAAAGGGTACGCTATTGATACATAGAGAACAGTCAAAATTTGCGCGTGGAGGTGCAAGAAATGTCAAAGTGGTTTAACGTAGGTAAGCTTGTCAATACACACGGCATAAAAGGTGAGGTGCGTGTTGTTTCCAGAACGGATTTTCCTGATGAACGTTACAAAAAGGGTAATCATCTCTATTTATTCATGCCAAATGAAAAGGAACCCGTTGAAGTGAAGGTATCATCTAGAAGGGTGCATAAGTCATTTGATCTTCTAACGTTTGAAGGCTACCATAATGTAAATGAAGTGGAGAAGTTTAAAGGTGCCATTGTCAAGGTTCCGGAAGACCAACTCGGGGACTTAGAAGAAGGCGAATATTATTTCCATGAAATCGTCGGCTGTAAAGTTATTCTTCAGGAAAGCATGGAGGAGTTAGGGTTGGTCAAGGAAGTCTTGACTCCTGGTGCAAACGATGTCTGGGTGGTTAAAGCGAAAAAGGGGAAAGACATTTTGATTCCTTATATCGATCAAGTAGTCAAGAAAGTGGATGTTAAGGAAAAAACAATCATCATTGAGCCGTTAGAGGGGCTGTTTTAATATGAAGATTGATATTCTTTCCATTTTCCCTGAAATGTTCAAAGGAGTATTGGAATCTTCCATCTTAAAAAAAGCGGCCGAAAAAGGTGCCGTGGAATATAGCGTAACGGACTTCCGGGAGTTTGCTGATAACAAGCATAAAACGGTGGATGATTATCCTTATGGTGGCGGGGCGGGGATGGTACTGAAAGCCCAGCCCATCTTTGATGCTGTTCTATCCCTTACAGAAGGCCAACCTTCCGTTAAAAAGCCCCGCGTCATCCTTATGTGTCCACAGGGAGAACGCTACACGCAGAAAAAAGCGGAGGAGCTTGCAGAAGAAGAGCACCTGATCTTCATCTGTGGTCATTATGAAGGCTATGATGAACGGATAAGAGAGCATGTAGTGACAGATGAAATTTCCATCGGTGACTATGTCCTGACTGGTGGAGAGTTGGCGTCGATGGTGATCGTGGATAGTGTGGTTCGTCTTTTGCCGGATGTACTAGGGAAGGCGGCATCTCATGAACAGGACAGCTTCAGTACCGGACTTCTGGAACACCCCCATTATACAAGACCTGCTGATTTTCGGGGAATGAAGGTTCCGGATGTCCTTCTTTCAGGAAACCATGCACATATAGAAAATTGGCGGACGAAAGAGTCCTTACGAAGAACTTGGAGCAGAAGGCCTGACCTATTTAATATGTATCCGTTGACGGAAGAGCAGCAGGAGTGGTTGCAAGAAATTAAAAAAGAGGATAAGTCATATTGATTTTATTCTTTCAATATGCTATTATACTCTTTGTGACTTAGCTATTGCTATGTCTAAAAACGATGTTCCGCTGCATCAAACAAGTATGGTATGAGCATCTGTGGAAAAGGAGTAGAAAACTATGCAAAAACTAATTCAAGAAATTACTCAAGAGCAGTTAAAAACTGATCTTCCTTCTTTCCGTCCTGGTGACACTGTACGTGTTAACGTTAGGGTTGTAGAGGGTACACGTGAGCGTATCCAGGTGTATGAAGGAGTAGTAATCAAGCGTCGTGGCGGCGGTATCAGCGAAACATTCACAGTACGTAAGATCTCTTACGGTGTAGGTGTTGAGCGTGCATTCCCTGTACATTCTCCAAAGATTGAGGGAATTGATGTTGTTCGTCGTGGTAAAGTACGTCGTGCGAAACTTTACTATCTACGTGCATTACGTGGTAAAAAAGCGCGTATTAAAGAAATTCGATAATAGAAAGGGGAGCTTGGTGACAAGCTCTCTTTTTTTACTAAAAAAAACTTCAAAAAGGCTATTGGTTTTCCATCTGCGAATACAAAGTATATAATAGAATAAGGCTCTTTTCTCAAAGATTGTTGCTAATTCAACTAGTAAAAAGTCGGCAATTGGACTTTTTACAGCTTGGATACTCTCGATATGCATGAAATATAATTAGTGTTACAGCGAAAAGAGCACGACAGTAAATAATAATAGGGATGGTTTAAAAATACGTAAAAGCAACAAAGTTTACGAAAACAGCCTAGAATAATTAATGGTACATATAGATTCTCGATAACTTACGAGAAACATAAAGGAAACGGCGGAGGAACAAATATGGCACGTTCTAAAAATGAGCTCTGGGAATGGATCAAAGCGTTAGCTATCGCAATAATTTTGGCAGCGGCAATTCGTTATTTCTTTTTTGCTCCGATTGTGGTGGATGGTGATTCCATGATGCCGACTCTTCATGATCAGGATCGAATGATTGTAAACAAAATAGGTTACAAAATAGGTGAACCGGACCGTTTTGACATTGTTGTATTTCATGCCACAGTGGACAAGGACTATATCAAACGTGTCATCGGCTTGCCGGGTGATGAAGTCGAGTATCGGGATGATGTCCTTTATATCAATGGAAAAGCATACGATGAACCGTATCTGGATGAATTTAAGGCGCAATATCCAGATGGTCCTTTGACAGAGGATTTCACATTGGAAGAAAAAACAGGTCACAAAGTCGTACCGGAAGGGCATATCTTTGTACTTGGCGATAACCGCAGGTTCAGTAGAGATGGGCGCCATATAGGTACCGTTCCCCAAGAAGAAGTATTAGGGAAAACAAATATCGTCTACTGGCCAATTTCAGATCTGCGAAGGGTAAAATAAATAGGCTCTTTTCTCAAAGTTTGTTGCTATTTACTTGTAAAAAGTCGGCAAATTAGATTTTTTTTAGCTTAAATACTCTAAAGGTTGCAAGTAGTATTTTAAAGTACTGTAGGGAAAAGAGCACCACAGTAAGGAAAATAACGGGTTATGTATGAATACGAAAAGCAACAAAGTTTACGAAAACAGCCAATAAATATAATATAATAGACAATCAGCTGTTGGTTGGAGCCCAGGGGGGAATTCAAAAACGGCGTTTGTCAGATACTATAAATAGCTTTAATTGTGCAAGGACTTCAGGAGGCAATTTTCATGACAATACAATGGTTTCCAGGGCATATGGCAAAAGCCCGCAGACAAGTGACAGAAAAACTCAAATTGATTGATATCGTATACGAGTTGGTGGATGCGCGTATTCCCGTATCATCCCGGAACCCGATGATCGATGAAATCATCTCCAATAAGCCGAGAATCATTCTTTTGAATAAAGCGGATATGGCAGATGCAAAAGTCACGAGAGAGTGGCTGGACTATTTCAATTTGCCCGGCTCCACTACAAAAGCAATAGCAATTGATTCACAGACAGGTAAAGGGATTCAGCAGATTGCAACCTTATCCAAAGAACTGCTTAAAGAAAAATTCGATAAAATGCAGTCGCGCGGTATCAGGCCAAGAGCAATCAGGGCGTTGATAGTAGGTATCCCTAACGTAGGTAAGTCAACGCTGATCAATAGGCTTGCTAAGAAAAACATAGCTCAAACCGGCGATAGACCTGGTGTTACCAAAGCTCAGCAATGGGTGAAGGTCGGAAAAGAGCTGGAACTGCTTGATACTCCTGGAATTCTCTGGCCAAAATTTGAGGATCAGGAGGTCGGCTATCGCTTAGCAACGACTGGGGCGATTAAAGATACGATAATCAACCTTCAAGATATTGCTGTATTTGCCCTAAGGTTCTTGACGGACGCATATCCGGAGCGGTTGATGGACCGATATGGACTCGAAGAAATACCAGAAGATATCGTGGAACTTTTTGATGCGATAGGCTCTAAACGCGGATGTAAGATGAGTGGTGGGCTAATCGATTATGATAAGACCGCTGAGTTGATTATACGGGAGATCCGTTCCGAGAAACTGGGCAAGCTCAGTTTGGAAAGACCGGAAAAACTTTAGAAAAAGGCTGTTATCATGCAGCCTTTTTCTTTTGGGGAAATGGAGTTAAATACATGGAAAAGAAGTCGATAAAAGAAATAGAGAGAATGCTGGTTGGAATTGAAAGTGAAAAAGACCCTTTCCTTTTATCCATCAGAGAGGACGAGCGGAAAGGCGTCCAAGCCCTTCTGAAAAGGTGGGAAAAGAGAAGATTGGAAAAGGAGCAGCTTCTCGAGCAGTTTGAAGAAATGAAAAAATATGAACTTCTTCATTGGGAAAGAGGGTGCCAGTATATCGCCGGCATTGACGAAGTGGGACGCGGTCCTCTCGCAGGACCAGTGATAGCTGCTGCCGTTATTCTGCCGAAAGATTTTTACCTGCCGGGACTTACTGACTCCAAGAAGCTGAGTGCGCAAAAAAGGGAACACTTTTTCCACTATATTAAAGAACATGCTATCAGCTACGGGATAGGCATAATAGATTCAAAAAGAATTGATGAAGTCAATATTTATGAAGCCACAAAGCTTGCGATGATGGAAGCGGTGGAAAATCTCCACCATATACCTGACCATCTATTGATTGATGCGATGAAGTTGGATCTTGACATGGAGCAGACCTCCATTATAAAAGGGGATGCAACCAGCATATCCATTGCTGCAGCCTCTGTGCTGGCAAAAGAGACAAGGGATACATACATGAAGGACCTTGCACATGAATTTCCGCAGTATGGATTTGAAAAAAATATGGGATATGGTACACAGGAGCATCTTCTTGCTTTACATGAGGTAGGGGTGACCCGAGAGCACCGTCAATCATTTTCACCGGTAAAAGAAATGGTGGACTAAAGAAAAAGGAGTTAGCTATGAATATCTGGCAATTGATCCAGCATAAAGTAACTGCTACACAAAATATGTCTTCATTCAACAGGCCTCCCTCATTAGTTGAAAAAGATACTGGAGTTATGTCAACTGCCTTATCAACGGAGAAATCAGCACCTCCTCAAACAACACAGGAACGCATTCAGGCAATCTTTTCACAAAAAGGGGATAATACGCTTACTGGCACTATTAGAGAACTTGTATCGGTGATAGACCGCCTGCCAACGGTTGATAAGGAGAGAGCCATAGAATTGCTGAAAGTGCTTTCTAACCGGACCGGAATCACGAACATCCCTGAAAAGTTGCAAATGATCCTATCAAGTTTAGCTGATAATGAGACAACCTTACAGACACTAGCAAAAGTGGAAACAAGTCTCCGGAACCTAACCATGCCAACACCTGCACAGCAAAAGCTTATGGAAGTCATTCAACAAATGCAACAGCCGCTAACAATCCATACAAAAAAGGAAGCGTTGCAATTTATCAGGCATGCATTGTCCTTGCTGGGTCTAGACTTTGAAAAAGGTCTAAATGATATGATGCGGCAGGGGCAGCCTTTTTCTGAGGAGAAAGTAGGGCGGTTAAAACCTTTATTGATGAATTATTTACAACAAGTGGAAACTCCTGAAGAGAAAGCGGCGATTACACAGCTCCTTTCCAGATTGACTAGTTTCCAACTGCTTTCAAGGGAAGAAGGTAATCTTCAACATATCTTTTTACCACTCCCGATTAAAATGCATGAAGAAGCGAAGGAATGGTATGTACATCTAAGCTCCAAGAAAAAAGAAGGTATGCTTGATCCGGATTATTGTCGTGTTGTCTTTCTGTTAGATATGCCTGTATTTTCTTCTGTGATGGTGGATGTATTCATCCAACAAAAAGTGGTCAGTATATCCTTACATCATTCCTATCAGGGGATGGAGGAATTGTTAGAAAAAAGCTCATCGCTTCTTAGGAAGAGCCTATCCGTTAAAGGTTTTACTTTAAGCGCCATTAAAGCGGAGTGGAAGGAGCAGGAGAAAAAACCTGGTATACCTGTTGATTTTCTGAAGGCAATTCTTCATCCTAATGAGAAAGGATTGGATGTAAAAATATGAAAGAGCACCTAGACAAGAGGAAAAAAGCAGTTGCTATAAAATATGACCAGGCGAAAACAGTTGCCCCTGTTGTTAAAGCGAAAGGTGCAGGAATTATTGCAGAAAATATTTTGGAAGAGGCAATAAAACATAATGTTCCGGTCCAGGAAGACAAGGCGCTTTTGGAGATCTTGATAGAACTCGAACTGAATGAAACCATCCCTGAAGAGTTATATGAAGTGGTAGCAGAGGTTCTAGCGTATGTTTACAACCTCCATGAAGTAGCCGTAAAGAATGTGAAATAATCCACGTGAAAGTTTTTCAGCATAATGAAAGAAGATTGAATTATCTGTCAAATTGTACACGTTTTTGCGTTATATGTTGGTTTTGTCGACATAATCAGATGTCAATCTATTAATTTTTTGAAAATAGTATAATATTTTTGCAGAAAGGTAGACATTTGTCAGTGCATTTAATAAAATGAAAGCGCAGTCTATTTTTATATAATGTTCTGTTATACATAAGATTGGAGGATGGGAAATGAATATCCATGAATATCAAGGAAAAGAGATCCTCAGAAAATACGGGGTAGCTGTTCCAAACGGCCGTGTAGCATTTACTGTGGAAGAAGCAGTTGAAGCTGCAAAAGAACTAGGAACACAAGTTTGTGTAGTGAAGGCGCAAATTCACGCAGGTGGCCGCGGTAAAGCGGGCGGTGTGAAAGTTGCCAAGAACTTGGATGAAGTTCGTGAATACGCGGGTGAAATTCTAGGCAAAACGTTAATTACTCATCAAACTGGTCCAGAAGGTAAGGAAGTAAAACGCTTACTTATCGAAGAAGGGTGCGACATCAAGAAAGAATACTATATCGGACTTGTTTTAGACCGTGCAACTTCCCGAGTTGTGTTAATGGCATCTGAAGAAGGCGGTACAGAAATTGAAGAAGTGGCAGAGCAAACGCCTGAAAAAATCTTCAAAGAGGTAGTGGATCCAGTTGTAGGTTTAACTGGCTTCCAAGCTCGCCGTATTGCATTTAACATCAACATTCCGAAAGAATTGGTTGGACAAGCAGTTAAATTCATGATGAGCCTATACACTGCATTTGTGGAAAAGGACTGCTCTATCGCAGAAATCAATCCTCTAGTGGTTACAGGTGATGCGAAGGTAATGGCACTGGATGCGAAGCTTAACTTTGATGCTAATGCTCTATACCGTCATAAGGACATCGTAGAATACCGTGATTTGGAAGAAGAAGATGCAAAAGAAATCGAAGCTTCCAAATACGATCTAAGCTATATTTCACTTGATGGAAACATCGGATGTATGGTAAATGGTGCCGGTCTTGCGATGGCAACTATGGATATTATCAAACATTATGGTGGAGACCCTGCTAACTTCCTGGACGTTGGGGGCGGAGCAACTGCTGAGAAAGTAACAGAAGCTTTCAAGATTATCCTTTCTGATGATAATGTAAAAGGAATTTTCGTTAACATTTTCGGTGGAATCATGAAGTGTGACATCATCGCTACAGGTGTTGTGGAAGCAGCGAAACAAGTAGGACTTGAAGTTCCTCTAGTGGTACGTTTGGAAGGTACAAACGTAGACTTAGGGAAACAAATCTTACGTGAGTCTGGCTTAAACATCGTAGCAGCAGAATCCATGGCTGATGGTGCACAAAAAATCGTAGCGCAAGTAGGATAAGAAAGGCAGGGGACATTCATGAGTGTATTCATTAATAAAGATACAAAAGTAATCGTACAAGGTATTACTGGTTCCACAGCGTTGTTCCATACAAAGCAAATGCTTGAGTATGGTACACAAATCGTTGGCGGGGTTACACCAGGTAAGGGCGGCACTGAAGTTGAAGGTGTACCTGTATTCAATACAGTAGAAGAAGCTGTCAAAGCTACTGGTGCAAATGCATCTGTCATCTATGTACCGGCTCCATTTGCTGCAGATGCAATCATGGAAGCGGTAGATTCTGAGCTTGACTTGGCTATTTGTATTACTGAGCATATTCCTGTACTTGATATGGTAAAAGTGAAGCGTTATATGGAAGGGAAGAAGACTCGTCTAGTTGGTCCTAACTGCCCTGGCGTTATCACTCCTGGCGAGTGTAAAATCGGAATTATGCCTGGTTATATCCACACTAAAGGCCATGTTGGGGTCGTTTCCCGTTCTGGTACATTAACGTACGAAGCGGTTCACCAATTATCTCAAGAAGGCATCGGTCAATCTACTGCAGTAGGTATCGGTGGAGACCCGGTTAACGGAACTGATTTCATTGATGTATTAAAAGCATTCAATGAAGATGAAGATACTTATGCAGTTATCATGATCGGTGAAATCGGCGGAACAGCTGAAGAAGAAGCGGCTCTTTGGGTAAAAGAGAACATGACTAAACCTGTTGTCGGCTTCATCGGCGGTCGTACTGCACCTCCTGGTAAACGTATGGGTCACGCAGGAGCAATCATCTCCGGCGGTAAAGGTACTGCAGATGAGAAGATTCGTGTGATGAATGAGTGTGGCATTGAAGTAGCAGATACTCCATCTGTTATGGGTGAAACACTTATTAAAGTCATCAAGGAACAAGGCATTTACGACAAATGTAAAACACATTGATAGATCAGAAAGTGGGATAGTCGAGCAGACTATCCCTATTTCTGTTTAATTAAAAGCGGAAGAGGTGCATCATTTTATGCAATTGTTGAAAGAGAGATTAATAACCCTTCACCATTGTCCCCAACTAAGCTGCAAAACCATAAAACACCTTCTTAGACACGACCCTACGTTAGAAAATCTTTATAAGCACGCCCCATCAGATATTGCTTCCTTTTTCTCCATCAACCACCAACAGGCAGACGCAATCCACCAGTTCATAAGAATAAATAACATGGTTAAACTCCATTCCATTTATAAGGAGCAAAATATCCAACTAATTACCATATTCGATCATGAATATCCTTCACTTTTAAAGGAAATCTACGATCCTCCTCTTGTATTATATCTGAAAGGCAACCAGCATCTATTGAATACTAGGAAGCTAGGGGTGGTAGGTGCAAGGAATATGTCTTCCTATGGGAGAGAGGCACTAGGGTCATTGATACCCCCACTTATAAGAGAGAATTTTACGATAGTCAGTGGGTTGGCAAAAGGGGTAGACATCCATGCACATTGTCTAGCGATGAAAATGAAGGGGAATACGATCGCTGTTCTTGGAAGCGGTATATTCAACATTTACCCCAAAGAGCATAAGGAACTTGCATATTCCATATCTCAACATCATCTCCTCCTTTCAGAATATCCTCCATATACTGCTCCAACAAAATGGAATTTTCCGATGAGAAACCGCATTATCAGTGGATTAAGTGAAGGTGTGATTGTGGTCGAAGCCAAAGAGAAAAGCGGGTCCCTCATAACCGCCGATCAAGCGATGGATCAGGGAAGAGAGGTATTCGCAGTGCCAGGATCAATTCTTTCGGAAACCTCAAAAGGAACGAACTCTTTGATAAAGCAAGGAGCAAAGCTTGTTGCAGATACAAATGATATTCTTGAAGAATTAAATGGCTTTAAATCGGTTAATTAAAATAAAATTCAAATAAATTACACGGAAGTGACAAAAAACTTTCACTTTTTTGATAGAATTTTTGATTTTCACTTTACAAATGAATATATGTCTATATTATTATAGGGTACAATGATATTGCGGATTGTACCTTCTTTAATTCCTACATTTTTTAAACTCACTTTCATCTACAGCACGACAAAAGTTAAGTAAGTCGAGTATATAAAGTACATTCTGTGTCTACATATAATACATAAGGTTTAACGTAATGTTTATGGAATGGGAAACTAGGAAAATAGAATAAATACGAACAGTCCTGTTTGACAAAGTGTTACATAATATTTGATAATGGTGAAGATTTCTAACGGGAATGAATAAAAAAACCTTAACATACCTAAAAAATTAAACATAGAAGCTAAAAACTTTGAGAAAACTCTACACCATGTTTTTTCTAAGAATTTACCCTCTTGAGGAGGATTATTGAATGTCAGATTACTTAGTTATTGTGGAATCACCAGCGAAAGCGAAAACGATTGAACGTTATCTAGGAAAAAAATATAAAGTAAAAGCATCCATGGGACATGTAAGAGATCTACCTAAAAGCCAAATGGGCGTGAATGTGGATCATGAGTTTGAACCAAAGTATATCACCATCCGAGGTAAAGGACCTGTACTGAAAGAACTCAAGACCGCTGCTAAAAAAGCGAAGAAAATCTTTCTCGCGGCTGACCCGGATCGTGAAGGGGAAGCGATTGCTTGGCATCTCGCCCACAGTTTGGATATCGACATCACTTCAGACTGCAGAGTAGTGTTTAATGAGATAACCAAAGATGCCATTAAAGAGTCCTTTAAGCATCCTAGACCAATCAATTTGGATGTGGTGGATGCCCAACAGGCCAGAAGGATCCTTGATCGTCTTGTTGGTTACAATATCAGTCCTTTACTATGGAAGAAAGTGAAAAAGGGTTTAAGTGCAGGTCGGGTTCAATCCGTTGCGGTCAGACTTGTGATTGAAAGGGAACAAGAAATAAATGCTTTTATCCCAGAAGAATATTGGTCCATTAAAAGTTCATTCCTAACAGGCAAGTCCAAGGAATTTGAAGCAAACTTTTATGGTATAGATGGTAAAAAGACGGAACTAAAGTCAGAAGCGGAAGTAAAAGATGTATTAGGTAAGCTGGAAGGCAATTCATTTGAAGTGAAAAATGTTACCAAAAAGGAACGAAAACGAAATCCCGCCCTACCTTTCATCACCTCTTCTCTGCAACAGGAAGCAGCACGTAAGCTGAATTTCCGTGCAAAGAAAACGATGATGATGGCACAACAGTTGTACGAGGGAATTGAGCTGGGTAAAGAAGGAACGGTAGGTCTCATTACTTATATGCGTACAGATTCGACACGTATTTCTGAAACAGCCAAAAAAGAAGCGGTGGAATATATCGAAAAAACCTATGGCAGTCAATTTGTCTCCAAAGAAGAGAGAAAAGAGACGAAAAAAAGCAATGCACAAGATGCCCATGAAGCGATACGTCCAACTTCTACAATGAAGGACCCTCTGTCTATCAAAGAATATCTGTCAAGAGATCAATATCGTCTATATAAATTGATTTGGGAACGATTTGTTGCAAGTCAAATGGCACCTGCCATCTTGGATACAGTAAGTGTGGATCTTATACAAAACAATGTCCAATTCCGTGCGACAGGTTCAACCGTTAAGTTCGCCGGCTTTATGAAAGTGTATGTGGAAGGAAATGATGATCAGCAGGAAGAAAAGGAAAATCTTCTCCCTCCATTGGAGAAAGGGGATACAGTTTTTTCAAAAGATATCGATCCTAAGCAACATTTCACTCAACCACCTCCAAGGTATACAGAAGCGAGATTAGTTAGGACGCTTGAAGAATTGGGCATCGGCAGACCATCAACCTATGCTCCTACGCTTGATACTATTCAAAAGCGGGGCTATGTGGCTTTGGATAATAAACGGTTTGTCCCAACCGAGCTTGGGGAGATTGTTATTCAACTTATCCTGGAATTCTTCCCTGAAATTATTAATGTGGAATTTACAGCGGACCTTGAAACCAACTTGGATAATGTGGAAGATGGGAAAGTTAACTGGGTCGATATCATAGACGGTTTTTATCACGAATTTGCCAAACGTCTTGAAAAAGCAGAACAGGAAATGGAAGAGATCGAGATCAAGGATGAACCGGCCGGTGAGGATTGCGAACTATGCGGTCATGAAATGGTGTTCAAAATGGGAAGATACGGTAAGTTCATGGCATGTTCCAATTTTCCAGATTGTCGTAATACGAAACCAATCGTAAAAGATATCGGTGTACCTTGTCCCAAGTGTGAAAAAGGGAACATTGTGGAAAGAAAAAGTAAGAAGAAACGGATATTCTATGGTTGTGACCAGTATCCCTCTTGTGAGTTCCTCTCATGGGATAAGCCAATCGCCAGAAAATGTCCGAAGTGTGAGTCCTTATTGGTGGAGAAAAAGCTTAAAAAAGGTGTACAGGTACAATGCGTAGAGTGTGACTATAAAGAAGAACCACAAGGATAAGCAGATAGGTAGAGGGGACTGACACACATGCGGTTATGTCAGCCCTTTTTCCTTTGTGATGAAATACCTTGTAGCAACGAATTTTTAAACGTATTTGGAGGAATCTAGTGATGACAACAACAGTTAATGTAATCGGTGCCGGTCTTGCAGGCAGTGAAGCTGCATGGCAGCTGGCTAACAAAGGGATCCAAGTTAACCTGTATGAAATGCGACCGGTGAAACAAACGCCGGCTCATCATACAGATAAGTTTGCTGAGCTTGTTTGCTCGAATTCGCTTCGTGCCAACAATCTGACGAATGCAGTAGGAGTATTAAAAGAAGAAATGCGGATATTGGATTCTGTCATCATACGCTCTGCAGATGACTGCGCTGTACCGGCTGGCGGTGCCCTAGCAGTAGACAGGCATGAATTTGCTGCAAAAGTAACGGAACGTGTCAAAGAACATCCAAATGTGACGGTTTTCAATGAAGAAATGGACCAGATTCCAGAAGGGCCGACCGTCATTGCAACCGGACCGCTGACTTCCAAATCCCTATCCGACCAGCTCCGTTCATTAACAGGAGAAGAATACCTTTATTTCTATGATGCTGCTGCACCGATTATCGAAAAGGACAGCATCAACATGGATATCGTGTATTTGAAATCCAGATACGATAAAGGGGAGGCGGCATACTTAAACTGCCCAATGACGGAAGAACAGTTTGATCGTTTCTACAATGCATTAATAGAGGCGGAGACAGTTCCTTTAAAAGAGTTCGAGAAGGAAATCTTCTTTGAAGGCTGCATGCCGATTGAAGTAATGGCTAACCGTGGAAAGAAAACAATGCTGTTTGGACCTATGAAACCAGTAGGACTCGAAGACCCTAAAACGGATAAACGCCCATATGCTGTAGTACAGCTTCGTCAAGACGATGCTGCTGGGACTTTGTATAACATTGTTGGTTTTCAGACACATTTAAAGTGGGGCCCACAAAAAGAAGTGATCCGTTTAATACCAGGTTTGGAAAATGCGGAAATTGTGCGATATGGCGTGATGCACCGAAACACCTTCATTAACTCTCCAAACCTCCTTAAGCCAACCTATCAATTCAAGGCAAGGGAAGACCTGTTTTTTGCCGGACAAATGACAGGTGTGGAAGGGTATGTGGAGTCTGCAGCATCAGGACTTGTAGCTGGGCTTAATGCGGCGCGTCTCGTACAAGGCCTTGAGCCACTTGTTTTCCCTAAGGAAACTGCTATTGGAAGCATGGCGAACTATATTACTTCTACAAATGCGAAGAACTTCCAGCCGATGAATGCAAACTTCGGTCTCTTCCCGGAGCTTCCAAAGAAAATCAAGAACAAGCAGGAACGTAATGAAGCTCATGCTAGGAGAGCGTTGGAAACAATTCAGAATTTTGTAAAAAATTAATCAAATTAATTGCAAGGGCTACTAAATTGTGATAATATTTAGTAGCCCTTGTGAGGTGATAAGTATGCAAAATGTTAACGTTTCGTTAATTTCTTTTCTGGAATATTTACAAATTGAGAAAAACTATTCAAAATATACTGTTGTATTTTATCAAAAGGATATTGAAGATTTTTTTGATTTTATGAAAGAGGAAGCCATTTCAAGCATCAATGAAGTCACTCATACAGAAGCACGTTTGTATTTGACCAAGCTACATCAAAAGAAATATGCAAGAAAAACGGTTGCAAGGAAGACCTCCAGTTTGCGAAGCTTTTATAAGTATCTGCTTCGTGAGGAAAAAGTGGAGCAAAACCCCTTTACCGTGGTTTCGTTACCAAAGCAGGAAAAGCGTCTACCGCAGTTTTTGTATAGCGAAGAGTTGGAGAAATTGTTTGCTGCTTCCGATCTTTCAACGCCTCTCGGACAGAGGAATCAAGCCTTGCTTGAATTGCTCTATGCTACAGGTATCCGAATAAGTGAATGTTGTCACATACAAGTGCAGGATATCGATTTTCAAGTAGGCACCATCCTTGTTACAGGAAAAGGAAACAAACAACGGTATGTTCCTTTTGGCAGTTTTGCGCAGGATGCATTGAAAACCTATATGGAGGATGGTCGCATATCATTGCTTGAAAAGCAAAAGGCATCAACCCCGACTAAGCATCTATTTCTCAATTTTCGGGGTGACGCACTTACTCCGCGTGGGGTCAGGGTCGTCCTGAACGATCTGGTAAAACAAGCATGCACAACCTTACATATTAGTCCGCATATGCTTCGACATACCTTTGCTACACATATGCTGAATGAAGGGGCAGATCTTCGTGTGGTTCAGGAACTGCTTGGACATGCCAGCCTTTCATCCACACAGATTTACACACATGTGTCAAAAGAACATCTACAAAAGACGTATAATCAATTTCATCCTCGTGCATGAGGATCGAACGGAGGGTCACTGATGTCAACATTTCATGCTACTACGATATTTGCAGTCCAGCATAATGGACAAAGTGCAATGTCAGGTGACGGTCAAGTTACATTTGGAAATGCGGTTGTTATGAAGCATACAGCACGAAAGGTGCGAAAGCTTTTTAATGGGAGGATCTTGGCCGGCTTTGCAGGATCCGTAGCAGATGCTTTCACCTTGTTCGAAATGTTCGAGGCAAAACTTGAGGAATACAACGGAAACATCCAACGCTCTAGCGTCGAGCTTGCCAAAGAGTGGAGAAGTGACAAAGTACTGAGGAAATTGGAAGCAATGTTGATTGTAATGGATGAGTCCAGCATGTTATTGGTATCTGGGACTGGAGAAGTAATTGAACCGGATGATGGGATACTGGCGATAGGCTCAGGTGGGAACTATGCACTTGCTGCAGGCCGTGCATTGAAAAGGTATGCAGGAGAACACATGACTGCACGTGAAATTGCAAAGGCTTCCCTGGAGACTGCAGGAGAGATTTGTGTGTACACTAATGACAATATCATTGTAGAAGAACTATAGAAAAGGCGGTTGTGGACATGAGTACAAAATTGACCCCTAGGCAAATAGTAGATATGCTTGATCAATATATTGTGGGCCAGACGAATGCCAAAAAAGCTGTTGCTGTGGCGTTGAGAAACAGATACAGAAGAAGCTTGCTCAAAGGCAGTCTCCGGGACGAAGTGGTGCCTAAGAACATTTTGATGATCGGGCCGACCGGTGTCGGCAAGACGGAAATTGCCCGCAGGATTGCCAAACTTGTGGGAGCACCATTCATAAAGGTCGAAGCGACGAAATTTACAGAAGTAGGATATGTAGGTCGCGATGTGGAGTCTATGGTCCGTGACTTGGTGGAAACTTCCGTTCGTCTTGTAAAAGAAGAAAAAATGGCAAGTGTCAAAGATAGAGCTTTGGAAAATGCAAACAAACGAATTGTAGAACTCTTAGTACCTGGCAAGCAAAAAAACACCTCCTACAAAAATCCTTTAGAGATGTTTTTTGGAGGCAACGCGCCGACCAATGAAGCGGAGGAGCAGGAAAAACAGGAAGAGGTCTCCATTAAAGAGCAGCGAAGAAGGATGGCCCACCAACTTGCATTGGGGGAGCTTGAGGACCGATATATCACGGTGGAAGTGGAAGAACAGCAGGGCTCCATGTTTGACATGCTTCAAGGGTCGGGTATGGAACAAATGGGCATGAACATGCAGGATGCTCTTAGCAACCTGATGCCAAAGAAAAAGAAAAAAAGAAAGCTCACGGTACGTGAAGCAAGACCGGTGTTGACCCATGAAGAAGCGCAAAAGCTTATAGATATGGATGAAGTGACACAGGATGCAGTGATGCGTGCGGAACAGAGCGGAATCATCTTCATCGATGAAATTGATAAGATAGCCAAAAAGAACAGTGGCTCTTCTGCAGATGTTTCCCGCGAAGGAGTACAACGTGATATTCTTCCCATTGTGGAAGGTTCCACTGTTGTCACCAAGTATGGACAGGTGAAAACCGATCATGTTCTTTTCATATCCGCAGGTGCCTTTCATATTGCCAAACCGTCCGACCTCATTCCCGAACTGCAGGGGCGTTTTCCGATTCGTGTTGAATTGACGAAACTGTCCATTGAAGATTTCGTGAGGATATTGGTGGAGCCGGATAATGCATTGTTGAAACAATATACGGCATTATTGGAAACGGAAGGTATAAAAGTCGAATTTTCTGACGATGCTATTCGTAAAATAGCCGAAGTTGCGTTTCAGGTGAACCAGGATACGGATAACATCGGAGCAAGACGCCTACATACGATTCTCGAAAAACTCTTAGAGGATCTATCCTTTGAAGCGCCAGACATCAATCTCGAAAAGATTGTCATCACCCCGCAGTATGTAGATGAAAAACTAGGAAATATCGTAAAAAACAAAGATTTAAGCCAATTTATTTTATAGAAGTAGATTCTAGGAGGAAATAAGATGCCATTATTACAAAAAACAAGAACAATCAATGCAATGTTACAAAGAGCAGCAGGAAAACCGGTTAATTTCAAAGAGATGTCTGAAACATTATGTAATGTAATCGAAGCTAATGTATTTGTGCTTTCCCGCCGTGGAAAGCTATTGGGATATTCCATCAATCAACAGATTGAAAACGAACGTATGATTAAAATGCTTGAAGACCGCCAGTTCCCGGAGGAATATACAAAGAACCTGTTCAATATCTCTGAAACATCATCCAACCTGGATGTAGAGAGTGAATATACTGCATTCCCTGTAGAGAACAAAGAATTGTTTCAATCAGGTTTAACGACCATCGTACCAATCATCGGTGGTGGAGAGCGTCTTGGTACACTGATTCTTGCTCGCCTGCAAGAACCATTCTCTGACGATGATCTTATCTTGGCTGAATATGGTGCGACAGTGGTAGGGATGGAAATTCTTCGTGAGAAAGCGGAAGAGATCGAAGAGGAAGCCAGAAGTAAAGCTGTCGTACAAATGGCGATCAGCTCGCTATCGTACAGTGAGCTAGAAGCGATTGAGCATATTTTCGAAGAGCTTGACGGAAAAGAAGGTCTGCTAGTGGCAAGTAAAATTGCCGACAGAGTTGGGATTACACGTTCTGTCATCGTAAATGCATTACGTAAACTAGAAAGCGCAGGAGTAATAGAGTCGCGTTCATTAGGAATGAAAGGTACTTACATTAAAGTGCTTAACGACAAATTCTTGTTTGAACTTTCAAAATTGAAATCACACTAATTATTAAAAAGTAGGGTCTGACCATTGGTTGCTAAAATAGCAACTGGTCAGACCCTTTTTTGTTCATTTCAAGAGCTTTTTCTATTCCTTGAAACCTAATAGGTCTATATACCCATAATGAAAAATGAGTCAAATTATCGATTTTTTTTAACAATTGACACATAGACATATGTGTTACCTTAATTTACAATACAAATATACATATTTCGACAAACTTATATAATTCGTTACAAAAGATTTATTTGTGGGGGTACTAATGAAGATTTTTTCGACATCCATCCAAGCATTGGAAAAAGGGATTCAATACTCAGGGGTAAAACATAAAGCGATTTCTCATAATATCGCAAACGTAGATACACCGAATTTCAAGCGAAAAGAAATTACACCGAATTTTGGAGAGACTTTTCAAAAAGCACTAAAGTCACATAAAACAGATGCCAGGCATCAGGATTTCTCGGGGACTACGAATCTCCCATACAAAGCAGATAAAACGTCCCATTCCTATTCGCATAATGGCAATAATGTGGACATCGATAAAGAAATGTCAGACTTGGCTGAAAATCAAATTTATTATTACACTTTGATTGACCAGATGAATGGGAAGTTTCAATCCCTGCAATCCGTGATTAAAGGAGGTAAGGCATAATGTCAATGTTTAAAAGCATGAATATTTCTGCCTCCGCGCTGACTGCACAGAGACTCAGAATGGATGTCATCTCTTCTAATATGGCAAATGTCGACTCTACAAGAGGAACATACCGTAATGGTCAATGGGAGCCATACAAGAGGAAGGTCGTGGAAACTGCAGCAAAAGAGAACAGTTTCCAGTCGTTCTTACAGAAAGCCTCCGGTACAAATAATGGAATTGGCAATGGAGTGAGTATTACGAGAATTAAAGAAGATGATGCTCCATTCCGAGTGGTTTTTGACCCAGAACATCCGGATGCCAATGAAGAGGGTTATGTAGAACTGCCAAACGTGGATCCATTGAAAGAAATGGTGGATCTTATGAGTGCTTCAAGGTCATATGAAGCAAACGTTACAGTTTTCAATGCCTCCAAGGGAATCATGATGAAAACTTTGGAGCTTGGTAAATAAATGGGAGGGTTTTAAATGATTTCCAAGATAACTAACACCAATCAAGTCGTCCAACAGACAAACAGCCTTCAGAAAACGAGCGGTGATGTGCATCAGCAATTTTCGACCTATCTGAAGAACGCAATCAATGAAGTGAACAACTCTCAAGTTGCTTCCAATCAAATAACGACAAAGCTGGTCAACAATGAAGGAGTCGAGCTTCATGATGTCCTGATTGCCCAACAAAAAGCAAGTGTTGCCATGCAATTGACGATGGAAGTGAGAAATAAAGGCGTTGAAGCCTATCAAGAAATCATGAGAATGCAAGTTTAATCACTAGAAAAATAGATGCGGTTATTCACTGCATAATCGTGCTGCAAGATAATAACCGGGGGAATTGACGTAATGAAAGAAAAATTACAAGAGATAAAGATAAAAACTACTTCCTTTTGGAGAGACAGAAATAAAACCCAAAAGACAGCGATAATAAGTACGATGGTCGTATCATTCTTTGCAATATTTTCCATCATTTATTTTTTAACAAAAACGGATATGGCACCCTTATATAAAGACCTGACAGTCCAGGAAACTGGACAGATCAAAGAAGTATTGGACGGAAGAGGAATCCAATCACAAATAACGAGTAATGGTACAGCCATTCTAGTTCCCGCACACACAGTGGATTCCTTAAAGGTGGAACTGGCAGCAGAAGGGGTACCAAAAAGCGGAAGTATCGATTATGGCTTTTTCGGAGAAAGATCAGGGTTTGGCATGACCGATAACGAATTTCAAATCATGAAGCTCGATGCCATGCAAACGGAATTGGCCAATCTAATCAAAGGAATAGATGGGGTTAGAGATGCTCAAGTAATGCTTAGTCTTCCAGAGGAAGGCGTTTTCGTAAGAGAATCCAATCAGGAGGCATCTGCATCCATTGTCATACATAATGAAGCTGGTTATCAGTTTGATCAGAATCATATAAATGCACTCTACCACCTTGTATCCAAAAGTGTTCCGAACCTATCTACGGATAATATCGTCATTATGAATCAAAATTTTGAGTACTTTGATTTGAAAAATAATCAAAATAATGGAAATTCTTTCAACGTGGCAACACAGCTTGAATTAAAAAAAGAGATTGAAAGAGATATCCAAAGGCAAGTGCAACAAATGCTCGGCATGATGATGGGTTATAACAAAGTGGTCGTTTCTGTTACAACCGATATTGATTTTACCCAGGAAAACAGAGAAGAGAATCTTGTCTCGCCGGTTGATTCGGAAAATATGGAAGGTATTGCAGTTAGTGTGGAACGGATCACAGAAACCTACACCGGAAGTGAAGACGCAGCAGGGGGAGTTCCAGGTACTGGAGAAGCAGACATCCCAGCATATGTTGCCGGTGGAGGAAGCGGTAGTGGCGATTATGAACGAATGGAAGAACGAATCAACAATGATGTTAATAGAATCAGAAAAGAGATAGTGGAGAGTCCTTACAAAGTAAGGGACATGGGTATCCAGGTAATGGTGGAACCGCCGATTGCAGATGATCCCCTATCCATGCAGGAAACCACGGTAGATGATATCAGACAGATTTTGAGCACGATTGTGCGTACTACCATTGATAAGAACATGTTAGGGGAAGATCCTCAAAATGCAAATATTGATGATAAAGTCGTGGTATCTGTGCAACCGTTCAATGGAAAAGTGGATATGGAAGAAGCGACTGCCTCCGCTATCCCTATGTGGGTGTATATCGCTGCAGGAATTTTACTCGCAGTAATTCTTCTTTTATTGTTCCTGCTATTGAAACGAAATAGGAATGAAGAAGAAGAAGAGGATATTTTTGTGGAAGAAGAAACGGTCCAGATAAATGTGCCGGATATAAACAATGAAAAAGAATCAGAAAGCACAGCGCGTAGAAAACAACTTGAGAAAATGGCAAAAGAGAAGCCGGATGAATTTGCAAAATTGTTACGCTCATGGCTCTCTGAATAAAGGGGAGATATAAATGGCAAAAGCAGCCCAGTCAAAAGTCTTTTCAAATAAACAAAAAGCGGCCATATTATTGATCTCGCTCGGCCCGGATGTATCGGCTTCCGTATACAAGCATCTATCAGAAGATGAAATCGAGAAGCTGACACTTGAAATTAGCGGTGTAAGAACGGTCGATAGTCACATTAAGGAAGATGTTCTTGAAGAATTTCATCAAATTGCTCTTGCACAGGATTATATATCACAGGGTGGAATCAGCTATGCTAAAACAGTTCTCGAAAAAGCTTTGGGGAAAGAACAGGCCGCAGCGATCATTACCCGCCTGACGTCATCCCTACAGGTGAAGCCATTTGATTTTGCGAGGAAAGCGGATGCATCGCAGATCCTTAATTTCATCCAGACCGAACACCCACAGACAATTGCATTGGTGTTATCGTATTTGGAACCGACAAAGTCTGGTCAGATCCTTTCGGAATTGCCTCAGGAGCTACAGGCGGATATAGCGAAAAGGATAGCGGTAATGGATAGCACCTCTCCGGAAATAATTAATGAAGTGGAACAGATACTCGAACGGAAGCTTTCGACCACTGTTACACGGGATTACACCAATACTGGTGGCATCGATTCTGTCGTGGATGTGCTAAATCAAGTGGATAGAAGCACGGAAAGAACCATTTTGGACTCTCTTGAAATTCAAGACCCCGAACTGGCGGAAGAAATCAAGAAACGCATGTTTGTATTCGAAGATATTGTCACATTGGATAATATGGCCATCCAAAGGGTCATCCGTGATGTGGAAAATGAAGATCTGATGCTTGCGTTGAAGGTCGCAAGTGAAGAGGTCAAAGACATTGTCTTTAAAAATATGTCCAAGAGAATGGTAGAAACGATGAAGGATGATATGGAATATATGGGGCCAGTCCGTCTGAAGGATGTGGAGGAGTCGCAATCCCGTATTGTTGGTATCATCAGGAAGTTGGAAGAAGCAGGGGAGATCGTCATTGCCCGTGGTGGAGGAGATGACATCATTGTCTAGACTTATAAAATCCTCCCGTTTAGGTGATGTGGGAGCCGGTTCGGTATCCATTAAGGTCGCTCCTATCTTTTCAAGGAAGCAATCAGAGGCTCCATCAGAAACTGGAGTAGGCCATAGTATTGATTTTATCAATCAAACGATTGAAAAAGCCAAAAAAGAAGCGGCAAGTATTGTGGAACATGCAACCAAGGAACGTGAAAAGGCTTTCTTGCAGATAGAAAAAGATAAAAAGGATTGGGAAAAAGAAAGAGAAACATGGAAGCAGCAAGCTTACATGGAAGGACATGAGCAAGGATATCAGGTTGGTGAAAAGGAAGCGCTCACCGAATACGAAGCTAGATTGGCAGAGGCGCAAAGAATCATAGACTTAGCAAAAGTGGAGCATCACAACAAATTAGACAGCTCCATAGAGTTCATCGTGACACTTAGCATGAAGGTCGCAGAAAAAGTTCTGGGATGTACGCTGGAAACAGACCCTTCCTTCTATACAAAACTAGTTCAAACCGCATTGAAAGAAGTGAAAGAAAAAGAAGAAATAAGAATTTATGTCAGCCCAACACAATACCCGAATATCCTGCAACATAAACAACTTCTCCAAAATATTATTAACAGTCAATACGATCTTGCCATCTATCCTGAATCTGACTTGGCCGAGGATGGCTGCTGGATTGATTCCTCCGCTGGAAGGATGGAGGTTTCCGTCCAAACTCAACTGGCAGAGATAAAAAATCACTTACTGCAATTGGTAAGGATGGATACAGAGTGATGATTAGCATTGAAGAATTGCTGCAAGAGATAGAAGGCATAAGCCCCTATAAACGCTACGGGAAAGTTAAAAGGGTTATTGGTCTGATGATAGAATCCAAAGGGCCAGAGAGCTCAATTGGCGACGTTTGTAATATTATCATTAATAAGAAGAAAAATCGAATTGTGCAGGCAGAAGTTGTAGGCTTCAGGGATGAACATGTGATTCTGATGCCATTTACAGAAATTCAGGACATCGGTCCAGGATGTATAGTGGAAGCTACAAACAACGCACTAGAGATCCGGATTGGCGAAGAGCTCAGAGGCATGGTGCTAGATGCTTTGGGAAGACCTTTGAACCCTGAGGAGGAATTGCCATTCGGGCTGGGTAAATACCCGACAGACCAAGCGCCGCCAAATCCGATGACAAGGCCTTCCATTTCCGAGGAATTGGAAGTGGGGGTCAAGGTGATCGATGGACTCCTGACAGTCGGCAAGGGGCAAAGGGTAGGTATATTTGCAGGCAGTGGTGTCGGAAAAAGCACCCTTCTCGGGATGATTGCAAAAAATACACATGCTGATCTAAATGTAATTGCTCTTATAGGAGAAAGGGGAAGAGAGGTTCGGGATTTTCTGGAACGAGATTTAGGTCCTGAGGGATTGAAAAGGTCTATTGTCATCGTTGCAACCTCCGATCAGCCTGCCCTAATGCGAATAAAGGGGGCTTACACCGCAACTGCCATTTCCGAATATTTTCGTGACTTGGGATATAACGTGATGTTGATGATGGACTCTGTTACAAGGGTGGCGATGGCCCAGAGGGAAGTAGGCTTGGCTGTAGGAGAGCCACCAACCACAAAAGGATACACACCTTCCGTCTTTTCCATGCTGCCAAAGTTGTTAGAGAGGACTGGGACGAACAAACATGGATCCATCACTGCTTTTTATACGGTGCTTGTAGACGGTGATGACATGAACGAGCCGATTGCGGACACTGTCCGGGGAATCTTGGATGGACATTTTGTTTTGGATAGGGAACTAGCAAATAAAGGCCAATATCCAGCGATAAATGTACTGAAGAGTGTAAGCCGTGTGATGAATAACATCGTTGGACCTGAACATAAGAAAGCAGCAGAATCCATGCGCGAAAAGCTGTCTAAGTATTATCAAGCAGAGGATTTAATAAATATTGGTGCGTATAAACGCGGTAGTTCGAGGGAGATAGATGACGCAATACAATCTTATCCCTTCATCATTCAATACCTGAAGCAAGAAGTAGAGGATAAATGGAGCTTTGCAGATAGTAAGGCGGAACTTACGAAATTAATGAATTAGAGTAGGTGAAAGGCATGGCTGTTAGAAAAGGACGCCTGGAGAAAATCTTAGTTGTAAAAAAAGCAGAGAAAGATCAGGCAAGTTCGGAGTACCAACAAGCGATTTCCACATTTGAAACAGAAGGACAGGCATTATACGACCTATTAAAGCAAAAGGAAAAGCTGGAAGAGTCATTGCAAGGGAAGCTCAAGGCGGGAATACCGATCGAAATTCTCAAGCAACAGCAATTCTTTATGGGGAACTTGGAAAAGAACGTCTTTCATCAACAGAAAAAGGTTAGCCATGCCAGAGCCTTCATGAATTTAAAGGAAGAGAAACTGAAGGAGCATTCCGTGGAATGTAAAAAATACGAAGTGTTGGATGATAAAGAGAAGCTTTTCTGGAAGCAAAATGACCTTAAAGTGGAGGCAACTTATATAGACGAACTCTCCATTCTTCAATATTCGCAACACACAAATAGGTGAAAAAACCATGAAAAAAGACAATCAATTCGAAGAAAAAGAAGAGAAATACACCTTCATGCAAAAACTACTTTACCTTTTTATCATACCACTTCTTTTTACAGTGGTAGTTGTGCTTGGGTATCTGACATACGAAGGCAAGAATGTATTTGAAGTAGCCCAAAGTTTCCTGCCTGAAAAGGAAGAAGTGAATATTTCTATAGAAGGTCAGGTAGAACAGGAAACAACCTCCCCTGAGGAAAATAAGAAAGGAAGTTCTTCTCAAGATGTCATCCTTCTAGAGCGAAAGGTCAGCGAGAAGGAAAGGGAGATAACCAAGCTTGTTTCCCAGTTAGAACAAGCAAACAAGCGGATAGAGGACCTAGAACAGCAGCAACAACAGGTGAGAATTTCCAATCGCGAGTTGGCCAAGTTATATGAAGGAATGTCAACGAAAAAAGCTGCCCAGATCATCATGGAATTGGAGGAAGAGAGGGCACTTCTCATTCTTAAAGAATTGAGTACTTCAAAAACATCCTCTATATTAGGTCAATTGGAACCGAAACAGGCAGCAAGGTTCACTGAACTATTAGCTAAAAATGAATAGAGAAAGGAATGAACGAAGTGAACTTTTTTGTTGCCGGAGATATCGCTGCCATTCATTCAGAACAACTAAGAAAAATGGAGGGAAAGGCGAAACAGGCTTCCATAGAAACAACGGAAAGCTTTAGTTCCACCTTATCACGAAACCTCCTGGATTCATTATTTGCACTATCCAAACCTGAAAACGGAAATATGGATTTGGTGGGAACGGGTAGTGATGAATTACTACTTGAAGTTGAAGACATGGTACAACAAATGGATGAAATCTTGTCTCTGCAACTTTCGATTCTGAATGAAGTACAAGAATTGGAAAGTAAACCAAATCGCTCTATTAATACAGATGGTATTCCAGACGGCTATTATGAATTGCTCGAGGATGTTATGGCCATGGTGAATGTACTTACTACATTGGATAATACAACACAAGGAGAGACAAGGGAGGCGTTTGAATCTTTTGCCCGTCTATCGGAAAGAGTGCTGATGTTTATGAAGGGTTTTCTTCAGACAAAAGAAGAGAAAACAGATCAGTTTGTACTCCCTATGAAAGAGCATAAGAACTTGAAAGAGCTTATGAGTATGATTGAGACAAGGCTTGGTAAGCTGTTGTCGTTTGAAGTTACACAGGGACAGAACTCCACATCTGTAACGGAGAACTCACCCAAACGTCCTGCCTATGCTTCTATTCCCGAAGCGGTTCTGCAAAACGGACCTGTAACAATGAATTTACTACAGCTCCCAAAGCAGACTACGATTCAGTGGACAATCGATACAACAACCAATGAGGCTGCCCGCGAGCAATTGCTTCAAAAACTTGAAGGTATTTTGGCAAAAACCTCAAGTAGACTTGTCAATGGTAATCAGTCCATCACAATCAGATTGGCACCAGAGCATCTAGGAACACTCCATATAAAACTTCAGGAAACACAACATGGACTAATGGCGAAACTGATCGTGCATTCCAAGGCGGCGGCATCCTTGCTTGAAAGCGGGCTGTCAAACCTGAAACAAGCTCTGGTTCATTCGAATGTGAACATGGAAAAGCTAGAGATTGTCTATCAGGACCAAGAACAAAAGTTCACTCAACAAAACAAAGACAACAACGAGGATTCATCCCATACAAGACATTTTTCCAAAAAGGACTCAAACGATGGGGATAATAATCAATCCTTTGAAGATGTACTCTTGGAAGAATTGGAAATAAAAAACGCTGTAGGTGACGGAGAATGACAAATACCATTTCATCTGATCTTTATATCCAAAATAGGCCGGTTGACACATCCAAGCAAAACAATGTCATGGGGAAGGATGATTTTCTTCGCCTTCTGATTGCACAGCTACAAAATCAGGATCCGCTTAATCCGATGGAGGACAGGGAGTTCATTGCACAGATGGCTAATTTCTCCACACTCGAACAAATGGCCAATCTAAATAAGAGTATGGAAGGTTTCATTGATACACAAAACAAAATGAACGTTCTTTCTCTCCAACAATATCTTGGTTCAAACCTCACGTGGCAGCATGTTTACTATGTGGAGGGGGAACCATTTGTCGAACAAAAGAATGGAACGGTGGAGAGTATTTCCATGCAAGACGGTAAAGCAAGACTTGTAATGAATGATGGAACTGAAATTGCAGTGGAACAGATCATAAAAGTGAATCAGCCGGGGGAACAATCTCAGGCAGGAAATTCACAGCTTTTGACTGCTAGTCATCTTATCGGAAAGAAAGTATCGTTTTCTTTTGGTGGGGATAGCTATGAGGACATACCAGTCCAGTCGGTCCTTATGAAAGAAGGAAAAGCGCACCTCATTGTCAACGATGCTCGACTGACAGAAGAGAAGATACCGATGGACTCCATCACTAAAATCACTCAGTAACACTTTTTTTAAAACAGAGGGGGAAAGAGTATGCTACGTTCGATGTATTCAAGTATAGGAGCACTACGTAATTTTCAAACAAAATTAGATGTAATCGGGAATAACATCGCCAATGTAAATACGTATGGCTTTAAAAAGGGAAGAGCAACTTTTCAGGAAATGATGGTACAGCAATTATCAGGTGCAAGTGGGCCAGCAGCAGGAAAAGGTGGAGTCAATGCAAAACAGATTGGTCTAGGATCCATGATCAGTTCGATTGACACTATCCAGACGCAAGGCTCTCTTCAGACAACCGCAAGGCCACTTGACCTAGCACTTTCAGGGGATGGATTCTTCGCAGTAGCTTCCATTGCCGATATTACAAGGGTGAATGTAGATACAAACACATCTTATGGAGATAATCGCATACTTGGCGGTGCCATAAACAACGCAGTAGCGATGAACTACACACGTTCCGGGAATTTCTATCTTGATAACAATGGTTATATTGTTAATTCAAATGGTATGTACTTGATTGGTGAAACTGGAGAGAAGAGGATTCCTAACGATAACATAATGGCCGCTTCGAATGCAGCATTGAATGCTGGAGAAATATTCTTCGGTGAGTACAGGGACTTCCGAAATGTTACGAACAAGTTCCTTGATCTTGCAATGAAGTTCTTGGAAGCACAAAGAACTTTCGAAGATGCAGAGAAAGCTAATACAGAGTCTGGTGGTACAGATCCACAATTGGCTGCTGCAGCCGCTGCAGCCCAAACTGCCAGAAACAATGCAGCAACCCAATTTAATGATTTCAATACTAATATATATGTGGGTGAAAGGGCAGCATTTATTACTTCAGCACGTACAATGAACCAAGGAATTGATAGTTTCATAGCTTCAACAGGTGAGATTGCTTATAGAATGATCGATCCCGTTGTTCAAACTCCTTCTAACCCAATTCCAAATGGAACGACAGCAAATATTAACGACCTTTCAAATCTTGTAAGCTATGCCCAATCAGTGAAAACAAGCTTGGATACAGCATTTAAAACATTTGAGAATTTTGTCGCGAAAGCTGAAATGATTCAACAGCCTACTTGGACGGACTCCTTGAGCGGAAGTCCAGGCCTTATCCAAATACCGCCGAATGCACGAAGCTTCAGTATTTCAGGAGATGGAAAAGTGAATTTCATCGATCAGTTTGGAGACTTGAAAGTGGCTGGGCAGCTGATGCTGGCAAAATTCCCAAATGATGCCGGATTGGAGAGAATCGGAGAAAACCTGTTCCAGCAATCAAACAACTCAGGAACAATGGATAAAAACGGGGACGGAATTCAACTCGAAGAAATGTTCAGACCGGGAGAGAACGGGGCCGCAGCCATCATTTCCGGTACACTTGAAATGTCCAATGTAGACCTATCCGAAGAATTCACCGAGATGATCACTGCTCAAAGGGGATTCCAGGCAAATACGAGAATCATCACGACATCTGATGAAATATTACAGGAGCTTGTCAATCTGAAGCGTTAAGGGGGGAGGGCTAAGTTTAATCGCTTAGCCCATCTATGATGATAAAGCTGACCAAGCTGAATGGGAAAGTGTTTGCAGTCAATGTTTGGCTGATTGAGCAAGTGGAAGAAACACCTGACACCATGATTACCTTGAATAATGGAAAAAAAGTGATAGTAAAAGAGAGAATGCAAGAAGTGATTCTCTTATGCAAAGAGTTCTATGCTCATATGCATCATGGAACACATTTGGAGGCTAAAAAAGATGTTTCGCAATAAATTATTGAATGCCATGATGATTATCCTTCTGGTCATTACACTTTTAGGGGTGGTGGCGCTTGTTACGGTGGATGAATTATATGCAGATGAAAAAGTAGATGAGCCCACGATTGATGAAATTATAAAATACTCGGTGGATTTTGAAGAAATCACCACCAATCTACAAAGCGGAGGCTATATTCGCTTGAAAATGAAAGTTCAAACTGATAGCAAAAAAGCAACATCGGAACTACTGAAAAGGGATTTTCAGGTCAAGAACATAGTCATTCATGAAATTGCTACCAAGTCTGCTTCTGATTTTGATGGTGAAAATGGACTGACACAGTTGGAAAAGGATATTCAAGAGAAAATTAATGAAGTGATGCAGGACGGAGAAATCGTGAAAGTCTATACAACCTCCTTTCTCCTTCAAAATTAATCACCACGAGATCCATGTAAATTAGGAGGTGATGGATTTGTCAACAGAAGTCATGTCACAAAGCGAAATAGATGCGCTTCTCTCTGCTTTGTCAACAGGAGAGATGAATGCAGAAGAACTGAAGAAAGAAAATCAAGAAAAGAAAGTGAAAGTGTATGACTTTAAACGAGCGCTACGATTTTCAAAGGATCAGATAAGAAATCTCACAAGGATCCATGAGAATTTTGCAAGACTTTTAACCACTTATTTTTCAGCACAGCTTCGAACCTACATACAAATAAGTGTAGCATCTGTCGATCAGCTTCCTTATGAGGAATTCATCAGGTCGATCCCGAAAATGACAATCCTGAATGTGTTTGAGGTTGCTCCATTAGAAGGAAGAGTAGTGCTCGAAGTCAATCCGACCATTGCTTATGCCATGTTGGACAGGCAGCTTGGGGGAAAGGGTTCTGGTGTCAAGAAGAGTGATAGTTTAACGGAAATAGAGACAAGGTTGATGACAACATTGTTTGAAGGCGCCATAGAAAATTTCGGAGAAGCATGGGACACCGTGTCTGACATACAACCGTTTCTTTCAGACTTGGAAGTGAATCCTCAGTTCTTGCAACTGGTATCCCCTAATGAAACGGTGATTGTCATTTCGATGAATATCACGATCGGCGAAGTGACAGGCATGATAAATATATGTATCCCCCATGTCGTGTTGGAGCCAGTGATCCCCAAACTCTCTGCACATTACTGGATGGAGGAGAAAAACAAGGTTCGCCAAGATCATGAAATTGCAACCTTGGAGAAAGTTATCCGGACCACTCCTTTGACTGTTACGGCAGAACTTGGCAGTTCGGAAATTACATTTTCAGACCTATTGAATATCAACATGGGTGATGTTCTGGCGTTACATCAAAAAATCGACGAGCCGATTTGTGTCAAAGTGGACAACAAACCGAGCTTCTATGCCCAGGTTGGGCAGGTGAAAAAAAACATGGCAATACAGATCATGGAGAAAATCAAGGAGGGATATGAGAATGATGAGTGATGGGATGTTATCTCAAGATGAGATAGATGCGTTGCTTCGAGGAACAGATAACAACAATGATGAGCCCCTCTTTGTTGATCTTAACATAGAAGAATATCTAACTACGATGGAGCAAGATGCGCTTGGCGAAATAGGAAACATTTCTTTTGGCAGTTCTGCAACGGCCTTATCGACTTTATTAAACCAAAAAGTCGAGATAACGACGCCAAAAGTTTCTTTAGTGGAAAAAAAGCGGTTGGAAAGCGAGTTTCCTGATCCTTATGTGGCGATTCGGGTCAGTTATACAGAAGGATTTACGGGTTCGAATATATTAGTGGTGGAACAGAGCGATGCAGCAATCATTGCGGATTTGATGCTCGGTGGGACCGGGGAAAGTCCTCAATCGGAATTTGATGAGATCCATTTGAGTGCAGTACATGAAGCGATGAATCAAATGATGGGTTCTGCCGCAACTTCCATGTCGACCGTATTTGCAAAAAAAATTGATATTTCTCCTCCATCCGTGATGTTGCTTGATTTTAAAGGTGGCGAGGGTGCAACGGAAATGCCACAGGATGAATTATTGATAAAAGTCGCTTTTTCAATAAAAATCGGGAAGTTGATCGACTCTTCCATTATGCAGATACTTCCCTACCCATTTGCCAAAAATCTGGTGGAGGAGCTTTTGTACCGGGATGACAATTCAGCTGAACCGGCAAGTGCTGAACCAGAAGCGAAAATAGAGGAAAATCATGCTCCTGTTCATACTTTTGAGGAGCAGCATGCAGCACCACCACAATCTTCTTTCTTTCATGAAGAAGAGGCATTGGTGCATGCAGGAGCACCGCAAAGGGAACCTGCCTATGCAGGAGGGGGACAAACAAGGTCCAATGCTCCCGCTAGGCCGCAGCAGCCTGTTAATGTTCAGCCAGCAGTCTTCTCGAATTTCGAAACGACAGCAGTGGAAGAGGCTGAACCGAATAATTTAAACATGCTTCTGGACATCCCACTGCAAGTCACTGTGGAACTTGGAAGAACAAAGCGCTCAGTCAAAGACATTCTGGAATTGTCGACAGGTTCTATTATTGAACTGGACAAACTTGCAGGGGAACCGGTGGATATTCTTGTTAACAACAAACTGATCGCTCAAGGCGAAGTGGTGGTCATTGATGAGAGTTTTGGAGTAAGAGTAACAGATATTGTAAGTCAAACAGACAGAATCAGAAAACTTCGATAGATCCTAGGAGGAAACGACATGAGTAAAAGAATTTTAATTGTGGACGATGCGGCATTTATGAGAATGATGATCAAGGATATCTTGACGAAGAATGGATATGACGTAGTGGGCGAGGCAGCGGATGGGGTCCAAGCTGTGGAGAAATATAAAGAACATCACCCTGATCTTGTCACCATGGACATCACTATGCCCGAGATGGACGGGATAACCGCGTTGAAAGAAATAAAGAGCATTAATCCAAATGCGAAAGTCATCATGTGTTCAGCGATGGGCCAGCAGGCAATGGTCATTGATGCAATCCAGGCAGGTGCGAAAGATTTCATCGTCAAACCGTTTCAAGCGGACCGGGTGATTGAAGCTATCCACAAAACTCTGTCGTAGAGGTGTCTGTTTTGTATGCTACCAAGATATTGCGTATTTTAATTGTGGTCGCCATTCTGTTCATCTTGCCTTCCCATGGTTTTGCTAACAAGAACGTTCAGAAAGAGGGCATCGACGACAGTGTCTTCAATCAGTTTCAAGATCCAACGGGACAATCAGAACAACCGGCAGGGCAATTGGAAACACCTTCGGCTGAACAACAGGATGTTATGGACCATAAACCGCCATCCGTTTCTATTTTTGATTTTATTAAAATGATGTTCGCACTGCTCTTTGTATTGGCCTTACTATACGGAGCTTTGAAACTTATAAATAGCAAAAATAGAGTAGGAAATGGCAGATCAGTTGAAAACATCGGAGGGACAAACCTCGGAAATAATAAATCCCTTCAACTTGTTAAGGTTGGAAACAGTATATTGGTAGTCGGAGTGGGGGACTCTATCAATCTTTTGAAAGAAATTACGGATGAGGAGGAAAGAGAGCAACTCTTACAGTCCTATCAAGATCGGGCTGATAGCGTGACTCTTCGTTCAGATAAGTTAACAGGGTGGATCCAGAAATTAAGAGAAGCAAAGAAATCAAAGAATCAATCGGGTTTCTCCGTGCTTTTACAAGATCAGCTAGGTCAACTATCAAAAGATAGGAAAAAGAAAATGGATCAACTGGATAATAATAAGGGGTTCGGACGATGACGGAATTCATGGACATATTTAGTGGAAATGATGCCTCTACCGTATCTACATCTGTACAGCTTCTTTTATTGTTGACTGTTTTCTCCCTGGCACCTGCCATCCTGATTTTGATGACAAGTTTTACAAGGATTATTATTGTTCTTTCGTTTGTGAGGACGTCCCTTGCGACACAATCTATGCCTCCAAATCAGGTCCTGATTGGATTGGCATTGTTTTTGACATTTTTTATCATGGCACCAACCTTTGCACAAGTAAATGACCAGGCCCTTCAACCTCTATTCAACGAGGAGATTACGTTGGATGAGGCATATGAGCGGGCAAGTATCCCTATGAAGGAATTCATGAGCAAGCATACACGGCAAAAGGACCTAGCGCTCTTCCTTGATTATGCACAAATGGAGAGGCCGGAAAGCATAGAAGATATTCCGCTGACTGTCCTGGTTCCCGCATTTGCCATCAGTGAATTGAAAACAGCTTTTCAGATCGGATTCATGATCTTTATCCCTTTTCTAGTGATTGATATGGTCGTGGCAAGTGTGCTGATGAGTATGGGGATGATGATGCTTCCGCCAGTCATGATTTCCTTGCCGTTCAAGATACTGTTGTTCGTCTTGGTGGATGGTTGGTATCTGATTGTAAAATCTTTATTGCAGACATTTTGAATGAGGTGTAAAAATGAGCCCGGAATTTGTTATATCAATGGCAGAACGAGGAGTATTCACCATCCTTTTAATAAGTGCACCTCTTCTGGTACTGGCTTTAGTTGTGGGCTTAATCGTCAGTATTTTTCAAGCGACAACCCAGATTCAAGAGCAGACCCTTGCTTTTATTCCGAAGATAGTGGCAGTGTTGGTGGGATTGGTCGTTTTTGGTCCGTGGATGTTGTCCAATATGCTTTCTTACGCATTGGAAATATTCAATAACATTCATCGCTTTGTGAGTTAGGCAGATGATAGAATGGTTGAACTATTTTCCCGCATTTTTATTGGTTTTAACGAGAGTGACTGCTTTTTTCGTGACGCTCCCTCTCTTTTCTTATCGGAATGTCCCTTCTACTTTTAAAGTGGGTTTTGGATTTTTCTTTGCACTTGTTATGTCCTTTTCAATGGATCTTCCGATTATCGGAATTGATGGTGCGTATATCCTCCTTGTATTGAAAGAGCTAATGGTCGGATTGTTGATTGGCCTGGTCGCTTACATGGTGCTGGCAGCAATCCAGATTGCTGGAGGCTTCATCGACTTTCAGATGGGTTTTGCTATTGCCAATGTCATTGATCCGCAAACAGGAGTGCAAAGTCCCATCATCGGACAATTCTTTTACATGTTTGCGATGTTGCTGCTATTGGCGGTGAATGGCCATCACATGATGTTGGATGGAATATTTTTCAGTTATGAACTAATATCCCTTACACAGGCATGGATTCCCATTGGGGATGCGGGAGTATTCGAGCTTGTGTTGACGACGGTCAATAGGATGTTCATCATTGCCTTGCAACTTGCCATACCAATTGTCGGTGTCCTCTTTCTGGTGGACGTGGCACTTGGCATCGTTGCACGGACAGTTCCACAGCTTAACGTTTTTGTTGTCGGGCTACCTTTGAAAATTGGTGTAAGCTTTATCACCATCATCTTTTCGCTGACGATATTATTTACGCTTTTTTATAAGCTGTTTGAACTGATGCTTCATACGATGAGAGGTTTAATGGAATTGCTTGGAGGTTTCTAGGATGGCCCAATGGGTGAGGTTGGATTTACAATATTTCAGTGGTGAAAAAACAGAGAAAGCCACACCGAAAAAAAGGCAGGATACCAGAAAGAAGGGCCAGGTTGCAAAAAGTGCGGATGTTAATACCTCATTTGTGTTAATAGCCGTATTTCTGTGCCTGTTGGCTATCGGACCATGGATGAAAGATCAAATCACGACCTTGTTTGTTCAATCCTTCCAGATCTACATGCTAGAGGAAGTGACCATCGATAGGGTGCATACGATTTACTTGGAACTGATCATGCAACTGATTTGGGTAATCGGCCCGATAATGCTTGCCGCCATGTTAGGAGCAATCATTTCCAACTATCTGCAGGTAGGGCCCTTATTTTCAACAGAAGCCATACATATGAAACTCAACAAACTCGACCCTATACAAGGATTTAAACGAATCTATTCGGTCCGGGCCATTGTTGAATTTGTGAAGTCGATGTTGAAAATTGTGTTTGTCGGAGTAATCACTTTTTCGATTTTATGGTTCAGCCTAGAAGATGTTCTTCTTCTTTCTCAAAAGAACCTTCACGAAGCGTTCGCTTTTTTAGGGACATTGACGGTTCGGATGGGACTTTTTGCAGGTGGAGCATTATTGTTTTTATCCATTTTTGATTACTTTTATCAAAAATATGATTATGAGAAAAACATCCGAATGTCCAAACATGATGTAAAAGACGAATATAAAAAAGCGGAAGGGGACCCGCTCATCAAATCCAAAATAAAACAGAAACAGCGTGAAATGGCCATGCAGAGAATGATGCAGGACGTACCCCAGGCCGATGTCATCATAACTAATCCCACCCATTATGCCATTGCATTGAAATATGATGCAGAAAAGGGAGACGCTCCGATTGTGCTTGCAAAAGGTGTAGATTTCATTGCGAAGAAAATCAGGGAAAAAGCAATGGAGCATGATGTTGTTACAGTGGAGAACAAGCCGCTTGCCAGGGCGCTTTATAGCCAGGCTGATATAGGCGACGCCATTCCGGAAGAGTTCTTCCAGGCGGTTGCAGAGATTTTGGCATATGTCTATCGGTTACAGAATCAAGTGAAATGATGGGGAAAGAAAAGGAGAGATAGTAGACTATGTCAGCCAGAGATTTATCCGTATTACTTAGTGTCATCCTTATTATTGCCATGCTTATTATTCCTTTTTATCCTTGGATGCTAAGTATTTTTATCATTATTAATATCTCCCTTGCTTTGATTGTCCTTTTGACAACCATGAATATACAGGAGCCGTTGCAATTCGCCATCTTCCCATCTTTACTTTTATTACTGACATTGTACCGATTAGGTCTAAACGTTTCTACGACAAGATCCATTCTTAGTGAAGGTACGGCGGGTACTGTTGTAGAAACGTTTGGGACATTTGTGGTTGGCGGAAATGTGGTAGTGGGACTTGTAGTCTTTATCATATTGGTGGTTATTCAATTCGTGGTTATTACCAAGGGTGCTGAACGTGTTTCGGAAGTCGCAGCCCGCTTTACCTTGGATGCTATGCCAGGGAAACAAATGAGTATCGATGCAGACCTTAACGCAGGAATGATTTCCGAACAAGTTGCAAAAGAAAGGCGCGAAAAGATTGCCAAAGAAGCAGACTTCTACGGAGCGATGGATGGTGCCAGTAAATTTGTAAAAGGCGATGCCATCGCAGGTATCATCATCGTGTTCATCAATGTCATTTTCGGAATTGTCATTGGTATGGCACAAATGGGTTTAAGCTTTGCGGAGTCCGCTCAAAAGTTTACCCTTCTGACAGTTGGTGACGGTATTGTCTCCCAGATTCCAGCTTTATTGATAGCGACAGCAACAGGTATCGTCGTTACAAGAGCAGCTTCAGAGGGTAATCTTGGTGGGGATATCACGAAACAGTTATTCGCTTATCCACAAATGCTCTATGTAGCAGGGATTACCATCTTGTTATTGGGAATTGCGACCCCTATCGGTCCGTTGCTCACCGCACCGGTTGCTGCTCTCATCATTGTCGGAGGGTATTTGATCGGCAAGAAGCAAAAAGAGGATGTTTATATAGAAGAGGAAACGGAGGAAGAAGTGGTAACCGACGAACTCCGCAGTCCAGATAGTGTAGTGAACTTATTATCGGTAGATCCTGTTGAATTTGAATTTGGCTATGGCTTGATCCCTTTGGCTGACTCCAAACAAGGAGGCGATCTGCTTGACAGGATTGTCATGATCAGGCGTCAACTTGCCCTTGAGCTTGGATTGGTCATTCCGGTCGTCCGCATCCGGGATAATATTCAGCTTCAGCCCAATGAATACCGGTTGAAAATCAAAGGCAATGAAGTAGCAAGAGGGGAACTGCTCCTCGACCACTACTTGGCGATGAGCCCTGGGATGGAGGAAGATAGCATCGAGGGGATCGATACGATTGAACCTTCCTTTGGGTTGCCTGCAAAGTGGATAAGTGATGATATGAAAGACGAAGCGGAGATGTATGGATATACAGTGGTTGATCCTCCTTCTGTCGTTTCCACACATATCACCGAAAAAATGAAACAGCATGCATTTGAACTCCTTGGAAGACAAGAAACAAAGCAGTTGGTAGATCATCTGAAAGAAAGCACCCCCATCCTTGTGGAGGAAGTTACACCATCGCCTCTATCTATCGGGGACGTTCAAAAAGTGCTTGCCAAGCTGTTGAAAGAAAATGTATCAATACGAAATCTACCTATCATCTTTGAGACATTAGCAGACTATGGAAAAATGTCAGCGGATACCGATCTGTTGACAGAGTACGTGCGGCAGGCTCTAAGTAAACAAATCACCAATCAGTATGTGGTAGGAAATGAATCCTTTAAAGTGGTTACTTTATCAGGAAGAGTGGAAAAGCTTATCGCAGATCATATCCAGCAAACGGAACATGGGAATTTCCTATCCCTTGATCCGAACATATCCATGGAAATTGTCCAAAAGGTGGGAGAACAAATGGAACAGTTTTCTGTATATGAACAGACACCGATTCTTTTATGTTCCCCAGCGGTGAGGATGTATGTGAAGCAGTTACTAGAAAGGTATTTACCGCAATTGCCGGTTCTTTCCTACAATGAATTGGAAGCGAGTATAGAAGTGCAGAGCATAGGGGTGGTGAACGTGGAAGGATGAAGGTGAAAAAATATAAAGCAGAAAATATGCAAGAAGCCATGCAGCTGGTTCGTCTCGAACTTGGGGATGAAGCGGTCATCCTAAATTCCAAAGCAGTCAAGACTACTAAATTCTTCGGTCTTCTTTCTAAAAAAAGTGTTGAAGTAATCGCGGCTGTTGATGAGGATGTATCTAAGTCAACTGTGAAAATAAGAAACAATGAATCTCAACATTTCAAAACGGATCAAAAATCTCCGATTAGCAATGATAGAACCCATTCAACATTAACTCAGGATCAATTGCTGGAGGATATCATGGATATGAAAAAAATGATGAAAAGCATGACCAAGGGACATCATAGGGACCCGTCCCTTCCGCCTTTATTTTATGAGCTGGAAGAAAGGGTGGCGCAAAGCGATATTGGAGCTGCCTATGCGGAAGAAATCATGGAAAGAGTCTACCAAAGCTGGCTAAAGCACAAATCGTCTGATAAACGATCGATGCTCGAACTTCTGGAACATGAACTACTTTTTTCATTAGAGGGAATCACCTTCGAGGAAGACCCATATAAAAAGAAATTTGTTTGTCTGGTCGGTCCGACAGGTGTGGGGAAAACGACAACTCTGGCAAAGCTTGCAGCGAATGCCGCACTTAAGCATGGGAAATCAATCGGCTTCATCACCACAGATACCTACCGGATTGCGGCGATCGAGCAATTGAAAACGTATGCCAATATATTGGAAGCACCAATAGAAGTTTGTTACTCTGCCGAGGATTTTAAACTGGCTAAATCTAAACTGTCCAACCTGGATGTCATATTTATTGATACTGCCGGTCGAAATTTTTTAAATGGGGCCTATGTTGAAGAATTAAAGCAAGTACTGGACTTCCAAGAGGAAATGAAAACGTATCTTGTATTGTCACTTACATCTAAAGTGGAAGATATGAAGCAAATCACGGAGCAATTCTGGAGTGTGGGGATTCATCAATTCATTTTCACAAAAAAAGATGAAACAACTTCCTGTGGTGCTATGTACGGGCTTTCAAGAGCATATAAAAAGGGGACGGCATTTGTGACAGACGGACAAAATGTGCCGGAAGATCTTATTCCATTTACGAGCGAACAGTTGATAAGTGCTGTTATTGAGGAAATCAATAATGAATGATCAAGCAAGTCTATTAAGAGAACAAGTGATCCGATCGAGGGAAAGAAAGCTCTCCACAATCAAAAATGAAGCAAAGGCGATTGCAGTCATGAGTGGAAAAGGCGGGGTGGGGAAATCTAATTTTTCCCTTAATTTCTCTTTGACTCTTCAGAAAAAAGGACACAAGGTCCTTCTATTTGATATGGATATCGGCATGGCCAACATTGATATTTTATTGGGCAACACACAAAGGCATAGCATCATCCATCTTTTTGAACCTGGTTTATCCATGGATGAAATTATTCAAAATGGACCGGAAGGCCTTGATTATATTGCAGGGGGATCGGGATTGAATGATATTTTCCATTTCGATGAGCGGAAGCGGAATCACTTTCTTTCCCAACTCCAAGAGCTTTCCTTCCGATATGACTATATTATTTTTGATATGGGAGCGGGCATTACAACAGAAAGTCTTCAACTGATCTTAGCTTGTAATGAAATCATTCTTGTAACATTATGTGAGCCTACTGCGATGACAGATGCCTACTCTGCCCTGAAATTTGTCCACCACCATAATCAAGACATCCCTTTTCAACTGGTCATCAATCGAGCTTTAAATACCAAACATGCCAATAAGACTGCCGGCAGGCTTCAGTCCGTTACCCAGCAATTTCTGAAAAGGGACCTTTTCCACTTAGGATCTTTGCCGGACGATAAATATGTCACCAAGGCAGTCATGGAACAGGCGCCTTTTGTCATCAAATATCCGACATGCCAGGCAAGCAGAGGGCTTGAGGAAATAGCTACCCGTTATTTGAATGAAGGCAACTCTTCTGACACCAAGAACACTTACACATTTATGTATAAGCTGCGTGGCTTGTTTCGTTAGCTTCTAGGAGAGGAGAACGTTTACGATGGAAAAAGTGAAAGTTCTAATAACAGATGATTCCATCTTCATGAGAAAGTTGTTATCGGATCTATTGGATAAACATCCATTGATCGAAGTGGTGGCAACTGCGAAAAATGGAATAGAAGCATTGGAGAAGATCCATGAATATTCCCCTGATGTCGTTACATTGGATGTAGAGATGCCCAGAATGAACGGTTTGCAGGCTTTGGATAAAATAATGCAAGACTACCCTGTACCAATTATCATGCTTTCGAGTACCACTGCAGAAGGATCGTTAAACACCATTATTGCCATGGAAAAAGGAGCAGTGGACTTTGTGGCCAAACCCTCTGGCTCAATATCCTTGGACATTCACAAAGTAAAAGAAGAACTGATCGAGAAAATCCTTCTTGCATCCAAGACAAATGTCCGTGTTTTACATCCGGAAAGGAAAAAAGAGGGGAAAGCACTGTCCAAATTGGTGAAGTATAGTAAAATGGACCTATTGGAAAAATTGGCCAACACCGAACCTTCTTTGGTTTGCGTTGGTACATCCACCGGTGGTCCGAGAGCTTTACAAGCAATATTGACAAAGATGCCCAAGTCGTTTCCTGCTCCTGTATTCATTGTGCAGCATATGCCGAAGCATTTTACAAAATCGCTTGCTAACAGGCTTGACTCCATGAGTGCCATTACCGTGGTGGAAGCGATACATAATCAAACCGTGGAAGCGGGAACAGCTTACATTGCACCAGGAGATTTCCACATGGAAGTAATTAAACACAGAGGGAACTTGGTCATCCAACTTCTTGATTCTGCTCCACTTAAAGGTCATCGCCCTTCTGTTGATGTATTATTTACATCCATCAGCAAGCTTGCGAACCATAAAAAAGTTGCGGTGATTCTAACTGGAATGGGTAATGATGGAACAGCTGGTCTTAGGCAAATGAAGGAAAAGGATGTGGGGTGTACATTGGCACTTGCAGAATCAGAGGGCTCATCCATTGTGTTCGGAATGCCGAAAGCTGCTATCCAGACAGGTTTTGTAGATGAAGTCCTCGATTTGGACGACGTTGCGCAAAGGATTCAACAATACATATATTCATAGGGGTGCAAGGTATGGACTTAAACCAATATTTAGATATTTTTCTAGAAGAGAGCAAGGAGCATTTGCAAACGATCAATAATCGGTTATTGGAGTTGGAGAAACAACCGGAAAACATTGAAATTGTAAATGAGATTTTCCGTTCTGCGCACACCCTTAAAGGAATGTCCGCAACAATGGGGTATGAGGACCTTGCCAGTCTGACCCATCAAATGGAGAATGTGCTCGATATGATTCGTAATAGCAAATTGACTGTCACTGCTAATCTATTAGATGTTATTTTCCGCTCTGTTGAGTACCTGGAAGAGATGGTGATTTCCATTTCAGAAGGAGGGGACGGAAAAAAAGATGTGAAGGATGTGGTCGCTCTCCTTGTTAAAATCGAAAAAGGGGAAGAGTACTTGGCACTGGAAGCATCAGGGGTCAAGGACAGCAATGATCATTCTTTTGACTCCTATGAACTTACAATCATGCAGCAATCAGAAGAACTGGGCTACTTCCCATATGAGGTCACTGTCAGTCTTAGGCAGGATTGCCTTCTGAAGGCTGCCAGAGTATTCATGGTGTTTGAAGTGGTGGAAGGAATCGGGGAAGTGATAAAAAGCAACCCTTCCGTGGAAATGTTGGAAGAGGAGAAATTTGATCACAGCTTCCAGATTACGATGGTCGCAAAAGAAGAGGCAAGTAGCATAGAAGCAAAAATCATGAAGGTTTCAGAACTTGATCATGTGAAAGTTATCAAGCTGGATACTAAATCGCTCTCAACGACAGAAATGGAAAGTCAGACAGAGACAGCCATCCAAGAGGCTATATCGGCCCAGGAAGAAGCAGCTTCAGCAGCCGTCCTTATAAAGAAGCCTGAAGAAAAGGCAACCCCGTCCAAAGGGAATGCTTTATCCAATAAAACCATCAGAGTAAGCATCGATCGTTTGGATGGCTTGATGAATCTATTTGAAGAACTGGTTATCGACAGAGGTAGACTAGAGCAGATCTCCAAGGAACTTAATGAATCAGAATTAACTGAAACGGTTGAAAGAATGTCGCGGATTTCCAATGACCTTCAGAATATCATCTTGAACATGCGTATGGTTCCTATTGAAACAGTCTTTAACAGATTCCCTAGAATGGTAAGGCAATTAGCGAGAGACTTAGGCAAAAAAGTGGATATCGATATTATAGGCGCGGAAACCGAGCTTGATAGGACAGTGATGGATGAAATTGGGGATCCATTGGTCCACCTTTTACGTAACGCGATCGACCATGGCATTGAAACTCCGGAAGTGCGAAATGCAAAGGGGAAGTCTGAGGAAGGAAAAATCACCCTAAAAGCCTACCATAGTGGAAATCATGTTTTGATTGAAATCATCGATAATGGTGCAGGTATTTCGAGAGTGAAAGTACTTAACAAAGCAATAAGTAAAGGGGTCATTGCTGAACAGGATGCAGAAAGGCTGAGTGACCAGGAAGTCTATCAATTGATCCTATCGTCAGGTTTCTCCACTGCGGAAGTCATTTCCGACATATCAGGTCGAGGAGTTGGCTTGGATGTAGTGAAGAACACGATCGAATCACTTGGAGGAAGAATCACGATTGATTCGGCAGAAGGAAAAGGAACGACTTTTTCCATTCAGCTGCCATTAACCCTTTCCATCATCTCTGTTTTATTGACAGAGATTGAAAACGAAAAATATGCGATTCCGCTATCTTCCATCATTGAGACGGCCATTATAAAAAAAGAAGAAATCTTGACAGCTCACAATCAGGAAGTAATTGATTTTAGAGGCAAAATTGTACCGGTAATTCATTTAGATAAAGTTTTCCAGGTGGAAAAAGATAGAAAAGAAGACAATCGACCGGAACTATATTCTCTTGTTCTAGTGAAAAAAGGGGAACGGATAGCAGCATTGGTAGTAGATTCATTTATCGGTCAGCAGGAAGTGGTCCTAAAGGCATTAGGGCAATATCTGAACTCCACATTTGCGATTAGCGGGGCGACCATCCTAGGGGATGGCCAAGTAGCACTTATTGTAGATTGTAACGCGTTGATTAAATAAGCTAGAAGATAGGAGGCAAAGAAGATGCAGGAAACCTTACAGAAGATGAAGCTTATCGTTTTCGAGCTAAAGGGAGAGGAATATGCCATCCCTGTACAGCAAGTACGTTCCATTGAAAAGTTGATGCCAATAACGCGTGTACCCAATGTCGCTCCATATATTAAAGGGGTTATCAATCTTAGAGGAGTCATCATTCCCATCGTAGATCTGCGTTCCCGCTTTGATTTAGAGATAACTTCCCCTTCGGAATCATCCCGGATCATCATTACCGTTATTGAGGATATGGAGGTTGGATTTATTGTGGATGCAGCAAATGACGTCATTGATATAACGGAAGATACAATAGAGCCTGCACCGGATGTTGTTGGCTCTGTGGAGAACAAATATGTAAAAGGTGTTGTGAAAATCGATAAAAGACTTTTCGTATGTCTAGATTTAGATGAAGTCCTCCAACTGGAACAGCTCAAGGGATGAGGGAGGAATAATGAATAATATAGAGAAACTGAATGAATTGGATCTCCTTAAAGAATTGGGAAACATAGGGGCTGGGAATGCTGCGACCGCCTTGTCCCAGCTGCTAGATAAAGAGATAAATATGAATGTTCCACTCGCGCGAATAGTCTCGTTCAACGAAATGATGGACCTCATGGGGGGCTCCGACAGACCTGTTGCAGCTGTATTCTTGCGAATGGAAGGAGAGTTGTCGGGAAGTCTATTCTTTGTCCTTTCCATTGACGATGCCACTAAGCTTGTCAAGCAACTCATACAAGATAATCAGTTAACCGAGCAGAACCTTCCATCCCATGAACTTGGCCTATCCGCTCTTCAAGAGGTTGGAAATATCATATCCGCACATTATTTGACTGCGTTATCAGAATGCATAGGGTTAGTGGTGACTCCTTCAGTGCCACAGGTAACCATTGACATGGTAGGGGCTATTGTTGTCACAGGTCTCTTGGAAATATCCCATTTCAGTGACCATTCTATTTTCATCGATACAGAATTGACGGAAACGACGGATAATCTGGTTCAAAAGACAAAAGGCCATTTTTTCCTTATCCCCTATCCTGATTCGTTCGAGAAAATCCTGGCAGCTTTGGGTGAGAAATAATGCTAGAGCTTGCAACTGTCGTTAAAGTAGGTATTGCAGAAATGGGTATAGTCAAGGCTCCGCAACTTATTCGTACATCAGGTCTTGGCTCCTGTGTTGGGGTTGTTATTTTTGATCCCACCTCTAAAACTGCCGGAATGGTCCATGTGATGCTGCCTGATTCAAGCTTGTCCCGGCTGACAGCTATCAATGTGAACAAATATGCAGATACGGGAATCGTACATCTAGTGGACTCACTCCTTCTAAAGGGGTTGAAGCCTTATAGCATGAAGGCCAAGATTGCAGGTGGGGCACAGATGTTTCAATTCAATAGCCCAACCAGTGAGATGATGAGGATCGGACCGAGAAATGTGGAAGCGGTAAAAGGGAAATTGGCAGCCTTGCATATTCCACTTCTCAGTGAAGATTGTGGAGGAAACAACGGAAGGACCATAGAGTTTAATCCTGAAAATGGGAAATTGATGATAAAAACAGTAAATAAAGGTATTCGTTACATCTAATGCTTTCGGTCTTAGGATTAGGCACTTTTCGAAAACTTTGTTGCTTTTACGTACTTTTAAAACCAACCGTTATATTCCTTATTGTCGTACTCTTTTCCTGCGGTAATAAATTTACTACTGCAATTTTTAGAGTAAGTACGCAGTAAAAGTCCAATTACCGACTTTTTACTAGTTAATAGCAACAATCTTTGAGAAAAGAGCCTAGGATTATATTAGGAGGAAAGCCATGACTACTTCAACTTCAACGAACGATTCCACTTACTGGAATCTGTGGAAAACCAAAAAAGATCCCGACGCTGGAGATTTTCTTGTAAAAAAATATATGCCTCTTGTCCATTACCATGTGCAGCGGATTTCAACTGGCCTTCCCAAAAGTGTGAAAAGGGAAGAATTGAAAAGCTTGGCTTTCATGGGCTTGTTTGATGCTATCGAAAAATTTGACCCTTCGCGGGACCTGAAATTTGATACATATGCTTCTTTTAGGATCAGAGGTTCTATTATAGATGGATTAAGAAAAGAGGATTGGCTGCCAAGGAGTGTAAGGGAGAAGGCAAAACGAATTGAGTCCACTTTGGAGAAGCTTGAACAAAGCCTGATGAGGAATGCGACCTTGGAAGAAGTGGCATTGCATCTCGGTATGCCAGAAGAAGAAGTGGCAACCGTCCTGCATGAGGTATTCTACTCCAACATCCTCTCCATGGACGAAATGCCGAAGGAGAACGATGAAGTGTCCCAAGGCGCATATGTCCTCAAGGACGATAAGACCATCTCTCCTGAGGAGGAACTCATCAAGTCCGAAGCCATACAGCAACTCATCCGTCATATTGAAAGTTTGACAGAGAATGAGCAAATTGTAATCAGCTTGTTTTATAAAGAAGAACTGACACTTACAGAAATTGGACAAGTACTGGGACTTACCACATCCCGTATCTCCCAGATACATTCCAAAGCAATCGTTAAATTAAGGAAGCAACTAGATCCTGTATGGTAAACTGGACATGTAGCCGGCTGTTATTTTAATCATTCAGCCGGCAATTGTAAAAGCTCTTTACTAAAAGATTGTTGCTATTCACCAAGAAAAAGTCGGCAATAGGACTTTTTACAGAATAAGTCGGCAATAGGACTCTTTACTGCTTACATACCCTAAAATATGCAGGCGGCCTTTTTAGTACAACTGGGAAAAGAGCACGACAGTATTACATTTAACGGTGACATCGAAAATACGAAACAATAACAAAGAGTAATTGTAAAAAAGGACTGTGAGAACATGTTAATAATCTTCACCATCGTAAATTTCGCATTAATACTTCTTGCGATTTTTTTTATTATCTTGCTTTACATTAAATTTTCCACCATACAACAGCTTGAACAGGAATATCGACGTCTGCTTCAGGAAGCCGAAGATACTATAAGCAGTTATGTACTGGAAATGAAAGAAGAGAACACTACTTTCCTGAGAAGGCTGAATGAAAATTCCACTGAGACAGAAGACAACAAGATGGAAAGATTTGATGAACGAGAAGACAACCTATCTCCTACGGATGTTAAGGAACTACTTGCACAAGAAAGCCAGGAGATATACGAAGAACCACAACTCGAACAGAAGGCTTTTGAAGATTGGAATATAAAAGATCAGGTGCTGCATCTGCGTAATGAGGGGAAAACATCTGAAGAAATTGCTAGAAAGCTTAACAAGGGGAAGACGGAAATAGAATTACTGCTTAAATTTCGACAATGAAATCTATTTAAAACTTGATTGTAAAAAGTGATTGTGATATATTTATTTTCGGTGTTATAAATTCACACGTTTGCCGATCTAAGCATTGGTGCTGATTCGTCAGTTTTGCTTGGAAATGACGTTGACGGAGGAAAAAAAACCATTAGGAGGAATATAACATGTCAGTAATTTCTATGAAGCAACTATTAGAAGCTGGTGTACACTTCGGTCACCAAACTCGTCGCTGGAACCCAAAAATGAAGAGATACATCTTCACTGAGCGTAACGGCATCTACATCATCGACCTTCAAAAGACTGTTAAAAAGGTTGAAGAAGCTTACAACTTCGTTAAAGAACTTGCAGGTAACGGCGGAACAGTATTATTCGTTGGTACTAAAAAGCAAGCTCAAGATTCTGTGAAGGAAGAAGCAGAACGTTCTGGAATGTACTATGTTAACCAACGTTGGTTAGGTGGAACATTAACTAACTTTGAAACAATCCAAAAGCGTATCTCCCGTCTTAAAGCAATTGAAAAAATGCAAGAAGACGGTACTTTCGAAGTACTTCCTAAGAAAGAAGTTGTAATGTTGAAGAAAGAGCTTGAGCGTCTTGAGAAATTCTTAGGCGGTATCAAGGACATGAAAGGTCTTCCTGATGCATTGTTCATCATCGACCCACGCAAAGAGCGTATCGCTGTTGCGGAAGCAAGAAAATTAAACATCCCTATCGTTGGTATCGTTGACACTAACTGTGATCCAGACGAGATCGATGTTGTAATTCCTGCAAACGACGATGCTATTCGCGCGGTTAAACTATTAACTGGTAAAATGGCAGACGCTATCTTGGAAGCTAAACAAGGCGAAGAGACAGCTACAACTACTGCATAATTTGATTTAAGAAAAAAGGTGATAAGAGGGGAAAGCCTTTTATCACTTTTTTTTGGAAAATATGACATTCGTTATAAAACTATTTACATATCCTAAGGAGGAAATGAACAATGGCTGTTACTGCTCAAATGGTAAAAGAATTACGTGAAAAAACTGGCGCTGGCATGATGGATTGCAAAAAAGCGTTAACGGAAACAAACGGAGACATGGAAAAAGCAATCGATTTCTTGCGTGAGAAAGGTATTGCTAAAGCTGCAAAGAAAACAGATCGTATCGCTGCTGAAGGTCTAACTGCCATCGTAACTAAAGGAAACGAAGCGGTTATCCTTGAAGTGAACTCCGAGACTGACTTTGTTGCGAAAAACGAAGGTTTCAAAACCCTTGTAAATGAATTAGGAGAATTCCTTATCTCCAACAAGCCGGAGTCTGTAGAAGTAGCTCTTGAAGCAAAAATGGACAACGGTGTTGCAGTTTCTGAACACATCAACTCTGCAATCGCTAAAATTGGTGAGAAATTGACTCTTCGTCGCTACACTATCGTAACAAAAACTGACGCAGACGCATTCGGTGCATACTTGCACATGGGCGGACGCATCGGTGTATTAACTCTTCTTGAAGGCACTACTGATGAAGCTGCAGCAAAAGACGTTGCTATGCACATCGCTGCCATCAACCCTAAATACATCTCTCGTGACGAAGTTTCCCAAGAAGAAGCTGACCGCGAGCGCAAAGTATTAACTGAACAAGCTCTAAACGAAGGTAAGCCTGAAAACATCGTAGCTAAAATGGTTGAAGGGCGTCTTGGAAAATACTTCGAAGATATCTGCCTACTAGATCAAACTTTCGTTAAGAACCCTGACATGAAAGTGCGTCAATTCGTAGAAAGCAAAGGCGCTACTGTAAAATCCTTCATCCGTTACGAAGTTGGAGAAGGAATCGAAAAACGTCAAGACAACTTTGCTGAAGAAGTAATGAGCCAAGTTAAAAAATAAGAGGAACAACATATATAAGAGGGGAACACAATATGTGTTCCTCTTTTTAGGAAAAATATTTTATAATGATTCTGTTTAAGTGTAAGTATTAGTCCTAGAGAAAGAACCTAGCTGTTGATTGTCGCCCCGCGGAAAGCGAAGCCATTTGGGGAAATCAACAGCGGAGTTTAACAGATTCGTAAACAAACCCTTTTATTAATGGAGGTTAATATGGCTCAAGCTAAATATCAACGTATCGTACTAAAACTAAGCGGAGAAGCTCTTGCCGGTGAACAAGGCTTCGGCATCAATCCAACCGTCATTAAATCCGTGTCTCAACAAGTAAAAGAACTAACCGAACTTGGTGTAGAAGTAGCGGTTGTTGTAGGTGGAGGTAACATCTGGAGAGGAAAAGTGGGCAGTGAAATGGGCATGGACCGTGCGTCAGCAGACTACATGGGCATGCTTGCAACAGTCATGAATTCCTTGGCACTTCAAGACAGCCTGGAAAACTCTGGTGTTCAGACTCGCGTACAGACTTCCATTGAAATGCGCCAGGTTGCAGAACCTTACATAAGAAGAAAGGCGATTCGCCACTTGGAAAAGAAGCGCGTGGTCATCTTTGCAGCAGGTACAGGGAATCCTTACTTCTCCACAGACACAACTGCAGCATTACGTGCAGCTGAAATCGAAGCGGATGTTATTCTTATGGCAAAGAACAATGTGGATGGAGTGTACAGCGCAGATCCTTCCATTGACGCAACAGCGACAAAGTATGATACTTTATCTTATCTAGATGTTTTACGTGAAGGACTGGCTGTGATGGACTCCACTGCATCTTCCTTATGTATGGACAACGATATACCAATCATCGTTTTCTCCATCATGGAAGAAGGAAATATCAAACGAGTAGTATTAGGTGAAAATATCGGAACGATTGTGAGGGGGAAATAATTATGGCAACTCAAGTTATTGCTCAAACGAAAGACAGAATGGAAAAAGCGGTACAAGCTTATTCCAGAGAATTAGCGACAATCCGTGCAGGGCGTGCTAGTGCTGCATTATTGGACAAAGTAACAGTCGATTATTATGGTGCTCCAACTCCAGTTAATCAATTGGCTTCTATGAATGTACCCGAAGCAAGACTTCTAGTGGTTCAACCTTATGATAAATCTTCATTGGGGGATATCGAAAAAGCAATCATCAAAGCAGACCTAGGATTAAATCCATCCAATGATGGTTCAGTGATCCGTATTTCCATTCCTGCTTTGACTGAAGAAAGACGTAAGGAACTAGTTAAACAGATCAAGAAAATATCCGAAGAAGCTAAAGTGGGAATCCGCAATATTCGTCGTGATGGAAATGATGATCTGAAGAAACTTGAAAAGAACGGTGAGATCACAGAAGACGAATTACGCGGCTATACGGATGACATCCAGAAGCAGACAGATGCGTTTATCGCTAAGGTTGATTCCGTTACAAAAGAAAAAGAAAAAGAAATCATGGAAGTATAAGCGATTTACATGTAAAATAGAAAGATGGAAAGACCCTCTAATGTTTACAGGGGGTTTTTTTGTTAATACTGTTACTATAAATGGACTGAAGCCTTTTTGGTACATCTGTTTATTTTTAATGGAGGATTTTTATGCTGAAGAAAATACAAGAGTGGAGAGGCAAAGAAACCTCTAAATCGCTTAGCTTGAAAGAAGAAATCGAGAAGCACCCCATTCCGGAACATATAGCCGTTATCATGGATGGAAACGGGAGATGGGCAAAAAAGCGTGCACTCCCGAGAGTAGCCGGACATCATGAAGGAATGAAAACCGTAAGGAAAATCACTAAGGCGGCAAATGGCCTAGGTGTAAAAGTTCTGACTATGTATGCTTTCTCTACGGAAAACTGGAAAAGACCCAAGCTTGAAGTGGATTTTCTTATGAAACTGCCAGAAGAGTTCTTAGGGACATTTCTACCAGAACTAATGGAGGAAAATGTGCAAGTCAGGCTTATGGGGAACAAATCCGACCTACCCGAACACACACTGCGTGCGGTTGAAAATGCAATCGAGAAGACAAAGGATAATACTGGACTTATTCTCAACTTTGCATTAAATTATGGGGGGCGTGACGAGATCCTACGTGCCGTCAAAGATGTAGCTGCTGCTATCAAAGATAACGAGCTATCAACCGATCAATTAACAGAAGAGATGTTTTCCGAATATCTTTTCAGCAATTTATTACCAGATCCAGATCTTCTCATACGTACAAGTGGGGAAATACGATTAAGCAATTTCATGCTATGGCAATTGGCATATGCTGAATTTTATTTTACAGACGTACTATGGCCTGATTTTGATGAAAACCACTTATATGAGGCAATTAACAGTTTTCAAATGCGCGGGCGAAGATTTGGTGGTATATAAGAAGGTGTTGGACATACAATGAAACAAAGAATCATTACAGCTGCCATTGCAGCAGCGGTCTTTTTACCAATCGTTATCTATGGGAATTTCCCTTTTGTCATTCTCATCTATATTTTGGCATCTGTCGGTCTATTTGAAGCAATGAGAATGAAGCAGATGTCTATAGCAAGTGTACCAGGTGTACTTTCCTTGCTACTATTATGGTTTCTATTGATCCCTTCGGAAATGGTATCAGGATTGGTTTTAACTAAAATGGAATTTTTGCTTCTTATTTTGCTGTTATTACTTTCCTATACGGTTCTTTCTAAGAATAAATTCACCTTTGATGATGTTGGCTTTTTGCTAATTTCAACATTATATGTAGGGTTAGGATTCTACTATTTCATAGAAATCAGGGAACTTGCTCTTTCTTATGTGTTTTTTGCCTTATTCGTAATTTGGACAACCGACTCAGGGGCATATTTCATTGGTAAGTCAATGGGGAAAACAAAATTGTGGCCTGATATCAGTCCCAATAAGACGGTGGAGGGTTCTCTTGGCGGGGTAATATGTGCGGTTATTGTGGCAATTGCTTTTCAATTAATCGTCGGATTCGAACATTCCATGCTCATTACCATCTTGATTGCATGCCTGCTTTCCGTTTTTGGACAAATTGGCGATTTGGTAGAGTCTGCTTTAAAAAGGCATTACAAAATTAAGGACTCAGGTTCCATTCTACCTGGGCACGGTGGTATCTTGGATCGCTTTGACAGCCTTCTTTTCGTATTACCGCTTTTACATTTTATACATATCTTTCTTTTCTGACACATTTGGTAGAAGAAGGTTCTTGTTTGGAGAGGTGAGTGTTGGTGAGGAAAATCAGTTTATTGGGAGCATCAGGCTCAATAGGGATACAAACAATAGATGTAATAAGACAGCATAACGATCAATTTCAGTTACTGGCCTTCAGTGTAGGCGGCAATATTAAAGTGGCACAAGAATTAATCAAGGAATTTTCTCCTGTTCTCGTCTCCGTCCAAACGAAGGTGGATTGCGAAACGTTAAAACGGCAATTCGCTTCCACACAAACCCGTTTTGTTTATGGAGAAGAAGGGCTGGTCGAAGTGGCGACCCTAAAAGAGGTAGATGTTTTGGTGAATGCCGTGATGGGAAGCGTTGGACTTGTTCCTACATTACATGCCATCGAAAGTAAAAAGGTAATTGCCCTTGCCAACAAGGAGACCCTTGTTACTGCAGGCCATATTGTAATGGCAGCTGCGAGGAAGCATCATGTACCAATCTTACCGGTCGATAGTGAACATTCAGCCATTTATCAATGCCTGCAAGGAGAGCAGGAAAAGAATATCGAAAGTCTCATTTTGACAGCGTCAGGCGGAAGCTTTCGCGACCGGACAAAGGAACAATTGAAGGGGGTAACAAGGGAAGATGCCCTCAATCACCCGAACTGGTCCATGGGAGCAAAAATTACGATCGACTCAGCCACGATGATGAATAAGGGGTTGGAGGTAATAGAAGCCCATTGGCTATTTGATATCCCTTATAATGATATCCAAGTGGTTCTCCATAGGGAAAGTGTCATCCATTCCATGGTGGAATTTCATGATACGAGTATCATTGCACAGTTGGGAACACCGGATATGAGGGTTCCCATCCAATATGCATTGACGTATCCAGACAGGTTGCCACATCCTACTGGGAAACGGCTGAACTTTTTGGAGGTGGGCAAATTGCATTTCGAAAAGATGGACTTTGACCGTTTCCGGTGTCTAGAATATGCCTTTGAGGCAGGTAAAGCAGGCGGTACCATGACTACTGTATTGAATGCAGCAAATGAAGTTGCGGTTGATGCTTTCCTAAACGGAAAAATCGACTTTTTGACCATAGAAACATTTATTGAAAATGCCATGTCAAAACATTCGCTTCAAATGAACCCAGATTTGGAAACCATTAAAGAAGTAGACTTGGAAACACGGCAATATGTTCGTTCACTAATAGATTAGAGGTGGAAATCTAGTGAATACTGTTATCGCTTTTATCATCATTTTTGGGGTGCTCGTGTTTGTTCACGAACTAGGGCATCTTGTATTTGCCAAAAGGGCCGGCATACTTTGCAGGGAATTTGCTATCGGTTTTGGTCCGAAGGTTTTTTCCTTCAAGAAAAATGAAACAGTTTATACGATAAGGCTGCTTCCAATTGGCGGTTTTGTGAGGATGGCTGGTGAAGATCCGGAAACAATTGAAATCAAACCAGGTTATCACATTGGGCTTTTGTTCAATGCCAAAGGGGAAGTCAACAAAGTGGTTGTCAACAACAAAGACAAGCACCCGGATGCAAAAGTCATCGAGGTCGAGCATGCAGACCTTGAAAAGGAACTTGTTATTAGAGGATATGAGTTGAATGAAGAAGAAATTTTGAAAGAATACAAAGTTAGTGAGGAATCCTACTTTGTCATGGATGGCCAGGAAATCCAGAACGCTCCATACAACAGACAATTCGGTTCCAAGACACTTGGTCAACGTACAATGGCTATCTTTGCTGGACCAATGATGAACTTCATTTTAGCCTTCCTCATTTTCACATTCCTGGGTATGGTGCAAGGCTATCCAGTAAATGAATCCGTTATTGGGGAATTAACGCCTGATGGAGCTGCACAGGCAGCTGGACTACAACAAGGGGATAAAGTTGTGGCAATCGATGACACAGGAGTATCAACCTGGGAAGAAGTGGTGAAAATCATTCAGGTCAATCCAGGTGAGGAACTTCAGTTCATGGTGGAAAGAAACGGCCAATCTGTAAACATACCGATTACACCGAAAGCTGAGACCATTGAAGGAGAAACCCGCGGAATCATCGGGGTCTACATGCCAATGGAGAAATCTTTCTGGGGGTCATTCCCTAAGGCTGCTTCAGAAACCTATAACTGGTCGAAAGAGATTGTGATTGGGTTAGGGAAATTGATTACTGGACAGTTCTCATTAGACATGTTATCTGGTCCTGTCGGAATCTATAAATCGACTGAAGTGGTTGCCGAATCCGGTGTGTTCCTATTGATGAGATGGGCTGCCGTCCTTAGCATCAATCTAGGAATCATCAATCTTCTGCCAATCCCGGCATTAGATGGTGGAAGGCTTATGTTCTTCGCTGCAGAAGCAGTCAGAGGAAAACCGGTCGACCGCCATAAGGAAGGGCTTGTGCACTTTATCGGGTTTGCTTTACTTATGCTATTAATGCTAGTTGTAACTTGGAATGACATTCAGAAATTCTTCCTGTAAAATAGAAACATAAGCACATGGACTTGCATCATGAAATGTGGTGCAAGTTTTTTCTATCATTTTAATGCAGTAAAAATAATGTATCTATAGTATTACATTCACCTCCCTGTTGACTTCCGTTCCAGGTGTTCGCTTTCCACGGGGCGGTGGTTGAGCCTCCTCACAACGCTTGGGGGTCTCAACCTACCGCTACCTCCCGTAGGAGTCTCTCACCTTGCTCTTCAGTCCACAGGGGAATATTCCAAAATACATAAAAACTATAAGAAACGGTTATGGGGTGTAGTAAATGAAACAAAGCAATATGCTTATTCCAACACTAAGAGAAGTACCATCAGACGCTGAGGTTAAAAGTCATCAACTACTGCTTAGAGCAGGATATATCCGCCAAAACACGAGCGGTATTTATAGCTTTCTTCCACTTGGGAAAAAGGTGCTAAAGAAAGTGGAAGATATCGTAAGGGAAGAAATGGAGAACGCTGGGGCAGTGGAACTGCTTATGCCGGCGATGCAAGCTGCGGAACTATGGCAGGAATCCGGTAGATGGTATTCTTATGGTCCGGAATTGATGAGGCTGAATGACCGGCACAATCGAGAATTCGCTCTAGGTGCCACGCACGAGGAAGTGATCACAACGCTAGTTAGGGACGAAGTGAAATCCTATAAAAAGCTTCCTTTATCGCTTTATCAAATCCAAACCAAATTCCGTGACGAGAAACGCCCACGTTTTGGACTTTTAAGAGGGCGAGAATTCCTCATGAAAGATGCCTATTCTTTTCACGCAAATGCAGAATCCTTGGATGATACTTACGAAAAGATGTTTACCGCTTATTCCAATATCTTCACAAGACTCGGCCTGAATTTCCGTGCAGTCATCGCTGATTCCGGAGCGATGGGTGGAAAAGATACACATGAGTTCATGGTTCTTTCTGATATCGGAGAAGACACCATTGCCTACTCCAATGAGTCCTCTTTTGCAGCGAATATCGAGATGGCTCCGGTTGTCGCCAACTACGAAAAGAAATCGGACGCTCCTTTGGACAAGGAAAAGGTAAGCACTCCAGGACAAAAAACAATAGAAGAAGTGGCAAGCTTTTTGCAAATGAAGAAATCAGAGCTGATCAAATCCATTGTCTTCAAAGTGGATGAGAAATACGTATTGGTGTTGGCAAGAGGTGACCATGAAATTAATGATGTAAAAGTGAAAAACCTTTACCAGGCATCCGTTGTTGAAACAGCTACAGCTGATGAAGTGCAAAAGGTGATGGGCTGTTCGGTTGGTTCCTTGGGACCTATCGATGTACCGGAATCTGTGGAAATCGTTGCTGATACGGCTGTGGAATATTTGGTCAATGCCGTAACAGGTGCCAACGAAGAAGGAGTCCACTATAAAAACGTGAATCCTTCTAAGGATTTTGAAGTTGCTCAGTATGCAGATCTTCGTTTTATCGAGGAAGGAGACATCTCACCTGATGGACATGGCGTCATCCAGTTTGCGAAAGGGATAGAAGTAGGGCATATTTTCAAGCTTGGTACTCGCTACAGTGAAGCGATGGGAGCGAACTTCCTAGACGAGAATGGCAGAAACCAGCCAATGATCATGGGTTGTTATGGCATTGGGGTTTCCCGTGTCCTCGCAGCCATCGTGGAGCAGTATCACGATGAGAATGGAATCATATGGCCACAAGCAGTTACACCTTTTGAAGTTCATGTGATTCCTGTAAATATGAAAAATGAAGCTCAAGCTTCTTTGGCAGAAGAAATCTATACAGAATTAAGAAATGTAGGGGTTTCTGTTCTGATGGACGATCGCCAAGAACGCCCTGGTGTGAAATTCACCGACTCCGACTTAATCGGGTTGCCTGTTCGAGTAACGGTAGGCAAAAGAGCCGATGAAAAAGTGGTTGAGGTGAAATGGAGAAAAACAGGAGACAAGGAAGAATTAACTGTGGAAGAATTATTACAAAAGCTCCGTTAATCTGTAGTACAATAGAATTGAATAATAAACGAAGGTACCCCCATCTGGCGGTACCTTCCATTATGTCGATAAAGAAAAAAAACCGACCATATAAGTTCAACTATGCAAGGGAAAGGGGACCGAACTTTGCTTGACCAGATGTCTCAAGAGAAAAAAGATAGATTCCGTTTACTACTCCAGCAGCTAGAATTGACAAGTGATGATATTTTTCCTTACTTTGCAGAGGCTGGAATTGAAAAACTGACCGTAGAAAAGACCACTAAAAGATGGCACTTCCACTTTGTATTGGAAAGAATACTGCCAGCGAAAGTATATGACCTTTTTTATGAGAAACTGACAAAAAGTTTTGCACATATTGCAAATGTGTCCTTTTCATTGTCGGTACAGGACCGTTCATTTGAAAACACCTATATCGCGGATTATTGGCCAATCTGTCTAAAAGAGCTGCAAGCATGCTCCCCGCCTTTATTGATGCTTTTAAATGGACAAGTTCCCACTTTGCAAGGAAACAAGCTTTTGCTAAAAGCCAGAAATGAAGCCGAAGCAATCGCGGTGAAAAAAAAGCTCAGTACTACGATCTGTTCCACCTATGAAGGATTTGGTTTCCCAACATTCATACTTGATACAAGCCTTTCACATTCAGAGGAGGAGTATCAGCAGTTTGTGGAGCAAAAGCAACAAGAGGATAAACAGAAGGCTTTGGCTGCAGTTACAGAAATGCAGAAAAAGGATGCTTCTAAGGATGACAATGCAGTCAGCGGACCGGTAATGATCGGCTATACAATTAAGGACGACGCTGAAATTAAGACGTTGGCGGAGATTGTGGAGGAAGAAAGACGTGTAGCGGTACAAGGATACGTTTTTGATGCAGAAACGAAAGAACTGCGTAGTGGCAGAACTTTGTTAACCTTCAAGATTACCGACTATACAAATTCCATCATGGTGAAAATGTTCTCGAGGGACAAGGAGGATGTGCCCCTTTTACAAGCAGTCAAAAAAGGAATGTGGCTAAAGGTTAGGGGAAGCATCCAGAACGATACGTTCGTCCGTGATCTTGTCATGATGGCCAATGACATAAATGAGTTCAAAGGAAAGGAAATAGTGGACACAGCACCAGAGGGGGAAAAAAGGGTCGAGCTGCATTTGCACACCCCGATGAGCACCATGGATGCTGTAAGTTCCATTTCCAACTTGGTGGCACAAGCAAAAAAATGGGGCCATGAAGCCATCGCCGTGACGGACCATGCCGTTGCACAAGCATATCCCGAAGCATATGCGGCAGGTAAGAAGAACGGTGTGAAAATACTATATGGGTTAGAAGCTAATCTGGTGGATGATGGTGTGCCAATTGCCTACAATCCCGCTCATCGTAATCTAGCAGAGGAGACCTATGTTGTTTTTGACGTAGAAACAACAGGTTTATCCGCCATGTACGATACGATTATCGAGCTTGCGGCGGTGAAGGTGAAAGGCGGAGAAATTGTCGACAGGTTTGAATCTTTTGCAAACCCGCATCATGCCCTTTCAGCTACCACCATCAATCTAACAGGCATTACCGATGATATGGTAAGGAATGCGCCGGAAGTGGGAGATGTCTTAAAAGATTTTTCCGAGTGGATGCAAGATGATATTCTCGTGGCGCATAATGCAAGCTTTGATATGGGCTTTTTAAACATCGGATTCCAACGGATAGGCCTTGGCAAAGCCAAAAATCCTGTCATTGATACGCTGGAATTGGGGCGCCTGCTCTTTCCATCCTTGAAAAATCACCGGCTAAACACCCTCTGTAAAAAGTTTGATATTGAATTGACCCAGCATCACCGGGCAATCTATGATGCGGAGGCAACAGGATATCTTTTGGTAAAAATGCTAAAAGATGCTTTTGAAAAAGGAATTACCTATCATGATGAACTGAATGACCATTCCGGTACGACGGATTCCTACAAACGAGCAAGGCCATCACATGTGACATTGCTTGCAATAAATGATATTGGTTTGAAAAACATTTTTAAAATCGTCTCTATCTCGCACATGAACTACTTTTTCCGCGTTCCAAGGATTCCGCGATCTCAGCTACAGAAGCTGCGAGAAGGAATCATTGTCGGCACGGCTTGCGATAAGGGTGAGGTTTTTGAAGGCATGATGCAGAAATCACCGGATGAAGTGGAAGGCATCGCTGAATTCTATGATTATATCGAAGTTCAACCACCAAGCAATTATGCCCACTTGTTAGAGCTCGAACTTGTGAGAGATGAAAAAGCCCTTAAAGAAATTATCACCAATATCGTCAAACTTGGTGAAAAGCTGGAGAAACCAGTAGTTGCGACAGGAAATGTCCATTACTTAAAAGAAACGGATAAAATCCATCGTGAAATCCTTGTACGTTCTCAATCAGGGGCTAATCCGTTAAACAGGCATCAGCTTCCAGATGTCCACTTTAAAACGACGGATGAAATGCTTGCAGCCTTTTCATTTCTGGGTGAAGAAAAGGCGAAAGAGATTGTAGTCACCAACACGCAAAAGATTGCAGGGATGATAGAGGAAATCAAACCGATCAAAGACGACCTTTATACCCCGAAAATCGAGGGTGCTGATGAAGAGATCAGAGAGATGAGCTATTCAAGAGCGAGGAGCATATATGGGGAAGATCTTCCCGAGATTGTGGAAAAGCGAATTGAAAAAGAATTGAAGAGCATTATCGGCCATGGATTTGCCGTAATTTATCTGATCTCCCAGAAGCTTGTTAAGAAATCACTAGATGATGGATATCTGGTTGGTTCACGTGGATCTGTCGGTTCCTCTTTTGTTGCAACCATGACGGAAATTACAGAGGTTAATCCACTGCCTCCGCATTATGTTTGTCCATCATGTAAACTTTCCGAATTCTTCGATGATGGATCGGTTGGTTCCGGATTTGACTTGCCAGATAAAGACTGCCCGAATTGTGGAGAAGCATTTACAAAGGATGGGCATGACATTCCGTTTGAAACCTTCCTTGGTTTCAAAGGGGACAAGGTGCCCGATATCGATTTGAACTTCTCTGGGGAGTATCAGCCGAGAGCCCATAACTACACAAAGGTTCTGTTCGGTGAGGAATATGTTTTCCGTGCAGGTACAATAGGTACGGTTGCTGATAAAACCGCCTACGGTTATGTGAAGGGGTATGCCAATGACCGCAACCTTATCCTCCGTGGCGCAGAAGTAGACAGGCTGTCTTCCGGTTGTACAGGTGTTAGAAGGTCGACGGGTCAGCATCCCGGGGGAATTATCGTAGTACCAGATTATATGGATATATTTGATTTTTCTCCTATCCAGTATCCAGCAGATGACCAGAATTCAGAGTGGAAAACGACCCATTTTGATTTCCACTCCATACATGATAACCTGCTTAAGCTGGATATCCTGGGACATGATGATCCGACCGTTATTAGAATGCTTCAGGATCTTAGTGGCATTGACCCTAAAACCATCCCGACAGATGATCCGTATGTAATGAAAATATTCAGCGGGACGGACTCTCTTGGGGTAACAGAAGAGCAAATCATGTGTAAAACCGGAACACTTGGTATTCCGGAGTTTGGAACCCGTTTTGTCCGTCAGATGTTAGAGGATACGAAACCTTCCACTTTCTCAGAACTTGTACAGATTTCCGGACTATCCCATGGTACGGACGTTTGGCTCGGGAATGCCCAAGAGCTTATCCATAATAAAACTTGCACGCTTAGTGAGGTTATCGGGTGTCGTGATGATATTATGGTGTATCTTATCTATAAAGGGCTGGACCCTTCAATGGCATTTAAAATCATGGAATCTGTCCGAAAAGGGAAAGGGCTGTCAGATGAGTTCAAAGAGGAAATGATCAAGAATGATGTGCCTGCATGGTATATTGATTCCTGTTTGAAAATAAAATACATGTTCCCGAAGGCACACGCCGCTGCCTATGTTCTCATGGCGGTTCGTATCGCCTATTTCAAAGTTCATTTCCCATTGATGTATTATGCTGCGTACTTTACCGTCCGTGCAGACGACTTTGACATCGACACGATGGTAAAAGGGTCTGCCGCAATCCGTAAAGTGGTGGAAGAAATCAATGCGAAAGGCCTGGAAGCATCGCCGAAGGAAAAGTCTTTGCTAACAGTGATGGAACTGGCTCTCGAGATGAGTGAACGCGGATATTCCTTTAAAAAGGTGGACTTGTATAAATCCAGCGCAACTGATTTCTTGATAGAAGGAGATTCCCTTATCCCTCCTTTCAACTCCATTCCGGGGTTAGGGACCAATGCCGCCATCAATATTGTAAATTCAAGGCAGGATGGGGAATTCCTATCCAAAGAGGACTTACAACAAAGAGGAAGAATCTCTAAAACGATTCTGGAGTACCTGGACAACCACGGCTGTCTCGAAGGACTCCCAGATCAAAACCAACTTTCACTATTCTAATGTTTATGGGAATTGAACTGGCTTATTCAATCCACCCTGTTGACTGAGTGGAAGATGTGAGACTCCGGCGGGAGGTAGCGGTAGGTCGAGACCCCCAAGCGTTGTGAGGAGGCTTGAGCATCGCCCCGCGGAAAGCGAACATCTGGAACGAAAGGAAACAGGGAGCTGTATGCTGAAAGGTCCGTCAACCCCTGAAAACACTAGAAAGATTTGCATATTCACAGTGGATATGATATATTTACATTGGAAATGCTATATACAGGTAGTTAGCAGAGAGTGGGGAAACCCACTCTTTCGTATTGTGTTCCCATCTTTCTGGCCACCTTGTTCACTTATGTAATTGGAACAGGAACGTTGGATTTCGTATCAACTGTACATAAGCTTGCTTGTTTATGATTCCCTGCTTATCGGCAGGGTCTTTTGTTCAGATTTTAAACACATCGTCTCGCGCTTGCGAAGGAGGAAAATGATGAGCAAAAATGTGACAGAAACGGTGGAAGAACTTGCTCTTCCTATCGTAAAAGAAATGAATGTTGAATTAGTGGATATTGAATATGTAAAAGAAGGATCCTCTTGGTTTTTACGTGTATTCGTCGATAAAGATGGCGGTATCGACATCGAGGATTGCGGGACTGTAAGTGAGAAACTAAGCGAAAAGCTTGATGAACTAGATCCAATCCCTCACAATTATTTTCTCGAAGTCTCCTCGCCTGGTGCGGAGCGACCTTTAAAGAAAAAGGAAGACCTTGAAAAAGCTGTCGGCAAATATGTAAATATTAAAACCTACGAACCGATTGATGGATTAAAGTCTTTTGAAGGAGATCTTCTTGACTTCGATGGAGATACAATCAAACTCTCCATGACAATCAAAACACGTAAAAAAGAAGTATCCATTCCATATCCAAAGGTTGCGAAAGCACGTTTGGCAGTCAGGTTCTGATAAATTATCCACCTGATAGACCGTCCCATCGCACATTTTATGGAGACTGGTCACTAAAAAATGAAGTATAGGTATATTAAGGGGGACATGGTTGTATGAGCAGCGAGTTATTTGATGCTTTAACCCTGATGGAAAAGGAAAAGGGCATTAGCAAAGATGTAATTATTGAAGCGATTGAGGCTGCACTTATATCTGCTTACAAACGGAATTTCAATCAAGCACAAAATGTACGAGTTGATATGAACCTTGAAACAGGTACAATGCGCGTATTTGCACGAAAAGATGTAGTAGAGGAAGTTTTTGATTCCCGTCTTGAAATTTCCGTTCAAGAAGCACGTCAAATCAATCCGAACTACCAAGAAAACGATGTTGTGGAAATTGAAGTGACGCCTAAGGACTTCGGCCGCATTGCAGCACAGACTGCAAAACAAGTGGTCACACAGCGTGTCAGAGAGGCTGAGCGTGGAGTCATTTATTCGGAATATATCGAACGTGAAGAAGATATCATGACAGGTATTGTTCAACGACTTGATTCCAAGTTCATATATGTGAGCCTAGGGAAAATTGAAGCTTTGCTTCCAGTCAATGAGCAAATGCCTAATGAACATTATAAGCCTCATGATAGAATAAAAGTGTTCCTCACAAAAGTGGAAAAAACCACGAAAGGTCCACAAATTTTTGTTTCCCGTTCTCACCCAGGACTTTTAAAGCGTCTTTTTGAACTTGAAGTTCCAGAAATTTATGATGGTACAGTGGAAATAAAATCCGTTGCGCGTGAAGCCGGAGACCGCTCCAAGATCTCCGTACACTGTGAAAATCCGGAAGTAGATCCGGTAGGCGCATGTGTAGGACCAAAGGGACAAAGGGTGCAAGCAATTGTGAATGAACTTAAGGGAGAAAAAATCGACATCGTACGTTGGTCTAAAGATCCTGTTGAATTCGTTGCCAATGCATTAAGCCCTTCTAAAGTACTGGAAGTTCAAGTTAATGAAGAAGAAAAGGCTACGACAGTCATTGTTCCTGATTATCAGCTTTCGCTAGCAATAGGTAAACGTGGACAGAATGCACGACTTGCTGCCAAGCTAACTGGCTGGAAGATTGATATCAAGAGCGAGTCTGAAGCAGAAGAACTAGGAATCTACCCGAGTCTGTCTTTATCCAAAAACGACACAGATGAGCTCGATGATGATTTCTACGATGAAGAAAATGAGTGATATTAAAAGAAGGTGAACCCGGTGAACAATCGCAAAAAGGTGCCAATGCGTAAATGTGTGGCAAGTCAAGAACTGAAGCCGAAAAAAGAATTGATACGTATTGTACGTTCTAAAGAAGGCGAAGTTTCCATTGATCCTTCCGGTAAGAAATCAGGTAGAGGGGCATATCTTGCAAAAAACAAGGACAGCATCCTCCTTGCTAAAAAGAAAAATATCTTAGCCCGTCACCTAGAAGTAACGATTGATGATTCATTGTATGATGAATTACTTCAACTGGTAGAAACGGAGAACGGCTCAGCACATGAATAATCAATGGCTATCTATTGTCGGTCTTGCCACTCGGGCAAGAAAGACCATAACAGGGGAAGAACTTGTCATTAAAGAAGTAAGGGCAGGAAATGCAAAACTGGTGCTGATTGCCAGCGACGCTTCTGCCAATACCATGAAGAAATTGAATGATAAATGCACGTACTATAAAGTGCCGATAAGAACGGTAGACGATCGGTATGAGTTAGGTCGAGCAATAGGCAAGGATGCGCGAGTGTCTGTAGCCATACTAGATGAAGGGTTTGCAAAAAAACTCCTTACAATGCTCGATTAATCTTTGGGGGTGAATGTATGACGAAATTACGCGTGTACGAATACGCTAAACAAAAGAACGTATCAAGTAAAGATGTCATCACAAAACTAAAAGAAATGAATATTGAGGTATCAAACCATATGGCAACATTAGACGAAGACACTATCCAAAAATTGAACGGTCCAGATAAAAAAGAAGCACCAAAGAAAGCAGCACCACAAAATACTGCTTCTGCACCTAAGAAGCAAAATAACAACCAATCTCAAGGCGGCGGTCAAGGCGGAAAAGGCAAAAACACTTCTTCACCTAAAAAGCCATTTAACAACAGCAATAACAATCATTCCTCTAAAGGGAAAAAGAAACAAAACAATAAACAAAACCAAAACCGTGGACAACAACATGCTCCGCCACAACCTGTGAAGAAAAAAGAAACACCTTCCAAAATTACATTCACTGGTTCCCTGACAGTTGGTGAATTGGCCAACAAGCTAAACAAAGAGCCTTCTGAAATAATCAAAAAGCTCTTGATGCTTGGCGTCATGGCGACCATCAACCAGGATCTTGACAAAGATTCCATCGAATTGATCGCAGGCGAATACAATGTGGAAGTGGAAGAGGAAATTATCTTCGAAGTAACCGATTTTGAGGGCTACGATTCAGAAGATACAGAAGAGGTAATGGAAGAGCGTCCTCCAGTTGTTACGATCATGGGCCACGTTGACCACGGTAAAACAACGCTTCTTGACTCCATCCGTAATACAAAGGTTACTGCAGGTGAAGCAGGTGGAATCACTCAGCATATCGGTGCGTACCAAGTAGAAGTGGAACAAGGCAAAAAAATCACGTTCCTTGATACTCCTGGGCATGCAGCGTTTACAACAATGCGTTCCCGCGGGGCACAAGTTACTGATATCACAATCCTAGTTGTGGCAGCAGATGACGGTGTTATGCCTCAAACAGTGGAAGCAATCAACCATGCAAAAGCCGCAGAAGTACCAATCATCGTTGCCGTTAACAAAATGGATAAAGAAGCTGCCAATCCTGACCGTGTTATGCAGGAATTAACAGAGCATGGACTAGTGTCAGAAGCTTGGGGTGGAGATACTATCTTTGTACCACTTTCCGCTTTAAGTGGAGAAGGCATCGATACATTGCTTGAAATGATCCTTCTTGTATCTGAAGTGGAAGAATACAAAGCTAATGCAAAACGAGCGGCTTCAGGTACGGTTATCGAAGCACAGCTTGATAAAGGTAGAGGTTCTGTTGCTACCCTTCTTGTTCAAAAAGGAACACTCCGTGTTGGAGATCCAATTGTTGTAGGAAACACGTTCGGCCGTGTTCGTGCAATGGTCAATGATCTTGGACGCCGTGTTAAAGAAGCTGGTCCATCTACACCAGTTGAAATAACTGGTCTTAATGAAGTTCCACAAGCCGGAGACAACTTCATGGTGTTTGCTGATGAAAAAACGGCTCGTAACGTTGGGGAAGCACGTGCTCAAAAGCAACTTCAAGAGCAACGCAGCGAAAAAACACGTGTAACACTTGATGACTTGTTTGAACAAATCAAGCAAGGTGAAATGAAAGAAATCAACTTGATTGTGAAAGCGGACGTTCAAGGTTCTGTAGAAGCGATGGCTGCTTCCCTCCAGAAAATTGATGTAGAAGGCGCTAAAGTGAAAATCATCCATACTGGCGTTGGTGCCATCACGGAATCTGATATCATTCTTGCCTCCGCATCCAATGCGATTGTCATTGGTTTCAACGTTCGCCCAGATGCTGGTGCGAAACGTACAGCAGATGCTGAAAACGTTGATATCCGTCTTCACCGTATCATCTATAAAGCGATTGAAGAAATTGAAGCGGCAATGAAAGGCATGCTTGACCCCGAGTTTGAAGAAAAAGTGATCGGTCAAGTGGAAGTACGCCAGACGTTCAAAGTTTCTAAAGTCGGAACAATCGCGGGTGCATATGTAACAGAAGGTAAAATCACTCGTGATTCCAGCATTCGTCTAATTCGTGACGGGATCGTTATTTTTGAAGGAGAACTTGATACACTCAAGCGTTTCAAAGATGATGTTAAAGAAGTTGCGACAAACTACGAATGTGGTGTAACAATCAAGAACTTTAACGACATTAAAGAAGGCGACATCATCGAAGCGTACGTAATGCAAGAAATCGAAAGAAAATGATTGGATATATAGAGTGTGACTGTATGATCTATGATGCTCAATCTTTGAAGGAAAAAAGAGCAGTCCTTCAGCGTGTTATGACGAGGTTGAAGCAGAGGTTCAACATATCCATTTCAGAGATTGATCATCAGGACGTATGGCAACGGACGAAGATTGGAATAGTATCCATCTCTTCTTCCAAATCCATCACCGAGAAAGAATTGCAAAAAGTGCTCGACTATCTGGATTCATTTCCAGAGATAGAGCGGGCAGAAACTTCGCTTGATTGGCTTTAAAGGGGTGAAAGGTATGACACTCAGATCAAACCGAGTTGGAGAGCAAATGAAAAAAGAGCTTTCCGATATCATTGGTCGTAAAATCAAAGACCCTCGTGTAGGCTTTGTAACAGTAACGGATGTACAGGTTACGGGAGATCTTCAACAAGCCAAGGTATTCATTTCTGTGCTTGGAGACGATGATAAAAGACAAGACACATTGATTGGCTTGGCGAAAGCAAAAGGCTTCATCCGCAGTGAGATAGGACGCAGAATTCGCCTGAGAAAAACTCCAGAGCTTTTCTTTGAATTTGATGAATCCATTGCTTACGGTAATCACATCGAAAGCCTGATACATGAATTGAATAAAAAAGACTCCGATTCTGATGATGAAGAGTAACAGAAAAGGATAGGCAGCAGTTGTCTATCCTTTTTGTTGACTCTAATGATTGCTTGGATTAACTCCCTGTTGATTTGCGTTTCTGGTGTTCGCTATCCGCAGGACGATGCTTGAGCCTCCTCACAACGCTTTGGGGGTCTCAACCAACCATTCCTCCCGCAGGACAAGGAAGGCTTCGGCAGCGATTCATCGCACGAAGAAAATGCTTTAGTATTTTCGAGGAGTCTCACACCTTGCACTCTAATCAACCGGGCGAATATGATTTACTTAATTGAATTGTGATATTCCAACTTTAAGGAAAGGGGTGGCTCACCATGGACGGCATTTTGATATTGAACAAGCCTAAGGGATTCACTTCACATGACTGCGTATTCAAAGTGAGAAAGATATTGAAAACAAAAAAAGTCGGCCACACCGGCACACTAGATCCCGAAGTGACCGGAGTCCTGCCTATCTGCATAGGTAGAGCGACCAAAGTTGTTGAATTCCTAACAGCAGAAGAAAAAACATATATAGCGGAAGTGACCATAGGGACTGCTACCACAACAGAAGATCAGACAGGGGAGGTCGTGGAAGAAAAAAGTGTGGACAACCCGATACCAAAGGAAAAGATACTTTCCGTCCTTCATCAGCTAAAAGGGGAGATTGAACAAACACCTCCAATGTACTCAGCTGTAAAAATAAACGGAAAAAAGCTTTATGAGTATGCAAGAGAAGGGAAGGTAATCGACAGACCTTCACGAAAAGTGACGATTCATGATATCTTCCTAACAAGCGACATTACATATATAGAAGAGAGAGGTCAGGTTCGTTTTTCTTTTCAAGTAAATTGCAGCAAAGGTACCTATGTAAGAACTCTTGCCGTACAAATAGGAGAACTGCTCGGTTATCCAGCGCATATGTCATATTTGACAAGGGTATCTTCAGGAAACTTCACCATTGATCATGCGATCACACTGGAACAACTAAGTGAGCTCGCAGAGAAGGGTGCTGTAGGGGAACATCTATTGCCTATGGAAAAAGCATTAAGTTCATTGCCTAAGTTGGACATTAATGATAAAGTAGCAGAGAAAGTGTATAATGGTGCGGTTTTGCCGTATCCAGAAAATATCGATGAATCGAATGAATACTTCAGTGTGTTCCATGATGATAAATGTTTGGCCATCTATATGAAGCATCCATCAAAGCCAGGCCTGATGAAACCGAAGAAAGTATTTCATAACTAATTGGTGTATGAAGGTTCTGCATGATTAATTTAGATTTAGGTGATAAATGATGAAAGTTGTGTATTTGGAACACCCGCATTCCCTGAAAATAGAAGAGTGTATGCCTGCTACAGTCGCTCTCGGTTTTTTTGATGGCATCCATCTCGGGCATCAAAAAGTGATTAGCGGTGCGTTGAACAAAGCGAAAGAATTAGGAACTGCAGGTGCAGTAATGACGTTGGATCCACATCCATCCGTCGTTTTGAGAAGAACCGTCCAGCATGTCCGCTACATCACTCCTCTTTCTGAGAAAATAAGGCTCCTTGCTTCTTTAGGGGTGGATATCTTATATGTGGTGAAATTCGACATGTCCTTTGCATCGCTAGTACCCCAGGATTTTGTAGATCAATATATTATCGGATTGAATATCAAGCATGTGGTGGCCGGATTTGATTATTCATATGGCAGTCTTGGCAAAGGGACAATGGAGACCCTTCCGTTTCATTCAAGAGGGCAATTCAATCAGACTGTTGTTGAGAAATATACCACTAATGACTTGAAAGTAAGTTCCACTTACATAAGAGAACAGTTGAGAGAAGGGAAAGTGGACGAGTTGCCGCATACTTTGGGAAGGTATTATCATGTGCGAGGGAAAGTGGGGCATGGTGAAAAAAGAGGTCGTACGATTGGATTTCCAACAGCCAATGTCGTCCCGGACGATGACTATGTGATTCCTAAGACAGGTGTTTATACTGTTCGCATGTATGTGAATGATAACTGGGTGAATGGAGTGTGCAACATCGGCTACAAACCTACTTTCCATGAGCAAGAAAATGAGAACCTTCCATCTATCGAAGTCCACCTGTTGGATTTTGATCAACAGATCTATGGGGAAGAGGTTATCATAGAGTGGCATAATTGTATCAGGGAAGAAAAGAAGTTTTCTGGTGTGGATGCGCTTGTTACGCAAATCAAAAAAGACAAGGAGAAAGCAGAAGAGTATTTTCAAAAAAACATACACGATACTTGCTTTTTAACCTAAAAAGAGGTATGCTATTAAACGTACTAAAACCATTGCTTGGCAAGTCGAATCACCAACGCTTGCTCGGTAATAGGGGTTTTTACTATTAAGGAGGTGAATAGGATGGCTATTACACAAGAGCGTAAACAAGAACTTATCAATGAGTTCAAGACTCACGAATCTGACACTGGATCTCCAGAGGTACAGATCGCTGTCCTAACAGAACAGATCAACAACCTAAACGAGCATTTACGTACTCACAAGAAAGATCACCACTCACGTCGTGGTCTATTGAAGATGGTTGGTAAGCGTCGTAACTTACTAACTTACCTTCGTAACAAGGATGTAACTCGTTACCGTGAACTAATCAACAAATTAGGTTTACGTCGATAAGTTTGTCAGAAAAAGCGGGAGAATTCCCGCTTTTTTATTAGTATTTTAGAAGATATTTTCAAAAGTTGCTGTAGGGCGTTTTATTTCGGTAATTTTTTTCCTATACATGCTGGAATTCTATTGATATGTAGTAGTTATTTCGTTCATACTATACATAATACTAAATTTTTTTCACATAGACTGTTTTCTTTAGGAAGAAGAAAGTCAATACATATTGGAAGTTAGAGAGGGGTTAGACGAACTCATGGGACAAGATAAACAAGTCTTTTCTATCGATTGGGCTGGAAGAAACCTGACGGTAGAAGTAGGACAATTAGCGAAGCAAGCAAATGGAGCGGTAATGGTCCGTTATGGAGATACGGCTGTGCTAAGTACTGCAACCGCTTCAAAGGAACCGAAGAAACTAGATTTCTTCCCACTTACAGTAAATTATGAAGAAAGATTATATGCCGTTGGTAAAATCCCTGGAGGATTCATTAAGAGAGAGGGACGTCCAAGTGAGAAGGCTGTATTGGCAAGTCGCTTGATCGATCGTCCAATCCGTCCGCTTTTTGCCGATGGGTTCCGTAATGAAGTACAAGTTATCAGCATCGTGATGAGTGTGGATCAGAACTGCTCTTCCGAAATGGCAGCGATGTTCGGTTCTTCATTAGCACTTTCGGTTTCCGATATTCCTTTCAAAGGTCCTATCGCAGGTGTCACAGTAGGAAGAATTAACGACGAGTTCGTCATTAATCCTAATGTAGAGCAACTTGAAAAAAGTGATATCAACTTGGTTGTAGCTGGAACTAAGGATGCAATCAACATGGTTGAAGCTGGTGCTGATGAAGTTCCGGAAGAAGTGATGTTAGAAGCAATCATGTTTGGTCATAACGAAATTAAACGTTTAATTGCATTCCAAGAGGAAATTGTACAGGCTGTTGGAAAAGAGAAAACAGAGGTCACTCTTTATGAAGTGGATAAAAACCTTGAACATGAAATCCGTGCTCTTGCTGAAGAGAAAATGACAAAAGCTGTTCAAGTCTTTGAAAAGCACGCTCGTGAAGCTGCTATCAAAGAGGTAAAGGCAGAAGTTCTTGATCGCTATGAAGAACAAGAAGTAGAAGCGGATGTTCTGAAGCAGGTCAACGAAATCCTAAGCATGCTTGTGAAAGAAGAAGTAAGACGCCTAATCACAGAAGATAAAGTACGCCCAGATGGACGTAAGAGCGATGAGATCCGTCCGCTTGCTTCCGAAGTCGGCCTATTACCTCGTACTCACGGTTCCGGTCTATTTACACGTGGACAAACTCAAGCATTGAGCATTTGTACACTAGGGGCACTTGGTGACGTTCAAATTCTTGACGGATTGGGAATTGAAGAAGAGAAACGTTTTATGCATCACTATAACTTCCCATTATTCAGTGTGGGGGAAACAGGTCCGATGAGGGGCCCTGGACGTCGTGAAATCGGACATGGTGCTCTTGGAGAGCGTGCCCTTGAACCGGTTATCCCTTCCGAGAAAGACTTCCCGTACACAGTTCGTCTTGTATCAGAAGTTCTTGAATCCAATGGTTCCACTTCACAAGCAAGTATCTGTGCAAGCACACTTGCCATGATGGATGCGGGTGTACCTATTAAAGCTCCTGTAGCGGGTATTGCAATGGGACTAATTAAAAAAGGCGAGCATTATACAGTTCTTTCTGATATTCAAGGCATGGAAGATCATCTTGGAGATATGGACTTCAAAGTTGCTGGTACCGCTAAAGGTGTAACAGCACTTCAAATGGACATTAAGATTGAAGGTCTTTCCCGTGCCATCCTGGAAGAAGCGCTTCAACAAGCAAAAATTGGACGCATGCATATTCTTGACTCCATGCTTGCTACAATTGATGAGTCACGTAAAGAGCTTTCTCCATATGCACCGAAGATTTTGATGATGAGCATTAATCCTGATAAGATTCGTGATGTTATCGGGCCTAGCGGTAAACAAATCAATAAGATTATTGAAGAAACTGGAGTTAAAATCGACATCGAACAAGATGGAACGGTATTTATCTCTTCCATTAATATGGAGATGAACGACAAGGCGAAGAAAATCATCGAGGATATCGTACGTGAAGTCCAAGTGGGCGAAATTTACATGGGTAAAGTAAAACGTATTGAAAAATTCGGTGCATTTGTTGAGCTATTCAGTGGAAAAGATGGACTGGTGCACATTTCCGAACTTGCAGAAGAACGTGTGAAACAAGTGGAAGATGTTGTGAAACTTGGAGAAGAAGTTCTTGTTAAAGTAATGGAGATCGATAAACAGGGAAGAGTGAATCTTTCTAGAAAAGTCCTTCTTAAAGAGAAAAAAGAAAAAAATGAGCAAATGTCCTAATATGGAAGCCTGGTTTGACCGCCGGGCTTTTTGCGGTACCTCCCCATAATAAATTGCATTGTGGGGCAGGTGTCTTTCTGCTTTATTCTTTGTTCTACCTTGTCCACTTCCTACATAAATTTTAAGTAGGAAGGAGTGGGTAAAATGAAGAGAAGTACATTTCAACTGTTGGCATTTGTTATTATTGCATTTTTTACATATAAAACGGTGTATCATCCGTTTCCTGGAGATATCACGGATGCCCTGTCTAGTGACTTGTCTGAAGTGACCAAGAATCGGGATTCGCTGTTTACGGAGATAGAGCAGAAAGCATCGGATTTTGAAATTGCACCTCAGGATGCTAAAATTGACAAAGTTTGGAAGGCGCAACCAGGGTTAAATGGCTTGGAAGTGGATGTGGAAGCCTCTTATAAGAATATGAAGAAAAATGGTGTTTTTGATGAGAAAAAGCTTGTTATGAAGCAAATTCCGCCAAACACCCATCTTCAAGATCTTCCTCCATCCCCAATTTACCGTGGACATCCCGAAAAGCCGATGGCAGCATTTCTAATCAATGTGGCGTGGGGAAATGAACACATTCCGGGTATGCTGGAAACCTTGAAGAATCACGGCGTTCAGGCAACCTTTTTCCTAGAGGGTAGATGGGTGAAAGAAAATCCATCGATGGCCAAAATGATTATAGATGCAGGCCATGAAGTGGGGAATCACTCTTATACCCACCCAAACATGAAAACATTGGGTAGTACTGCAGTCAGGGAACAGCTTATAAAAACCAATGAAGTCATAGAGGCAATTTCCGGGAATAAAGTTACCTGGTTTGCCCCTCCAAGTGGCAGTTATCGTGATGAGGTCGTAAATATCGCCCATGAACTGGAGTTAGGTACCATCATGTGGAGTGTAGACACGATTGATTGGCAAAAGCCTACACCAGATGTTCTTGTCAACAGGGTGATGAAAAAAATCCATCCGGGGGCAATGGTCCTTATGCACCCTACGCCTTCCACGGCAGACAGCTTGGAAACCCTTATTATTTCCATTAAAGATAAAGGGCTCGAACTAGGAACTGTTTCTTCCCTTTTAAGTGAAGAAAGAATCGTTCATCACAACTAGATTTGGCAAACTTGAATAGGAGGATTATCGTTGCTTACTAAACATACATGCTCAAATGGAGTAAGAATTGTATTAGAAAATATTCCACATGTCCGCTCTGTTGCAATTGGAGTGTGGATTGGAACTGGCTCAAGAAACGAAGACAACCTTAATAATGGTGTTTCCCATTTCCTTGAGCATATGTTCTTCAAAGGTACAGAAACAAAAAATGCCCGTGAAATAGCCGAAGCCTTTGATTCCATCGGTGGACAGGTAAATGCTTTTACGTCAAAGGAATATACTTGCTACTATGCAAAAGTAATGGATGAACATTCTTCCTATGCCCTTGGGGTACTCGCGGACATGTTTTTCCATTCGATTTTTGACGAAGAGGAATTAAAAAAGGAAAAAAATGTTGTATACGAAGAAATCAAGATGTATGAGGATGCACCTGATGACATTGTTCATGATGTACTGGCTCGAGCTTCCTATGGTAACCATCCACTCGGATACCCGATCTTAGGTACCGAGGATACTTTATCTGCATTTGACGGGAACACCCTCCGTGAATATATGAAAGAAACCTATACTCCTGACAATGTTGTTATCTCTGTTGCTGGGAACATAGAAGACTCTTTTGTCAAAGAGATAGAAGAACTGTTTGGAAGCTATGAAACCGGACATTCCAAAAGGGAGTATGTCAGGCCTTCGTTTGAAACAGGACGTATCGCCAAAAAGAAAACAACCGAACAGGCTCATCTTTGCATCGGTTATGATGGACTTCCGATTGGCGATAAAGATATCTATAACCTGATTGTCCTGAACAATGTACTTGGAGGAAGCATGAGCAGCCGTTTGTTCCAGGATGTAAGGGAAGAAAGGGGATTGGCATACTCCGTCTATTCCTATCACTCCACATTCCAAGACAATGGGATGCTTACCATCTATGGAGGTACTGGCAGCAACCAACTGGATCTACTATTTGATACGATACAACAGACACTTGAAACGTTTAAGCGTGATGGCATCACTAAAAAAGAGCTTGTAAATAGTAAAGAGCAAATTAAGGGTAGTCTCATGCTGAGTCTGGAAAGTACCAACAGCCGCATGAGCCGAAATGGAAAAAACGAGCTTCTGCTTGGCAGACATCGTTCCCTTGATGACATCCTAGACAGAATCAACACCATTACTGAAGAGTCTGTTAATAACTTGGCAACCAAGATTTTTACTGATGACTATTCTGTGGCATTGATCAGCCCAAGCGGTGAAATGCCGAAGTCAATAAAAGGATAAAGCAATATTTATGCCTGCCAATTTCCCTTGGCAGGTTTTATTTTGGACACCTCCTAATATAAATAATACGGGAGGTGTTTTTTTTATGAGGCTTAGTGAAATGAGCGGCAAGGAAATAGTAGATGTAAAACGAGCGGAGAGGTTAGGGATCCTTGGACACACAGATTTGGAGATCAATGAGAACACTGGGGAAATCCGCTCGCTCATTATCCCATCATTGAAATGGTTCGGCTTGAAAAAAGAAGGCAGTGACATCCGGGTGCCGTGGAATCATATTAAGAAAATAGGTACAGATATGATTATTATCGATATACCTGAAGAGGAAGAGTGAACGACTTGGCGCGAGCTGGGTCGTTTTTTTATGTGGGGCAATATTCGACCGAATGCATGAATTCCCATGTCCTTCGGTCAAATAAAAGACCTTTAAAATTCCGAACCCATGAAATTCCCCCCCCACTTCCCAAACTCTTCCCTTTCTCCCCTGATATAAGCACAGATTTTCATTGGGTTACATAAGATGTGGAAGTAAGAAAAACTTGAGCCAGATTTACAAACTTTCACGAAGTAGAAGAAGGTGAACAATTTATGCTGACCGGTTTGCACATAGCTGTCATTGGCGGTGATGCAAGGCAGCTGGAAGTGATACGTAAGCTTATAGAGCTTGACGCAAAGCTTTCGCTTATAGGATTTGATCAATTGGACCACGGCTTTACAGGTGCTTCAAAAGAGCAGTTGAATGAAGTGGATTTCACTACAGTCAGTGCCATCATCCTTCCTGTGCCGGGAACGAACCTGGAAGGACAGGTGGATACGATTTTTTCCAATGAAAAAATTGTACTGACAGAGGAGATAGTAAAAAACACTCCTGAGCATTGTACCATTTATTCAGGTATTACCAACCCTTACTTGAATCAATTGGTAGCCAGTACAAATAGAAAACTAGTTCAATTGTTTGAACGCGATGATGTTGCCATCTATAATGCAATCCCTACTGTAGAAGGTACCATCATGATGGTCATTCAGCATACGGATATTACCATTCATAATTCGAAGGTAGCAGTCCTTGGACTAGGGAGAGTCGGTATGAGTGTTGCCCGCACATTCTCGGCACTCGGGGCAAAGGTTCGGGTAGGAGCAAGAAAATCAGAACACATCGCACGTATTTTTGAAATGGGTGTAACGCCATTTTATCTGAACGAATTATCATCGAACGTTTCCGATGTAGATGTATGTATTAATACCATCCCTCACCAAATCGTCACCTCGGATGTGATTTCCAAAATGCCTGCTCATACCCTGATCATTGACTTGGCATCGAAACCTGGAGGCACCGATTTCCGCTATGCCGAGAAAAGAGGAATAAAAGCGTTATTAGCTCCAGGACTTCCTGGGATTGTCGCCCCGAAAACGGCAGGCCAGATCGTGGCAAACGTATTGGCACAATTACTTAAAGAGGAAATGGAAGGGAGAAAGGGGAATTAACCATGCAATTAAAAGGAAAAAGATTAGGCTTTGGGTTAACAGGTTCTCATTGTACCTATGATGCAGTAATCCCTGAAATACAGAAACTGCTTGATGCTGGTGCAGAAGTCAGGCCAGTCGTAACCTCTACGGTCCAAAACACGAACACTAGATTTGGTCAAGGAGAGGATTGGATCAAGCTGATAGAAGACATGACCGGACATAAGGTAATCGATTCTATTGTAAAAGCAGAGCCGCTTGGTCCGAAAATTCCATTGGACTGTATGATCATTGCACCTTTGACAGGTAATTCGATGAGCAAACTGGCGAATGCATTGACGGATTCCCCTGTCTTGATGGCAGCAAAGGCAACACTAAGAAATCATAATCCCGTAGTACTTGGTATCTCTACTAATGATGCCTTGGGATTAAACGGATTGAATTTAATGAGACTAATGGCTACAAAAAATATCTACTTTATACCATACGGACAGGACGCACCTGAGAAGAAACCAAATTCAATGGTTGCCAGAATGAGTATGTTGATGCCGACTGTTCTGAATGCAATGGAGCATAAGCAAATCCAACCAGTTATCGTAGAAAGATATAAAGACGATTTATAAAAAAATTGCCGGGAAGAGAAGAAAAGTAAGAATTTCTTCTCTTCTTTATTTCAGTAATATGTTAAAATAAAAAATTATGAATCAAAATAAGCTATTTTCGTAAACTTTGTTGCTTTTACGCACTTTTGAACCAACCGTTATATACCTTTTTGTCGTGCTCTTTCCCCGCACGACAAATATATTACGTGCATATCTAGAGTTGGTATGCAGTAAAAAGTCCAATTGCCGACTTTTTACTCGTGAATAGCAACAACCTTTGAGAAAAGAGCTAATTAAAAATGGAGAGGTGCTTAATAGATGAGTGGTTTACATGTAGCAGTAGTAGGCGCAACAGGAGCAGTAGGACAACAGATGCTTCATACATTAGAAGAAAGAAACTTCCCGGTCAAGAAGCTTACGCTATTATCTTCGGAGCGCTCTGCAGGTAAGAAGGTACTTTTTAAAGGTGAAGAAGTTACTATTGAAGTTGCAACACCCGACAAATTTGAAGGTGTTCATATAGCATTATTCAGTGCAGGAGGAAGTGTATCCAAGGAGCTTGCACCGGAAGCCGCGAAACGTGGCGCCATTGTCGTGGATAACACAAGTTATTTCCGTATGGATCCAAATGTCCCATTGGTGGTTCCAGAAGTAAACGAAGAGGCCATCAAATCTCATAATGGGATCATTGCCAACCCAAATTGCTCCACTATCCAAATGGTGGTTGCACTAGAGCCGATTCGTAAATCCTATGGACTGAATAAGATAATTGTCAGCACGTATCAAGCTGTGTCAGGAGCTGGAGCTGCGGCGATTGAAGAACTTGAATCCCAATCACAAGCAATTCTGAATAACGAAACATTCACTCCTAATATTCTTCCTGTAAAAGGTGATAAGAAACACTACCAAATTGCTTTCAATGCGATTCCGCAAATTGATAAATTTGAAGACAACGGTTTTACTTTTGAAGAATTGAAAATGATCAATGAAACGAAAAAGATCATGCACGACCAAAATCTTCAGGTTGCAGCAACATGTGTACGACTACCAGTTGTAACAGGACATTCAGAGTCTGTATATATTGAAGTAGAAGACGAAAATGTGACTGTTCAAGATGTTAGAAGATTGTTGGAAAACGCGCCTGGTGTGGTACTGCAAGATAAACCGGAAGAACAAGTCTACCCGATGCCGGCTGATTGTGTCGGTTCTAACTATGTATTTGTAGGCAGAATCAGACAGGACCTGGATAACAAAAAAGGATTTCACCTCTGGGTGGTATCCGATAACCTGTTAAAGGGTGCCGCATGGAATTCCGTTCAAATTGCAGAAAGCCTAGTGAAACTTGGAGTAATCAACCAATAATAATCACAAAGAATAAGGTCTCTAAAAAGGACCTTTTCTTTTCGGCTGTATTTTTTGATGCCACCATTCTTCAATCTTGAACAGTGTGTGCCATTCCTAAAGGGGCTGGTACTATTTTCTGCACAGCTTTCGTATGTATTAAAGATGTTTCTAAACCGGATGAGGTGTCGATATATGAAAATAATTGTTCAGAAGTTTGGTGGGACGTCAGTCAGGGATGAGGCAAGCAGACTTGCTGCAGTCAAACATATTAAAAAGGCTGTTGATGAGGGATACAAAGTGGTTGTCGTGGTGTCTGCAATGGGGAGAAAAGGGGAGCCTTATGCGACCGATACACTACTCAGCCTAGTAGAAACTGGAAATGATTGCGTTTCAAAACGGGAGATAGATATGCTGTTATCCTGTGGGGAAATCATCTCTTCCATTGTTTTTAGTAACCTCTTACAAAACCATGGAATCTCTGCAACCGCCCTAAATGGTCCTCAAGCAGGGTTCCGTACAAATAATGATCACACAAATGCCCGTATCATAGAAATGAAGTGTGATAGGCTCTTAGAAATGGTAAAATTATATCAAGTGGTGGTAGTTGCAGGCTTTCAAGGTGAAACGAAGAATGGGGACATTTGTACAATCGGGCGTGGAGGAAGTGATACGTCCGCTGCTGCTTTGGGCGCTGCCATTCAAGCGGAGTGGATCGATATTTTTACGGATGTAGAGGGTGTTATGACAGCAGATCCCCGCATTGTAAAAGATGCCTCCCCTTTACCTGTTGTCAGTTATAATGAAATTTGCAATATGGCATACCAAGGAGCAAAGGTCATCCATCCTCGAGCTGTCGAGATTGCCATGCAATCCAAGATACCGATACGGATAAGGTCAACCTATTCCAATTCAACCGGGACGCTTGTAACTTCGCTTGATAAATTAGGAAAGGGTGCGGATGTCAAGGATCGCTTGATAACTGGAATTGCGCATGTCCCTAATGTGACACAAATAAAAGTGTTTGCTAAAGAAGGCGATTATGGGATACAAACGGAAGTTTTCCGGGCCATGGCCAACGAACAGATAAGTGTCGACTTTTTCAACATATCGCCGACAAGTGTCGTTTACACGGTAACAGACGAAAAGAGCGAAAAAGCGATAAATGTCCTAAAGAAGTTGGGATATGATCCGAAAGTAAACCGTCACTGTGCGAAAGTGGCAACAGTGGGAGCGGGAATGACAGGGGTTCCTGGCGTTACATCCAAAATCGTTACTGCTCTTTCAGAACTAGGGATACAAATTCTTCAATCGGCAGACAGCCACACGACAATTTGGGTGTTGGTGAAACAGGAAGATATGATACGTGCAGTGAACGCTTTACACAAAGCCTTCAGTCTGGCGAGAAAACAAGTAACCATCCTACACCCAATCTCAGAAGAAGGAGAGAAAAAAGTACATGATTAACTTTGGTAAAGTGTCAACAGCGATGGTGACACCGTTTGATAATAAAGGAAATATCGACTTTGAGAAAACAACTCAATTAGTAAACTATCTTATAAAAAATGGTACGGATTCCCTTGTTGTCGCAGGGACAACAGGAGAGTCTCCAACGCTATCAACGGAAGAAAAGCTTGCACTTTTCTCACATGTCGTCAAAGTGGTGGAAGGTAGAATACCGGTAGTTGCGGGTACCGGAAGCAATAATACTCGTGCCTCCATCGATCTGACAAAGAAAGCAGAAGCCGCCGGAGTGGATGCCATCATGCTGGTAGCCCCTTATTACAGCAAACCTAGCCAAGAAGGATTGTATCAACACTTTAAAGCGATCGCAGCGGAAACGTCCTTGCCTGTGATGCTATATAACATACCAGGGCGTTCTGTTGTAAATATGTCAGTGGACACCATTGTGCGCTTGGCGGCAGAGAAGAACATCATGGCCATGAAAGAAGCAAGCGGTAACCTGGATGCTATGACAGAAATAATCGCAAACACTCCGGATGACTTTGTGCTTTATAGTGGGGATGATGGATTGACCCTCCCTGTATTATCCATCGGAGGTAACGGAGTGGTATCCGTCGCATCCCATGTGTTAGGAAATGAAATGCAAGCAATGATCCGTGCATTCGAATCAGGAGAGTATGCAAATGCTGCAAAACAGCATCAAAGGCTACTTCCGATAATGAAGGGATTATTCAGCGCACCAAGTCCTTCACCAGTAAAAACCGCCCTTCAGTTAAAAGGATTGGATGTTGGTGGGGTAAGACTGCCGTTGGTTCCCCTAAATGAAGAAGAGAGAAACACGTTAGCAGCCCTTTTACGTACAATTTAACTTTTCATGAATGGTCAAAGCGCTTTTGTGCGCCTTGGCCTTTTTGTTTGCACTTTTCTCCAAATGCCAGTTATTATAATATTTCTTGTATTCCAATTCTTGCATACGTTATAATTATTTCAAATGACATGGAGCGGTTATTAATTTGGCACTTGTAAGCTGAACATTTAATAAATCTCTGGAGGATGCAAAAAAAACGTGCATTATCGTCATATTTCATTTTTACATACATGTAGGAGGTAAAAAAGTGAATACACCACAGATAGAGAAATTAAAAGTTTTTGCCCTCGGGGGGATCGGGGAAATTGGGAAGAACATGTACGTATTGGAAGCCGATGATTCCATCTATATCATGGATACAGGGGTTATGATCCCAGAAGACGGAATGCTTGGAATTGATATGGTTATTCCTGATGTTACATATCTTTCAGACAACAAAGAAAAAATCAAAGGAATATTCCTCACCCATGGACACGAAGAACATATGGGCGGTTTGGCATATATCCTAAGAAAGTTGAAGGCCCCTGTTTACGGTACAAGGCTGACATTGGCACTTGCCAAAGAGCTTGTTAATGGGCTTGGCTCCCCAGGTCATATAGAGTTCAAAGAAGTAGATGAAAATACCGTACTTGAACTCGAACATGCCACAGTCACCTTCTTCAGGACAAATCATAGCATTCCGGATTCTGTCGGCTTATGCTTTCATACTTCACAAGGTGCAATCGTACATACAGGGGACTTTAAGTTCGATCAGTCCCAGCTGTCACAGAATACCGATCTTGGTAAAATAGCGGAAATTGGAAATAAAGGAGTGCTTTGTGTCTTATCCGATAGCACTAATGCTGAAAAGCCAGGTTATACCATTTCGGAATCTGTAGTAAGGCAGGAAATTGCAGACGTAACTTATAATGCCAAGGGACGTGTATTTGCTGCATGCTTGTCAACAAATGTCGTACGGATCCAACAAATTGTTCAAGCAACCATCGACAGCAATAGAAAACTTGTTGTTGTTTCCCACCCGACAGACCGTAACTTCAATATTGCAACGGAATTGGAGTATCTGCACATTCCTGATGATCTGCTTATACCTGTCAATGAACTAGGAAGCATTAATGATGATAAGGTGGTCGTTTTGACGATCGGGACGCATTCCCAACTGATGTCTTCCCTTTTGAAGATGGCAAGGGGTACCCATAAGCATGCGCAAATCAAACCACATGACATCGTGATGATTGCCGCATCCCCATCGCCAGGAACCGAACTGACGGTTGCTAAAGTGATAGATAAACTATACCGTGCGGGAGCAGTTGTGATCTATGGTCAGAAAAAGATCCATTCTTCCGGACATGGTTGCCAGGAAGAGCTAAAGCTGATGATGAATCTCCTCAAGCCTCAATATGTCATCCCTATTCAAGGGGAGTTTAAGATGCAAAGGGCGCTTTCAAGAGTTGCAGAAAGCGTTGGAATAGACAAAGATAACATCTTTTTATTGAATAAGGGTGAAGTGATTGAATTTAATAAGGGTGTAGGAAAATATGCCGGTAAAGTCTATGCAGGGAATGTCCTTATTGACGGACTGGGTGTAGGAGATATCGGGAACATCGTATTACGGGACCGCCGATTATTGTCCCAGGATGGAATCATGGTGGTGGTGGTGTCCATCAGTAAGAACCAAAAAAGAATTGTCGCAGGTCCAGAAATTCTTTCAAGAGGCTTTGTGTATGTGCGCGAGTCGGAAGAGCTGTTGGATAAAGCAAATTCCATCGTAACGGAGATATTGGATAATGCTGTGAAGGAACAGGTTTTGGAATGGTCTAGTTTGAAGCTTAAGATTAGGGAATCCTTGAATCAGCATCTGTATGAGAAAACAAGACGTCGTCCGATGATACTTCCAATTATCATGGAAGTATAATATCGTCAAAATGAACCGCAATGGGATATAGTGCCCATTGCGGTTTTTATATACATTGGTTCAACTCCTGAAGACTTCCGTTTTAGGTGTTCTTATCGCAGGGCTGTGCTTGAGCCTCCTCACATCGCTTCGGTGGTCTCAAACTACCGCTACCCTCCGCTTGAGTCTCACACCATGCACAGTAATGTTCAAGGGGAGTCAAAAGAACTGTTGAGTTACGAATGAAATATGTACTGACGTCAATACTAGAGAAGAATACACAATTTATTTAGGGACGGAAGGAGATCATCATATGCCTGATTTTACATACCAGTCATCTGAACAACCTCAGCAGGAACCGAACAAGCAAGATGCAGGTAAGGATTCCTTGGTCAATAAAATCCAACAACTTGGTCAAACAAATGTAGCACAAATGCCTTCGGATTCAAAAATACATTGCTTGACAATCGTGGGTCAAATTGAGGGCCATGTCCAATTGCCGCCTCAAAACAAAACGACCAAATATGAACATGTCATTCCGCAAATTGTTGCTATAGAGCAAAATCCGAACATTGAGGGGCTGCTTGTCATTTTGAATACGGTTGGAGGGGATGTGGAAGCGGGTCTGGCTATTTCGGAAATGCTAGCTTCCTTATCTAAACCTACCGTTTCTCTTGTACTTGGCGGAGGCCATTCTATTGGTGTGCCAATCGCTGTGTCTTGTGATTATTCTTTCATAGCCGAAACGGCCACAATGACCATCCATCCTGTTCGATTGACAGGTTTGGTTATTGGGGTCCCGCAAACGTTTGAGTATCTCGATAAAATGCAAGACCGTGTTATTAATTTTGTCACCAAGAACTCAGGTATTACAGAGGAAAAATTCAAGGAGCTTATGCTTTCCAAGGGGAATCTTACTCGTGATATCGGTACCAATGTTGTCGGTGCGGATGCGGTGGAGTATGGATTGATCGATCAGGTGGGCGGTGTAGGAGAAGCCATCAAAAAGCTGAATGCCCTTGTGGAAGCGAACCAGGATAAATCAGAAGAAGGGAAGATGCTACAATGATTCTCTATACAACCATGCCCCAGGAGTTGATTTTCCCTGTGGAAAATGGAGAATTTGAAAAGCAACGGGTGGTAGATTTTAATGGAGTGTCACTAATGGTGCAACAAACAGATATGAATGCCTACCAGATTGTACGTAATTTGAGTACAGACCCTGCACACTATTTGAACAGTGAGTATTCTCCAGGACAAACCATTAATTTTCTGTAACACCCTTTCAAGAGTTTGGGCTTATGATATAATACAAGCAACAGAGGAAAAAGCAGCCAGTATTTGTTGGCTGCTTTCTTCTTCTCATTATGGTCAGATAGGTGAGAATAATGTCAAAGCGAAAAAAGAGACAAAGAAAAACCAAAAATCGGGATGAATGGAAACGGACGGTCACCTTTGAAGTGATGGGGTTACTGTTGCTTGCCATTACATGTATAGCAATTGCCAAGCTTGGTATGGTCGGGCATACCTTTGTATTATTGTTTCGCTTTTTTAGTGGAGAATGGTACATGCTAATGCTCCTCGGGCTTTTGATCCTGTCTGGATATATCATCTGGAAAAGAGAGCTACCCACTTTTTTCTCAAGGCAATTGGTCGGTGTATATGTCATCATGATGTCTGTGTTGCTACTTAGTCATGTTACGCTATTTAGAATGCTTTCTCGTGGGGGCTCCTTTGCAGATCCCTCAGTAATCGGCAATACTTGGGAGCTTTTCTGGTTAGAAGTAAACGGAGAAACGAGTACGACAGACCTTGGTGGCGGAATGATGGGGGCTATATTATTCGCTCTGTTTCATCTTCTCTTTGATGCAAGGGGTGCCCAGTGGATAGCCATGATCTTCATTGTAATCGGCATCATTTTGGTGACGGGGAAATCCTTGAATGACACTGTCATAAAAGTTGCTGTGGGGCTGTTTACTTTTGCAAAAAATCAGTGGTTGGCTTTCATGGACGACATGAAAGGCTGGAAAGAAGACAGCAATAAACGCAAAAAAGAAAAGCAAGCGGAAGATAAAAAGCAAAAAGAAGAGAAAAAGGCAACAGCAGCAGAAGAAGTCATGGTCATGGAAAATGAATCTGTGGAAGAGATCATTTCTCCACCTATCATTTCCTCTTTTAATGATAGAGAAGAGGTTATGTTTCAGGAAGAAAAGCAATCATCAACGTCCAATGCACAGGACGGAGAAAATCAGGAAGATTCAGGCGAGCTAATTGCAGGCCCTATGGCATTTACAGAAGTGGAAAACAAGGAATATGTCCTTCCTTCCCTTGAGCTGTTAAACAAGCCCATCACGAATCACCAGACAACAGAGCACGAAAATATATACCAGAACGCAAGAAAACTAGAGAAAACTTTTGCAAGTTTCGGAGTGAAAGCAAAAGTGACAAAAGTACACCTTGGTCCTGCAGTGACGAAATATGAGGTGTATCCTGATGTTGGAGTGAAGGTCAGTAAAATAGTGAATCTAAGTGATGATTTAGCACTTGCACTTGCAGCAAAAGATATACGTATCGAGGCGCCGATACCCGGTAAATCTGCCATCGGGATCGAAGTGCCAAATAATGAAGTTGCAATGGTATCACTACGTGAAGTATTGGATACAAAACAAGCCGAAAAGCCGGATGCAAAGTTGCTTATCGGATTGGGACGTGATATATCAGGGGATTCCGTTGTTGCGGAGCTCAATAAAATGCCACATCTACTTGTTGCCGGAGCGACAGGTAGTGGAAAGAGTGTGTGTATTAATGGTATCATCACAAGTATTTTGGTCCGTGCAAAGCCACATGAAGTAAAAATGATGATGATTGACCCAAAAATGGTGGAATTAAACATGTACAACGGGGTTCCCCACCTTCTAGCACCTGTTGTGACCGATCCAAAAAAGGCTTCACAGGCTTTGAAAAAAGTCGTTAATGAAATGGAGCGGCGCTATGAGTTGTTCTCTCATACTGGCACAAGAAATATTGAAGGCTATAATGACTACATAAAAAGACATAACCAGGATGAAGAAGCAAAACAGCCATCCCTACCATACATTGTCGTTATTGTCGATGAGTTAGCCGACCTGATGATGGTGGCATCATCAGATGTGGAGGATTGCATTACAAGACTCGCACAAATGGCTCGTGCTGCAGGCATACACCTAATTATTGCAACGCAACGACCATCAGTTGATGTCATTACAGGAGTAATTAAAGCGAATATCCCATCAAGAATTGCTTTCAGCGTATCATCTCAAACGGATTCCAGAACTATTTTGGACATGGGGGGAGCGGAGAAGCTACTTGGCAGAGGGGATATGCTGTTCCTGCCTGTAGGTGCCTCCAAGCCAATAAGAGTTCAAGGTGCTTTCCTTTCCGATGAAGAGGTAGAGCGGATTGTGGATTTTGTCATCGATCAGCAAAAAGCACAATATCAGGAGGAAATGATTCCTCAAGATATTAACGAAGACGTGGAAGAAGTGGACGATGATCTTTATGATGATGCCGTTCAGCTCGTATTAGAAATGCAGACAGCTTCCGTATCAATGCTACAGCGCCGTTTCAGAATCGGGTACACAAGGGCTGCCAGGCTCATTGATGCAATGGAAATCAGGGGAGTCGTCGGTCCATATGAAGGAAGTAAGCCACGAACAGTGTTGGTATCGGGGAATCAAAATGAAGATGTAGGATCTTAACGATAGGCTCTTTTCGTAAACTTTGTTCCTTTTACGAATTATTAAACCGTCCGTTACCTTCCATACTGTCGTGCTCTTTTCCCTGCTGTACTGAAGAAATTACTTGCACCTTTAGGGTCTGATAGCAGTAAAAAGTCCAATTGCCGACTTTTTACAGGTAAATAGCAACAATCTTTGAGAAAAGAGCCTAACAATAAAAATGCAGTTGGCAGTAGGGAGCTTTCTCGACTGCCTCTTTTTTCGACAAAAAGAATTAAAAACTTTATTTTCTATTTATTTTACCCTCGAAAAGTGTTATATTATTTTGGATTAATAGGAAAACATGAAAAATGTTTTGTAAACGGTTAATGGGGGATCAGTTATGACGATTCGGTCAGACAGCAGGCATTTATATTTACTGGTTGTAGACAAATTGAAGCAAGATATTGAGAACAAGGTGTATAAAGAAAAAGAGAAATTACCTTCCGAATTCGAATTGTCTCGACGCTTAGGGGTAAGTAGAGCTACATTAAGAGAAGCTTTACGTGTACTCGAAGAAGAAAATATCGTAGTAAGAAGGCATGGGGTAGGTACATTTGTTAATTCCAAACCGGTCTTCTCCTCTGGAATTGAACAATTGAATTCTGTGACAGAAATGATTTCACAAGCGGGTATGAGACCCGGAACAGTTTTCTTGACATCTACCATTGAAACGCCATCCGAAGAAGAACTAACAAAGTTCAATAACCCTGCAATCAAGGAGGTCCTTCATTTCGAGAGGGTACGAACTGCCAACGACCTTCCGGTGGTATATTGTATCGATAAGATTCCGACGACCATTGTCGAGGACTATCAATCTTATAAGAATGAATCCTTATTGAAACTCCTCGAGAAGGAAGCGGGCAGATATATTTCCTATGCGGTCACACATATCGAACCACTTGGATATCATGATAAAATTTCACCAATTCTAGAATGTGAACCTGAAACAGCACTGCTTGTATTGAAACAAATGCATTATGATCAGAATGACGAACCTATTTTGTATTCGCTAAATTATTTCAGGGCTGATAAATTCAGTTTCCATGTATTGAGAAAGCGCCCATAAAGGACAAGAACACCACAAGCTTCATTGCTTGTGGTGTTCTTGTCATGGATCATAATTTTATTATGTAAACCTTTGCCTTCAGGATACCCTCCAACTTGAAAAACTTACTAATTAAGCGTTATATTGGGTTTAGGACTATTTTTTGATTGATAAAGAAAGAATAGTACTGTCTATATTTTTATACGTTTAAATAATATGATGAAATATCGCAAACCTTATGTGACGTGAAGGAGGAGATGTCGTGAAGCTAGTCGATGAAAGAACGTATAGTTTAAATGGTTTAACGGTACACACTATACCGACTGAAAAATTCAAGACGAATACATTAGTTCTAAAAGTAAAAGCGCCATTGTCAGAAGAGGATGTCACAGTGAGGGCGCTTTTGCCATATGTATTACAAAATGGTACAAAATCACACCCGCAACCCTCTCAATTCAGGGCTTATTTGGACGAATTATATGGAGCAAGCCTTGCTGTCGACCTTAGTAAAAAAGGGGAAGACCACATCATCACGTTCCGTTTGGAAATAGCCAACGAAAAATTTCTGAGAGATTCCACCCCACTGCTTGAAAAAGGGATTGAGTTGCTCAGTGAAGTGCTCCTGCATCCTGTCATGGAAGAGAATGCCTTTAAGGCCTCCACGGTAGATAAAGAAAAGCGTGCATTGAAACAGCGAATACAATCCGTTTATGATGATAAAATGCGTTATGCCAGTCAGCGCCTAGTAGAAGAGATGTGTTCTGAAGAGCCTTATCGTCTACCCGCTAACGGGGAAAAGGATAAAGTGGACAGTATTACGTCACAATCTTTGTTCGACTATTATCAGAACATGCTTAAGACGAATGATATCCACCTTTATCTTGTAGGGGATATTAAGGAAGAAGAAGTAGATGGTTATGTGAAAAAGTATTTTCAAATTCCCGATCAGGTAAACAAGGTAACATCAAGCATTTCTGAACCAACTACGATTCGTAAAGATCCGAACGAAGTAATAGAGAAGCAGGATGTGAAACAAGGGAAATTAAATATAGGGTACAGGACAAACGTGACATTCAAGGATGATCTCTATTATGCCTTACAAGTTTTTAATGGTATTTTCGGTGGTTTCTCTCATTCCAAATTGTTTATCAATGTGAGGGAAAAGGAAAGCTTGGCCTATTATGCAGCTTCAAGAGTTGAGAGTCATAAAGGACTGCTTCTGGTCATGTCGGGCATTGATTTCTCCAATTTTGAAAAAGCAGTCACCATCATCCATCAACAGATTGAGGCGATGAAGAAAGGTGAATATAGCGAGTCGGAAATCTCCCAGACGAAGGCAGTCATAAAAAACCAAATTCTTGAAACAATTGATACAGCCCGTGGATTAATCGAAGTGCTCTACAATAACGAAGTTTCAGAAGTAGATAAACCTGTCGATGCATTTTTGGAAGGTGTGGAAAATGTTACAAAGGAGCAGATCCAGGAAGTGGCAAGACTGGTGGAGCTTGATACTATCTATTTCTTGACTGGGAAGGAGGCGTAACATATGGAAAAGATTGAATTTAACCAACTAGCGGAAACTCTGTACCATGAGACCTTGGATAATGGGTTAGAAGTATACCTTTTGCCTAAAGATGGCTTTCATAAGACCTATGCCACGTTTACAACGAAGTATGGTTCCATTGATAATAAATTCGTACCGATTGGTGAAGACGATTTTATAACGGTTCCCGATGGTATCGCTCATTTTTTGGAACATAAACTATTTGAAAAAGAGCATGGGGATGTATTCCAGGATTTCAGCAAGCAAGGGGCATCTGCCAATGCTTTCACTTCCTTTACAAGGACTGCCTATCTTTTCTCCAGTACATCCAATGTGGAAAAGAACCTTGAAACATTGATGGACTTTGTGCAAGCTCCCTATTTTACAGAAAAAACGGTAGAAAAGGAAAAAGGCATCATTGGTCAAGAGATCACCATGTATGAGGATAATGCTGATTGGCGTGCCTATTTCGGATTGATTGAAAGCATGTTCCATCATCACCCTGTGAAAATAGACATTGCCGGGACCATCGATTCGATATCCAAAGTAACGAAAGACCTTTTATATACTTGCTATGAGACGTTCTACCATCCAAGCAATATGCTGTTATTCATAGTTGGGCCGATGAATACGGAAGAAATGATGGGGTTCATCAAGGATAACCAAACCAAAAAGACATTCAAGGAGCAGGAAGAAATAAAGCGTCAATTTGATGACGAGCCTGCTACTGTCAGTGAGAAAAAGAAAGTGCTCAAAATGAACGTTCATACTTCTAAATGCATGATAGGAATTAAAGAATCCAACCCGACGAAACAGGGGGAGGACCTTTTAAAGCATGAACTTACGGTGAATATCCTCTTGGATCTGCTCTTTGGCAAAAGCTCTGATCATTATCAGAAATTGTATGATGATGGTTTAATCGATGAGACTTTTGCTTATGATTACACCGGTGAAAATGGTTTTGGATTTGCCATGCTTGGAGGAGATACCTCCGAGCCGGATAAGTTGGCTGAAAGAGTACAACATATCCTGCTTGAGTTTGACCCAACCTCCATTAAAGAGGAGGAGTTAGAACGGATTAAGAAAAAGAAAATCGGTTCTTTCTTACGGGCTCTTAACTCTCCTGAGTTCATTGCAAACCAGTTTACGCGTTATGCATTTAATGACATGGACCTTTTTGAAGTAACCCCTCAGCTTGAGAAAATAACACTCGAGGACCTTAATAGGGTAGCCACTGAATTTATTAAAGAAGAGGCTTTTACAATCTGTCAGGTTGTGCCAAAATAAAAATAATACGAGGGAGTGCGGTCCTTGATGGAACCGGCTCCTTTATTTTAGTGTAAAAAGGGATGAGGTCAATGAGTGGAACAGCATTAATTATAGGGGCGAGTGGGGATATCGGGAAGGAAATAGCCAAAACACTTTTAGCGGAAGGGTATACTACCTATCTCCACTATAACCGGGATAAAAAGACAATCCTCGAATTGGTGGAGGAGTATGGCGCAGATAAAATAACGCCTATTCAATCCGATTTAACAGAAGATATGGGTGTCCAGTTAATAAAAGAGAGTGTATTTTCTACTATTGATACCATTGTTTATAATGCAGGATTTACCTATTATGGACTTATGACAGATATTGATGAAAAAACAAAGAGAAAGATGGTGTCGCTTAACATAACATCATTATATTCAACCGTTCAGGCTTTTTTGCCGGAGATGCTTAGTAATCGAAATGGAAAAATTGTCGTCATCTCTTCCATTTGGGGGGAAGTAGGAGCTTCATGTGAAGTGCTCTACTCGATGACGAAAGGTGCCCAAATTTCATTTGTGAAAGCACTGGCAAAAGAAGTGGCTCTAAATGGCGTAAGGGTGAATGCCATCGCACCCGGAGCAGTATCAACAAAAATGCTTGAATCCTTTTCAGAGGAAGAAAAGAAGGAAATAAGTGCTGAAATCCCCATGGGCAGGTTGGCTCTACCGCGTGAAGTTGCAGATTCTGTCAGCTTTCTCTTGTCTGAAAAGTCTTCCTACATAACCGGTCAGGTGTTAGGGGTTAATGGCGGTTGGAATTAGTAGGCAATGCATAAATTGAAAAAGACCTTCACATACTAACTCTTGAACATATTGGAAGGAGGAGTTAATATGTCAGTACTTGAAAACTGGGAACAATGGAAAGGCTTCTTAGGAGATCGATTGAACCATGCAGAGCATGAAGGAATGGACAATGGTGCCATTTCTCAACTTGCGTATGAAATTGGTGACTATCTTGCAAAAGAAGTGGAAGCAAAAAATCCACAGGAAAGAGTGTTAGCGGATCTTTGGAAAGTGGCTAGTCCTGAAGAGCAACATGCGATTGCCAATATGATGGTTAAATTGGTTCAAAACGATTCAACGCATTAAGAGAGGCCACAACCTCTCTTTTTTGTTTGCCCTGTTTTTGAAGTCCTGTATAACCCCTGTAGATTTCCGTTCCAGCTGCTCGCTTAACCAAAGGGTGGTGCTTGAGCCACCTCACGACGCTGGGGAGTCTCACAACTTGCACTCCAATCTACAAGGGAATGTTAAAGAAGTCCAAATTTCAGAGGATCGCAAGGAATTGCTTTCTTATTAAGGGATTATTGGATATTATAGAAGTAACATATGACAGGACGAAACGTACTGAAAGGGTGGAGGGGTTTGATGGAGAAAAAAGAGTGGTATTTAGAATATGAGATACATATCAACAGGCCGGGGTTATTAGGTGACATTGCATCCCTTTTAGGTATGTTATCCGTTAACATTGTCACAATCAATGGAGTGGATGATGCAAGGAGGGGAATGTTACTTTTAAGCGATTCAAATGAGCAAATAGTCCGTCTTGAATCTATATTGAATACAATGGATAATATAACTGTTACTAAGCTAAGAGAGCCAAAATTAAGAGATCGTTTGGCGGTAAGACATGGAAGGTACATTCAGCGAGATGCGGATGATAAGAAAACCTTCCGATTCGTCCGGGATGAACTGGGGCTACTGGTAGATTTTCTGGCAGAGCTTTTCAAACAAGATGGACATAAACTAATCGGAATCAGAGGGATGCCACGCGTGGGTAAGACAGAGTCCATTGTTGCTTCGAGCGTCTGTGCCAATAAAAGATGGCTCTTTGTTTCCAGTACTTTGCTTAAACAAACCATCCGGAGTCAATTAATCGAAGATGAGTACAATGTGGACAACTTATTCATTATTGATGGAATAGTATCAACTAAAAGGGCGAACGAAAAGCATTGGCAGCTTATCCGCGAAATAATGCGTATTTCTGCTGTAAAAGTGGTTGAACATCCTGATATTTTCGTGCAAAATACAGAATATAAGCTTGATGATTTCGACTATATCATTGAACTCAGAAATAATGAAGATGAGGAAATCACTTACGATGTGGTTCAACCAAATAATATGTTTGAAGAGAATCCTTTTGGGGGCTTTGATTTCTAAATAACGTTGGAAGGTGTAAGTATTGACAGAATTAGGTAATAGGTTAAAGCAAGCAAGAGAAGAGAAAGGCATGTCACTGGAGGATTTGCAAACAGCGACGAAAATACAGAAAAGATACTTGATTGGTATTGAGGAAGGCAATTACGCCATCATGCCAGGTCAATTCTATGCACGTGCTTTTATTAAGCAGTACTCCGAAGCAGTAGGGTTGGACCCCGAGCTTATCTTTGAAGAATACAAACAGGATATCCCTGCAAATGAAAAAGATGAGATTCCTCCATTATCGAGAGTGAAAACTAGAAAGCAAGTTCCGACAAAAAATAACAAGGTACTAAATTTTATACCAAAAGTATTTATGTTCTTGGCTTTTGTGGCTGTGGTAGCCATTCTCTATATCCTTTTTCAGAACTGGGGAGTGGGAAATTCCACTGATACGCAAGAAGACAACAATCGAGGAGTAGTCTATGATCCTGCTACTACCGATAATGGCGGTGAAGGGGAAGACACCAACGAAGAAAATGTGAACGAGGAAGAACCTGCAGAAGAGCCAGAAGAGGAGCAGGTAGAATCTTCAACCGGCACACTGACAGAGGTTTCTTCAAACCGACCTACTGCTACGCTGGAACTGAAGGATACTGATACATTCGAAGTGGAACTTTCAGCAAAAGGCGGAAACACATGGGTAGGAATCAGCAATTCAGAAGGTGAGTCCTTTCATAGCAAAGAATTGGTTGATGGAGAAACGGAGACATTCAATCTTTCTGAAGAAAATGAAGTAATTTTCAATGTTGGCTGGGTCCCTGCCACTGAAATTAAAATTAACGGCAAAGCATTTGAGTTCCCTTTTCCGGTAGATGAAGTGACAACTCAGAAAGTCACTATTAAATTTGTATCAAATGGACAACAATAAAGTCATCAGGATGATGGCTTTTTTTGTACAGATTTCCCTATCGTTAGACAAACCTGTATATTTTATGTATAGTGGAAAAGCAATATTGAATGCTGGAGGAATGATTGTGAATTTACCTAACAAAATAACTGTTTCAAGAATCCTAATGATACCTATTTTTATGGTACTCATGCTTGTACCTTTCAATTGGGGAGACTTCTATCTCGGAGATCACTCAATCCCATACGCACATCTTCTGGCAGCACTAATATTTATCATTGCATCCATTACCGATTGGGTTGATGGTTATTATGCTAGAAAATTAAATATGGTGACAAACCTCGGGAAGTTCCTTGATCCTCTTGCAGATAAGTTGCTCGTTTCTGCAGCACTTATTGCGCTTGTTGAGCTTCAATTGGCTCCAGCGTGGATCGTTATAGTCATCATAAGCAGGGAGTTCGCTGTTACCGGATTGCGTTTGGTACTTGCAGGTGAGGGGGAGGTTGTCGCTGCAAATATGCTTGGGAAAATTAAAACATGGGCACAGATCATTGCTGTTTCTGCTTTATTACTACATAACCTGCCATTTGCACTTATCGGTTTCCCATTTGATATGCTTGCACTTTGGGTAGCGATGATCTTCACGGTAGTTTCCGGCTGGGATTATTTCTATAAAAACAGACAGGCTTTTATGAATTCCAAGTAAAATCGGACCTTTTGTAAGAGGCTATTTTCGTAAATTTTGTTGCTTTTACGTATTTTTAAACCGTCCGTTATATTCCTTACTGTCTTGCTCTTTTCCCTGCAATACTAAATCTGCTACTTGCATGTTTAGAGTAAGTAAGCTGAAAAAAGTCCAATTGCCGACTTTTTACTGTGAATAGCAACAATCTTTGAGAAAAGAGTTTTGTAAAAAGAGCTTTAAAAAGGGGAGAGTTCCATGATTAAAAACGCAGAGATTATTGCTGTAGGTTCTGAATTGCTGCTCGGGCAAATTTGTAATTCGAATGCACAATTTCTTTCAAAACAGCTTGCCGAACTTGGGGTGGACGTGTATTACCACACTGTAGTGGGAGATAATTCTTCAAGATTGATGGATGCTATCAAAACAGCCAAACAACGTTCCAATCTCTTGATCTTCACTGGAGGTCTTGGACCAACGAAAGACGACCTAACCAAAGAAACGATTGCAAAAGTGTTAGACAAACAATTGGTAATGGATGATGAAGCAATGTCCAACATAGCAGCTTACTTCAAGAAATCAAAGCGAGTGATGAGCGAAAATAATAAAAAGCAAGCTCTCGTATTGGAGGGCTCTGCCATCTTGGCGAATGATTATGGAATGGCTCCGGGAATGGCGCTTAGTGACGGGTCTCATACTTATATGCTATTACCTGGCCCTCCCAAAGAGCTCCAACCGATGTTCTCCGTTTATGGAAGAGAGTACCTGCTAGAAATTCTAGGTGTAAAAGAACAGATTGTTTCCAAGGTTCTCCGTTTTTTCGGGATTGGCGAGTCCCAGCTTGAAACGGATATTTTAGACCTCATAGACAAGCAGACTAATCCTACTATCGCACCGCTTGCAGGGGACAACGAGGTGACATTAAGACTTACAGCAAAGCATCATTCCATCGAGGAGGCTAACCGTCTTATTGATCAATCCGAAAAGGAGATCTTGGATCGAGTCGGTGAATTCTTCTTTGGATACGATGAAGATACCATCTACTCTGTTCTATTTAATAAAATCCAAGAGTCCAAGTACACACTAAGCAGTGCAGAGAGCCTGACTGGAGGGTTATTCTCTGAAAGGATGACAAGCTTCACTGGTGCCTCTGAAGTAATAGAAGGTGCTGTTGTCAGCTATACCAATGGTGTAAAGGATAATGTGCTCGGCGTTAACAAACAAACACTTGAAAAAGATGGAGCGGTAAGTGAGCAGGCTGCAAAAGAAATGGCACTTGGAGTGAAGAAATTACTGCAAACGGATATCGGTATCAGTTTCACTGGGGTTGCAGGTCCAGGAACAATGGATAATCAACCTGTCGGCACAGTGTTTATCGGAATAGCTCTACCAAATGATGAAACCATCGTTCATGAAATCCATTTAGCAGGGACGAGAGATGGCATAAGACATAGATCAGCAAAATATGGCTGTCACTATCTATTGAAAGAATTGTTCAAGTAGTTGAGGGGAACTTCAACTACTTTTATTATTTTGGCTCTTTTCACAAAGTTTGTAGCTATTCACTACTTACACACTCTAAAATTTATAAGTAGTATTTTTAGTACAGCAGGAAAAAGAGCACGACATTAAGTAATATAACGATTGATTTAAAATGCGAAGAAGCAACAGTTTACGAAAACAGACTTTACTTTTGGGGGTTAAACTGGTTGACAGAACTCCATCTTTGGACATGAACCCGAAAACTTCGGACATTTTAATCTGCAACCAAAAGCAAGCGGCCAACCCAATTTAAACAACATCCAATATTTTCGCTCATACAAATAGTTCATCCCCAAAAGTGAATTTTGTATTTTCAATAAAACATTAGTTGGAAAACCAGAATTTTCTCTTATGGAAAATTCATTTTTTATCTTCCTTTTTGGATGTAAAAAAACCGAATGGATGTTCGTTTTTTAGTTGCCAAACGAATTAAAAAAGGGTATAGTAAGAGTAGTTGATAGATACTAATCATTTAGTTTAATAGATAAGAGGAGGAAATTGTGTGAGTGATCGTAAAGCTGCATTAGATATGGCGTTAAAACAGATAGAAAAGCAATTCGGTAAAGGTTCCATCATGAAGTTGGGGGAACAAACGGAACGAAAAATCTCTACTATTCCGAGTGGGTCATTGGCTTTGGACGTTGCCTTGGGGGCCGGTGGATATCCGCGAGGAAGAGTGGTAGAAATATATGGACCGGAATCTTCCGGTAAAACAACTGTGGCACTTCATGCCATTGCTGAGGTACAGCAACAAGGTGGACAAGCTGCATTTATTGATGCCGAGCACGCATTGGACCCTGTTTATGCCCAAAAGCTTGGTGTAAACATTGATGAGCTTCTTCTCTCACAACCAGATACTGGTGAACAAGCATTGGAAATTGCAGAAGCACTTGTGAGAAGTGGTGCGGTTGACATTATCGTTGTCGATTCTGTTGCGGCCCTAGTACCTAAAGCGGAAATAGAAGGGGAAATGGGTGATTCCCATGTCGGTCTTCAGGCACGTCTTATGTCCCAAGCCCTTCGTAAACTTTCGGGTGCCATCAATAAATCCAAAACCATTGCTATTTTCATCAACCAGATTCGTGAAAAAGTCGGGGTAATGTTTGGAAATCCTGAAACGACCCCTGGTGGCCGTGCGCTGAAATTCTATTCTTCCGTGCGACTTGAAGTGCGTCGTGCTGAGCAATTGAAACAAGGACATGATATTGTCGGGAACAAAACAAAAATTAAAGTCGTTAAAAATAAAATCGCTCCTCCTTTCAAAGTAGCTGAAGTGGATATCATGTACGGTGAAGGAATATCCAGAGAAGGTGAAGTAATTGATATGGGATCCGATCTTGATATTGTTCAAAAGAGTGGATCATGGTACTCATATAATGAAGAAAGATTAGGACAAGGTCGCGAAAATGCGAAACAGTTCCTAAAGGAAAATAAGGATGTCCTAAAAGAAATCCATCAGCAAATCCGTGATCATCATGGATTAGATAAAGAAATCAATGCTCCTGCGGAAGAAGAAATGGATCAAGAAGAATTAGATTTTTAATAAATCCCCCAAGGCCCTGTATTTCATTACAGGGTCTTGTTGTTTAATAAGCTATCATATTTCATTAAAAAACATAAAAAACAGGTTTAGTTTACCAAAATGGCCATATCCTTACCAGGACAGGCTTGACAATAATTTTTCACAGATTTACAATTAGTATGTATAATTTACATTTTGTTAGAATTTTAGAGCTATAAAAAAGCAAAAGCCCTTGAGCTGTATATTGACAAACATTGTTACAATGTACATGCCGACAATGAAATCTAGCAAGAAAAAAGTTCATAGCAAGAGGAGGTGTAATGATGGATTATATGCCAATTATTATCTCCGCTTTGCTTGCCCTAATCGTCGGTGTAGTTGTTGGCTTTTATGTTCGTAAATCCATAGCCGAACAAAAGATTGCTGGCGCCAGAAGTGTCGCGGATCAAATTGTGGAAGATTCCAGACGCGAAGCTGAATCGCTTAAAAAGGAAGCACTTTTGGAAGCGAAGGACGAAATTCACAAACTTCGAACTGAAGCTGAACGTGATATTCGAGACCGTAGAAGCGAACTGCAAAAACAAGAAAATCGTTTAATGCAAAAAGAAGAGAATCTTGATCGAAAAGATGAATCGCTTGATAAACGTGAGGTTGCATTAGAAAGGCGTGAAGATTCTTTAAACGATAGACAACAGCATATTGAAGAATTAGAAAGCAAAGTGGATGATATGGTGCGCAAGCAGCAGGAAGAGCTGGAACGCATTTCAGCATTGACGCGAGAAGAAGCCAAAAATATCATTTTGGATCGTGTTGAGAACGAATTGTCCCACGACATTGCTCTGATGGTCAAAGAAAGTGAAAACAGAGCAAAGGAAGATGCGGATAAAAAGGCGAGGGAGATTCTCTCATTAGCCGTACAGCGTTGTGCCGCTGACCATGTGGCTGAAACAACAGTATCCGTCGTTAACTTACCTAATGATGAAATGAAAGGTCGAATCATCGGTCGTGAAGGTCGTAATATTCGTACCCTTGAAACACTTACTGGTATTGATTTAATTATTGATGATACACCAGAGGCAGTTATTTTATCAGGGTTTGATCCAATCAGACGTGAAACTGCACGCATCGCTTTGGATAAGCTGGTCCAGGATGGACGTATTCACCCTGCACGTATTGAGGAAATGGTTGAAAAATCAAGACGTGAAGTGGATGAGTACATTCGTGAAATGGGTGAACAGACTACTTTTGAAGTAGGAGTACACGGTTTACATCCAGATCTTATCAAAATTTTAGGACGTTTGAAATTCCGTACAAGTTATGGACAAAATGTTCTGAAACACTCCATTGAAGTAGCGTTTCTCGCAGGTCTTATGGCTGCAGAGCTAGGTGAGGATGAAACCCTTGCCCGCCGCGCAGGTCTTTTACATGATATAGGGAAGGCTGTCGACCATGAAGTAGAAGGAAGCCATGTTGAAATTGGTGTCGAGTTGGCAACGAAGTATAAAGAGCATCCTGTTGTCATCAATAGTATCGCATCTCACCATGGGGATACAGAACCGACTTCCATTATTGCGGTCTTGGTTGCTGCAGCTGATGCGCTATCAGCCGCAAGACCAGGAGCTCGTAGTGAGACGTTGGAAAACTACATCCGTAGACTTGAAAAACTCGAAGAGATCTCAGAAAGCTATGAAGGTGTTGAGAAATCTTTCGCGATTCAAGCAGGACGTGAAGTGCGTATTATGGTGAAACCTGATACCATCGACGATCTAGAAGCTCATCGACTAGCACGGGACATCAGAAAACGCATTGAAGAAGAACTGGATTATCCAGGACATATCAAAGTAACGGTCATCCGTGAAACAAGAGCCGTAGAGTATGCTAAATAAAGTGGTGCCTTGCACCGCTTTATTTTTTTTGCTATATGACATTTAAATTAACGAAGCGCGAATAATGTAATGAAGTTTTACCTGTAAATTGGAGTGCAAGTTGTAAGACTCCGACTGAAGGTAGCAGTAGGTTGGGACCCAGCAAAGAAGTGAGGAGGCTCCAGCACCACCCCATGGAAAACGAACACCTGGAACGGAAATCTACAGGATTAATTAGATTACCCTATTGTATAGTACTTCGTTTATTTGCATCCTCCGTCTACATATGTAAAACTTAAATAGGAAAATGATTGTTAGAAGGGATTAGTGAACGTGAGAATTTTATTTATTGGAGATGTAGTAGGGTCACCAGGCAGAAAAATGGTGAGTGAATACCTACCTAAATTAAAAAGTAAATATAGACCAGCAGTGACCATTGTAAATGGAGAAAATGCTGCAGGAGGAAAAGGTATTACGGAGAAAATCTATCAGGGCTTCTTGAAGGCCGGTGCCAATCTTGTCACTCTTGGTAACCATACATGGGATAACAGGGAGATCTTTGAATTTATTGAAGGGGCCAAACATATGATTCGCCCTGCTAATTTTCCTAGTTCAAATCCTGGAAAAGGTATTGCATACCTTCCATTTGAAGGGAAGGAGCTGGCAGTCATCAATCTTCAAGGTCGTACATTTTTGCCTCCCATAGATTGCCCATTTAATAAAGTGGATGAACTGGTGGATGAAGCCAGAAAACGTACACCATTTATATTTGTTGATTTTCATGCAGAAGCGACAAGTGAAAAACAAGCAATCGGCTGGTATTTGGATGGAAGAGTGACTGGTGTGGTTGGTACACATACTCATGTACAGACAAATGATTATCGGATTCTACCAGAAGGCACCGCCTATATTACAGATGTTGGGATGACTGGACCATATGATGGTATCTTGGGAGTGGAAAAAGAGGCGGTGCTTAAACGCTTCACAACTGCCCTGCCAGTAAGATTTGAAGTGACAGAAGGAAGAGCACAACTAAACGGTGTTCTAATTGATGTGGATATGAAAACAGGCAAAGCTAAAAAAATCCAACCGCTAATGATAAATGAAGATCACCCATTCTTTGATTAAAGCAGTAGTCTGAATTTTTAGATGCTTATCTGACAACCTAAGGAATACATCGGGCTTCTCCTGAATATAGTAGGAATGAAATTATTAACAATTCATTCATCTATGGATCTTTCACCATATACTGTAAATGTTAAGGAGGAGCTAGAAATGGAGATATTAAAGGTTTCAGCTAAGTCAAACCCAAATTCTGTAGCAGGGGCTTTAGCAGGGGTTTTAAGAGAGCGTGGAAATGCCGAGATTCAAGCGATAGGTGCCGGTGCACTCAACCAAGCTGTGAAGGCGGTGGCCATTGCACGCGGGTTTGTCGCACCAAGTGGGGTGGATCTGATTTGCATCCCGGCTTTTACGGATATTTTAATTGACGGAGAAGAGAGAACGGCAATTAAGCTCATCGTCGAGCCAAGATAAAGATGAAAAATAGTTTCTTACTAAGCCTGTTTGCTTGTTTTTGCAAACAGGTTTGTTTATGGTTATTTCAGTTCCAAGTTGGATTTGAAATGGATCAAATCAATATAAAATTGCGAATAGGGTTAATATCAATTGGTAAGACAGTAGTGGAGGGATTATTTTTGAAAATATTTGATGCCCATTGTGATGTGTTATGGAAAATGTGGGAGAATAGGGAGCTATCTTTTAAAGATAGTGAAGAGTTGCATGTGACCTGGGATGGTTTAAAACAGGCGAATGCGAAAGTGCAATGTTTTGCTGTATATGTCCCAGAGAAGGTGAGGATGGAATCTGCTTTTAATGTGGCTCTCGAAATGATAGATCTTTTTTATGAAAAGATTTTACGGAGATTCCCTAACATGAAACTGGTAACCACTAAAAAAGAAATAGCTGAATTGCAACAAGGGCAGGTTGGTGCCGTCTTGACCTTGGAAGGGTGCGACGCCATAGGAGCTGATGTTGAAAAGCTGCGGATTCTGTATCGGTTGGGTGTGACTTCCGTCGGTTTGACTTGGAATCATGCAAATCCTGTTGCAGATGGCATACTGGAAGAAAGAGGTGCAGGCTTATCCTCTTTTGGTCGGAAAATTGTCAAAATGAACAATGACCACTTTATTTGGACAGATGTTTCTCATTTATCTGTTAAAGGTTTTTGGGACGTGATGGAAGTTGGGGATTATGTGATAGCTTCCCATTCCAATTGCAAGGCCGTGTGTTCAAATCCAAGAAATCTATCAAATGACCAGATTCAAGCGCTCATCCAGAAAGATGCTGCAATTGGTGTCACGTTTGTTCCTCAGTTTTTATCGGGGGGAAAGGATGTCAAGATAACGGATGTTATCAGACATTTAGAGCATTATTGTTCGTTAGGGGCTGTGCACCATATTGGCTTCGGTTCAGACTTTGATGGGATTGATCATACTGTTCATGATTTAGGACGGTACGAAGAGTATTCCAACCTAGTAAACAGTTTATTAAAATACTATTCTGAAACAGAGGTAAAGGGATTTTTGTTTGATAATTTCTATTCCAGATTTCCGCGATAATAAGGTAAATACTAGGTTTCTCAAAGGTTCTAGCCGCACTGCTGAAATATCCAAATTTTTCGAAAGAAATTTATTCAAAGACTTGTATTTTTAAAAAAATAGGTCTACAATGAAAGCGTTTAGTACATATCCAGCGGTTTTTATCCGTGTCATGATCTTATATATTTAATAGTTAATTTCTAGTTATATGATGGGAATAGTGCTACAATAAATATCGTACAATATTCTGATAATGAACGTAATTAAAGGGGTGTAAGGCACATGATCAATCAACTTTCATGGAAAGTTGGAGGGCAACAAGGGGAAGGTATTGAAAGTACTGGTGAAATATTCTCCATCGCATTAAATCGTCTAGGTTATTATTTATATGGCTATCGCCATTTCTCTTCACGTATTAAAGGTGGGCATACGAACAATAAAATTCGTGTTAGTACCACTCAAGTTCGTTCGATCTCTGACGACCTTGATATATTAGTAGCATTTGACCAAGAGACCATCGATGTGAACTATCATGAATTGCGCCAAGGTGGCGTAGTAATTGCGGATGCTAAGTTCAAACCTAGCATACCAGAGGATGGGAAGGCTACATTATATGCAGTTCCGTTCACGGAAATTGCTTCGGAATTAGGCACTTCGTTAATGAAGAACATGGTGGCAGTCGGAGCATCAAGTGCCATTCTTGATCTGGACGCGGAATCCTTCCGTGAAGTCGTCCAGGAGATATTCGGGCGTAAAGGTGAATCCATTGTTGAAAAAAACATGGAAGCAATCCGAGCAGGTGTTCAGTTTGTAAAAGAGCAAGCTGAGAACGTGGAAACAATGCAACTTGAAAAAGCGGATGGCAATAAACGCCTCTTCATGATCGGGAATGACGCCATCGCTTTAGGTGCAGTGGCTGCAGGCTCTCGCTTCATGCCGGCATATCCTATCACTCCTGCTTCTGAAATCATGGAGTATCTAATTAAAAAACTGCCTAAATTCGGTGGTACTGTCATCCAGACAGAAGATGAAATTGCAGCATGTACAATGGCTATCGGTGCCAACTATGCAGGTGTCCGCACATTAACTGCATCTGCAGGACCGGGACTATCTCTTATGATGGAAGCAATCGGGTTATCTGGTATGACAGAAACACCTCTAGTAGTGGTAGATACGCAACGTGGAGGTCCAAGTACTGGCTTACCGACTAAGATTGAACAATCTGACCTTATGGCTATGATCTATGGTACTCATGGGGAAATCCCGAAAGTGGTCATGGCACCAAGTACAGTCCAAGAGGCTTTCTACGATACAATTGAAGCATTTAACATTGCAGAAGAGTATCAAGTGCCGGTAATTCTCTTGACTGACCTGCAATTGTCTTTAGGAAAGCAATCTGTGGAATCATTAGATTACAAAAACATCGAGATCAGACGTGGCAAGCTGGATATCAACCAAGAGATACCTGCGTCTGATGGAAAAGCATACTTCAAGCGTTATGAAGTAACAGAAGACGGCGTTTCTCCACGTGTCATCCCAGGCATGAAAAATGGTATCCACCACGTAACCGGGGTAGAGCACGAAGAGACGGGTAAACCTTCTGAAGTTGCAGCAAACCGTCAAGCTCAAATGGACAAGCGTCTAAGAAAATTAAACAATTTAAAATTCAATACACCAGTACACGTGAATGCAAAACATGAAGAAGCAGACGTATTGCTAGTTGGATTCAACTCGACCCGTGGAACCATTGAAGAAGCGATGGAAAGACTGGAATTGGATGGCATTAAAGCCAACCATGCGCAAGTTCGTCTGATACATCCGTTCCCGACTGATGAAATCGCACCTCTTGTCAAGGCCGCGAAAAAAGTAATTGTTGTGGAGTACAACGCTACAGGTCAGCTTGCCAGCATCTTGAAAATGAATGTAGGCGAGCATGAAAAGATCAGTAGCCTCTTGAAGTATGATGGAGATCCATTCCTACCGAAAGAAATCCACACAAAATGCAAGGAGTTGTTATAAATGGCAACGTTTAAAGATTTTCGTAATAATGTAAAACCTAACTGGTGCCCAGGTTGTGGAGACTTCTCTGTACAAGCTGCCATCCAACGGGCTGCTGCAAATGTTGGTTTAGAGCCAGAAAACCTTGCAGTTGTCTCAGGTATCGGCTGTTCTGGTCGTATTTCAGGTTATATCAACTCTTATGGCTTCCACGGTATCCATGGACGTTCACTGCCAATTGCACAAGGTGTGAAAATGGCGAATAAGGATCTTACTGTTATCGCATCCGGTGGAGACGGAGATGGATTTGCCATCGGACTTGGACATACTATTCATGCAATTCGTCGTAACATCGATGTTACATATATTGTAATGGATAACCAAATTTACGGATTGACAAAAGGTCAAACATCACCGCGAAGTGAAGTTGGCTTTAAGACTAAGTCAACTCCACAAGGGTCCATCGAGTCTTCACTTTCTGTAATGGAGATGGCTTTGACAGCTGGTGCTACATTTGTTGCCCAAAGCTTCTCTACTGATCTGAAAGATCTTACTTCCTTGATTGAGCAAGGAATCAACCATAAAGGATTCTCTTTAATCAACGTGTTTAGTCCATGTGTGACATATAACAAAGTAAACACATACGACTGGTTTAAAGAGAACCTGACTAAATTGGCTGATATTGAAGGATATGACGCTCACAATAAAGTGTCTGCCATGCAGACATTAATGGAGCATAACGGACTTGTAACAGGTCTGATCTATCAGAACAAAGATCAGCAATCCTATCAAGAGCTAGTGCATAATTACAGTGAAGAACCACTTGCAAAAGCAGATCTTCAATTGGATGAAGCACAATTTAACGAACTAGTGAAAGAATTCATGTAACAATCAGAAAGTCCTGGCATATCTGCTGGGGCTTTTCTTTATTTAAGGTGAAGAACACGGCGTATAAGAATTTTAGCTGTTGATTGTAGCCCAGTGCGGAAATCAACTACGGTGGCTAATGGAGATTTCTATCAAAATGTAAACGCTTACTAAATAGCTTAAAAAAATTCTATATTTTTTTCTGACATAATCAGTTGTCCGTCACCAGTGGACAATGCGGTTTACACAAACCCTTATAGATGATACACTCTTACTAGTATTCATGATTATTAGTTAAATATTTATAAGGGAGTGTTCTCTGTGAATGGAAAAATGAAGGCGATAGTGAAGCACCATCGAGGATATGGTGCTGAACTTCAGATGATAGATATACCTAAAATTAAAGATGATGAAGTATTGATAAAAGTGAAAGCTACATCTATCTGTGGGACAGATGTGCATATTTATACATGGGATGAATGGTCCCAAAGCCGTGTAAACCCTCCATATGCATTCGGGCATGAATTTGCGGGTGAAATCGTGGAAGTCGGCGAAAAAGTAACCAATGTACAGTTGGGCGACCAGGTTTCAGCTGAAACTCATATTGTTTGTTATAAGTGTCCACAATGTTTGACAGGTGACTACCACATTTGTAAAGATACGAAAATTATCGGAGTTGACACGCAAGGTTGTTTTGCGGAGTATGTGGCACTTCCTGCGGTCAATGTTTGGAAAAACCCTAAGGATATGCCTTATGATGTGGCTTCTGTCCAGGAACCAATGGGTAATGCTGTTCATACAGTTCTTGCAGGTGATGTAACAGGGAAATCCGTTGCAGTTATTGGTTGCGGCCCAATTGGAATTATGGCGGTCGGTGTAGCAAAAGCAGCCGGGGCTTCTCAAGTGATTGCCATTGACTTGAACGAATATCGCCTAGACCTGGCAACAAAAATGGGTGCGACTACCGTTATTAATGCAAAAGAGGCAAACCCTGTCGAAGAAGTAATGAAGTTGACAGAAGGACATGGAGTAGAAGTGGTTTGTGAAATGTCCGGTCATCCGATTGCGATGAACCAAGGCTTCAAAATGATTACAAACGGCGGGAGAGTTTCCATATTGAGCCTGCCTGTGCGTCCGGTGGAGTTGGATATCACTAATGATATCGTGTTCAAAGGTGTTACTGTACAAGGTATTACAGGAAGAAAAATGTATTCAACATGGCAGCAGGTATCAAGTCTTCTTAAATCAGGACAAGTGGATGTCAAGCCGATGATCACGCATCACTTCCCACTTGAAGATTTCGAAAAAGGCTTTGATTTAATGATTTCAGGTCAATGTGGTAAAGTTGTTTTACACCCATAAAAGAAATTAGGAGGGGTTTATATGAAAGGTTTTGAATACCTACAAGAAGAACTAGATCAAATGAAAGAACAGGGTACTTTTCGTAAATTGGTACCTTTGGAATCAGATCAAGGCTCCAAGGTAGTTATTAATGGAAAAGAAGTGATTCAACTTTCTTCCAACAACTACCTAGGGTTGACAACTCATCCACGCCTGGTGAAAGCTGCTTTGGAAGCAGTAGAAAAATACGGAGCAGGTACAGGTTCAGTTCGTACAATTGCTGGGACTTTTACCATGCATGAACAGCTGGAAGAAAAGCTGGCAAAATTCAAGCATACAGAAGCTTCCCTTGTTTTCCAATCCGGTTTTACCACGAACCAGGGTGTGCTTTCTGCCATTCTTTCTCCAGAAGATGTGGTTATTTCTGATGCTTTAAACCATGCTTCGATCATTGACGGTATCCGTCTTACAAAGGCTGCACGTAAAGTGTACAAGCATGTGGACGTGGAGGACCTAGAACGAGCATTGAAGGAATCCGGTGGGTACCGCAAGCGTCTTATCGTGACAGATGGTGTGTTTTCTATGGATGGAAACATCGCTCCTCTAGATAAAATAGTGGAACTTGCTGAAAAGTATGATGCACTTGTGATGGTGGATGATGCACATGCTTCAGGCGTTCTTGGTGAAAACGGCCGTGGTACGGTTAATCATTTTGGCTTGGATGGCCGTGTGCACATCCAAGTGGGTACATTGAGTAAAGCTATAGGGGTTCTGGGTGGATATGTAGCGAGCTCCCGTTCCTTGATTGATTATCTGATCCATAAAGGACGTCCGTTCCTATTCAGTACATCACACCCACCGGCTGTTACAGCTGCTTGTGATGAAGCCATCCAAGTGTTACTTGAAGAACCCGAACTGATTGAAAAGCTTTGGGATAACGCGAAATTCTTTAAGGATGGATTAGTGAAACTTGGGTTTGACACTGGTGAGAGCCAAACACCTGTAACTCCGGTTATTGTTGGAGATGAAGCACTTTCTCATAAATTCTCTGATAAACTATTGGAATACGGGGTCTTTGCACAAGGTATCGCATTCCCGACGGTTGCCAAAGGGATGGCGCGTGTACGTACAATCGTGACGGCACAACACTCTAAAGACGAGCTTCAAGAAGCATTGGATATTTTTGAAAAAGCTGGTAAAGAGCTTGGGATCATCTCCTAATAGAAGGAACAACAAGAGAGACACGTGAAGGAGTGTCTCTCTTGTTATGTGTTAGAAATATGTAGATTTATGTAATCTTCTCCATAATTATTGTTTAAGAAGCCATAAAATAATATACTATGTTAATGTGTAGGGTTTTATGCGCTCTACTTTTTCTGGAAAGGAGCTATCACAATGAATGAGAAACAAAGAGTGGAAGCAGGACAAGTAGCTGCAGGGAATTCATCGGACAAAAAATCCGAGAAGGATTTCAGCAAATACTTCGAGTCCGTTTATGCACCACCTTCTCTGAAAGACGCGAAGAAGCGCGGAAAAGAAGAAGTTGCTTATCAGGACTTTTCCATTTCCGAGGAGTTTCAAGGTCTTGGAGACGGAAAGAAATTTTATATACGCACTTATGGCTGTCAAATGAATGAACATGACACAGAAGTGATGGCCGGGATTTTTCTAGCCTTAGGCTATGAACCGACATATACAGTGAATGACGCCGATGTGATCCTATTGAATACCTGTGCAATTCGTGAAAATGCGGAAAACAAGGTATTTGGTGAACTCGGTCACCTGAAAACTTTAAAAAAATCAAGACCTGGTCTTCTGATTGGTGTATGTGGCTGTATGTCACAGGAAGAATCAGTGGTAAACAAAATTCTAAAAACTTATCAACAAGTGGACATGATCTTTGGTACCCATAATATTCACCGTCTTCCAAACATTTTAAAGGACGCATATATGTCCAAAGAAATGGTGATTGAAGTTTGGTCCAAAGAAGGCGATGTTATTGAAAACCTGCCAAAAAACCGTAAAGGTGAAATCAAGGCTTGGGTAAACATCATGTACGGCTGTGATAAATTCTGTACGTACTGTATTGTCCCTTACACACGTGGTAAAGAAAGAAGCAGACGTCCCGAGGTTATCATTCAAGAAGTTCGTCACCTGGCGGCCCAAGGATATAAAGAAATCACATTACTTGGGCAGAACGTAAACGCATATGGAAAAGATTTTGAAGATATGAAGTATGGGCTAGGAGATCTGATGGATGAAATCCGCAAAATTGATATCCCGCGTATTCGCTTTACCACAAGTCACCCAAGAGATTTTGACGATCGCTTGATTGAAGTGTTGGCTAAAGGCGGCAATTTACTAGATCATATCCATCTTCCGGTCCAATCCGGAAGTTCCGAAGTGTTGAAGTTGATGGCACGTAAATATGATAGAGAGCGTTATCTTGAACTTGTTGGGAAAATAAAAACAGCAATGCCGAACGCTTCTCTCACTACTGACATCATTGTCGGATTCCCTAACGAAACGGAAGAGCAGTTTGAAGAAACGATGACCCTCTACCGTGAAGTGGAATTTGATACGGCATACACGTTCATCTATTCACCTCGTGAAGGTACACCCGCTGCAAAAATGGTGGATAATGTACCGATGGAAGTGAAGAAAGACCGTCTTCAACGCCTGAATGCACTAGTAAATGAAATTTCTGCAAAGAAATTAAAAGAATATGAGGGTCAGGTTGTAGAGGTATTGGTAGAAGGTGAAAGCAAAAAGAATCCGGATGTGTTAGCTGGATATACAGATAAAAGTAAACTAGTCAACTTCAGAGCCCCTAAATCTGTGATCGGGAAAATGGTCAAAGTAAAAGTGGTCAAGGCAAAAACCTGGACATTGGATGGAGAATTGGTCGAAGAAGTTGCAGAAGAAGCACTGGAGGTATAAAAAATGGCGAAATATACAAGAGCAGACATAGTAGAAAGAGCAAAAGAGCTGGCACAAATGATTGCAGACACAGAAGAAGTGGAGTACTTCAAGCGTGCAGAAGAACAAATCAATGAAAACCAGAAAATTAAAGAGATGGTTGCAAGTGTGAAAAGCTTACAGAAGCAAGCAGTAAATTTTCAACACTACGGAAAGACTGAAGCATTAAAGAAAACAGAAGCGAAGTTGGACGCTCTTTTAGCGGAAATGGATGAGATTCCAATCGTACAAGAATTCAAAACTTCCCAAACGAATGTGAATGACCTTCTTCAATTGGTTTCTTCCTACATCTCCAAAACTGTGACAGATGAAATCATCGTTGCGACTGGCGGAGACGTTCTTCGTGGTGAAACGGGATCTTATGTAAAAAACACCACATACGGCGGAAGCTGCTCATAATTTAAGAATCTAGTTGACATTAGGTTCTTTCAACAAGCCTAGTAGCATGGATGTTATATCCATGCTATTTTTTATTGTCTTTGCCCGTTACAGCTTGCTTTTGATTTTTTCAAAAAATAGGCACATATCCAGAAAAGCTTGCATACAATGAACTATACGTTAATGTGTAAGAAATCATCTTGTTCCGTTTTAGATTCAAGGAAAACACAATTGTCATTTAAACCGCATAGGATGAAATGAAGATTGTAATGAGGAGGGTGTATGCTCGCATGTCTGAATACAGAGAAATTATCACAAGAGCAGTAACTGGCAAGGGTAGAAAGTTTACGCAATCCAAACATACGATAAGTCCCTCGCATCGTCCTACGAGCATTCTAGGATGCTGGGTCATAAATCATACGTATGATGCGAACAAAGTGGATGATACAGTAGAAGTGATAGGTCGCTATGACTTAAACGTGTGGTTCTCTTACAGCGAAAATACCAAAACGGAAGTAGTAACAGAAACAGTTTCCTATAAGGATGTTGTTAGACTGAAATATAAAGATGACAACAGTTTAGGCGATGACCACGAAGTAATCGCCCGCGTCCTTCAGCAACCGAATTGTTTAGAAGCCAGTATTGATGATTCTGGCGCTAAAATCAATGTACAGGTAGAGAGAGAGTTCCTGACAGAAGTTATCGGGGAAACGAAAGTGACGGTCGAAGTGCATCCAGACACATTAGCGGACGATACGGACTGGGATGTAGATGATGAAGATGAGTTTGAAGATCTCAACCCAGACTTCATCGTCGACGGATACGAGGAATAAGAAGAAAACCGGGAAGCGGGAGTGCTTCCTGGTTTTTTTGTGCTTAAATATAAGTATATAACTCTGTTTTTTTCCGCCCGCAGGAGCTTCGCTATCCTGCGCTCGGCCCGGAAGTCTCCTCACTACGTTCAAGGCCACTGAAAAAGTACATTATTTTAGTAATCTGTTTTATACCGCTGTTGATGTTCGCCCTGGTGGGGCTCAAGAATGTCGCTATCCCCCCGCTGGAGCATTCGCCTATTGCTCCAATCAACAAGTTGGCTTTTTCTGCGATAGAAGAAAGAAATGCCAGGGACAGTTTTTGCCTGGTTTTTCTTATGCGCAGTTTTTCCCTTCTCACCTCACTCGACAAAATATGATATAATAAAGCAGCAAAAAACAATAGTTGGGGGATTTTTGATGGCTTCTTATACGCCTATGATACAGCAATATTTACGAGTGAAGGCAGACTATCAAGATGCCTTTTTATTTTTTCGCCTAGGCGACTTTTACGAGATGTTTTTTGAGGATGCAACCAAAGCATCCCAAGTACTTGAAATTACCTTGACTAGCCGCGACGGTGGAGGAAAAGAAAGAATACCGATGTGCGGTGTTCCCTACCATTCGGCTCCAAATTATATAGATCAATTGATAGAAAAAGGCTACAAAGTGGCTATTTGTGAACAGGTCGAGGACCCGAAACAGACAAAAGGGGTCGTAAAAAGGGAAGTGGTCCAATTAATCACACCGGGAACGGTTATGGAAACAAAAGGTCTATCTGATAAACAGAACAACTTTTTGACTACTGTCACTTATTTCGAGGACGAAACTTTTGGATTGGCATATGCCGACCTTTCCACAGGTGAATTACATACGACGATCATCTCCGGTCCTCTGCAGCAGCTGGTGAATGAAGTGTATTCCATTGGTGCAAAGGAAATTGTTGTTTCGGAGCAATTCCCCGTAGATGTATTACAAATGATCAAGGAAAGAATGATTGTCACGTGCTCCCATGAGGAAGCGGTGGACATTCCGCCCGAATTTCATCTTATAGTAGACAACATAGAACAAGAAAAGCTGTTAATCACAGTAGGCAGGCTGTTGCACTATCTGAAAAGAACCCAGAAACGCAGTCTGGACCATCTTCAGCCCGCTAGATTCTTTGAGTTGGACCAATCGATGAAAATAGATCTTTTCTCCAAAAGGAATCTGGAGTTGACGGAAACCATCCGTTCCAAAGGAAAAAAAGGTTCTTTGCTCTGGCTGTTGGACCAGACTGTTACCGCCATGGGAGGCAGGTTGTTAAAGCAATGGGTGGACAGGCCTTTGATTAATCCGGCAAAAATCGAGCAGCGTCATCAAATGGTGGAAACACTCATACAGGAGTATTTTACAAGACAAGAGATAAGGGACTTGTTGAAAGAAGTATATGATCTTGAGAGATTAGCAGGAAGAGTCGCATTTGGTAACGTGAATGCACGGGACCTAGTACAATTACGTAAATCACTTTCCCAGATTCCTCATTTGAAAACACTTGTGGAAAAACTGCCAATGGACTCTGCCGGCATTTTAGACAATATGGATGAGTGCAGGGAGTTGACGACGCTTCTGCATGAAAGTCTTATCGAACAGCCATCTATATCGGTTAAAGAGGGCAACATGATGAAGGACGGGTATCATGAAGAGCTTGATAAATACAGGGATGCCAGACGGAATGGGAAGACCTGGATAGCGGAGCTGGAGAAAAGGGAGCGGGACTTGACGGGGATTCGCTCTTTAAAAATAGGATATAACCGAATTTTTGGTTATTATATTGAAATAACAAAAGTGAATATCGCTTCTCTGCCGGAAGGCCGGTATGAAAGAAAACAAACGCTTGCCAATGCAGAGCGTTATATAACAGAAGAGTTAAAAGAAAAAGAAACTCTGATCTTAGAGGCAGAAGAAAAGATTGTCGCTTTGGAATACGAGTTGTTCCTTCAACTACGCGAAGAAGTAAAGGCTTTTATCCCGAGGTTGCAGAAACTTGCGAAAGCAGTCAGTGAAATGGATGTATTGCAATGTTTTGCCACGATCAGTGAGGAAAGGTTCTACACGAGGCCTACTTTCAATGAGGAAAGAAAGGTGTATATCACGGAGGGACGCCACCCTGTCGTGGAAAAAGTGATGGACGCCAATGAGTATGTACCAAATGATACGTGGATGGATAAGGAAAGTGAAATGTTACTTATCACAGGTCCAAACATGTCCGGTAAAAGTACGTATATGCGCCAAGTGGCTTTAACGGCTATTCTTGCTCAGATAGGCTGCTTTGTTCCGGCAAAGGAGGCATCATTGCCGATTTTTGATCAGATATTTACGAGAATAGGTGCTGCAGATGATTTGATCTCTGGTCAAAGTACATTTATGGTCGAAATGCTAGAAGCGAGAAATGCCATTGTGTATGCAACGCAGAACAGCCTGATTCTTTTTGATGAAATAGGACGAGGTACCTCCACTTATGATGGGATGGCACTCGCACAGGCCCTTATAGAATATATTCATGATAAAATCGGGGCAAAAACGCTATTTTCTACGCATTATCATGAGCTGACCTCTTTAGATAGGGAACTAGACAAGTTAAGGAACATTCATGTCAGCGTCGTAGAACAAAATGGAAAAGTGGTATTCTTGCATAAGATGAAAGAAGGCCCAGCTGATAAGAGTTACGGAATTCATGTAGCAGAATTAGCTGAACTGCCGAAAGAGCTGATTCTTAGAGCGCAATGTATTTTGGAAAAGCTGGAAAGTCAACCTAAGGTGGAACTAAAGGAAGTTGCTTCTGCACAAGAGGCTGTAGAAATAAAAGAACAAGATCCTCTGGCCCAGCTTTCCTTCTTTGACCTAGATAATGGGGAAAAGCAGACCGAAAGAAAATCCAAGGGAGAGAAACTAGCCCTTGAGAAGCTTAAAAAGATGGAATTATTGGATACGACGCCACTGGATGCACTGAACAAATTATATGAAATTCAAAAACTGTTGAAATCGAAATCGTAGAGGAAGGAGGAAATAGAATGGGGAAAATTGTCCAATTAGATGAAAGTTTGGCCAATAAAATAGCAGCTGGTGAAGTAGTAGAACGACCTGCTTCGGTTGTAAAAGAGCTGGTGGAAAACGCAATAGATGCCAATTCCACCATTATCGAAATTGAGTTAGAAGAAGCAGGACTAACAAAAATCCGCGTCTTGGATAATGGCGATGGAATTGAACAGGACGATTGCCTGACAGCCTTTCAACGCCATGCAACAAGTAAAATAAAGAATGAAAATGACCTATTCCGCATCAGAACACTAGGATTCAGGGGAGAAGCGCTGCCGAGTATCGCTTCTGTTTCTCTGTTTGATATCACAACAAGTACAGGGGAAGGTCCAGGCACGCACCTGAGCTTCAAGGGTGGAGTGCTCGAAAAGCATGAGCTTTCCAGCAGCAGAAAAGGAACAGACATTGTGGTCCAGCATCTCTTTTTCAATACTCCTGCACGTCTAAAGTATATGAAAACCATCCATACCGAACTTGGCAACATTTCTGATATGGTAAACCGGCTTGCTTTAGCGCATCCTTCTATTTCCTTCCGCCTTAGCCATAATGGGAAAAGAATGTTGGCCACAAACGGTAGTGGAGATAGTTTGCATGTGCTTGCTGCAATTTATGGGATGAACATTGCCAAGAAAATGGTGCCGATCCGTTTTGAATCATTGGACTTTGAAGTGAAGGGATATATCGCGTTGCCAGAAGTGACAAGAGCTTCCAAGAACTACATTTCCACAATTATAAATGGTCGGTATGTCAAGAACTTTACTGTGGTCAGGGCAATCCAGGAAGGGTATCACACACTTCTTCCTATTGGAAGATATCCTATTGTTTATCTGGAAGTGGATATGGACCCGCTTTTAGTCGATGTCAATGTCCACCCAGCCAAGCTCGAAGTCAGGCTCAGCAAGGAAGATGAACTATACCGACTTATTGCAGATGGCGTCAAGGGAGAATTTCAGCATAAGCAATTGATACCATCCAATGTGCCGAGAAAACAGGACATCTACACAACGGAAGTGAAGCCTACCCAGGAAACATTCAATTTGGAGCAGAGTCGTCCAACTGATATAACTTTCCCTGTCAGAGAGGAAAAACCCACTCTTTTCGATCAAGAAAGGGAAAACGAAGAAAATGCATCAGTGCTGAATGACCCTTCTACTCCGTTAAAGATCTTTACAGAAAAAGAGACATTCTTACCCACTGCATCTGATGTTCCCGCAGAAAATGAAGAAGGGGAAGTTAAACCTTCTTTACATGAGGAAGTGGAAGATCACATAAGGGAGAATACCTCAAAGATAGAGCCGAGGATTCCTGCTCTCTATCCAATTGGTCAGATGCACGGGACCTATATTGTGGCACAGAATGAGAATGGCTTGTATTTAATTGACCAGCATGCCGCACAAGAACGGATCAATTATGAATACTTTTATCAAAAACTCGGAAGGGAAGAGAGAACTCTGCAGGAGCTTCTCGTTCCTTTAACCATTGAATGTTCCTTGGAAGAGTATCTTTTCTTGGAAGAAAATACGAAAGTTTTCGAGGAAGTAGGCATATGGCTTGAGCCGTTTGGTCATCAGACTTTCATTGTAAAAGCACATCCGGTTTGGTTTCCTAAAGGCGAAGAGAGGGAAACCATTGATGAAATGATTAACCTTGTTAAAGACAAAAGAAGAATAAACCTTGCTGATCTGAGAGAAGAAGCAGCCATTATGATGAGCTGTAAAGCTGCCATCAAGGCGAATCACCATTTGAGGCAAGATGAGATTTCAGCCTTATTAAATACGTTGAGAGAGGCGGAAAATCCTTTTACTTGCCCACATGGCAGACCGATCCTCATTCATTTTTCGTCTTATGAGTTGGAAAAGATGTTTAAACGGGTAATGTAAAAAACAAAAAAGTTTTTTATCAACAAGGTTGAGCCCATAAGTAAATGGGTATAATGATATCTTGTGATAAAGATTAATTGAGAGAGTGAGTGAGTGTTGGGAGAGAAACAAAAAATTATCGTGATCATCGGACCGACAGCAGTCGGGAAGACCAAAACGAGCGTGGAATTGGCCAAGGCGTTAAACGGAGAAATCATCAGCGGGGATTCCATGCAGATATACAAGGGTATGGATATTGGTACCGCCAAGGTGAGTAAGGAGGAAATGCAAGGAATTCCTCATTACTTGATTGATATCAAGGAACCAACCGATGCCTATTCCGTTGCTGAATTCCAACAAGATGTCCGTAACCGAATCGACGAGATTGCCTTAAGGGGGCATATTCCCATTATTGTTGGTGGGACGGGTCTTTATATCCAGTCTGTTTTATTTGACTACCAATTTTCCGAAAGTGGCAAGGACGAAGAAGTTCGAAGAGATTTAGAGAAAAGATGTGAAGAGGTAGGTTTCGAAAAGCTTCATGCCGAGCTCGCGGAAATCGATCCGAAAAGTGCTGCGAATATCCATCCTAATAATGTGCGACGGGTCATTCGTGCGTTGGAAATCTTTCATACAACAGGGAAAACTATGTCTGAGTATCAAGAAACACAGCAGCCTGAGCCATTATATGATGTGGCACTTATTGGACTTACGATGGAACGGGAAGAATTGTACGATCGAATCAATCTCAGAGTGGACATGATGGTAGAGGAAGGCTTGTTTGAAGAAGTACAAGATCTTTATGACAAGGGTATCCATGATTGTCAGTCCATCCAAGCTATCGGGTATAAGGAATTGTATGCATTCTTTGATGGGAGAGTTTCAAAAGAACAGGCAATAGAAGATTTGAAACAGAATTCAAGAAGATATGCCAAACGTCAGCTCACATGGTTCCGAAACAAAATGGATGTTACATGGTTTGATATGACGTATGGAGATTTTGAACAAAAGTTATCACAAATTTTTACGTTTATTGCAGGAAAGCTTCAACTTGAAGCGAATAAGTAAGGAAGATAGAGATAAGAGGAGGACGAAAAAATGAAGCAATCGATTAATATCCAAGATCAAGTTCTAAATCAATTAAGAAAAGATGGAACAAGTGTAACGGTATTCTTGCTGAATGGGTTTCAACTTCGCGGATTAATTAAAGGGTTTGATAATTTCACTGTGCTTCTGGAAACGGAAGGGAAGCAACAGTTGATTTATAAACACGCCATCTCTACTTTTTCTCCATCTAAGAATGTACAAATTGAAACAGAAGCATAAAACCAGCCTAAGGCTGGTTTTTTATTTTTACCGTTTTTCCATTTAAATCAGGCTCTATTTCCAAGAGTTTGTTGCTATATACTAGTAAAAAGTCGGCAATTGGACTTTTTGCAGCGTACATACTCTAAAAATGCATTAGAAAAATTATTAATGCAAGGAAAAGAGCACGACAAAAGGAATAGAACGGTTGGTTTAAAAGTACGTAAAAGCACAAAGTTTACGAAAATGGCCTAAAATAAACATATAGCTCCTCTATTTACATATATTTAGTAAATAAATGGAGAAATTCTCTCCATTTGTTTTTGTTCCAAAATAATGGTCAGGAAAAGGAATTATTTCTCGGGAAAGCGCATAATATGACAGGTTTGTCAATAGTTTGTTGAAAATATAAGAAACTTGTAAAAGAAAATCGAATAAAGGAAATGGAAGTGTTAAAAAAAAGAGAGTGTGTCTTTATTACATCGAGATATGTCGGATTTTGGTACGGAAATGAGGTGGACGCTCTTGGATCAATCCATGACAAATCAAAACGGGAAAATAAATATTGTATTGAATGGACAGAAAAAACCTTTGAAAGTGACTCATGTACAAACACAGGTAGAGCCTTATACTCCCGCTAATCATACTATTCTACAAGAAATAGAAAGAGAGCTTGGGGAGCTAGTCGGCCTTCAGGAAATGAAAAAAGTGGTCAAGGAAATCTATGCGTGGATCTATGTGAATAAAAAAAGGGAAGAAGCTGGACTGAAAATAGAAAAACAAGTGCTTCACATGATGTTTAAAGGAAATCCCGGTACAGGAAAAACGACAGTTGCAAGATTGATTGGTAAGTTGTTCTGTGACATGAATGTGCTTTCAAAGGGACATCTGATAGAAGCGGAGCGGGCGGATTTGGTTGGGGAATATATAGGGCATACCGCTCAAAAGACGAGAGACCTAGTAAAGAAAGCGCTTGGAGGGATCTTATTTGTGGATGAAGCCTATTCATTGGCGCGAGGAGGGGAGAAGGATTTCGGCAAGGAGGCCATTGATACACTTGTAAAGCATATGGAGGATAAGCAGCACGACTTCATCCTTATACTTGCAGGCTATCAACGGGAAATGGAGGAATTCCTGAGAACCAACCCAGGGTTAATATCACGATTTCCCATTATTGTCGATTTCCCCGATTATACTGTGGATGAGTTAATGGAAATCTGTCAACGGATGCTTAAAGATCGTGAATATCTCCTAAGCAAAGAGGCGGAATGGAAATTGAGGGAGCATCTGAATCAAATGAAAAGTGTGTTGATGCCATCCGCTTTCAGTAATGGCAGATATATTAGGAATATGCTTGAAAAGTCCATCAGAACGCAGGCGATGCGGCTGTTAATGCATGACAGATTTGATAGAAGTGAATTGATGACAATTGAAGCAAGAGATCTTTTATTAAAGTGGTAATAATAGAAATAGCAGCCCGGTGGCTGCTATTTTCTGGTTATCCAATATTTTTTCCTATTTGTTCCAAATCCTCCTTGATGGCATCTGCGGTCAGTTGCCCAGACAGGGTCACCATCGGAACACCACCGCCGGGGTGAGTGGATCCACCAGTGAAATATAGATTGCTCAAAACTTTGCTGCGGCACGGAATCTTGAAGCCGCCATTCTTTTTCCGGTCTGTAACCACTCCATAAATGGATCCACCGTTAGCTCCATATAAATTTTGTAAATCATTTGGAGTAAAGGAGTATTCGAATTCTATGGAATCCTTTAACCCGCCAAGTCCCATTCTTTCCAACTTGGTAAGGACTTTTTCGCGGTAAATATCTTTATATTCCTCCCATGTTTCCCCTTCCTTCAGAGGAGGAACATGTGTTAGAACGAACAAATTCTCTTTGCCCTCAGGTGCTTGGGTAGAGTCCGATTTAGAGGAAACCCCTAAATAGATCGTTGGATCCTTTGCAGGCAGTCCTTTGTTGAATATGGTCTCAAACTCCACTGCAGGATCTTTGGAAAAGAAAAAGTTATGATGTGCCAACTGTTCATATTGTCTTTTCACTCCTAGTAAGAGGACCAGGCCAGAGACCGTGGGAGAATATTTTACCAGATCGTTTGCTGCCCGCTCAGCCATAGGAACACCTTTCAAGAGAGTTTTATACGCCGGAATCGCTTCAAGGTTGGAGACGACGAAATCGGCAAGGATTTCCTCCCCATCTTCCAACAGCACCCCTGTAGCTTTGCGACCGTCAGTAAGAATTTTCCCGACCGATGCATTCAGTTTATAATCTACCTTCAGTTCGTCAAGGAGCTTCTGCATCGCTTCGGCAATTTTATACATTCCGCCCTTCACATAGTAAATACCAAGCCCTAGCTGTACATGCGTGAGTTGGGAAAGTACGGCAGGTGCGTGGTAGGGGGATGAGCCGATGTACATGATCATAAAATTGAAAAGCTGCTGTAAATGCTTGTCCTCAAAGTATTTCTTTGTGATCTGATCCATGGATTTCATTGGATCCATGCCGATAAGTTCCTTAAGATTATGCAATGCACGCAGTTCTGCTAAACCGGATAGGCTCTTTTTATAAAAACTCTTCAAGCTGTATTCATACATCCTGCTGCAATAGTTCAGGTATTCAAAAAATCCGTTTGCATCTTTTGTAGAGTGCTCCCTGATCTGCTCAAGCATTTTAGGGAGGTCGCTTGTCACATCGATCGTCGTACCATCTTCAAAAAATGTTTTCCACTGAGGTTCGATTCTCTCGATCTTGATGTAATCATGAAGGTTGCGATTTGCGCTCGCAAATAATTGCTCCAACACCCATGGCATCGTCAAGATGGACGGACCGGTATCGAAGGAATAGCCTTTCCCGGAACGAATATTCATTTTGCCTCCTAGCCGCTCGCCCTTTTCAATCACTTTTACTTCATTTCCGTCTGCGGAAAGACGGATCGCGGCAGATAGGCCACCAAGGCCGCCGCCTATTACTACTACTTTCTTTTTCATTTTTTTCCTCCTTATGAAAACCTGGCAGTTTGACTAGACTGTCTAATATTAGTTTTCATGAATGGTTTTTAATTTTTTATTTTGCCCTTTTTTTCCATTTTCATAACTATACTGATTATTTATTGGAGGACTTAACATGGTATGGTTCACAACGTTGATGACACTGTTACTGGGAAGAATCCTGTTTTTTCACATTCCTACTTTCCGCGTACATAATGGACAGTTAGAACATTTAAAGAAAGTGACCGTCATTATTCCCGCTAGAAATGAAGGGGGGAATCTCCCGGCACTTTTACAGTCCTTACAGCCGTATCGTAAAAAAGTAAAAGAAATTCTTGTAGTGGATGATCATTCGACAGATAACACTACGGAAGTGGCGAGGTACTTTGGTGCGAGAGTGATAAAATTAAAAGAACTCCCGGTAGGATGGTTTGGTAAATCATTTGGTTGTTGGAATGGTGCATTACAGGCTAAAGGTGACATTCTTCTTTTTCTGGATGCTGACACGGTGATCAAGGAAAATGGTTTAGAAAATATGCTGGCTGTCTACAAGGGCATGGGGGAGGTTATCTCTGTTCAGCCGTTCCACATTATAAAAGAAAGGTATGAAAGTTTATCTTCCTTTTTTCATCTAGTGATTATGGGATCTCTCGGTGCTTTTCATCTTTTACAAAAGTGGACTTCTGTAAAAGGTGCTTTCGGGCAATGTATGCTCATTCACCGGCAGGATTATTTTAAATACGGTGGACATGAGGCGATACAAGGGGAGTTGATGGAAAACATGGCGTTTGGTTTCATCGTTCAGAATCACGGAGGGAAAGTACGTTGCTTCAGTGGTTTAGGTGCAGTACAGATGAGGATGTACCCGGAAGGAATGGGGGATTTGTGGAGAGGTTGGAGTAAGAGCTTTGCAACCGGGGCCTCAAGAACAAGTATTATGTATTTGCTTTTAGTTTCTTTATGGCTAGGGGGATTAATGACATTTCTGACAAGTTATCAATCCATTCCGATAGAGCTATATATAGGGGTTTACATACTAATAGCGTTACATATTAAGAGAACTTTGTCGACGGTTGGTATGTTTGGGTGGGGAACGGCTTTACTTTTTCCTTTTCACCTACTGTTCTTTATTATGCTGTTTGCTTACTCTTGTTTTCAGACCTTTTTCAAAAGAAACGTTTCTTGGAAGGGGAGGAAAATCGATTTATAGGAGCGTGACGGTGGGATGTTGATGGAACTGGGACCACTCACAGGAACCATAGTGAACATTGTGGCATGGCTCTTTATTCAGCTTGGGATAGCCTACCTTGCTCTAAAAATACCAAAAGAATGGATATCCAATGAGAATGCATGGTTTCGAGAAAAAAGATGGGAAAGTGCCGTATACGCCCTAATTAAAATAAAAAAGTGGAAAGATCGACTTCCAGAGGCTGGCGACATTTTTAAGAGCGGTTTTTCGAAAAAGAGGTTAGAAAGCATGAACAGAGACTATCTCCGCCTGTTTGTAGTGGAAACAAGAAGGGGGGAACTGACACATATCCTGGTGATGCTTCCTGGAGTGCTGTTCTTTCTATGGAATCCCCTTTATGTAGGTTGGATAATGGTATGTTATGGAATTCTAGTTAACTTGCCGTTCGCTTTGTTGCAACGATATAACAGACATCGTTTATTAAATATAATCAACAAACAAAAACAGGAGGCTGTTACCCCTCCTGTGGATCGTTCGCTTGCTGTAATAAAAACAACAGATATTTAAGCTTGAGTTTGCAAGCTTCTATTAGGCAATTTCCATTTATAGGTGTACGATAATACGCGTAAAGTGACAATTCCTATAAATAAGATATAAAGGTGGATTGGAGAACTTGCGATACCAAATGCGATGATGAGGCCTGCTAGGATGGCCCATGCTGCATAAATTTCTGCTCTCAATACAAGCGGTTTCCTGCCTGCAAGCAAGTCGCGGATAATACCACCACCACTTCCTGTCAGAACTGCAGCGACTACTACCGCACTGATTGGGTGGTTCATGCTGGTTGCGTATAATGCCCCTTGGATGGCAAATGCGGCAAGTCCGATGGCATCAAAAAAGTTGCCCCACTTCCGCCAATGCTTTAGTAGGTTGTTTGGAAAAAGGAAGACTGCTGTCATGGCGACGAGGGCTACCTGAAAGAGCATCCCTTGTTCCCACAGTGCAGAGATAGGAACCCCTATCAAAAGATTTCGCACCGCTCCTCCACCAAAAGCTGTCACTATCCCTAATATATAAACACCGAGTATGTCATACTCTTCTTCCATGGCGACTATCGCCCCGCTTATTGCGAATGCGATGGTCCCAATAATGCTGAAAACTTCCCAAGTCATGCGATCACACTCCGTTACTAGGTCAAACATTAAAAGCCTTCCTGATTTTATATAGAAATCAGTAGGAATGCAATAGTTTTAAAGGATTTAATAGAGAAAAAACGTATATTTTGATATGATTATAAGAACTTGTTCAACTTTACATTCATTTTCTATAGAAAAAGGGGTTACGCATTTGAACGAAACACTGAACAAAGACAAAGAACGGGTCATTCTGGTAGGTTGCCAACTGCCAAAAGATGATGACCAAACATTTTTTTATTCGATGGATGAACTGTCATCCCTCACGAAAACAGCCAATGGGGAAGTTATTGTCTCACTTACCCAAAAGAGGGAAAGGGTTCACCCCGCTACATATATAGGTAAAGGGAAGATAGAAGAACTTATCCAGCTTGAGGAAGAGTTGGAACCTGAGATTATTATATTCAATGGGGAATTGGCACCGAGTCAAAACAGAAACCTTTCCAAAGTGCTGAATGCCAGAATCATAGATCGCACTCAGTTGATTTTAGACATTTTCGCCCAGCGTGCTAAATCAAAAGAAGGTAAACTCCAAGTGGAACTTGCTCAGCTTCAATACCTACTGCCACGTCTTGGTGGGAAGGGTGTGGAATTGTCCAGGCTAGGAGGGGGAATTGGAACAAGAGGACCGGGTGAAACGAAATTAGAGTCGGATCGGAGACATATCAATAGAAGAATTGTGGATATCAAGACACAATTATCCTCCATCGTCAGTCACCGTGAACGATACCGTGAGCGTAGAAAGCGTAACCAAGCTTTTCAACTTTCACTGGTGGGATATACAAATGCGGGTAAATCCACCATTTTCAACCGTTTGACTGAAGCTGGGACTTTTGAGGAAAACCTCTTGTTCGCCACACTTGATCCCACAACAAGAAAAATCATGCTGCCCTCAGGCTTTCACGCCCTTTTAACAGATACAGTAGGATTCATTCAGGACCTACCGACCTCCCTTGTTGCGGCGTTCCGCTCTACACTCGAGGAGGTAACAGAGGCGGACTTGATTTTGCACGTGGTAGACAGTTCAAGTCCGGATCATGTTAATCATGAGAAGACAGTGGATAAATTGCTGAAGGAGCTTGGAGTAGAAGGAGTTCCGGTATTAACAATCTATAATAAAAGGGATCAAACGACCGAGGGGTTTACACCAGCATATAATGAAGAGATGTTGCATATAAGCGCCCTCGAAAAGGAAGACATAAAAAGGTTGACTGACAAAATTGAATCATTAATAAAAGTGCAAATGGATCCCTATCATATTAATGTCCCTTCATCAGAAGGAAAATTGATTGCACAATTGAAGCAAGAAACAGTCTTGACAAAATTGGACTTCACAGAAGAGGAAGAAAGTTATACGGTGGAAGGCTATTATTTTAATAACTCAAAATTGGCTTCCGTGATTCAACAAAGAATGAAGAAATAGAGGAGAATACAAATGTTTCATTTATTACAGCATGGGGAAGTCATTGAACCGATTGTACGTAAGATTGAAGAGACGCTCCAAGAAAGCTTTCATCAGGTAGATGCAAATGTAGAAACGAACCAATTCCGCGTATTAAAAAGCTTTCAGGGAAATCGGGTAAGTGATTCTCATTTCATTCCATCAACCGGTTACGGATATGATGATATAGGACGAGATACATTAGAGAAAATCTATGCAGAAGTATTCGGCGGGGAAGCGGGGCTTGTGCGACCTCAAATAATTTCCGGAACTCATGCGATCTCCATTGCTCTGTTTGGAGTGTTGCGTCCGGGAGACGAATTGCTTTATATAACAGGAAAGCCATACGACACCCTTGAAGAAATCGTAGGAATCAGGGGCAGTGGTGTTGGGTCTCTAAAAGAGTACAACATAGGCTACAAGACCATCGATTTAAAAAATAATCGTGGAATAGATTGGGAGAGCGTCAGTAACGCCATCACTCCTTCTACAAAAATGATTGGCATACAACGTTCAAAGGGCTATGCCACTCGTCCTTCCTTCACAGTGGAAGAAATAAAGGAAATGATCCGCTTTGTAAAGGAAATCAAGCCAGATGTGGTAGTGTTTGTAGACAACTGTTACGGGGAATTTGTAGAGCTTTTGGAACCTTGTCATGTTGGAGCCGATTTGATGGCAGGATCACTGATAAAAAACCCTGGTGGAGGAATCGCCAAAACAGGTGGGTATATCGTTGGGAAAAAAGAACTGGTGGAAGCCTGTTCCTACCGGATGACTTCCCCTGGAATCGGTGCAGAAGCCGGTGCGAGCCTATATAGCCTACAGGAAATGTATCAAGGCTTCTTCCTTGCTCCCCATGTTGTGGGACAGGCGTTGAAAGGTGCAATGTTCACTGCCGCCTTGTTGGAGGAGCTTGGAATGAATACTTCCCCGAGTTGGGATGCGCACCGCACTGACTTGATCCAATCTGTACAGTTTGATGATAAAGAGAAGATGATTGCCTTCTGTCAGGCGATTCAATATGCTTCCCCTGTCAATTCTCACGTTACGCCATATGCCAACTACATGCCTGGATATGAAGATGATGTCATCATGGCTGCGGGAACATTTATCCAAGGTGCTAGTATTGAACTGACTGCTGATGGTCCAATAAGGGCGCCTTATGTTGCGTATGTCCAGGGTGGACTTACATATTCACATGTTAAGATTGCGGTTTGTAGTGCTGTGGATCATTTGATTAGTAAGGGATTATTAGATAAATAAAAAAAATTTGTTATGAGCCTTGGGGATCCCGGGCTTTTTTTATGACAAGTGAGGGTTGAAGAGACAATTTTGAGCGGAATATTGGGTTGAGGGGTGCAGCATTAGTGGGATGAGAACAATCTTGGGTGTGATTCTTGGTTGAGATTGTCATTATGAGGAGGATGATGACAATCTCGAATGTGATACTGGGTTGAGATTGTCATTATGGGTTGTACGAGAACAATCTCGAGTATAATTCTTGGTTGAGGTTGTCATTATGAGGGGGATGAGGACAATCTCGAATGTGATACTGGGATGAGATTGTCATTATGGGTTGTATGAGAACAATCTCGAGTATGATTCTGGGATGAGATAGTCATTATGAGGGGGATGAGGACAATCACGAAGGTGATACTGGATTGAGATTGTCATCACGGGTTGTATGAGAGCAAGCTTGAGTAAGAACTAATAAACGGTATGTTTTTAAATGTGCGGAACAGGTTATAGATAAAAGGGACATTAATAATCTTCATACATACTTGTCGCAAGCCGCATTTCACACCTTTATTCCTTAGAATTATAGTCTTATTTAAAAATGATGTCAGAAAACCTAACATAATCTTGACAGATTATCTAACATCGCATAAAATAAGAGTAACTTCATAGGAAATGATGAAAGGAGGATTTGTAGTGAGTGACAATATCAGACGTTCAATGCCGTTATTTCCAATAGGAATTGTCATGCAACTAACGGAATTGTCAGCTCGACAAATCCGTTATTATGAAGAAAATGAGCTTGTGTTTCCAGCACGTTCAGATGGAAACCGCCGACTATTTTCCTTCAATGATGTAGATACCTTATTAGAGATCAAAAACCTCATTGAACAGAAGGTCAATATCGCGGGGATCAAACAGTTAATGGCAGTCAAGCAACAACAGATAGCTCCTTCGCAGGAAGTGACAAAAGAGGCTGCAAAACCAGAGTTATCAGATGACCAGCTACGCAAACTGTTACGTGCGGAAATGATGCAAGCCGGAAGATATAATCGAACGAGTCTTCGTCAAGGAGACATGTCCCGATTTTTCCATTAATTATTTTGAGTTTTTTGGTAAGTTTTTATTAAAACTATAATAGTAAAAATTTCGAGGAGGAACTTATTTATGGCTAAGTACACACACGAGGATATTAAACGTATTGTGCAAGAGGAAAATGTAAAATATATCCGTCTTCAATTTACGGATATTCTGGGAACGATCAAAAATGTGGAGATTCCAGTAAGTCAATTAGAAAAAGCATTAGATAATAAAATGATGTTTGATGGATCTTCCATTGAAGGTTTCGTACGTATCGAAGAGTCCGATATGAACCTTTACCCAGACCTTGACACTTTCGTTGTATTCCCTTGGACTTCTGAAAAAGGTAAAGTTGCTCGCTTCATCTGTGACATTTACAATCCAGATGGAACTCCATTTGAAGGAGATCCTCGTGCTAACCTAAAGCGTATGCTAAAAGAAATGGAAGACCTAGGATTCTCTGATTTCAATGTTGGTCCTGAGCCAGAGTTCTTCCTATTCAAGTTAGATGCAAAAGGCGAACCTACATTAGAACTAAATGATAAAGGTGGTTATTTTGACTTAGCTCCAACGGACCTTGGTGAAAATTGCCGTCGTGATATCGTTCTTGAACTAGAAGAAATGGGTTTTGAAATTGAAGCGTCCCACCATGAGGTAGCTCCAGGGCAACATGAAATTGATTTCAAATATGCAAATGCCATTACAGCTTGTGATGATATTCAAACGTTCAAGCTTGTTGTAAAAACGATTGCTCGTAAGCACGGTTTACATGCGACATTCATGCCTAAACCATTATTCGGTGTGAACGGTTCAGGTATGCACTGTAACCTTTCCTTATTCCAAAATGGCGAAAATGCGTTTTACGATCAAAATGGCGACTTGGAATTGAGTGAAAACGCTAGACACTTCATCGCAGGTATCATCAAGCATGCAACAGCGTTTACAGCGGTAACAAACCCTACTGTTAACTCTTATAAGCGTCTTGTACCTGGATACGAAGCACCTTGTTATGTTGCATGGTCCGCCCGTAACCGTAGCCCATTGATCCGTATTCCGGCATCCCGGGGAATCTCCACTCGTGTAGAGGTTCGTAGTGTAGACCCTGCAGCTAACCCTTACCTTGCAATGGCTGTATTACTGCAAGCTGGACTTGACGGCATCAAAAATAAATTGGAAGCACCAAAGCCGATCGACCGCAACATCTATGTTATGAACAAAGAAGAGCGTGTGGCTGCTGGTATCGCAGACCTTCCTGCAACACTTGCTGCTGCACTTGAAGAATTAAAATCAAATGAAGTTATCCAAGCTGCTCTAGGTGAGCATTTACTTGAGCACTTCATTGAAGCAAAAGAAATCGAGTGGGATATGTTCCGCACCCAGGTTCACCCATGGGAAAGAGATCAATATCTAACTCAATATTAATAAGCGAAACCCCTTGATACGATTGGTATTGAGGGGTTTTTAAATTAATTGGGTTTATTAGCTGAAATCGAATTTTTATGGGCGCACCCATGAAATACCCATAAAATAAGTTACCGTCATTTCTACATAATATAAGGTTGAGATCGTGGCGGTGATAAGATTCTTCTAGGGCGAGTTTTATTCTGATTTTGAAAATTACGATGAAATACTTAGTTATTTACAATGCTTTTCCTTATGGTGATAGTTTTTTTAGAAGTGAATGTCTTAGGATTTCCAAATAAATCCTCGCAAAGTACAGCTGAGCTGAGAATCAAGTGTTTTATTAATATGAATCAAACCTTCTTATAAGTCGATGTCATTCCAAGTAAGAGCAGCTACTTCTCCTTTTCTCATTCCTGTTTCTAATAGCATTTTGAAGAAGAACCAGTATGTGTACCCATATTTGGAATAACCTCGATAGTAACAATACAATTGTTGTTGGTATTGTGCTGTTAGTTGCTGGTGTGCCGAACACTGTGAACAATACCTCAAATTCAGCAAAAGGAAATTTAAAAACATAGGATTGTTGATTCCTTGAGTTCTATTAATCAATCAAGATTCCTCTAATGCGAAACGGGAGAAGATGGCCAAGCAACATGGAATCAGAAATTACAAGGGTACTGCAGCACAGAACCCGAAATTGCTGAGTAGTTTGAAAAAATAAGGATAAGCCCTTCTTTAACTAGAAAGGCTTATGTCGACGTATATATTCTTGAAATTTTTAGGTAATCATTACGCTATTTGTAATACCTTTTCTATCAAGTAGTTGACAACACCATTTTGATATTCTAGTTAAAAGAGTGTAGTACCTGGACCTGACGGAAGTGTAAAAGTTGGTGGAGTAGTTGGTGTTTGACAACGATTAGGGTTCACGTCACACGTGTTACCGTTTTGATCTACAATAATAGGTCTGGTAACTGTAGCGGTAGTGCGTAATATAATTTTAAATAAAATTCCTTCAATTAGGGTAATTCCTGCAGCGTCGAGAACCGGTACTCCCGGTTGGACAAATATCCCCTCTACTTCTAGTGGGGTTTCTTGCAACACATCCTGAGGACAAGCTCCAGGACAATCTGTGTGTGCTTGGAAAGGTAAACTTGTATTAAGAATAATAGGTGCAATACCTAATACAGAAATGGTAATTGTTGCAGGAACAAGCCCAATGTTAACCACCTTATCTTGAATAATTCTGGCATTTTGGGTTATTTCACTCAAATTTGGAACGACATTAATAGAAACAATATCATCGAGAACTCCTAATCCAGCAAATGCTGTTATTGGAAGCGTTATTTCTGCAACCTTTTGTACCATTTTTGAACATACAACGGAATTAACCAACGTACAGGTGCTATTTACTGGCGCCATACTTGTATGGTTAGTAAAGTTGCAAGAACAAGCTGAATCTTTAGATCCACAGCTTTTACATTTTTTTGTATGTTCACAATTTGAAGACTTCTTCTTATATTCATAATAAAATGACATTAAATTTCCACCCTTTCAATTAGCTATTATTAAACATGCAGTAAACCTGCTGCTTAATAATAGTGTATTACCTAATGGGATTTTGGTACATGGATAAAAACCCATTTTATGTATATGGATAAGCATATAGTGAATTTGTAGGATTTTTAATTAAAAAATCTCAGAGAAAATGTGCAACAAAAAAAGCCTGAAAGTCGTTAAGGCAATATACGACTTCAGGTTAAGTCTTTTAATATTGTGAGGGGGCATTTTGTTGTCATATTAGAATATGTAAATGTAGAAATAAAGTGAAAGTGAATAGCATTTAGATTATAAGTAGTAAGGTTGGAGTTTTTACTACTGGTGGTGCATATTCAAAGTGGTATTGACATCCATGTAATCAAATTAATAAAACGCTTAAAATTGGAAAGTCCACACTGTTGGTAAAAGATTCAATTGTCTTAATTCTCTTCTAATGTATCAGCAAACGGTATTAATTATATAACCTAATTGTACAACAAACTATATTATCGATTTTACCCATATTTGTTTAATTGGTCGATCAAGCTTTTTCTCCAAAACTAAGCTGAAGGAACTAAATCAAAATTTAATCGGGAGTACAAAATGTAGTCGGCAGATTAAAATAATAAAATTCTCTAGTTGATCGCAGTGGAAGGATCGAAGACTCCTCGAAAATGCTTACGCATTTTCTTCGTGTGATGAATTGCTGTCGAAGTCTTCATTGTCATGCGGGAGGAAAGGACATGGAAGACCTCCCAGTAGCCCGAGGAGGCTACCGGACTGCCCGCGGAAACGAAGCTCCTGCAACAAAGATCAACTCTTCCAACAGATAGCCTAACTAGTTTATAGTTTGTCAACAGTGTGAACCTTTGCACATACTCGTGTAAAGGTTTTTTATGTTTTGTGATTTTTGTTCTGTCATAATATCCCTTTTAATCAAATATGCTTTAGTAGTAAGTGTACAAAGGAGTGGCTATATGGCAAAAGTGAATCATCCTACCGTAACTGCTGAAATGATAGAAAAGTATTATGAGTGCAATAAACAGAAGAAAGAAATAGAGAAAGAGATGGAAGAGCTGAAGGAACGATTTCATCTTTATTTTGACAAGAGCTTTGGAGCGGATGAAAAAGCTGAAGTGATTATGGGAGGGTACAAGCTGCAAAGACAGGTCAGGGTATCAGAAAGGTATTCGGATGAAACGGTCCTTAAGCTTGAAGCTCTGAGCATGAATGAATTAATAAAGACTGTCAAAAAGCCTGACGATGCAAAAATCAAAGCCGCCATAAAGCTGAACCTTCTAAAAGAAGAGGATATAAAAGGCTGTTTGGTTTCCACATCATCATTGGCTATATCAGTAAAGCCACTTACGCCAAAATAATTGAGAGGGGGATTGTACTATGACAGAACAAAGACAAATCAGACCGGTTTCTAAAGGTGCATGGTTCCGAATAGTGTTTCTGGCATTTGCTCTTCTTAACCAATTGTTGGTCGTTTACGGGAAATCACCGTTACCTTTTACGGAAGCGCAGTTGGAGCAATTATTTAGTATAATCTGGACTTCTGTGGCGGCGGTTATTGCATGGTGGAAGGACAATGACTGGACAGAAAAAGCTAGAAGTAGGGTGAAGTAATGTATATGTGGGACCGAGGTGACATCACCTTGGTTTTTGTTATTTAATTTGAAAGTCAAAATGCCTAAATGGAGGTGAATAGAATGAAGATATTACTTTTTGCAGATCCCGGAATTGACGACTCATTAGCAATTATCTATGCATTGCTTCATCCTGAAATAGATCTGATGGGAATTGTGACAGGGTATGGAAATGTCTCAGTGTTCGATGCAACAAGGAACGCTGCCTATCTATTGGAACTGGCAGGAAGGTCTGATATTCCGGTAATTAGGGGAGCTTCCCAACCCCTAAGTGGGATTCATACAACCTTTTACCCCGAGATTCACGGACCTCAGGGGCTGGGACCAATAATACCGCCAGAGGATTTTCAAGCTGATGTTAGTCCATTTGAGCTCATGTTTGAAATTATAGAGAGGAATATAGAAGACATTGTAATTGTGGATGTGGGGAGACAAACCACCCTTGCTTTCGCCTACAACCTCCGACCTGAACTTATGGAGCAGGTAAAGGAGGTGTACCTCATGGGGGGAGCATTCATGGTTCCCGGAAATGTGACAGATGTTGCGGAGGCGAACTTTTGGGGTGATCCCATTGCCACTTCGGCTATCTTGAACAAGGCGAAAAAGGTATACATTACCCCACTCAATGTAACAAATAGGGCCATAGTGACAAGGGATATTGCGACATTCATTTTTAATCATACGAGCAGCCCCTACAAATATTTGATTCCAGCCGTCACTAATTATTATGCTGCATTCTACGACCAGGTGCTGCCAGGTATAGATGGTTCGCCAGTGCATGATGCATTCACTCTTTACTATCTAATAAACAGGGATAAAACATATACAATCAAGAGAGATGTAAGGGTTGCGATTGTGGACGGAAGCAGAGGGCAAAGTATAGCAGATTTAAGGATGGTCTATAAAGAGCCTGAACTTGAACATTATATAGTGATGGATTTTGATTATAACCATTTTATTGCTGACTTTATAAGGGTTAACTTGGCAGACGGGAGCCAACTTTCTTAATTTCATAGATTGTCACCTGAATAAATTACTGTGAAATGATTATTATAAGGACATAGTATTTCGATGGGGTGACAATACAATGGATTTAAATTGGATTTGGAAAGCTATTTTGATAACAATCATTGGCACATTCTTATTAAGGATTGCAGGTAGAAAATCCATATCCCAAATGACTTTGGCCCAAGTGGTAATTATGATTGGTATAGGTTCCTTGTTAATTCAACCTTTAGCAGGAAGGAGTATTTGGGTGACATTCGGGGTGGGGATCACACTTGTGGTAACACTTGTGTTGATGGAGTTCTTGCAACTAAAATCAGACATTTTTGAGAAGTTGATTACTGGTAAGGCGAAAATACTGATAGAAAATGGAAACCTAAATGAAAAAACTTTGAAAAAATTAAGGTTTACCATTGATCAATTGGAGATGAAACTTAGACAAAATAGTATTTCTAGTATAAGTGATGTAAAGTGGGCCACACTCGAACCGAACGGACAAATAGGGTTTGAATTAACAGAACAAGCAAAGCCGATAACAAAGAAGGATTGGAATCTCCTCTATCAGGAAATCCAGCTCTTAAAAATAATGATTGACCCCACAATCAAACCAAGTCGAATAAATAATGAGAAAGAGGGAAATTTATTTACCGAAGTGAAAAATGGAAAACATGAACTTAAATAACGTCCAAGCGAAACACTTGATTAACCAAATAAAATTTTCTTAAGGAAATATTAATAAGAAAAAAAGCCGATGGTCGGCTTTTTTTAATGGATATTACGGTACACACCAATCACTTTACCAAGAATACTCACATTGCGAACAATGATTGGTTCTAATGTGGAGTTTTCAGGTTGTAATCGGATATAATCTTTTTCTTTAAAGAAACGTTTAACGGTAGCTTCATCCTCTTCGGTCATTGCCACTACGATGTCCCCATTGTTAGCGGACTGTTGTTGGCGAACAATAACGTAGTCCCCATCAAGGATCCCTGCTTCTATCATACTGTCTCCCATAACCTCAAGCATGAAAACCTGCTCGTCAGGTGCAACATAGCGGTCAGGAAGTGGGAAGTAGTCTTCCACATTCTCAATGGCTGTAATCGGTTGTCCGGCAGTTACTTTACCGATGATTGGTACATTGACTGCAGAAATCTTCGGTACAAGTTCATCTTCCATAATTTCAATGGCTCTTGGTTTCGTTGGGTCCCGGCGAATGAGCCCTTTGCTTTCAAGTCGTGCAAGATGACCGTGAACAGTGGAACTGGAAGCAAGTCCAACCGCTTCACCAATCTCACGGACGGATGGTGGATATCCCTTTGCTTGGACTTCTTTTTTTATGTAATCCAATATGTCCTGTTGCCTTTTTGATAGTTTCATATTCCGCACCTCTATCATTTATATTGTTATCAGTATAGCATCTTTTCATCAAAAATACAAACATAAGTTCGAATTATTGACAAGAATATACGTTCGCTTGATAATTATAGTAGGCTATCATCGTATACTTTGTCGCTTTTTCGTATTTTCAACTAGCCGTAATAATCCTTACTGTCGTGCTCTTTTCTCAGCGGTACTGAATAGACTACCTGCCTATTTTAGTAAAAGTAACAATAAAAGCTCCAATTGACGACTTTTTATTGTTGAATGGCAACAATCTATGAAGGAAAGAGCCAAATAGTTTAAAAGAATGGTGGAGGAAAACGTACATGAAGGGAATCATATATTGCCGTGTGAGTACCAAAAAAGACACACAAGAAACTTCGCTAACCCGTCAAAGGGAAGAATTAGTATCTTTAGCGGCAAATCGAGGTATTGAAGTTATCCAAGTAGTGGAAGAACAAGCGAGCGGCTATGACTTGGATCGTGAAGGGGTTTTCCAAATAATCGAGCTTATTTCAAGTGAGCATGTTGATGTGCTGCTAATTCAGGATGAAACAAGGCTTGGCAGAGGAAATGCCAAAATCGCATTTTTACATTGGTTGCGGAAACATGAAATAAAGATATTTTCAATAACAGATAATGGAGAATTGAGATTATCTGATTCTGATTCAATGGTGATGGATATTGTGGCCATTGTAGAGGAATACCAAAGAAAGTTACATAATTTAAAAATAAAACGGGGCATGCAACGGGCAGTTAAAAGTGGATATGATCCTACCAAAAACCTCACAAACCTACACATGAGCCCTGGAAGGGATAAAATTGATGTGCCTATAGAAGAGATTGTGAGGCTACGAAAAAACAAGCTGACTTTTCATGAAATCGCTGCCACTTTAAGAGGCCTTGGGTATGATGTGTCTAAGGCGACTGTAAACAGACGGTATCGGGAATATATAGAAGAGAGCGACACCGGTTTGCTTGTAAAAAAAGAACCGCTCTAGTAAGATAAAAGCATATCTTCACAAGGAAGAAAGAAGGAGTTTTCTATGCTATCAAAAGAAAAAATCGCAAGAATTAACGCACTCTCCAAAAAGGCCAAAAGCGAAGGTCTTACGAAGGAAGAAACAGCAGAACAACAAAAGCTTCGTCAGGAATATATCAAGACGTTCCGTGCTTCCATGGAAAATACTCTCCAGGGGGTAACGGTTGTGGATCCGGAAGGAAATGATGTCACGCCTGAAAAATTGAAAGAAACAAAAAAGAATTTAAAGCATTAAACGCTTTTTTTCAGAACATTGGAACATACTATCTATGATAAAATAGAATTTTTCCAATAAAAATAAGTATAAAAGAGAAAGGGTGGAAAAGATGACACAACAAATAGATCAACTTTCCATTAACACAATTCGTACACTATCTATCGATGCAATTGAAAAAGCAAATTCCGGCCATCCAGGTATGCCTATGGGCGCTGCGCCAATGGGATACTCTTTATGGACAAAGTTCATGAATCACAATCCAAAGAATCCAAATTGGTTCAATAGAGACCGTTTTGTACTATCTGCGGGTCATGGTTCCATGCTGCTTTATAGCCTTTTGCATCTAGGCGGATACGATGTATCCATGGAGGACTTGAAAGAATTCCGTCAGTGGGGAAGCAAAACTCCCGGTCATCCTGAAGTTGGACATACTCCTGGGGTAGACGCCACAACTGGTCCTCTTGGACAAGGTATTGCAATGGGTGTTGGCATGGCAATGGCAGAGCGCCACCTTGCAGCTACATATAACAAAGAAGGCATGGAATTGGTAAATCACTTTACATATAGCATTTGTGGAGATGGTGATTTAATGGAGGGTGTTTCCGGAGAAGCAGCTTCCCTGGCATCCCATCTCAAATTGGGCCGATTCATTGTCCTTTATGATTCCAATGATATTTCACTTGATGGTGATTTAGATCGTTCCTTCTCTGAAAGCATTGAAATGCGTTTTAAAGGATATGGCTGGCAGTATATCCGCGTGGAGGATGGAAACAACTTAGAGGAAATCTCAGCGGCAGTGGAAGAAGCACAGAGTGATCTGTCTCGCCCAACAATGATCGAAGTGAAAACAACTATCGGTTATGGTTCACCAAATCGTTCAGGTAAATCTGATGTTCATGGTGCTCCACTTGGATCAGATGAGTTGAAATTGACGAAAGAAGCATACAAATGGACTTTCGAGAACGACTTCCATGTTCCAGAAGAAGTATATACACATTTCCGTGAAACAGTAGCTGAAAAAGGTGCTAAAGCGGAAGCGGAATGGAATGAGCTGTTTGATGCGTATAAAGCTAAGTATCCTGAGCTTGGAAAACAACTAGACGCAGCGATGAAAGGTGAGCTTCCTGAAGGTTGGGATTCTGAAATTCCAGTTTATGAAGAAGGAAAAAGCCTGGCTTCCCGCGCATCTTCTGGAGAAGTTCTAAATGCCATTGCAAAACAAGTACCTTACTTCTTTGGTGGATCGGCTGACTTGGCTGGATCAAATAAAACAAATATTAAAAATGAAGCAGATTTTACTGCTGAAGATTACAGTGGCCGCAATATCTGGTTTGGTGTACGTGAATTTGGAATGGGTGCAGCCATGAACGGTATGGCGCTACACGGTGGTTTGAAAGTGTATGGAGGTACATTCTTTGTATTCTCTGATTATCTGCGTCCTGCTATTCGATTGGCAGCTCTTCAACAACTGCCTGTCACATATGTGTTCACACATGACTCCATTGCTGTTGGAGAAGATGGACCTACCCATGAGCCAATCGAACAGCTTCCATCATTACGTGCAATGCCTAACCTAAGTGTCATTCGTCCTGCAGATGGAAACGAGACGGCAGCTGCATGGAAAGTTGCACTGGAATCCGAGAAAACACCGACGGCTCTTGTGTTGACTCGTCAAAACCTTCCAACGATCAAAGGAACGGATGAGACAGCTCTAGAAGGCGTACGTAAAGGTGCATATGTCATCTCCAAAGCTGGGAAAGACATAGCGGATGCCCTTATCCTTGCAACTGGATCCGAGGTTGGTCTTGCTATTGAAGCGCAAAAAGCATTACAGCAAGATGGCATTCATGTTTCTGTTGTCAGCATGCCGTCATGGGATCGCTTTGAGCAGCAATCTCAAGAATACAAAAACTCTGTATTACCTAAAGACGTAAAAAAACGTCTGGGTATTGAAATGGCAACTCCACTTGGGTGGGAACGCTATACTGGAGACGAAGGGGATATCCTAGCTATCAACGGATTTGGAGCTTCAGCACCTGGTGAGCGCATTATGAAAGAATACGGATTTACTACTGAAAATGTAGTTGCTAGAGTGAAAGCACTACTTGATAAATAATGGTTGTGTAAAATAGAAAGAGAGCAATGCCTCATCACGGCATTGCTTTCTTTTTTTGCATTTCGACAACATCCGCTAAAAATAGCCCCTTGCCAACTACACTATAAGACAAAACTCTTCCTTAAGATTCACTATAATAAAAAGAAAGAAGTGATAGGAGGGTTTCGTTTGCGTCAATACATGATCTATTTAATAGAGGAAGAAGTAGCCAAGCATTATTCCGGTAATGAATTAAAGCTTTTTCAACTCTTTCAACAATACGAACAAGAGGAACCACTTCATTCTATAATCAAACAACAAGTGGATTATGTCACCATCCCAATTCCCACCTTCCCGCTTCAACAGTCTTTGGAACATGCACTCAAAAACAGCGCTGGCTACAAACGAGTGGCCTATCAGCATCAAATAGAAAAAGTTGACTCAACTGCAAAGCTTTCCATCTTTGAAAAGTATTTAAAGCTCTCCTCCACAGGTTCTTTTGAAGCAGAAGCCATTTTCTTTGAAATCATCAGGAAACAGGCACCATACTTCCTTGCAATTGACACCAGCTCCAATCGTTATGGTTGGTTGCAACCAATCAAACAAAGAAAATTTGTTTGATTGGTGGAGAAATCTATCGGAAAATGTTGTATAATAGGTTCTAGTTTAGTACACTACATTGGTAGACCTAGTTTTGAGGAGGAAATTTTTGATGGCAACATGGATTTGGATTCTTTTTGTAGTTCTAGCACTAATTGCTGGGGTTGCACTAGGATTTTTCATCGCTCGTAAGTACATGATGACTTACTTAAAGAAAAATCCACCAATTAATGAGCAAATGCTTCGCGTGATGATGATGCAAATGGGAATGAAACCATCCCAAAAGAAAATTAATCAAATGATGTCTGCGATGAATAAGCAAATGAAATAAATGAGAAGGCACTCCAGTGATGTGGGTGCTTTTTCTTTTGGTTCGGGGGATGTGATGTGGTATCTGTGTGCAACGGATGCAGCGCGGAATGAGGAAGAAAAGAGGAAACGCGTGAGTAGGGGTTGTATGTCCCGAAACTGAAGACAATAAGCGAATTCGGTCGTCATAGTCCTCGAATGCATCCCGAAACCGAAGTCGTCAAAGAAATCCAGTAGTCATAGAATCGAAGCTGATCCATATCAATAACCCTTAACTATCCCTACAAAAATAAATCCCTATAAAAAAAGTATCTTCCTAAATATTTGAATATTTGCTAAACTGTTATAGTTGAAGACTGCAGTACATACATTTGAAAAGGCTATTTTCGTAAACTTTGGTGTTGGATGTACTTATCAACCAACCGTAATATTTCTTACCCGCATGCTCTTTCCCGGCTGTAAAGAATTAACTACATGCCTGGTTTAGAGTATATAATTGCCGCCTTTTTACTGAGAAATAACAACAATCATTGAGAAAAGAGCTTTTGAAAAAGAATGAGAGAGAAAAATCGGGGGAAAGACCATGAGTATTTTTAAAGACCTTTGGTGGTTTTTTAAACAGGAGCGCAAGTCATATTTACCAGGAGTGCTTCTACTTGCAATAGTCGCATTTCTTGAGCTTATTCCACCCAGAATAGTGGGAATGACGGTTGACCATATTGTGGATGGGACGCTAACCAGAGAGACCATTGTAACATTGATGTTGGTACTCCTTGGTACTGCCATTATCGTCTATATTTTACGCTATATGTGGAGGATCTTGATTTTTGGTCCGGCAGTGAGGCTAGCCAGATTACTCCGCAATAATTTGTATGAGCATTTTACGAAAATGTCCGCAAGTTTCTATCAGCGTCGACGTGTTGGTGACTTGATGGCTCATTCCACCAATGACCTTCAAGCGATCCAACAGACTGCGGGTGCAGGAGTTTTAACACTTGTTGATTCATTAATGACGGGTGGATTCGTTTTAATCGCCATGGCAGCTACAATAAGCTGGAAGCTGACGTTGATATGCCTCATTCCACTTCCTTTCATGGCTCTGGCAACAAATTACTACGGGTCTTTGTTGCACAAAACGTTTCATAAAGCCCAGGCTGCCTTTTCATCGTTAAATGATAAGGTACAGGAAAGTGTGAATGGAATTAAAGTGGTAAAAACTTTCGGGCAAGCAAAAGAGGAAATTGAAGAATTTGAAAAACAAGCAGAAGATGTAGTGAAAAAGAATGTGACGGTAGCTAAAATAGATTCTCTATTTGACCCTACTATCGGGTTGATCATCGGTATTTCCTTCTTTCTTGCCATCGCTTTTGGTTCGAGATATGTCATGATGGGGGAAATGACAATCGGGGAATTGATTGCATTCACTACCTATCTTGGCCTCTTGATCTGGCCGATGCTTGCATTTGGCTGGCTTTTCAATATCGTGGAACGAGGTAGGGCCTCTTATGATCGTGTCTCCGCCCTAATGCGAGAAGAAGTGGATATCATGAATGCTAACGACGCAAGTGAAACAGTCCCTACTGGAGATATTCAATATAATGTTCAAGCCTTTACCTATCCTACAAAAGAGGAAGCCCTTCTTGAAGATATTCATTTTCATTTAAAACAAGGAGAAACATTAGGGATTGTTGGAAAGACTGGTAGCGGTAAAACCACACTGCTGAAAATGCTGATCAGGGAGTATGATGGTATCCAAGGTAATATCTTTGTTGGCTCCAATCCTATAACTAAATATTCCTTGGAAGCGTTAAGAAAAGCAATTGGTTATGTGCCACAAGATCATTTCCTGTTCTCAGCCACAATCGCAGATAACATCGCTTTTGCGGTACCGGAAGCATCGTTTGAAGAGATTATTCAGGCAGCCAAATTGGCAAATATTCATGAGGATATCATCCAATTCACAGACGGTTATCAGACGATGGTGGGGGAGCGCGGTGTTTCCTTATCTGGTGGACAAAAGCAACGTTTGTCCATAGCCAGGGCACTGCTGATGGATCCGGAGATTTTAATTCTCGATGATTCTTTATCTGCAGTGGATGCCAAAACGGAGGAGAGCATCCTGCATGCTTTAAAGGAAAATCGACAGGGCAAGACAACGATTATTACCTCTCATCGTTTAAGTGCCATTCAACATGCACAAACAATCATCGTATTAGAAAATGGCCATATTGTGCAGAAGGGTGCGCATGGACAACTAATGGAAGAAGAAGGATGGTACAGGGAAATGTATCATCGACAAGCATTAGAGTCCCTTGTGGAGCATGGGGGTTAGAAGATGAACAATCAGACAATAACGGCAAAAGAACAAAGGCAGGTCCTTAAGAGACTTTTAGGATATGCCAAACCACATACCAAACAATTTATTTTTGCATTCAGTTTACTCGTCCTCGCCACCATTGGGGAAATAGTAGGTCCCTTGATCATCAAGGTGTTCATTGATGATTATTTAACACCTCAAGTGATGGAAAATGGCCCGATTGTTACACTTGCATCTTTATATATTGGAATTTTAATTGCAAAAGTGATCATAACTTATTTTCAACTTTTGAAATTCCAAGAAATATCATTGAAAATTATACAAGAACTCAGGATAGACATTTTCGCAAAGGTACAGACTCTCGGGTTGAAATTTTTTGATAAAACTCCTGGAGGAAGTATTGTTTCAAGGGTTACCAATGATACCGAAGCGATCAAGGATATGTTTGTGAGTGTCATTTCAACATTTGTTCAAAATGGCGTGTTTCTAATCGGAATATTTATTGCTATGTTCTTGTTGAATGTACAATTGGCCATTTTCTGTTTGCTAATCATCCCCATCATTTTCGCAATCATGGCAACTTACCGCCATTTCAGTTCCAGGTTTTATGCGGATATGCGAGAAAGACTCAGTCAACTTAACGCCAAGCTGAATGAATCTTTGCAAGGGATGGCTATCATTCAAGTATTCCGACAAGAAAGAAGGCTTCGGAAGGAGTTCGCGGATATCAATGAGGCACACTATCAGGCTGGTGTGAAGAATATCAAGCTTGACGGGCTTCTGTTGCGTCCGGCCATCGATTTTGTTTATGTATTATCTTTAATATTAGTGTTGAGTTATTTTGGTATTTCCTCTATAGGGAATGTCATCGAAATTGGAGTACTCTATGCGTTCGTTAATTACTTAGGTAGATTCTTTGAGCCAGTGAATCAAATGATGATGAGGCTTTCCATGTACCAACAGGCCATCGTTTCCGCATCAAGGGTATTTCATCTTCTGGATGAAAAAGAGCTTGCCCCAACAGCAGAAAAATCGCTAAGTTCTCCGGCTATCACAGCTGGTGAGATAGAATTTAAGAATGTGACTTTCTCATACGATGGCAAGCGTGATGTATTAAAAGATATATCTTTCACAGCGAAGCCTGGGGAAACAGTAGCGTTGGTTGGTCACACCGGTAGCGGGAAGAGTTCCATTATCAACCTTTTAATGAGATTCTACCAAATAGAAAAAGGAGAAGTCCTTATTGATGGATTTCCACTAAAGTACTTTGATGATCAGGAGCTTCGTAAAAAGATGGGGCTTGTTCTGCAGGATCCATTTCTTTTTTATGGTACAATCAGCCATAACATCCGGCTTCATGATCCCACCATTTCAAATGATGAAATTATAGCAGCGGCAGAATTCGTGCAGGCAGACTCGTTTATTGAAAACCTGCCAGAACAATATGAACAGCTGGTAGTGGAAAGAGGGGCAACTTTCTCAAGTGGTCAAAGGCAGTTGGTTGCTTTTGCAAGGACCATTGCAACCAAACCTAAGATTCTAGTATTAGATGAGGCCACCGCAAACATAGATACAGAAACAGAAGAAGCAATCCAGACGGCACTTGAGAAAATGAGGAAAGGGCGAACGACGATAGCGATTGCTCATCGACTTTCTACCATACAAGATGCCGATCAAATTCTGGTCCTTCACCAAGGAGAGATTGTGGAGAGAGGAACACATCAGGAATTATTGAATCAAGAAGGTTTATACTACAAGATGTTTCTTCTCCAAAACGGCCATCCTGATAAAGTGGAGGATGCGGTCATTCACCCTTGAAAAGAGTCAACACGGCCTATTTTTAGGCCGTGTATTTTTTATGGTATAAACTCAAAAACAACCCCCTCCTCACCATGAGAAGGGGGTCAGTAAACCAAGCTATAAGCTCACTTTATTCCTATGTATTATTTGGGGACAATTATATGGTTATACTTGTTTAGAAGCGTGTCCAATTCCTGGCTGAGCTTTAGCGTTTTAGAAGAAGACATTCCGTATTTTGCCACAATGTCAATGAGTTCCGTTCGCTTTTTTTCAATTAGATTTAATAGTTCTTGTTTAGTAGCCAAAGTTGAGTATCCTTCCTTCTTCCAATTCGTAACATCATTATACTAGAATTTAGGAGGCAATACAAAGGAAAATTTCAAGTTAATGGGACTTTAATAATTGTCAAACTAGTGAAAAATAACTAGGCAATACTGTCACGGTTTCGTCATAGATTATTATAAAGCGGGGGTATGTTTTCGAACGTTTTCTGTTACTATATTAATTATAATTGAATAGGAGTAGTGATACTATGTCTGCAGATGTTACGCTTTTTTTGGCGTTTGGGGCGGGTTTTTTATCGTTCATCTCCCCTTGTACGCTACCAATTTACCCTGCTTTTCTCTCCTATATAACAGGTGTGTCGGTAGGAGAATTGAAAGACGAAAAGGGTATGTTGCGTAGCAGGAGTATTTTACATACAGTGTTCTTCTTATTGGGCTTTTCCATCATCTTTATCTGGTTAGGATTCAGTGCATCATTCTTGGGGCAATTCTTTGTCCAGTACAATGATTTAATCCGCCAGATTGGAGCCATCCTGATCATCTTTTTTGGACTTGTCATACTTGGGGTATTTCAGCCTAAATTCCTGATGACAGATAAAAAGCTCTCCTTTAAGAATAGACCTACCGGGTACATTGGTACAGTATTGATAGGTATGGCTTTTGCCGCAGGATGGACACCTTGTACAGGTCCGATTCTTGTGTCTGTCATGGCTTTGGCAGCAGCAAATCCAGGATCCGGTGTATTATACATGACTGCTTATGTATTGGGATTTGCAATTCCGTTCTTCATCCTCTCTTTCTTTATTGGAAAATTGTCCTGGATCAGGCGCAATCATGTCTTAATCATGAAAGTCGGAGGATATACCATGATTTTCATGGGTATTCTGTTATTCTTTGATTGGTTGACCAAAATAATAGTGTGGCTGACGGCAATTACCGGAGGATTTACAGGATTTTAAATTGTGTGATATTTTAGTTGATTCTTATGTCTGAAAAGAGTAAAGTTAAAATTGGGAATAAAGGAAATTTAAAACTTTTTTATAGGACATAAGGAGGACTCTGCGGTGGCTAACGTTTTAGTAGTGGATGATGCAAAGTTTATGAGGCTAACAATTGGAAACATTTTAACTAAATCTAACCACACTGTTATCGGTGAAGCAGAGAATGGAAGAGATGCAGTTTCACTCTATCGGGATCATCAGCCTGATCTCGTTACAATGGATATTACCATGCCTGAAATGAACGGAATTGAAGCTGTTCGTGAAATAGTGAAGGATTTTCCGAAAGCGAAAATTATCATGTGCTCAGCAATGGGGCAGCAGCGCTTGATTGTGGAAGCGATTGAAGCAGGTGCAAAAGATTTCATCGTAAAGCCCTTTGATGAAAGCAGGGTTTTGGAAGCAGTTAAAAGAGTCATGGGATAACACAATGAACTATCTTCTCCTTATTTGGGAGGGGGTAGTTTATTTTTATAAGGGGGAAGTTGTAAAAGCCAAGATATGACTTTTAAAATTTCTCTTTTTCGGTATAATAGTAAGAGGTTAAAAGTTGTGAAAACAGAGGATGATTAAAGTGAATACAGTACTATCTACGATTTTCGCAGTATGTATGGCCCTTCTTGTATTGTTTATCAGGATGAAGGCTGCGAAAAAACCTTCTTCAGTGAAAAAAATTGTATTGCCTCCCATTTTCATGAGTACAGGTGCACTGATGTTCCTATTTCCTGAATTCCGAGTTTCCCCGCTACAAGTCTTGGAAGCTTTGACAGTTGGAGCGATCTTTTCGATATTTCTAATTAAAACCTCCAAATTTGAGATGAAAGATAATGACATATACTTAAAGCGTTCGAAGGCATTCGTTTTTATTTTACTTGGACTATTGGCTATAAGGGTTGTTTTGAAGCTTGTTCTGAGCACTCAAATTGATATCGGAGAGTTGACCGGGATGTTTTGGTTGCTTGCTTTCGGCATGATTGTTCCATGGAGAGTTGCAATGTATATCAAATACAAGAAGATAGAGAGTGGAGCCATTCCTCCAACGATAAAAACCTCGGTATAACAAACCGAGGTTTTTTCCTTAGAATAAATGCTGATATGGTGCGCGATCAATATTGAGGTGTTCCAGTTTTTTTATAAGAAACTTATGGTCTCGTTTCGGCGTGGCGAGGATATAGCCGCGAATAACATGTTCTCTCGTTATTTCGTTTGCTTTTTCCCTATATGCTATTTCGCCAATTTTTCCTGCTATCTTCTGTCTAGCGATATCACGAAACAGTTCCGGTACAGGTGAGACGAGCTCCTCTAACAGGAGTTTAAGATCTTCCGGCCACATATGACGGGTTTCTTTCAGATAGAAATCCTGCCAGTCCAATTCCGATTTCCCATCTTCTTTTGGAAGCCGTTTAAGGAATTTGCGAAACATAAAAAATCCACCGATGGCCAATAATCCGACCATTGTGACAACCCAAAATAAAATTAACCATAAAAACCATCCGGTTAACATGTTCTTATCCCTCCGAACTCGTTAACATTCTTGTATTATTATAACCGAAACTATTATAATTGCACTAGTAAATGAAAAATCAGAGAGATTTTCATATAAAAAATGACAAAGTTTTGACGGAGGTGCGACGATGAAAAAGATTGGTGCCGTTATTGGCAGCATGGGAAAAACCGAGGTACTCTCCCAAAGAGTCTGCCCTAAATGTAATAGAGAAGTAAAGCGCGTCCGCATGCAAATTATTGGCGGAGAAAATAAAGGGCAATGGCAAGAATATGAAAATGAATGTGATTGCCGACTGGCGGCTGAAACCATGCAAGCAGAGAAACGCAGAAAGCATAAATACTTTGAGCAATTCTGCATTATTCCGAGAGAACTTGCAGATGCCACTTTGGAAAACTTCAAGGTGGAGTATTCCAGCCAAGGGGAAGCTTTGGCAAGTACAATTGACTTTTTCGACCAGTTTAGCGGAAGAGAAAACCTGTATTATTTTGGCCGGACAGGAAGAGGGAAAACACATTTGGCAGTAGGGTTGTATAAATACTTCAAGGAAAATAATATTACAGCGATGTTTTTTGATGTACCTAAGCTAATGGATACAATTGTTGCCTCTTGGGACAGTGATTCAGGGTATTCAGAAAGCAGGTTCATGAAGGCCATTGCCGAGGTGGATGTACTTATCCTGGATGATCTTGGAGTGGAGAGGGTGAGCGAGTGGGTGGATCAGACCATCTATTCGATTTTGAATCAGCGACAAGGCAAGAGTATTGTTTTTACCTCCAATATTCATCCTGGAGATCTGACTAAGCGTTATGGTGAAAGAATTGCTGACAGAATAAAAAATAAGATGAGTCAAAATCAGTTGATATCGATCGTAACACCTGAAAGTTATCGCACCAAGGATTTGACTATGTTTAAAGACTAGGCTAGTATGCTGTTCACTAGAAAGACTAAATACGAACGCTCCTAAAATGAAATACATTTTAGGGGCGTTTTTTATTAATTGGCTATTTTTGTTAGTGATATAATGGTAGAATAATTCTAAATAGATAGAAAATAATAGGGGGTTATTGATATTGAAGCAGGTACAGCAGTTAAAAAAGGAAATGGCTAATGTAATCATTGGAAAAGACGATGTAGTGGAGTTACTATTCATTTCTTTACTAAACAAAGGGCACGTGTTGCTAGAAAGTGTTCCAGGAACAGGGAAAACTATGCTCGCAAAAAGTTTTGCTAAGACGATGGACGCAAGTTATAAACGGATTCAATTCACTCCCGATGTGCTACCAAGTGATGTAACTGGGATCCAGTTTTTCAACCCAAAGGAACAGAACTTTGAATTGAGACCAGGTCCAATCATGACCAATATCCTCTTAGCGGATGAAATCAATCGTGCCACTCCTAGAACGCAATCGAGTTTACTTGAAGTGATGGAGGAGCGGCAGGTTACCATTGACGGGGAAACATTACCGATACCCGGTCCATTTATGGTACTTGCTACTCAGAATCCGATTGAATCTCAGCAAGGAACTTTCCCATTACCAGAAGCGCAAATGGATCGATTCTTTATTCAGATTGACCTGGGCTACCCATCCATGGAGGAAGAGAAAGAGATCATGAACAAATACCGTTTGGATGAGCCAATCAAACAGATGACTTCTTTCTTTTCCAAAGAAGAAATCCTGGAACTACAGGAACATGTCAAGCAAGTGAAGGTTTCGTCTGTTGTGGAGGACTACATACTTGAAATAGTACATATGAGCAGAAACCATGAAGAAATAGAACTCGGTGTCAGCCCACGTGGGACGTTGGCATTGATGCGGGCGGCACAGGGGGCAGCCTTTGTCCAAGGAAGAGAGTATGTTACACCTGAAGATGTCAAGAAAATGGCCCCTTTTATACTTAGCCATCGACTGGTTCTTACCATGGAAGGGTCGCTCAAAAAGACCAATAAAGAAATTGTTAAAGAAGTGCTGGCAAGGGTTGTTGTGCCTGTGGAGGCGACAATCTAGGAATGAAAAGGTGGAACCAACAAGTTGATAATCTGACCCATCACATTTACTTTCGTACTGTGGCATTTCTTATCATTGCCATCGGTTTACTTACTGGACACCCTATCCTTTTCTTTATGGGAACGATGTATTTTATTTATTTCGTTGTTTCGTATTATTACTTGGATAAGGTGGGGGGAAAGCTTCTTTTTACAATAGTAGAAGAGAAGATTAAGCTTTTTCCGGGAGAATCAGGAACAATCAGACTTAAAATTGCACAACCATCTAGGCTACCAATATTTTTAGGGAAGATACTCTTGGTAGCTGATAATAATATTGATTTTCAGAATGGGGACCGTAGAACAAGGATAAGCCAAATTAAAATACCATTCTCCCTGCTGGGGAGGAGTGAAGTGGTAGTGGAGGTTCCCTTTATTGCGAAAGAACGAGGTGTTGCTAGACTTCACCAAATTGAACTTCAAATTTCTCATTTTCTTGATATTGGAAAGGTGTATCTTCAAAAGAGTGATGTGACAAAATTCGAGGCTCTTGTTTACTCGGAACAATTGAAAGTATCGGGGCTGGAAAGAATTGTACCTAGAAACCAAGGATCCTACCCTACAAGATCTTCCCTCTTTGAGGATGCAAGTGCAATTATTGGTACACGCGACTATGCAAATGGAGATGCATTCAACCGAATACATTGGAAAGCATCTGCCAGGGTTTCCAGTCTCCAAACTAAAGTACATGAAAAAACATCACAGTTCTCCTGGTTAATCGTGTTTGATATTCGTTCAGGGAATCTGGAAGAACGGATAAAGGGTATTACCAACTTAGTTCATCATGCTACAAAACACCATATTCCTTTCTCATTGCTTGTTAATATAAAAAAAGTCGGGACACCAAGTTATTATGAACTTCCTTATGGGGAAGGAAAGAGGCATCTCCAATCAGCATTAACCATCTTAGCTAGGTTGCAGGGGAACAGTGTATCGATTGGGATGCCGACATTTGAAAGAATAACCTATCAACACGCTGCAAACTCACCATATGTGATTTTATGTGGGGAAGAGGAGCGTATGAAAGGATGGCGAATGCCTCCTGCTACCAATGTTTATTGGCTAGATGTCACGGAATCTCATAGCTCATTGAGATTATGGCATTCGGTGATTGGAAAGGAGGCAGCAAATGGCTAAAATTTGGAGAAACAGCATTCATCTATTGATTGAACTAAATATATTCTATTTCTTTATTGTTCTGATGTATTTGGATTCTGGTACACTTCCTTCTTTAATTGGGGTGTTATTACCATACGGAGTTGCTCTTGCCATCTATATCTTGCTAGCGGAGAAATTACCTAGCACATACGTGGGAATTATGTTAATCGCACCTGTGTTAGCTGTTTTCCCATATTTAGCATTTTACAGTTTTGGCCTTTCAATTATAATCGGTTTTTTTATCAGCTTTCGTGCTTTTATGTATTTTATAGAGGAAAGAGCCATATCAACTTTTACGCTATTGATCATCTCGTTTCTTTGGATGCCATTCATCTATAGTGGAGGGGTATTGGTCGACTATCCTCATGGTTTAGTATTAATGGGGCTATTCGGAGGACAATTATTTCTAGTTATTCTCCTATATAGTGGAAATGTGGTTATGAATCTTAAAGGTAATAGTTATATGCAGAAAAGGGTAATCGGAGCATCTGTAACTCTTTTTTCCGGCATTCTCCTTGTCTCAGCTCTATTTGCCACAGTAGGAAAGACTGTGATTTATTTTGTGTTCTCATGGGTTGGGCATGGAGTAAGTTTCGCATTCGATTTGTTGGCAAGGCCCTTCTTCTTTCTTTTAGGGCTTCATGATTGGCAACGTAAAGGTCTAGGTCAGAATGATGAAGGAATAGTTGAAATGGGAGAGAAAAATGAAGAGGAATTGGGCGAATTGGTAAAACAATCGGATAGCATTTTTAATAATCCGGTAGTTATTGCCGTTGGGGTAATCCTCTTCCTTTCCATTCTTTACTTAATGCTTAACAAACAAAAAGTCACAAAAAAACAACGTGAACTTCCAACAGAACAGCAGTTTACTTCCACCATGACAAAGATGGGTAGAGAGTTTTTCAGCGGCAGAAGAAAACAAAAGCCACCCGAAGATGAAGTAAGGAAGCTTATGTTTGATTTGGAGCAATTGGCATTAAAAAAGAATCGTGGCCGTCTTCCGAATGAAACATTGGAGGAATGGTTAAACCGGGAGACCACATTTAAGGAAAGCTTCATGGAGTTGTATGCCAAGGTACGATATGGTGAAATGAAACTCACACCTTCTGAAGTAGAAACCTGCAGGTCCATGGCGGAGGAAATCCGAAAAGTGATGAAGCAATGGAAAAAAGCGAGTTAAATATCATTTACTGAAGTGTATCCATTACTGGGTACACTGTTTTTTGTGGGAAAACCCATTGGAGTGAATGGATTCCTTTACCTTTCCATAATTATCCTCCATCAAATTCGGCCGTATTTCTTCATAATCAGCGATTATCCCGCTTCTGCTGGAATTAAACGTAGGTCAATATTATTGGTAGCGTTTACACTCACTATCTGGCTTTCATACGGACTAATTGCCCCAACACCCTTGATATACATTCTCTACATGTTACGATTATAAACGTTGTTATAAACGAACGGACAGACGGGGGCGATTAGATGTTGAACGAAAAAGTGATTGGATTTATCGGAGCAGGATCGATGGCAGAAGCGATGATTTCAGGCATCGTTGCAAGTGAAATTATCCCTGCAAAAAACGTGGTAGTAAGTAATAGATCAAACATTGACAGATTAATGGAACTTGAGGATAAATACGGTGTTCGTGGTGTTATGAAGCAAGACCTTAATATAAACGAACTAGACATTATTGTACTTGCCATGAAGCCGAAAGATATAGAAATTGCATTAGCTTCATTAAAAGATCAACTAAATTCTTCACAATTATTGCTTTCTGTATTAGCTGGTGTATCTACTAGCTATATGGAAGAGGGGTTAAACCCAGGTCAGCCTGTTATTCGCGTCATGCCGAACACATCAAGCATGATTGGTGAATCGGCAACAGCCATATCAGCAGGGAAGCATGTCGCGATGAATCATATAGTAGATACTAAAGTCATCCTAGAAACAATTGGCAAAGTATACACCATTGAAGAAGAGCAAATGGACGTTTTCACAGGAGTAGCCGGAAGTGGTCCAGCATATTTCTATTATTTAATGGAACATATGGAGAAAACAGCGAAAGAGGCAGGGTTAGATGAAGAGGTAACACGTGATGTCGTTGCTCAAACCATTCTCGGTGCTGCGAAGATGATGCAGACAAATAATGAAGAACCTGCTTCGTTAAGAAAGAAAGTGACTTCTCCAAACGGTACCACGGCAGCAGGACTAGAAGCTTTAAGTGACAATGGTGGTGGAAAAGCCATTTCAGCTGCGATCAAAGGTGCGGCAGAACGTTCGAAAGAGATCAGTGCAGAAAAGGAAAAAGAACTAGTACTACAGTAAGTTTTAAAACTATGTTTATAACAGGAGTGATTGAATGACCCCCGATAATAAGACAAAACGGGTAGTAATAAAAATTGGAAGCAGCTCATTGACAAGTTCTCACGGTGAAATCAGTAGAAGAAAACTAGAAAGGCTTGTTGATGAAGTGGCTCAACTGAAAGACCAAGGCTATGAAGTTTTATTGGTATCTTCAGGAGCAGTGGCAGCTGGATATAGAAAGCTAGGCTGTCTGAATAGACCAACAAGTTTACCGGAAAAACAAGCAGCAGCGTCCATTGGACAAGGCTTGTTGATGGAGGCATATAGCGAACTGCTCTTATCAAACGGTTACGTTGCCTCTCAAATCCTGATTACAAGAGAAGACTTTTCAGATGAAAATCGCTACAATAACGCGCGCAACACCGCGAATGTTCTTTTAGAGCGTGGTATTGTACCGATCGTCAATGAAAATGACACCGTCACGGTAAACAGATTAAAATTTGGTGATAATGATACACTTTCCGCTAAGGTAGCAGGACTTGTGGATGCAGATATGTTGTTAATTTTATCTGATATCGACGGATTGTATGATGCAGATCCGCGCAAGGATCCGGATGCCACTCTATTACGCAAAGTGGAAGAAATCACGCCTGAAATTGAAGCTGCAGCCGGAGACTCAGGTAGCTCTGTCGGTACCGGCGGAATGAAGTCCAAAATTGATGCCGTTAAGATTGCCATGGCATCTGGTATCCCTGCGTTCTTAGGTAAAGCGGGAGTACCAAACATTTTACTACAAGCAGTGGAAAAAGAAGCAACCGGAACGTATTTTGAGTCAAAGGATTCTACAGTAAACTTGAACCACAAAAAGCAATGGATCGCTTTCAACTCAGGTCCAGAGGGAGAAGTAGTACTAGCAGAAGGTGCGGACATTTCCATGCTGGGCAAAAAGAGATTGTTACCGTCTAGCATCAGTAAAGTGAAAGGGTACTTTCAAGAAGGATCCGTCGTGAGAATTCTGGACTTTGAAGGAAACAGAATTGGACTTGGAGTGGTAAACTACTCCTCCGAACAACTAAGAGAGTATGATCAAACCCAAGATAAATATGAAGAAGAAGTTGTGAAAAATGATGACTTAGTATGTCACTTAGAAGCATCCATACCGGTTGGGATATAAAACGTGCGTAGACTCCGACGGGAGATAGCGTTTAGCGGAGACCCCGCAAGCGCCCCGTGGCAAGAGAAGCCAAGTGCGGAAATCACCAGCAGATTGAACGTATAAAAAAACTAGGAGGAATTTGATGTCTTTATTAGTAGAGACAAATGTAGAAACACAAGCAAAAGAAGCGAAGAAAGCGACAAAGGTTGTCAGTCTTTTATCAACAGAAGAAAAGAACAGTATTCTTAAGCATATCGCTAACACCCTAGAAAGCAATGTATCACATATTCTTGAAGCCAATAATAAGGATTTGGACAAAGGACGCGAAAAAGGCTATACAGAAGCATATATGGACCGTCTGGCACTATCTGAAGACCGAATCGCAGATTTTGCAAATGGCCTAAGAGAAGTAGCAGAACTTGAGGATCCTGTTGGAGACATCCTTTCAGATTGGACATTGGAAAATGGCCTTCAAGTGGAAAAAGTCCGCGTACCACTTGGAGTGATCGGCATGATCTATGAAGCACGTCCGAATGTGACAGTTGATGCGACTGGACTAGCATTGAAATCTGGTAATGCGATTGTATTAAAAGGCGGTTCTTCTGCCATCAACTCCAACCAGGCGATTGTAGATGTTATTCATAAAGCGTTAAAGACAACATCTATTCCAGAACAAGCTGTGCAATTTATCGCAAGTACAGATCGTAAAGCAACGCAAGAGCTGTTTACGATGAAGGAGCATATCGATGTATTGATTCCACGTGGAGGAGCATCTTTGATTAATGCAGTCGTAGAAAATGCCACAGTACCAGTCCTCGAGACAGGGGTTGGGAATTGCCACCTTTATATTGATAAAGATGCAGATGTCGAGAAAGCATTATCCATTGTCGTCAATGCCAAAACGGACCGTCCGGCGGTTTGTAATGCAGCAGAGACCTTGATTGTGCATGAGGCTTGGTTCACCGCCAACCAAGATGCGTTAGTCAATATGTTTGAGGAAAGTGGCATTGCGGTTCATGGAGATGACAAAGTTCTTGAAATGATCCCAGGAGCTGTAAAAGCAGGTCTTGAAGATTGGACGAATGAATATTTAAGCTTGGATATTGCAGTAAAAGTGGTAGCTGACCTAGATGAGGCTATCGACCATATTGATGAGTATGGAACGAAACATTCAGAAGCCATCGTTACGGAAAACAAAGAAACTGCGAGTAAATTTTTGAAACTTGTAGATGCAGCTGCTGTTTATCATAATGCATCCACACGTTTCACAGATGGTGGAGCTTTAGGGTTCGGTGCAGAGATTGGGATATCCACTCAAAAACTTCATGCTCGTGGTCCTATGGGGTTACCTGCATTAACAACGGTTAAATTTCAAATGACTGGTAACGGTCAGATTAGATGATCCTTTAATAGGGCTTACCTCAAATACGGGGTAAGTCCTTTTTTATTTTACTACTGAAAAAGAGGGAAGATATGCTAATTGATAGAATTAATGCATATACAGATAGAAAAGGGGTTCATGTTATGGAAAACACAGTAGGAAAAATTCTTCAAATTCTGGGATTTATCGTGGTTGGCGTAGGTGTATTGCTTGCAATAATTTTTGCATCAGAAACAGGTAGTATAGGTATGGCCATATCAGCTTTGTTTACTTCTTTTGTAGGCGGAATGGTTTTGATCGGGATTGCTGAAATTATCCGTTTGCTTGAAAGAGTGGTCCAAAAGGTTAATCCATTTCCAACAGTGGCCCAATCTATTAAGTCAGGAGTAGAGGTCACCAATCAACCAGTAGTGTTAACGGAAGAAAACAAAGAAGAAATAAAAGCATTTCTTCAAAATAATGACATCCAATACGAACGAATTATATCGACCCCTAGAGAGGATTTCTTCATCGTCGTCTTAAAGTACGAAGCCATGTTAATAGAGCTTGGTGGATTTCAGCCAAAGTTGATCAGTAAAGAAAAATGGCCTGGTGATTTGAAGAAATGGTACGAATCCAAGGAAAACAATAGGTGAAGAACATCAATTAAGACCGTGAACCATAACTAACGGTCTTTTTCATTTATAATCGTAAACTCTTTTATCTCTCAACTGTATTTTCGAATAAATAGATGTCAACTAATCTATCAGCCCTATCAAAGTAAAAATAATAGAATATAATGAATTAGTTTTAAAGAAAGGGGGGAAACAGATGGCACAAAAAACATTTAATAACCGCAGTGCAGCCACTTTACAAATGGCTCTCCTTGTGCGTCAAGGAAGCAATCCAGCTAATTTTGCAGGAGAAGTAGTATTCACACTAGCTCCAGGACAGTCAAGAACCATTTTCTACGGAAGTGATGAAGATCCATTCCTGAATGGGATTGTGATGTCGACTAATTTCAATGGAGATATTTACAGTAAAACTCAAATCGTCACAGTAAGAGGAACTCAGTTTGATAATCTATTGAACTTTAATAGCATTATCGACATTTTACCAATCTCTACAGACTATGTAATGTTTGGTCGTAATCCTGAAATGATTATGCAAGATAGAAACATGACCCCATAGAAAAAATGAATGGTAGGACTTGTTCCTATCATTCATTAATTCAATAATTGTGTGCTAGTCAATTATATTACTGTATATCAGGACTCCCTCCATTGCCTGTATGAAGTCTTCTTTTGCCTTGTCACGCCATTTTTGCTCAGAAGGGTAAAACATTTCTCGATAACGCGATTCTAAAATTTCCACTGAGGTATCATTATTACTCCCTTTCTGTATCAGCTGATTCTCCATTATCGTCCTCTTTACTGAATCGATGGAAGACCACAAGCCAGTCCCCATAGTTCCGAATTCGAAAGTAGTGGAATACAATTTTTTAACAGGGGCTATTTCGTCCTTGAGCATTGTGAAGTACTCAGGAACGTCACCATTAGTTACATAGAATTCATCAGAGTCAGGGGTGAAGACAAGCGGATAGTTAAATGTTGGTTAAGAACGGTCAACCACAAGTCATGCTTGTTATTCTAGCATGTTGCCAACACCTAAAAACATTGGCGAAGGGTACTCAAACTCCACTGATTAGGAGGGAATACAAAATGTTTGTATTCGTCTTTAATAAACACGGCGAAGCGCTAATGCCGTGCAAACCAAAAAAAGCACGACTTCTTTTGAAAGAAGAGACAGCAAAAATCATACTTAAACACAAAAAAACCAATTACTACCCCTAAAATTGCCGCAATGATATAGCTGACATTTTAATAATTTTTCATTACATGTGACATAATAGGCGGTCCCGCTGCCACACCGATAAATCATGATGAACTGTAAGCTTCTTTATTTAATTATTATTCATATATCATTTTTCTCGTCATTCCGCCATCCACTGTCAGGTTCTCTCCTGTAACAAAATCGTTCTCGCTGTCTGTAAGATACAAGCATGCCTTCGCTATGTCCGATGGCTTGCCCACTCTTTTGGAAATGCTATTTTCGCATATTTTGTTGCTTTTTCGGAATGTGTAATTTTCCGTACTAAACGTTGCTGTCGTGCTCTTTTCCTGCATTTAAAAGGGGAACTGCATTCTATTTTCAGAGCAGAAAGGAGGTGAAAAGTCCAAATGCCGACTTTTTACTAGCTTTTAGCTGCAATCTTTACGAAAAGAGCCTTAAAGTTTAACAGAAGCTGCAGCTCGAAAGGTTTGCAGAGAAAAACGGGGCTTACAGTTCATAATCTTGTCTAGATAGTTTGAAGACACTTAAATGTTTTGCTGTTAGCTAATTGTTTTTTTTAGGCGAGCCTGCCGACATTTTTGATTCAGCACCATTTATTTTCTAATATACACATGCTATTGAAAATACCTATATTGGGTGGGCGTGTCGATATCTTGAAAACTTTTTCCTTCATTAAATTCAACCGTCAACCCTTTACTATTATTTTTTAGGATACTGCGTGCACCTTCGTCTCCATTTAATTGATATAGTGCAGGAAAAAGTGTGGAATTAAATAGAACAGGGGGACATAGTACTCCATTAGAAGATGAAGCAACGTAATTGGGCTTTTCTTTTTTGTATAGAGAAATAATATGGTCTATTATCTCTCTCGTAACAAACGGCTGATCTGCAAGTATTATCATGACTGCCTCGGCCTGCATTTTCTGTGCAGTTTTTAATCCACATTTTAATGATTCAGCCTGACCCTGTGCTGATTCTTTACACCTTGTATGTATCCAATTTTTTTTAAAATGTTCAAGAAAAAAGTAGGAGGGCAGCCATGAGAGAGAGTCATGTTCATTTGTAACAACAACAATACTATCTAAACTTGATGAAATAGCAGTTTCTAAAGCAATACTTCCAAGTGGTCTATCACCCAAAGGAAGAGAAAGTTTTGGACACCCCATTCTTTTGCTCTGACCTGCTGCTAGGTATATTCCGAAAATCATTGTGATTCCTCTTTCTAAGAGTTTTGATTAAGTCCGCAAGAATGCTAATAGCTATTTCCTCAGGTCCTTCAGCACCAATTGGGAGGCCTACAGGGGAGTGGAGGAAATCAGGGATATCCTGCCCCTCTAAAAGGCGCAATGTTCGTTTTCTTGGACCCAGCACACCTAAATATTGTATTTTTTTCGTTATAGCTGTTTGAAGAATCTCTTGATCTTTTTGAAAATTGTGCGTCATAATAATAACGAAATCGTCTGGAGAAAAAGAAAAATCTCTTAAAAATGTACTTGGAAATTCTAAACTTATTTCATCAGCATCTGGGAAATAAGTTCTGCTGCAGAATGCTGGGCGCCAATCGTTAATAATGGTATGAAATCCATTTTTCGCTGCTAAGTTAACAAGCGGCCTTACATCTTGTGTTGCCCCAAATATAATAAGACGCGGTTTCGGGTTAAATACTTGGAAAAAATATCTGTCTTTCATATTCTCTATATAACCAGTTTCTTTTTTATGTTCAGAAAATAAGTTCTTTAGCTGAGGGAGGATTTCTCCATTCCATTCCCCAAAGCAGTCCTCTTTTTGTGTAAGGAAAATATAGTCTAAAACCGTCCCATAGTTTGATAACCTTTTTACATGAAGTATAGGCATTCTTTGGTTTAAGTAGTTTTGAACCCTATTAAGATGTTTTTCGAGCTGAGCATCTACTTTCTCCAAGAGGACGGAGATAGTTCCATTACATCCGCTGCCCGTTCCCCAGATCAAGTCGTTCTTTGATTTCATATCGTATACAATGGTGCGGGAGGAATTTGTATTTAGTACGTCAGCGGCATTTGCTGCTAAATCATTTTCAAAACAACCTCCGCTTAAAAGCCCTGTCTGGGTGCCATCCTCCATCATCATCATCATAGCTCCTTCCTTTCGATAAGAGGAGCCCTCGACATTTATTATAGTAGATAACACTTTTCTTTGTGCGGAATCCTGAAGTGAATTCAATATATGGAAAAAGTCATTCATTTTTTTCATCTCCCATGGACACTAGTCAGTTTGAAATTAATTTTTTTTAATAACTACGTGATCTCCATTTGGGAGCTGAAGAATATTTGCTAAAAATGCCTCAGCAATAGAAGTGGAAATCGATTCCAATTCTTTTTCATCTTTTGCTAACAAAGAGAGAGGCGAACCGCCTAAGTACCGGTTTTTATCAATAGATATATATGCCAGTATTCCTTCTGATTGTCCTTCATCTTTTCCCATTAATTTATCCTCCTGTTTTTTTATTCAATAAGCTGGGATTTTTTTTCACCGTCTCTAATAAAGGAGTAAGTAAAATGGTTTCTTTAAGAAGATCAAAGTTATTGATAATAGGGACTATTGCTATAATGATTTTTCCATCTGTCGGGTTTTGAACACTATAGATCTTCTTCTGGCCGAGTCTTCGTGCAGATTCAAATAATATAGCCTGACGTTGTCCGCCATTTAAAAGAGGAATTTGAAAGTGATCATGATTGGGATGAATAATGGCAGCAAGACCTTCCTCGGCAAACCACTTTTTCGCTTCCCCTTTTCCCATTAAATTGGAGACAAACATACCATCTACGTATAATTCAGAACCCTTTATTTCAATTTTCCCCTCCGTTACTTTGGCTATATCTCTCACTTTTTTCCGTGCGGTTAAATACTTTAATAAATAGAATAAGATAAGCCCAATTAAAGAACCACTTACGACTTCGATCCAGGCAGAAACATCGAAAAGCTCTTGTAATAGTTGAATCGTGAGAGCAGCAGCAAAGGAAACGAGTAATGAGATATAGTTGCGCGCTTCAAATATTTTGGATATTCCGTCTATGTATGCATCACCTCGTTTTGCAAATTCCTCTCCTTCAAGATCCAAAAGACTTTCTCTTTCTACCTTTCGAACATCACGAAATTGTTGTATTGCTAAGCCAAGAAACGTAACTGCAGTAAAATTCTTTGTCATTAATGCTGGAATGATAAACGCACCAAATGCAGCAGCAAGTCCTCCTGTAACAATATGTATTAAATAGCCGTTTGGATAATTAGGGTACTGTCTGTAATCTAAAATTATGTACAAAATTCGTGCTAAAGTTCCTATTGCAGTCGCTGTTATAATAAGGACTAACATTTCAGGGGTTATGACGTCGTTGTTATTTGGCATTATCGAAGAACTCCTTACAAAGCAATTTGATAATAGGGTTTGTCGGATGAGAATTTTTATACGAAATTTAATTTTTTTCCATGTAAGGTATATTTTCCTTATTTTAACGAATGAAGCAAGTCACTAAAAACAATACTAAATTAATAATTAATCTTTTCTTAGGAACACTAAGATTTAGCAATATGTTAATAAAGGTGGCATTAATTGATGAGTTCGAGTATTGGAAAAAGCATTTATCGTAAAGAAGCACTGGAAAAGGTTACCGGAGCAGCAAAATATACAGATGATTATTCAACTACAGGGATGTTACATATTAAGCTAGTAGTTAGTTCGTATGCCCATGCTAAAATTAAATATATCGATACAACTAAGGCGCAAAAAGCACCCGGCGTTCGAGCGATACTTATTGGACAGCCGTTTCCACTGGCTGGAGAAGAAATTAGAGATCGGCCTCCTATTGCTTTTGAAAAAGTTCGGTATCATGGGGAACCAGTAGCTGCTGTCATAGCTGATAGTCCCGTTCAAGCCAAAAAAGCAGCGGAATTAATTGAAGTTTCGTATGAACCTCTGCCAGCTGTGAATTCTCCTAAGGAAGCGCTCCTTCCGGGTGCCACGTTAATCCATGAAAATCTGACAGGTTACCAAAGAATCCAACATGTCTATCCAGAGCCGAATACTAACATTGCAGACCGTACAAAAATACGAAAAGGGAATATATCACAAGGATGGAAAGAGAGCAGTGTAAGTGTAGAGGCGAGCTTTTCCTTTTCTCCTTCTGACCATATTGCTATGGAAACAAGATGTGTCATAGCGGAGATTCGACCAGATGGATGTGTGTTGATTTCTACTTCATCTCAAGCCCCCTTTAGGGTAAAAAAACTGATTAGCGAGTATTTTAATTTAGATATAGGTAAAGTTATTGTGACTACTCCTCTGGTTGGGGGAGGGTATGGCGGAAAAGTTGCAGTCCAACTGGAACTTATTGCATATATGGCAACACTAGCGGTAGGCGGCAGACCAGTCAAACTTGTCAATACACGGGAAGAAGACATGATTACATCACCGATACATATTGGCCTTGATGCGAGTATTAAGCTTGGTTCGACTGAGGATGGGAAAATAACCGCTGCAGAAATATTGTATATGTTTGATTGTGGGGCATATTCCGATAAAGGAACTACGATTAGCCGGGCTGCAGCTGTAACTTGTACTGGACCCTATCATATTGAAAATATTTGGTGTGATTCCCTTTGTGTTTATACAAATCATCCTTACGCAACAGCTTACAGAGGTTTTAGTCATTCTGAGCTATTATTTGTTTTTGAGCGAGCTATGGATATGCTTGCTCAAAAACTTGGAATAGACCCTTTAGAGTTAAGAATGAAAAATGCAATTATGCCCGGTCATACAACGGCAACACAAATATATCTTAATCAAAGTACGATTGGAAATTTACCTAATTGCATCGAACGCTTAAAACAACTGATGAACTGGAAAGAAGGACAAATTACCCAAGTAAGCAAGCGGAAAATCAGAGTAAAAGGAGTCAGCTGTATATGGAAGACATCGACCATTGATACTGGAGCAAGCTCAGGTGTATTGTTGACATTTAATGAAGATGGAAGTGTGAATATAATTTCAGGTGTTGTTGAAATAGGGACGGGCACAAAAACGGTATTAGCTCAGTTATTATCGGAAAAACTTAAACTGGACATTAATAAAATTCATGTAAAGATGGAAGTTGATACACAAACAACACCAGAGCATTGGAAAACGGTTGCTAGCCGCAGTACCTTAATGGCAGGAAGAGCGTTATTGAATGCTGCAGATGACGTAATTAAGCAATTAAAAGATGTCTCCTCAAGAGTGCTTATGTGTTCTCCTGAAGATTTAGAAGTAGGAAACGAAATGGTCTATGTCCGTGATGAGCCGGATATATTTATTCATGTCAAAGATGTTTGCTATGGATATAAATATCCAAGCGGGTATTCTATTGGAGGGCAGATAATTGGAAAAGGTCAATATACGTTAAGACATTTAACTCATATCAATCCTGAAACTGGTGCTGGAAAACCTGGACCAGAATATTCAGTAGGTGCACAAGGAGTAGAGGTAGAGTTTGATACAAGAGATTATACATATAAAGTGTTGAAAGCATACTCTGTCATCGATGTAGGGAAAGTACTAAATACTAAAGCAGCACATAGTCAAGTGATGGGTGCTATGAGCATGGGTTTAAATTTTGGCAGCAGTGAAACGTTCGTATTTAGTAAAGAGGGTAAAGTTCTTAATCCCCGGCTACGTACATATTTACCGTTTCGATATGGTGATCATCCGGAATATATCGTTCATTTTCTAGAAACACCTCATATCGATGGTCCTTTTGGAGCAAGAGGTTTAGGGGAACAAGGATTAATTGGCATGCCCGCAGCACTTGCTAACAGTCTATCGACTGCAGCTGGAGTAAATCTAAATAAACTGCCGCTTACTCCCGAATTAATCTGGAAGGAAAAGAAGATGGTGGATTAAATGATCTCGTATGATTTTGAATATTACAAACCAACATCTATTGAAGAAGCGACTCAATTATTTCAATCATTGGATGAGCAAGGAAAAGAACCCATTTATTTTTCAGGTGGTACAGAAGTGATCACACTTGGAAGAGATAATAAAATTACTACTGGTGCTGTCATTGACATTAAGGCGATTCCAGAGTGCCTTGTAATAAAAAAGGAAAAAAATAAGCTTATTTTAGGAGCTGCACAAACATTAACGAAAATTCGCGAATTGCAATTATTTCCTTTATTAAGCAAGGCAATTATTGAAATTGCAGATCATACTGCCCGAAATAAAATTACATTGGGCGGAAATATATGTGGAAACATTATTTACAGAGAAACGGTGTTACCGCTTTTACTAACCAATAGTAAAGTAGTGATAGCGAGTCATACAGGCTTAAAACGGCTGCCGATAAATGGAATATTTAATCAGACACTTAAATTAGAAAAAGGAGAATTACTAATTCAAGTAATTACAGAGCAAAGTGAAATTGATTTGCCCTTTCGTATAGTAAAAAAACGAAGACAATGGGATGTTGGATATCCGCTGTTAACAATTGCTGCTCTAAAAAAGAAGGAACAAATAAAATTGGCATTTAGCGGATTATGTTCATTCCCTTTTCGAGAAAAGAAAATAGAAGAAAGTATAAACAATCTTCATTTATCCAAGGAAGCAAGAATAGAAGATGCAATAAAACATGTACCAATACCTATATTAGATGATGTCCACGGATCTGCTGAATACCGATTGTTTGTTTTAAAAAATTCTTTAAGTGACTTATTGGATGCATTGGAAGGAGAAAAAAATGACCAAAGCTGAAATATCGCTGACTATAAATGGCGAGGAGCGTACGGTGTATGTGCGATATGCGGATACATTATTGTCTGTTCTTCGGGAGAAGCTTGATTTAACAGGAGCAAAACCAGGTTGTTTAAACGGTGATTGTGGTGCTTGTACGATTGATGTAGAAGGAGAATCGATGAAGTCATGTTTAATGCTTGCTGTAGAAGCAGTTAATAAAAAAGTAACAACCGTGGAAGGACTTCAAAACACTCCGATTCAATTACAGTTTGTTGAAAAATTCGCTTTTCAGTGTGGATATTGCACACCAGGATTCATTATGAATTGTCACACATTAATTCAAAAGCATCCGAACGCAGATAATCTGGTTATTAAGGATTATTTAGAATCGAATATTTGCCGTTGTACAGGATATAAAGAAATTGAAGAAGCAATTAAGTCCGTATTATCTAATTCCCCCTAAATGCTGAATGGTGCATCGATGTTCTAGTTAGTAAAAATTAATAAATTGTATATATGTAAGCGATCGTTGACATACTAAAAAGTATTTTCAAAAACGTTTTTTTAGGAGGAATTACCTATGCAGCAAAACCAACAAGCACAGCAAGCAGCTCAACAAGCACAGCAAGCCATCAAACAGGCACAACAGTCTATTCAACAAGCGACACAACAAGCTAATCCTCAAGCTATTCAACAAGCTCAACAGCAGCTGCAGCAAGCTACTCAACAATTGCAACAAGCTCAAAGTAGTGCTCAACCAGCACAACAGCATCAATTCCAGCAGGTTCAACAGCAACTAACGCAGGCTACCCAACTACTGCAACAAGCCCAACAACTACAGAATCAACAACAATAGATTTCATCTAAATCAAAGGGGTGATATCATAGCATATTAAACGGTGGTGTCACCCTTTTTTAATTTTTGAAGCAAAAAAGAGAGTTGGATCCTGTAAAAAAGAATGTATAGCCAACAATAGAGTTTATGATTAATATTCGATTTTTCTTCCTTCTATCGTGAAGATCTGCCTGGATATCTTTTAAGAACGATTAACTTATAAATAATTCGACGGAAAAGCAAAACCTCCTGCCGGTGTCTGACCCCGGCAGGAGGTTTTTTTCTTATTTCACCTGGAAACTAAAAAAAGGATAATTTCCTGTATAATGAAATTAACTTTAAAAAAAGAAGGTTGTTTTAAGATGCTGGATATACTTTTGTTTATTTTCTTGATTGTCCCCCTTGTGCACTTTATTCATGAAAGCGGGCATGTTTTTATGGCTAGAATCTATGGTGTGAAAGGAACCATGTGATTGGGGCTGGTCCTAAACTAGGGGATCTAACTATTTTGGGTGCGGGTATCCGCTTAAATATGGTTCCATTTTTAGGTGCTCATTCCACCAGTAGTGATGCCGGTCAGCTTACCTATGACAAAATCGCCTGGATATCATCAGGAGGACCCATCTTTAACATTTTATCCATCGTAAACTATCAACCATTTAGAATTCAGCTTCTATACGGAAGCTATGAATACAAACAAGAAGTAAAAATCGGAGTCGATTTAGGGGCAAAACACATTGGAATCGCCATTCAAAGCCAAAATCAGGTGTTAGCCAAAGGTGAAATCGAATTACGAGATGATATAAAAGCAAACTTAGAATCTCGTAAAACCTATCGAAAAAGTAGATGCAATCGAAAGACTCGATACCGAAAAGCTCGGTTTCTAAATCGTACTTCTTCTAAGAAAGAAGGATGGTTGCCTCCTTCTATTCGAAACAAAATCGATCATACTTTTCGCTGGATCGTTCGCTTTTCGAGTCTATTACCAAACCCCAAACTAATAATTGAAGTAGGTAAATTCAATGTTCAAAAAATGATCAATCCTGCTATACAGGGTATAGAATATCAACAAGGTGATTTATTCAGCTATCATGACGTTCGCTATTTTGTATTTACGAGAGATAACTACACCTGTCAAGTGTGTAAAAAGAAAGGGAAAATCCTGAACACACACCACATTGTTTATCGTAGTCACGGTGGAACAGATAGAGCTAATAACTTAATTTCTGCTTGTACCGATTGTCATACACATGAAAATCATATTTTTACGGACCAACAGGCTATTGAAGTTTGGAAGCAACTTTCTAGTGAATACTTTGAGAAGTTCTTAACAAATGAGTTGTCATTTCAAGAATAAAAAAGAGCCCGAATGATTGAGCTTTTTAAAAAGGTTGAAATTAAACTAACAAATGAAGAGGCAGATGATAAGTTTGAGAGTTATTTGTCTTAATATAAGAAAAATTGGAAGGCTTATGCAGATGTAATAGAGGTTTTAGACAAATTAAAAGAGCAGGGTTATCCATTAGGTATTATTAGTAACGGGGACTAACAACAACAAGTAAAAAAACTACAACGTATGGGAGTAGATAAATACTTCAACTTCATTATTACCTCAAGCGAAGTAGGTATATCAAAACCAGACAAATCGATTTTTATAGAAGCTTCTAAACGTGCAAACAGCCTTATTGAAAACTGCTACTATGTAGGAGATAGATTAGATACTGATGCGTTAGGTAGCAAAATGTCTGGAATGATAGGTATATGGTTAAATCGAGTAGATAAACAACAACATCCAGAAATAATTGTGATTAGTTCTTTCCAAGAATTATTAAAGTTATTTAGATAAATTAATATTTAATCACGATCTTACGATCGGGCGCGATTGTTGAACAACACAGACAGAAAATGATCAAACTTTATTTCAAAGCTACAACTGGTACAATAAAGCAAAAATGTACTGGGGGGGTCAGTCACAAATAATATTTTAAAAAGTTAATTTAGAAATGAGTGGATGGATAGCTTGATACTCTTAGGATTAACTTGGTAGTTAATCAAACGTTTGTTTAATTTCTGCTATTTTGGGATAGTAACCTAAAGGAGAAGAGAAAGGAAGAAACAGAATTTTTCGGGAGACAATTAAAAAGCATATACTATAGAATAAAAGGCGATTCAGTTCACAAGATTTTTTTCCATATGGTGTATGGAGAAATTAGTCCCTGCGGATGAGTGAATTTTGGCTTGAGATGTAAGAATCCACACCACAGTAACTCCAATATCTTGAACCCGATCCTGATTATTGCTATATTTGCTTTAAACACTACTTTTTGTTAAACCAACAAAGAAAGTATAAGGTGATATAACTGAGTTTTCAGTGAAGAGGTGGAAAGAATGCTAAAGGATCGTTATTCAAGACAAGAATTATTTCGTCCGATTGGAAAAGAAGGACAGCAGTCTATAAAACGGAAGCATGTCTTGTTAATCGGTGCTGGAGCGCTTGGGGCTGGAAATGCAGAAGCTCTTGTTCGGGCAGGAATTGGCAAACTTACCATAGTTGATCGGGACTATGTAGAGGCAAGCAACCTTCAAAGGCAACAGCTTTATAGTGAAGACGATGCAAGAAGACGTCTACCAAAAGCGATTGCAGCTAAAAACAGATTAGAAAAATTGAATTCATCTGTAAAAATAAACGCGGAAATCATTGATGCATCTCATGTTGAATTACTCGCTTTAGCTGCATCAGCAGACTTGATAATCGATGCAACAGATAATTCTGAGACCCGTTTTGTAATTAATGATGTGGCACATAAATTATCAATTCCGTGGATTTACGGGGCATGCGTTGGGAGCTACGGTATGACTTTTACGGTGGTGCCTGGAGTTACTCCTTGCTTTAATTGTTTGTGGAGTAATGTGCCAATGACTGCTGGGCAAACATGTGATACTGCTGGGATTATCAGTTCTTCTGTCAATATGGTTGTATCCTATCAAACCGCGGAAGGTCTTAAAATTTTAGTAGAGGATTTCAAAGCACTAAGTGGCAGACTTGTCACTTTTGATCTTTGGGAAAATACCCATTCTGCTATAAAGGTAGACAAAATAAAAAAGGATGACTGTCCTACATGTGGAAAAGCACCAGTTTATCCATACTTATCAAGGGCAAACATGATGAAGGCAGCTGTGTTATGCGGCCGTGACACTGTTCAAATTCGCCCTCCAAGCAAAAAGCGTGTAAATCTTGATGATCTACATACCATTTTTTCAGGCCAGGGATTGCCCGTTCAATACAATCCTTATTTACTTAGTGTAACATTTAATCCGCACCGAATGGTCGTTTTTCAAGACGGTCGCGTGTTGATTCACGGCACAAATAATATAGCGGAAGCAAAAAAAACGTACCACCGCGTTTTTAGCTAGATGGGATATATATGAATAGTAAATGGAAGATCGGAATATTCATTCTATTGCATTTATTATGTGGTTGTGTTCCGAAACAAGAAGCGGTAACGATTTCTGCCGCAGCTAGTTTAAAAGATAGTTTAGAAGAAATTAGGGAAATGTTTGAAGAGAAGTTTCCGGGTCCGAAGATTGTTTTCAATTATGGAGGATCTGGCATGCTGAGTAGACAGATAGAGCAAGGGGCACCGGTAGATGCCTTTTTGTCGGCTTCAAGTGAGCACATGAAAGCATTGGTTGAAAAAGAACTGGTGTGGGAGAGGGACAACCAAGATACCCCATTGATCTTAAATACTCTCGTAATAGTTTCGCATAAAGAGGGGTTTCATAAAAACGTAAATGATGTACTTAATAATAAAGGTCGAATCGCTATCGCAACCCCTGAAACAACACCTGCAGGTAAGTATACAAAAGAAGCACTCCAAAAATCAGGACTGTGGGATGTGGTGCAAAACAGACTAGTTTATGGAAAAGATGTTCGACATGTGCTTACGCTTGTTGAACAACAAAGCGTGGTTGCAGGATTTGTGTATGGTTCCGATGCTATATCCTCCCAAAGCGTCGAAGTAATTGGACAAGTCGATACATCGCTTCATACACCTATTGAGTATTTTGCGGCGGTAGTAAGAGAAAGCGAAAAACAAGAGCGAGCAAGCCAATTTGTCGATTTTTTATTTTTACCTAAAAGCCAAGAAGTGTTCGCCCGGCATGGGTTCTTACTTTCAGATAGTAGAAATGACAATTAAGAGGGTGACGCAATGAATCAAGTTTTTTGGTTTCCAATCCAATTATCATTGTGGGTGTCTTTTATTGCAGCCGCGGTAGTGTTGGTTTTAGGAATTATACTCGGCAGATTATTTGTAACAAAAAAATTTAGAGGCAAGCTTTTTTGGGAGACGATTTTTATTTTACCTCTCGTTTTGCCTCCTTCAGTGATTGGATTTTTCCTTATTATAATTTTTGGACTGAATAGTGTCGTTGGCAGAACGATTGAAAAGATTGTAGGGAGTTCGGTTATGTTCACCCCAATGGCAGCCGTTTTAGCCGCCATTGTTGTGGCTTTCCCCCTTATGTTTCAATCGGCGAAAGTAGGTTTTTCGTCGATTGATCGAGATATTGAAGGGGCGGCGAAAATCGATGGAGCATCAGAAAGCATGATGATGCTTTTTATTATGATTCCGCTCGCTAGTCGAGCGCTCCTTACTGGAGGAATATTAAGCTTTACACGGGCACTCGGTGAATTTGGTGCGACGCTAATGTTTGCGGGGAATATTCCAGGTAAAACCCAGACTATTCCAACCGCAATCTATGTAGCAATCGAATCCGGGGAAACGAAACTTGCTTTTACTTATGTTTTTTTTAGTGTGGCGATTGCATTTGGACTACTAAGCATCACAAATGGAATAACAAAACGAGGAGAAATATAGTTTATTATTTTTCTCGATTGAAATCTCCATTTTTACCGCCGGATTTCTCTTTTAAAAACGTAGGGCCAATGATCATTCCTTTATCAACCGCTTTACACATATCATAAATCGTTAATGCACAGACAGATGCTGCTGTTAAAGCTTCCATTTCCACACCTGTACTGCCTTTTGTTTTGACGGTTGCATAAATGGAGAGATGATATTCCTGATCAATCTTTTTCCAATCAAACGTCAAATCAATCCCACTTATCGGAATCGGATGACACATAGGGATGATTGTTGATGTTTGTTTGGCTGCCATAATACCAGCAACTTGAGCAACAGCTAACACGTCTCCTTTTTTCATAGTCTGTTCTGTAATACTTAAGTAAATCTCTTCATTTACTATAATGCTAGATTGTGCAGTTGCTGAGCGGTTGCTCACTTCTTTTTGTGTGATATCAACCATTTTGGCTCTTCCTTGATCATTAAAATGTGTGAATTTTGACATAGCAAGCACCTCTTTGTCATGTTGTATAATACCAATTGAAGCTATTGTAACATGTTATCATAATCTAAAGAATCTATTTAGAAAGGAGCTACATTTCAACATGGTTGATAAAAGAAAGCCAATTCCTGTGAGAGATGCTGTATCCAAAGTTGTCGAACTTGCTAAAACTGGATCCACAGAACGAATCAATATAAATGATGCGCATGGGCGGATACTAGGTGAAGATATTATAGCTGTGCATCCTGTTCCTCCTTTTGACCGTTCACCTTATGATGGATTCGCTATACGAGCAATTGATTCAAGAGGGGCAAGTCTGGACAATCCACAAACCTTCACTGTAATTGAAACAATTGGAGCAGGTTCAGTTGCTTTAAAGCAAGTAAATGAATTTGAGGCTGTGCGGATCATGACAGGAGCAAAAATCCCTGATCAATGTGATGCAGTAGTCATGCTAGAATTAGCTTCGGAAAAAACCGAGAACGGCTTAGAAAAAATGACAATTAAGCGATCTTTTAAGTCAGGGGACAATATCTCGTTTAAAGGAGAGGACACCGAAGCTGGCACCGTACTGATTCGTAAAGGTCAAAAAATCAATCCAGGCGTGGTTGCTTTATTAGCGACTTTCGGCTATGAAACGGTCGAGGTGGCAAAGCAGCCAATAATCGGCGTTTTTGCAACCGGTTCGGAACTTTTGGATGTAGGTGAAGAGTTGCAACCAGGCAAAATCCGTAATAGCAATGCATATATGGTGGCAGCACAAATTGAACGAGCCGGAGCAAAGGTTAAAATGCTTGGAACGTTAGAAGATGATCTTGAAAGCAGCTATCAATCCATAAAACATGCGCTAAAAGAAGTGGATATGTTAATTACAACAGGCGGGGTTTCAGTAGGGGATTATGATTTTTTACCAGCTATCTATGAAAAGCTTGATGCACAAGTATTATTTAATAAAGTGGCTATGCGTCCTGGCAGTGTCACAACGGTGGCGCATATAGATAGAAAGTTTTTGTTTGGGTTGTCAGGCAATCCTTCTGCATGCTATGTAGGATTTGAACTTTTTGTACGTCCAGTAGTTAATATTCAGCTATATGTCGATAAGCCACATCTACTCCCAGTTCAAGCAAGATTGTCGGAAGACTTTCCAAAACCGAATCCGTTTACTCGCTTCGTAAGGAGTAAGTTGAGCTTTGAGGGTGAATCGCTAACTGTTGCGCCAAGTGGATTTAATAAATCGAGCGCAGTGACATCACTTGCTGCAACAGATTGCATGATCGTGCTACCTGGAGGAACACGAGGCTTTCAAAAAGGGGACTTAGTAAAAGTGGTTCTGCTAGAGTCAACCGAGGGAAGTGAATGGCCTTGGGAGTGACACCTCCAATTTTACAGGTTGTTGGATTTAAAAACAGCGGAAAAACGACGGTCGTTTCCAACATGATTCAGTTCGCAAGTGAAAATGGATTTAAACTGGGTTCGATCAAGCATCATGGTCATGGAGGGCCTCCTGATCTACCAGATGAATGGAAGGATAGTGATCGACATCTTCGCGCAGGTGCTTTAGTAAGTGTAGTGGAAGGAGAAGGCAAACTCCATCTCGTAGCCCAAAAAGCAGTCTGGCAGCTTGAGGAAATATTGTTCCTTTATCAAGCGATGAATGTTGATGGCATTTTAGTAGAAGGTTATAAGAAAGCACATTATCCAAAAATCGTCATGTTGCACCAAAAAGAAGATTTGGTGTTGCTTGAAGAATTGGAAGATGTTGTAGGAGTAATTCACGATTACTCCATTCCAAAAATCGACCTGCCTTCTACGTCATTTTTATTTACAGAAAAAGAGCTTTACTGCCACTGGTTTTTGGATTATTTAAGGAGGTGATACGAATGTTTGTGATTACAGAAAAACCTATTTCTATTGAAGAAGTAACAAATAAAGTTGTTCGTCGGGATGCAGGTGCGATCGTCAATTTTATTGGGACAGTTCGTGAATTTACGAAAGGCCGACGAACCATTTCATTGCATTATGAAGCATATCCTTCGATGGCGCAAAAGCAGTTGCAAAGAATTGGGAATGAAATTGAGGAAAGATGGCCGGATGCAAAGGTAGCCATTTCTCATCGTACTGGTAATCTCAACATTTCAGATATAGCAGTCGTAATAGCAGTTTCGACTCCTCATCGAAAAGATGCTTATGAGGCAAATGAATATGCCATTGAACGGATTAAGCAAATCGTACCTATTTGGAAAAAAGAAAAGTGGGAAGATGGGGAAGAGTGGATTGGTGATCAACTTGAAAAAACTGCTTATCCAAAAGGTCAACCTGAAGAGGTGAAAGAGCAATGATAAAAATACAGTTTTTTGCACACTTACGTGAAAAAGTTGGTCAAGATCAGCTGATGTTAGATTTCAAAAAAATAAGTGTAAAAGATTTACTGGAGGTGTTGGCAAATTCGTATCAGCTACAAACAGACACGTTCATGGTAGCGGTAAACGAAGAATATGCAGATATTGAAGACGTGATACTAGAAGGTGATACCGTTGCCCTTATTCCTCCTGTAAGTGGTGGGTAAAAGAGATTGAAGAAAATTAATAACGGAAATAAAAATCTTGTTGGCATTATTCTAGCAGGCGGCGAATCAACGAGATTTGGTACCCCAAAAGCATTTGCAACCTATAAGGATAAGCCTTTTTACCAACATGCAATAGATGCTCTCACTCCATATGTCGATCAAATTGTAATCGTAAGTCATCCTTCGATTCGTCCACTTTTTGATGATCAGGAAGAATGTAAAGTGATTGAAGATATCGAACCTTATATTGGGAAAGGGCCTTTGTCTGGATTGTATTCGGCGATGCATCAATTTCATGCCTCTTGGTATTTTGTATTACCGTGTGACATGCCTTGTTTTGATAATATCGCTGCTAAAAAGCTCCTATCTATGATGGACGATCGTTTTGACGCGATTGTTCCTCAAATCGCTGGTAGGCTTCATCCCCTGTCAGCGGTGTACCATAGACGGTCTTTCCACCATTTGGAAATGCAATTAGCAACAGGAAATTACCGGTTAATTAATTTTATTGAACGATTGTCAGCACCCATTTTAACCGAACTACAACTGGAGTTAGATGAACGATCTTTTCAAAACATAAATGATTGGAACGCTTATAAGCGATTAGGTGAAGGGAAGCATATTCGCGAATGAAGTTAGAAAGGAGGGACAGACATGAATCCTATAAAAGACAGTTTAACAAGACCTTTGCGGGACATTCGAATATCCGTAACAGATCAGTGTAACTTCCGCTGCTCTTACTGCATGCCGGCTGAAATATTTGGTCCTGATTTCGCTTTTCTACCAAAAGACGAGTATTTATCATTTGATGAAATTTATGAACTGGTTCGCTCCATGGGTGATTTAGGTGTTGAAAAAGTACGCCTAACGGGTGGAGAACCTTTGTTAAGAAAAGATTTACACGAACTTATCGCAAAGTTATCCCTGATTGACTCCATTAAAGATATTGCCTTGACAACGAACGCCTTGTTGCTTCCGAAATATGCCAAAAAGCTAAAAGAAGCGGGACTCGACCGTGTCAATGTAAGTATGGACGCTATTGACGAAGAAGTTTTTAAAAAGATGAACGGTCGATCTGTCAGCGTAAAGCCAGTGTTAAAAGGAATCGCTGCGGCTCAAGAAGCAGGACTTGAAGTGAAAATCAATATGGTGGTGCAAAAAGGCGTCAATGATGACCAAATCGTCCCGATGGCTTCTTATTTTAAAAATAAAGGGATTACTTTACGTTTTATTGAGTTTATGGATGTTGGGAGCACAAACGATTGGAAACTCTCATCTGTTGTTACGAAAAAAGAAATCGTAGAGATACTTGGCAAGCATTTTACAATAGAGCCGCTTGACGAATCATATTTTGGAGAAGTCGCTAGTCGGTACGGCTATGTTGGTACGAACACAGAGGTTGGAATCATCCCGTCTGTATCTGATTCATTTTGTTCCACATGTACAAGAGCGAGGATATCAGCAGATGGAAAGCTGTATACCTGTTTATTTGCGACAGAAGGCTTTGACTTAAAATCCCTTATGCGAAACAATCTTTCGATGGATGAGGTGAGCAACACCATTTCTGCCATCTGGAATAAACGCAGAGACCGCTATTCAGATGAACGAACCGAGAAAACAGCAAAAAACAGAAAAAAAATTGAGATGTCGTACATTGGTGGGTAAAAGAAATCAAATAAAAGGTGTGGTCCATAAATGCTTGCAGATCATCGAAAAAAATCCCCTAACAAAATTGCGTGCAAGGTGATAACGGTCAGCGATACAAGAACCAGTGAAACGGATAAGAGTGGAAAGAAAATAAAAGAACTTCTTACGCATGAAGGGCATGGGTGCGAATTTTATGAAATTGTGCCCGATGAACGTTTATTGATTAACAACGCTATTCAAAATGGGTTACAGGACCCAAAAGTGGAAGCAGTCATTGTTAACGGTGGCACGGGTATTTCAAAAAGAGATGTAACGATTGAAGTCGTTCAAGCATTACTCGAAAAAGAGCTGGTCGGTTTCGGCGAGATTTTTCGTTATTTAAGCTACACGGAAGATATCGGATCTGCAGCAATTTTATCTCGTGCCACTGCCGGAACTGCTATGGGAACTGTCGTCTTTGCCCTACCAGGTTCGACAGGTGCAGTCAAATTAGCCATGGAAAGACTTATTCTCCCGGAGATTGGTCATATTATTATGGAGCTTAATAAACATTGAGGTGATGAGAGTTTCGAGTTATTTCTTGCTCGAACTTTCATCATTTATATAGGCTCTTTTCGTAAAGATTGTTGTTTGTAACCAAGTGAAAAATTGGAAATTGGATTTTTTACATTTAAATGCTCCAATTGTAGAAAGAGAATATCATTTTACTTAAGGAAAAGAGCACGATGGCAACTATTATTACGTCATATAGATAATTATGAAAAAGAAACAGAGTATGCGAAAACAGCTTTTATATAAGTTAACAGAAAGGACCTCTAATTGTGGACAAAAAAAACGTAATTTCCAGAAAAATTCTACGTGTTGAAAATGGAAAAGCTGGATGGAAAGATGATATTGTCGCGACCGAACAAGCCGTTACGATCAAATTAAACGGGGATGAATTTGTCACAATGGTTTGCTCCCCAGAATACATAGAAGATATGGCAATCGGTTACCTGGCATCAGAGGGCATTATTCGAAAGTTTGATGACATTGAAAAGTTATGGATCGACCATAAAAATGGATTTGTACATATACAATCTGCAAACATCAATCCCTTATACCAAAGGCTTCAAAACAAACGCTATATCACATCTTGTTGCGGAACGAGTAGACAAGGTTTCGTGTTTGCCAGTGATGCAATGTCAGCTAAAAAAATGTCTTCACGCAATATTCAACTGACACCACAAGACTGTTTTCGCTTAATGAATGATATGCAAAATAGCGCTGCTACCTTTAAAGAAACTGGAGGGGTACATAATGCAGCGCTGTGTGACGTAGATGGCATCGTACTAAGTCGAATGGACATTGGCCGACATAACGCATTAGATAAAATCTATGGCTACTGTTTAAAAAATAAAATTTCTGTACAAGATAAAATTCTTGTTTTCAGTGGTCGTATGTCATCCGAGATTTTGCTCAAGGTCTCTAAAATTGGTTGTGAGATTGTTTTGTCTAAATCAGCTCCAACTGAACGTGCACTTGAACTTGCTGAAGAGTTGGAAATCACGACAGTAGGTTTTATAAGAAATCGATCGTTAAATGTGTATACTTGTCAAGAGAGAATAATTATAGAATAAAAGAATAAGTGCTAGTTTAAGTATACGAGTATATCGTCGATAGAGATGGAAAGAAGTGATAAAGCCCCTCCTGTTCAACAGAAGGGGCTTTATATATTTTTTCAGTTAACCAATTTGATTATTTCATCATTACGATTTTCCTTTTCTTTCTTAGATGAAAGGTCGTATTTTTTTAACAAGTGAAATAACTCGTTTAATTCTAGCTGATCAGGCTTTGTTCCAAGAAAATCTCGACACTTAGAATATAGATCGGATGGAAGGAATGTCTTTTGTGACTCTAGCTTGTTCCCTACGTCTTCTAAAGAATGATCTAGTTTACACGAACTCATAAAATACCTCCTTGTCTTAGTTTGGTTACTCAAGTGAAATTTCTTCAATGTATAAAATATAAACACAATCTTTCATTACTGACAAGTCTTTCTAACTAAGAAAACAATCCTATATGTTTTTTAGTTTTTATTTAATAAGGTCAATTCCAAATTTTATAAAAACTATTATAAATATATTGAAAAAAACCTCAATACAAGTTATTATTTATTTAGTCATAAATCTGTAACATTTAAAATATGAGATAGCGATCCTGTCGTCATTTTTAAGTGTTTAGACACTGTAAGCGATTACTATTGGTATGAAAGTAGCGAAACCTGCTTGAGACTAATCGTCGTGCTTTTTTTGGGAAACATTTTTTCCTAAAAGAGAGTAGCGTCGTTTTTTTTTGTTTTTTTTAGAAAAGAAGGAGTGAAGAACATGGGAAAAGTGAAAGGTAAGACAAAGAATCGTTGGCTGATTGCATTAGCAGCGGTTGGTATTCATATTTCAATAGGTTCCGTTTATGCTTGGAGTGTCTTTACGAACCCAATTAGAGAACAACTCGGATGGGATTTAAGTTCTGTTTCTTTGACATTCAGTATCGCCATTGTTTTTTTAGGTCTTTCTGCAGCTTTTATGGGTCATTTTGTTGAAAAGCATGGTCCACGGAAATCGGGTATAGTCGCCGCATCATTTTTTGGATTCGGTCTTGTAGGTGCGGGATTTGCTATTAATTTAGAATCAATTGGACTTTTATACTTTACATATGGGGCTTTAGGAGGAATTGGCCTTGGTATCGGTTACATTACCCCGGTATCTACCCTCGTTAAATGGTTCCCGGATCGTCGCGGGCTAGCAACAGGGCTTGCTATAATGGGTTTTGGGTTTTCTGCCATGCTTGCAAGTCCAATAATGGCTAATTTAATAAGTACGGTTGGAATTGCGAATACGTTTATCACTTTAGGGATTATTTATTTTGTTATTATGATAGCGTCCTCTCTTTATATCGAAAGGCCACCTGCAGGTTATATGGAAAATGTGCAGAAGGATGGAAAGAAAGCAGCAACAGATCATATTCAATTAACTGCTAATGAAGCAGTTAAAACAAGGAAATTTTGGTATTTATGGATTATGCTCTTTATTAATGTCACTTGTGGTATCGCTGTTTTATCTGTTGCATCACCGATGGCACAAGAAATTGCCGGTCTTTCAGCAGCCGCTGCAGCAACTATGGTTGGTTTGATGGGTGTCTTTAATGGCTTAGGAAGAATTGGTTGGGCTTCTATTTCCGATTATATGGGCAGACCAAATGTCTACACAGCGTTCTTTATCATTCAAATTGTTTCGTTCTTTGCACTTCCAAATATCACCCATGCAATTATGTTCCAAGTCGTATTATTTTTAATTTTGACATGTTATGGTGGTGGTTTTGCTTCGGTTCCGGCTTACATCAGCGACTTGTTTGGCACAAAGCAGCTTGGCGCAATTCACGGGTATATTCTTACTGCTTGGGCTTTAGCAGGTTTAGCTGGGCCAATTCTTGCAGCATGGATTCGCGAAACAACAGATAGTTATGCAGGTACATTATTTATCTTTGGATTTATGTTTATTGCAGCACTTATTGTCTCACTTGTGATTAGAATTGATATTAAGCAAGCTAAAGAGAAAAACGATGTAAAAGGCTTAGCGAGTTAAGCAATTTGACATATTGTGTTACTCGAACTACTCTTTTAGTAAGAAAAGATAAATGAGGGTACAAAACATGAATAAATACGAGGCGGAATTCAGTAATTTAGTACGTTCTTTCCGAAAAAAACATATGGGCAAAGGTCCAAGTAAAATTAGTACAACATTTTGCAAAAAGTGGGCAATATGTGAGATGGAAGGAAACCTTTCACCTGTTGAGAAATTCATTGCAACCGCAGATGAAGGAAAGCAAATGCTACGGGCAGCAAGAACGGAAATGGTTAAAGACATGTACCGTAAAAACCGACCAGTAGAAATGGAAGAGTTTTTGGAGTGTAAGTTCCTGGAATTGTTTGTTGATATAGATATTGAAAGAGACTTTGGAATTTCAGTTTTTGTTTTTGACGAAAATATTGAAGAGAAGTTTTCAAAATGAGTTTGTGATGAAAAAGTTGGTGTAATGGCTCCACTTACTGCACTCTTTATGTGGAAATACCCATTGAAGGTGCACCGGATAAGCAAACACTTCACCATAATTATTGGCTAGGCACTTAGTAGCGATCCTGCAAAAGACCCAACCACCATTATCTTTCTCAAAATCTGAGGACATAGCGGTGGTTTTTTTATGGAGAAACCATAAAGATTAGTTAGAAGATATTTTAGGGAGTGATTATCGTGGGTAGTACAAAACACCAAGGTCCTATTAAAGCAACGAAAATGCCACAACCTAAACATTGGGTGAGTCCAATCCCTTTTGGGTTAGGAAAAGTAAAGCCTAAGCATATAAGAGATTCAATGAAGATTGCATGGGACAACAAAGATAATATTGGTTATGCAACACGGATTTTAACCCAAGGTGTTTGTGATGGTTGTGCATTAGGGGTATCAGGTATGTTTGATCAAACTTTAAAAGGTCCTCATATGTGTACAACAAGATTAAATGTGCTGCGTTTAAATACAGCACCTGCTATAAATGAAGAGATTTTACATGCGGATATTGATGAATTGCGAAACTATGACAGTACAGAACTTAGAAAATTAGGGCGTATTCCATATCCTCTAATTCGTCGCAAAGGTGAAAGAAAGTTTTCGCGCTTAACTTGGAATGAAGCCATGGATGTGATTGCTAACAAAATGAAGCAATTAGACCCAAGGCAGTATGCGTTTTATCTTACCTCAAGAGGGATTACGAATGAGTCTTATTATGTAGCTTCAAAAGTGGCTCGTTTCTTAGGAGCAAACAACATTGATAACGCAAGTCGGATTTGTCACTCACCAAGTAAAACGGGGTTAAAACGTTCTATTGGAGTAGGGGCATCCACATGTAATTATCAAGATTGGTTTGGAGCAGATGTCCTTTTATTCTGGGGAAGTGTGGCTTCAAATGCTTCGCCAGTTTCAACTAAGTATATGTTAGAAGCTAAGAAACGTGGAGCAAAGATAATCGTTGTTAACCCTTATAAAGAGCCGGCAATGGACGAATACTGGGTACCTTCCAACATGGAGTCTGCCTTATTCGGTACAAAAATTGCAGATGACTTCTATCAAGTGAACATTGGTGGCGATATTGCCTTTATGCACGGCATCATGAAACACTGGTTCGAGATGGAAGAAAAAGAGCATGGCTCAGCGATTAATCATGGATTTGTAGAGGAACATGTAAATGACTATGAGGAACTGAAGACCCATGTCGATTCTCAATCTTGGGATGAAATCATTAGGTCATCAGGGATTACCAAAGAAAGAATCATAGAATTATCGGACCTATTAGCAAACAGTAAAAATGCTGTATACGCTTGGGCCTTAGGGTTGACCATGCATGCTTTCGCATCTGATAACATTTCACAAGTAGCTAACCTTGCTCTTCTTCGTGGACATTTAGGACGTAAATATAACGGATTAATGCCGTTCCGTGGTCACTCCTCCGTGCAGGGGTCGGGTGAAATGGGAGCAGATCCGTTTGTCTTACCCGGAGGAGATTTCGTGGAAGATAACATTAAGCGAATGGAACAAATTTGGAAGTTTGATATTCCGAGATGGCAAGGAGATGTTGTCGGAATTACGTTGGAAAACATCGTTCTACCGAATGATCATGAACGAAAAATTAAGCTCTATTATATGTCCGGCGGAAACTTCTTGGAAACGATGCCTGATCCGACATTCATTGGTAAAGCCTTGTCTGAATTAGATATTCGTGTTCACCAAGATATCATTCTTAATACGTCGACTTTAATTGATGCAAAAGAAGCGGTTATTGTCCTTCCAGCTCAAACACGTTATGAGCAAGAAGGGGGAGGCACTTCTACATCAACCGAGCGGATGGTGTACTTTTCCCCTGAAATCCAAGGGAATAAGAACCATATCGAAGAGGCTCGTCCAGAATGGAGAATTTATATTGACCTTGCCAAGCGTGTCAAGCCTGAGACTGCTCATTTAGTTGATTTCAAATCTGGGCAGGAGATTCGCAATGAAATAGCCATTGCAAACCCTAATTATGAAGGGGTTCAACACTTGAAAAAACAAGGCGATGTCTTTCAATGGGGCGGAGCATGGCTCTGTGAAGATGGAATTTGCCCTACTTCTGATGGCAAAGGAAAACTAATTTCAGTTGATATTCCTGACCTGGGTAAGAAGGAAGGCCAATTCTTCCTTACTACACGTCGGGGGAAGCAGTTTAACTCAATGGTTTATAAAGAAACAGACCCATTCAATAATGCAGGGCGCTACGATGTTTTAATTAATATAAAAGATGCCCATGAGTTAAGTATTGCCGAAGGAGAAGGTATTGTTATACACAACGATTTCGGTGTATTCCAAGGAAAAGCAAAATATGCTGATATCTCACAAGGTAATTTAGGCGTTCACTTCCCAGAAGGAAACTTCTTATTACCAAAGGGTAGATATGAAAAACTTGCACTTATCCCGGACTACAATGTCGCGGTTAAAGTAGAAAAAGCAGACCGGTATAATGCACGAAAAGACACCAAGTATTTGGAAAAGAGAATAAAAGATTTAGAGATGACTATTGAATAATCGTGACACTGTAATTGTTGGTAAAGCAACAATTACAGTGTTTTTTTCTGAACAATATTCTTGCTTCGTTTTTGACGTTCCCCCTATCCGGAGTATGAAACGGATTAGGTTAATATAACACATGCTCTATAAGGGGTCCTACCAACAAAACGCGATTATCTTAACTATGAAAAACAGGAGTATTTAAAGTATTCGAAGAAGAAAAATTGGGTGAATAGCTACTTTGAATACTTGATATCTTAACTCAGTAAACAATGTATTCAACGTATTGAATGTAGTGATGCCTTGACATTGAGATTCCATCGGCATATCAGGACAAAGAGGGAAAGCTCCAAATTCGGGATTTAACAAAAGGAGCATTCCTGTTAGAAGGATTTTCGGGGACTTGAACAAAAAAGAGCCCTCTTGGTATGATACGGGGTGTCAAATCGTGCACCGAATTGACCCCTAACTTAGGTAACCAAGGAGGACTCCAACATGGATTTTAAACAAAATCAGAAGATAAATCAAGTCACCGAAAATACACTTGTAGTCGGAATCGATATTGCAAAGCGGAAACACTTCGCCTGCTTTGTCGATGACCGTGGGCGTGTGCTTCAAAAATCTTTTTCGGTATTACAGTCTAGCGACGGTTTTGATCGTTTTTACGAGCGTATTTTGGCTGCCATGAAAGAATACGAAAAGACGGAGGTCATTGTCGGGATTGAACCTACCGGCCATTACTGGCTTAATCTAGCCTATTTCCTTGAGGAACGAGGCATTCCCCTGGTGATGACCAATCCTATGCACGTTAAGCGGTCAAAAGAATTGGATGACAACTTGCCAACCAAACATGACCGTAAAGATGCGTTAGTTATCGCTCGCCTGATTAAAGATGGACGCTTCAGTTATCCTCGTATCCTAAAGGATGTGGAGGCTGAACTCCGTGTGGGTTCAACGTTCAGAAGCAAGTTGACAGAGGAACTGGGTGCCGTCAAAAACATGGTCATTCGCTGGCTGGATCGCTATTTTCCTGAGTTCACCCAGGTCTTTCCGACATTCGGAAAGATGGCAATGGCTGTCCTGGAGTGCACACCATTTCCGGCCGATCTTCATCAGAAACAACCGGATGAAGTATTGGCACTTTACCGTAAGGTCGAGGGGCTCAAATCCCCCCAAAGGCCGAAAGCCATACGACTGATAGAACTCGCTTCAGACTCGATCGGGGTAACAGAAGGACGGGAGATGGCCCGTATGGAAATTGCCACACTCGTTCGCCGTTACCACCAGTTAGAACAAGAGATTGAAAGCATTACGCAGCACCTGGTTGAACTTATCCAAACATCAGTAGAATACGAATGGCTCTCAACGGTTCCTGGACTTGGAGATACCACGATTGTCGATTTACTAGCTGAAATCGGAAGCTTTTCTCACTATGAAGATCCACGCCAACTAATCAAACTCGCGGGATTGACATTACGGGAAAATTCCTCCGGCCAGCACAAAGGACAAAAGCGAATCTCCAAAAGGGGCAGAAGAAAGCTTCGTTCCCTCCTATTCCGAGTGATGATGCCGATGATTCGCCATAATGAAGCTTTTAAAAGGCTCCATGATTACTACACAAACCGTAAGGATAATCCGTTACGCAAGAAGCAATCCATCGTGGTCCTATGCGGAAAACTCTTAAAAGTTCTCCATGGAATCAGCACGAAGCACAAAGCGTTTGACGCAAAGCGAATGATGAGGGATATTCCTAGTCTCGCAGAGGCTATGTAAAGTCCTGCATCCCCTTTAAAGACCTAGACAACAGGATGACACGGAGAAGCTGGCACTATTTTTTCCATTCGACCTCGAGTCCCTAAAGGAGCTTCGCTAGCCTCTGCCTTATGACTAGACCGAACGAAGGAATGTAGGCACACTGATGCCCAGAGACATGGGAGGGTACGTCATCATAAGCTACGCAGAGATCCATTGTGCATCGTATATCCAATGATCACTACTTTACCATCATTACCCAGTAGTGACCGCGTAGCGTACCCACCAAATGTAAGAGAATCACAAATTTATTAATATCTGTTAGGGAGTATGTCGAAAAATATTTTTTTGACATCCCACCAACGGGTCAAACCGTTGATATATCAATATTTATAGAGGGAGGGAAAGACCGTACAATCTTTATTGGAAAAAGCCTTATGACATTCCTTAAAGGTCACTTCGAGCGTTATCAGGAGATTAAGAAGCAGTTAGGTCACGAATTCAATCCAAATGATTTGATCTTCTTCAATTCAAGAGGTGATTATCTGAAACTTCGTGAGTTGCATCGTGCCTATAAGAATGCCATTAAACGAGCGGGACTTAAAAATGCACGTTTTCACGACTTGCGCCACTCACATGCTTCGATTTTACTTAAAAAAAATGTCCATCCTAAAGTCGTCAGTGAACAATTAGGTCATGCTAAATCGAGTATTACATTAGAAATTTACAGTCATGTTGCTCCTTCCCTTCAGGAAGACGCTGCTCATGCATTTGATGAAGAATAAAAGAAAAAATGCCATTCGACACTCAAATGGCACTCAGAAGAAGAAGGGATAAACTGAAGACTAGGGCATTCAGTTTGAATGAAAGTCTTCATCCCTTGATATGTATAATTTGGCGGGACTGCGTGGGAATCGAACCCACCTGGGACGGCACGCGCCCCACAAGCGGTTTTGAAGACCGAGACAAGCACCAGCATTGCAATCAGCCCCACATGGCTAGTATCATTTTACTTTTTGCGATGAAAGAATGCAATAGGAAATAAGCTTTAAAATAGTAGAAACGTTTGTTCGCTTGTGGTACGATTATTTATATAAATTAGAAAATTATGCAAATGAAGTCAGGTGAAACGAGTAATGATAATATCGAAAGATTCTATTATAAGTGATATATTGCAAACATTGTCTCCATATTTTTTGGATAAAGTAATAAATATTACACCTATTAATCGTGGTTACCTTAATCTGAAATGGAAAGTAACCACACAGGAAGACACTTATCTAGTCAAGCAATTTAATCAAGATAGATTAAAAAAATATGACCTGGACGATCTTTTGTATGCATTAAAACAGCAAAAAAGGTTGTATAATATGAATTTTCCATGCCCAAGTATTTTTTTTGCTATGGAAACTCCCCTTTGGCAAACTGATGGAGGAGAAATATTTATGGTTATGGAGTTTTGCCCAGGAGAAACAAAACCTTATGGAAACCTAAATAGCGAAGAGATGTATCATTTTGGCAAAAGCACTGGTAGAATGCATGCCATCCTAAATAAAGGTGCAACAGGAAATGGGATGAGTGCAGAGTTTATTCCCCCTAGTATAGAACAGCGAACGATACATTGGTTGAAGGTTGAGGAAGAGGCCAATTCCAAAGGGAAAAAAGATTTATTGCCTTTTATAAAAAAACAACGCCTATTAACGGAACAAATCGATTTAAATAAACTCGGGCTGGCGGACACCGGATGGGCGCATAGAGATTTATTTTTGGATAATGTTTTGTTTCACGAAGGCAGGGTCTCAGCCATCCTGGATTTTGACCGCCTGCGATATGATTACCCTAAACTAGATGTCGCAAGAGCGGTGATTTCAAGTGCTTTAATTAATAATAATTTTAATGTTGAATTGGTATCTTGTTACATGGCAGGTTACAAAGAAGAAATAACATGTAATGATTCTTTTCTGATAGAAGGACTTCGACTGCTTTGGTATATGGAAAGCACATGGTGGATAGATGCGGAAATGGATAAGCACGTTGGCCCACCAATTAGGTTTTTAGAAGAAATGAAATGGTTGCAAGAAAATTATCATGAATTAGAGGCTATATTAATGGATTAAAAAGAAGGAGGGAGAGAGAGTTGAAGTTAGAGAAAGAAACGCAATACATAAGAGGAATCACATTAAAGAGAGAAACCATTCCCACATTCGATCGTTTCCCTTTCAACCTGCCGGTAATAAAAAACTTGGACACCCTTCACCTACATCCTAATGTCACCTACATCATCGGGGAAAATGGAATGGGGAAATCCACCTTACTTGAGGGGATTGCTATTGCTTTGGGCTTTAATCCTGAGGGAGGGACGTTAAATTTTAACTTTACAAGCTACGACTCCCACTCGGATTTGGACAACTATTTACGTGTGATAAAAGGTGCAGAGAGACCGATGGATAGCTTTTTCTTTAGGGCGGAGACCTTCTACAATGTTGCAACCAATATTGAGGAAATGGATCGGCAAAGAGGAGGAGGAAGAAGGATCATTGATTCTTTTGGAGGGAAATCACTGCATCAACAATCGCACGGAGAATCTTTTTTTGCTGCATTTGTGGAGCGTTTTCAAGGAAGGGGTTTATATATACTCGATGAGCCGGAAGCCGCTTTGTCTCCTTTGAGACAAATGTCCATGCTTGCCAGAATAAACGAACTGGTGCAAGAAGGATCACAATTCATTATCTCCACTCACTCCCCAATTGTCATGGCTTTTCCTGAGGCAAAAATTCTTGAGTTGAAGGAAGATGGGATGTGTGAAACTTCGTTGGAAGAAACACCACACTATACAATCATGAAACAATTCTTTGATGATAGGGAAAGGATGCTGTATCACTTGTTTCAGTCTAATTGAATTTTAAAGGAGGTAGTCAAATGATTGTAATCGGGCTGGACTTGGCTGGTCCAAGTAATCATAAAGATACAGTGCTTACGGTATTTAAAAAGAGTAAGAATCATTTAACTTTCCATAAAATGATTTCAAATATAAGCGACGAAAAAATTTTGAACGAAGTAATTGAATTAAGTAGAATAGATGAGGTTGTTATCGGAATAGATGCTCCATTATCTTATGAAGATGGTGGTGGAGACAGGACAAGTGATAAAGAGTTACGAAAATATATTGTTTCCTTAGGGATGAAGTCTGGTTCCATCATGACGCCGACATTTACTAGAATGGTATATTTGACGTTAAGGGGAATCAAGCTTACGAGAGAGATAGAGAAACTGAAGACGATTTTTCCCATCTATATAGTTGAAGTACACCCCGGAGCGGCAATGGGGGCGAGGGTATCTAAAATAGAAATGGAATACGTTCTTACATATAAGCAGAATCTTTCATCACGGGAGTATCTTAAGAATTGGTTTAACCAACAAAATGTAATTGGCCTACCAACAGGTGTGGAAAAAGAAAGTCACTCCATTGATTCTTGTGCAGCTGCATTAGCAGCGTGGCACTGGGCGGACCAATCGCTTAAACCAAAATGGATTTTTCCTTCCATACACCCCTTGCATCCGTATGATTATTGTTGTTAAGACAAATGCTGAATTTTTTAAAGGGAGTCAGTGATTTATATCGAAATTAAATAATGGTGAATTTATCCAAAAGGAGCGGATGTTAATATGATTCAAAATTCCATTGCAACATTTAAGTGTGAAGTGATTCAAAGAAAATTACAGTTGGTTGGCCAGTGTGCAACAGGAAACTTTCCTCAGTCCTTTCCAGATGTTGCGATCAATGTACAAAAAGACTTTGAGAATAGAAGGAGCGAAGTGAGGAATGTAGTAGATCCCGAGGTGATTTTTAGCCCTTATCTATCCAACAACCTTGTGGCTACTTATTTTGCATGTGTGGAAGTGAAGGAATTTGATTCCATTCCTAACGGGATGATCGCAATTGATATTCCCATGACAACCTATGCAAAGATAAGCTGTTCAAATAAAACGATTGATAGGGGTTATGAAAGAATCTTTTCTTGGATGAAGGATAATGGATACCGACAAGTAAGTGTTGAGAAGGCTTTACCAATCGAAATTTTCTATTATGAAGATAATGTAGAGGAAGAAATCGTAGAATTATATATTCCTATAGTCGATTAAATGAGGGGGTAATGATTTGAAAACACTAGTAGGTGAAATAGTGACCATTCCTTCTTATCGTGCGATGGGGTTAAAGTGGGAAGGTTCCTATGCGGAAGTGCCAAAACTAAAAGAAGTGATCTTGCAGATGAGTAATAGAGTCAATGAACTTCGTTTTGTAAAAAACCCTGAAACACAATTAGGGTTATCTTATCATCTAAGGTCTGATGGGTTTGTTCATTACTCTGTTTTTGTAGTGGATAATCAACAAGAGTTACCGTCTGGAATGGTCCAAATAACCGTACCAGAGATGACCTATTTAAAGGTAACGCACCCAAAAGGAAAAGATATTGGTGCCACCTATACGGAAATTTATCAATGGTTTAAAGAGTGTGACTATCGACCTCTAAAAGAAAAAGGCATAGAATATTACGATGATCTTCCAATCAAGCATGAGAGGTATCCTGTGGATAGAGATTTGGAAGATCCGCATTTTGATATTTTAATCCCAGTTTTACAGAAATCATAATTATTAAAAACGATGCCAATAGCTGGTGTCGTTTTTTTTGTGAAAAAACCTCTAAATAGCCGTTGCATTAATTTGGAAATAGTAATATACTACATTACAACACTAATGTACTATGGTTGAATGGAGGTGTAACATTGATTCTTAATACGGATGGTACAAAACCGATCTATGTACAAATCGCCGAATGGCTTGAGACGGAGATCCTGAACGAAAATTTCCTACAGGATCAAAAAGTGTATTCACAATATCAACTAGCTGAAATTTTTAATATAAATCCCGCAACTGCAGCAAAGGGTCTTACATTATTGGTGGAAGATGAAGTCTTATACAAGAAGAGGGGGCTCGGCATGTTTGTAACAGAAGCAGCACAAGCTATCATCCTGACGAAAAGGCGAGAACATACGTTGAAAAGACTAGTTTCTGAATTGGTATTAGAGGCTGAGCAACTAAATGTAGGGATTGAAGAGTTGCTAGAAATGGTGAGTACGGAAAGTAAACAAAGCAAGGGGGAGTAATGGATGAAAGTAGTGGAATGTGAGGGCTTGGTTAAGGAATATGGTCGTTCAAGGGCACTAAGTGATCTGAGTTTCCAAATTAGTGAAAATAAGATAACGGGGTTGATCGGCAGAAACGGTGCAGGAAAAACGACCCTTTTGAAAATAATGGCTGGTTTTCAGAAGCAGACATCTGGAGCGATGAAAGTCTTTCATGAAGAACCATATAATAGCTTATTCGTGTCAGCAAATAGTATTCTTGTAGATGATCAGATGGCATTTCCAGTTGCGTTAAATTTGGGAGAGGTCTTGGAGGCATGTGCAGCATTTTATCCAAAATGGGATGAAGAGCTCGCTTTGAGACTATTCGAATACTTTACCTTTCGCAAAGCTTACCATCATAGTGAACTATCCAAAGGAATGAAGAGCACCTTTAACATGATTGTTGGATTGTCATCACGATGTGCGCTGACTATGTTTGACGAACCTACAACTGGAATGGACGCCTCGGTTCGCAAAGATTTCTATCGTGCCCTCCTGAAAGATTATATCCTCAACCCACGAACCATTATTGTCTCCAGTCATCACCTGGAAGAGATAGAAGACCTTTTAGAGGATATCTTATTGCTTAAAAATGGAGAAAAACTGCTACACATGCCTGTGGCTGAAATCAAAGAATACGCGATTGGCGTACAGGGAAAAGTGAGTGTTCTTGCAGAGTGGTTAGAGGATAAAGATGTCCTATACAGTAAAACGATCGGTACAGAAATGATTTATACGGTTATTGAAAACAACTATACAGAAAAAATCAAGCAAGATGCAAGAAAGCTAGGATTTAAGCTTACATCCGTTTCTTCCAACGATGTATGCATCTATTTAACTAGTAATGAAAGAGGTGGGATTGATGCAGTCTTTGAGTAAGGTCACACTTGGTCAAGTCGTAAAAAAACAATTCTTATATAAACTAAGTGCCTATTCTGGAGTATACATCTCATTGATCATTTTACAAGTCATAGCCATATTGTTTTCTTGGAACGGAGTAGGAATGTCTGGTGGAGGATCTAATCAGGTAAGCTACAATCTGCATTATTATTCTGCCAATCTAGTATTTGTTTTCACAATGTTGTGGATGTTTATTGTATCCATAATCATCACATCGAAAGCTAACAGGAATGAGGACTTTTCTTTTTTGTCAAATAGGCTGAGTAGTGACTTGTCCAATATCCTCTTTGTTAGTGTAGCAAGTGTTATTGGAACACTTACAGCATTTTTATCATCTTATCTGTTAAAAGTCATTGTATTGTATATGCCTAAATTCGATTCTTTCTATCATTCACCTGATTCTATAAATATGGGAAGCTTGCTACTAATCGGAATCCTTACGGCGTTTTTATATCTGATCATGTGCGGGGCAGCAGGATATTTAGTTGGTACTCTGATAAGGGTTTCAAGTCTTTTTAAAGTACTAGTCCCAGTTATTTTAGTAGGTTACCTGTTTTTCGGAGGGTTTATAAGTGAAGTTAGTGGGCTATTAACCCTTGTCGAATTCTTTTATCTAGAATCTTCCTTTATCAATTTTTTTATTAAAGTAATGTTGACCACATTAGTGCTCTTTTGTAGTGCAGCTGCCATCTTCAGCAGAATGGAGGTTCGACAATGAGTAGTCTTGGAAGTATTTTTAGCTTGTTTGTCTTCATTGCAGTCCTGGTGGTTATCTTGTTATTTTTCAGGAGAGGTTTAAGAATAGTTAAGAGTTCAACATCGATCAAGAAAAACTTCTGGATACTTGGTGGGTATGTTCTTGTTTTACTATTTGCAACAGTGATCTTCTTCTTTCAGGAAGACCGATTTTTAGAGGTAAATGAGCAATCAATTGATGAAAATGGATATATATTATTTGACCGTCTTATGAATAAAGAAAAAATTGAAGAACATTATCTTACAAGTAGGCAAAAACATTCCTTGTATGAGAAGGATTTGTTTCTAAATGGCGATACAAGTCTTTTTGATTACTCAATAATACTGGAAAAAACAGATGCTTTACAGGGTGAAATGGAGGTCATTCTATATAAAGGATTATTTGAAATCAATGAGTTTGATTTTTCCGACGAGCTGCCTGCCCCTTTAACATCTTATTCTAACGGTACGTTAGAGTTGGAACCTGCTCCATTTTTTGAAAAACACATTGCCTATATGACTCTAGAATTTCCATTGGTACAATTCATTGAGAATAGATGGTCCATGCAAGGTTCCAGTAGTTCATCAAGAGATTACATCATTCATATAAAAGTCCCTCAAGATGTTAATGTATCGTGGAATGAGGACCTAATGTATGTTACAGAAATAAAATAATTCAAAAGTAAAACAAGCATGAAGAAATTCATGCTTGTTTAGCTGTTTTTATCATCAGTTCTTTTCTTAGCAATATAAAAAGCCAGTAAGACTAGTGGAATGGCAATAAAGATAGGTATATTAATGTGACTTTGAGTAACAACTGCCAGCAATAGAAGTACCCCTATACCAATAATAATGTATAAACATCCTCTTCCGAACGTTTCCATGACATAAAAACCTCCATTTAACTGTAAAAGTTGCATTTAATTTAATATATGAAAGCAAAGACTTAGGGCAACCCATATATCTTTCACGTAATAATCAATAATTAACTGAAAAATTCAACATTCTCCTACAATAACCGACAAAAAACATTGGCATCTTAGGAATATTATAGTAGGTATGCGTTACAACTGGAAAGGAGGTGAAGCGATGAATGTGCGACACATGTCAATTCTTCCCCTTCTCTTTCTATTGATTCTTCTTGTGCCAACTATGGTAAATGCCGAAAAAGGTGGCAATAAGTCTGAGGAAAATGGGAAAGCAGCTCCGAAAAATGTGGTTATTCCTGAAGTGAACTCCGCTAAGAATCCTGCTAAAGGAAAAGTTGAATCTCTTCCTAAGGAGAATGCAAGAGTTGAAAATCAACAGGCAACTAAGGTACAAAAGCCTGAAGTACCATTACCACAAAAGAAAAAGCAGCCTGAACAAAAGTCTCAAACCTCAAAAGAGTTACCGACACAGGCAAATAAGAAAGCCAATGAAGCTCAGTTAAGGAAAACTGAGAAAAAACAGGAGAAAAGGAAGAATCCAAACCCTATCTCGCCTATACATAAAGAAGATGAATCCAAAAAGCCATCTGTACTTGTGAAAATGGAAGTAAATCCTACTCTCGAAAGTAAAATTCGAGATGACCAAGGACAGAAAATATCAAAGAGTAGCTCACATGATACTAAAGGAAATTCCTATTCAAATTTTGAAAGAACGGATAATGCAAGCTCAGTGGATAGAAAAAATTCACCGTGGGAGGATCTTCCGGTGCAATTTCCTAGATCTGAACCAACGGAATTTTTCATATCCCAGAATAATTCAGCAGGAATAAGTAATGCAAAAGGAAGTTCGGCTGATTCGAAGGTATCTTCAAAATCTATGATTGATCTTTTAACAGGCTCTTTGGAGGAAATTCGAATGAATTTCCTGCAACCTTATGTGATGAGGCAACATATTTATCGAAACCAGTGGGTTAACGCGCCACCAGCACCACCACCGGAAAGTGCTCTTTTTTTCTAACAATATATAAAACTATATGAAATGGAAAAGGGAGCGAATTAATAATGAAAATCAACTTTTTAAATGGTAATACTGTCGTGAAATCTTTAGTTTTAGCAGGTGTACTTTCTTTAGGATTTGGAGTTGGAATGGGTGAAGCTGCCGGAAAAGAAAACAAGCCAAATTCGGCACAAAAAGTTGAAGTCCAAGCGAAATCTGAAAAGGAAGGGAAAGTGAATCCTTCTGCTGAAAATAAAGCTAAGTCACAAGCAAGCAAAAATGCTAGCGATCAAGCGAAAGCTAATGCTTCTGCTAACTCTGCGGTACATTATTCCACTAAAGAAAAAGTGGAAGAGCCTAAAGAAGCACAGCCGGTTATGGATGAAGTTCAGGAAGAACCTGTAATGGAAGAAACGGTGGAAGTGCAAGAGGAGCAAAAAGCAAACAAGGGCCGTTCTATGGCAAGTGAAAAAGCCAATGAACAAGCGAAATTGAATGCTGCGCCTAATGCTGCTGTACACGGTAATGCTGAAGAAGTAGTGGAAGAGGAAACTACGGAAGAAGCGACAGAAGAAGTGACTGAGGAAACTACGGAAGAAGCAACTGAAGAAGTGACTGAGGAAACTACGGAAGAAGCAACTGAAGAAGTGACTGAGGAAACTACAGAAGAAGCAACTGAAGAAGTGACTGAGGAAACTACGGAAGAAGCAACTGAAGAAGTGACTGAGGAAACTACGGAAGAAGCAACTGAAGTAGTAGAAGAGGAAACTTCTGAAGAAACAACAGAAAAAGTGAGTCCTTCTGTTGAGAATAAACAAAACGCTAATGGAAGTAAAAATGCTAACGAAAAAGCAAAAGAACATGCTGCGCTTCAATCTGCGGTTCGTATTATCGTTGAAGAAGAAACAACGGAAGAAGATAATGAAGTAGAATAATTAACTAGTAGACTCCAGGTTTTTTATAAACCTGGAGTCTTTTTTATAGAAGTTTAGTTGCTACCCTAAGGCAACTAACTAATTTCCTAAATCACTGTCACATTTTTTCACAGCGTGCATATACTTTCCATTGTGTGATAAAAATTTTGAAAGGAAGTTTGATCAATGAAAGAACTAATCTTAAAAGACGGAAATCAATTTGCAGAATATAAACTAGAAACATTTTCAACCGATTTCAAAGTAATTGAAGTAAATGTTTCAGATTCAACCGAATCTTTACCTGCGATGGTAAACCCGGTAAAACTTAATTTCTAATGTTTCTTAAATGGCTGAATATCTTGCAATCCTACATAAAGTAGTGGCAAGAAGGGGGAAGCGTGCCGACAATGGTCACGCTTCTTTTGTTTTGTATTTTCGCAGGACATTTCAAGTTTTGTGAAATGCTTGTTATAATTATAGGTAAAGACAGGATTATTGGAGGACCACTTTGGATTTATATTGTACAAAACATAAAAAGGTGTTAGTGGAGCGCTATCACAGGACATCCCAGAAAATTGAATCGTATTGTGTGGATTGTGAAATGGAGGCAAAATATCAAGCGCAAATACAGAACAGTAGCCATATTCGAAGAAAAATAGTGAAAAAGCTAAGTGGCAAGCTGTGGGCGTTATTGATGGTTGGTATGCTGATTATTTTATTTTTGCCGGTACACATGATCATTAAGTTTATGCTTTGCTTCCTCTTACTATTAATAACGTTAAAGCTTATTTTTGATCCGTTTCTATCACAGCCCCCGGGAGACCGGAAACCCGACTGGGATGATATTCGAGCTAAGGCGCTGAATCAGAGCAGTATTCAGGCAAATGAGGTCGCCAATGTCAAAAGACAGTGGAAAAAAGGTTTTTTACAAGAACATCGAAATAAAGCTTGGACAGAGGAAGATTGGCAGCAATATCTCAATCAGCATTATAAAAAAGAATAATCTTTAGGACGTCCACCTATACAAGCATAAACAGGCTATCATACGCTATCAAAAAGGGAGTGGCGGAGATGGCTTGTTTTATTAACAATGTGGTGATCAAGAACGTAAATGGCGGAGTTGTGAACTTTGGGAATATATTTAAAGCATGCCCGATAGCAGAAGAAACCGGTGTAACGGGTTCGGGTTCAGGTAACCTTGGACAATGCATCAAGACCCATACAAAGATTAGTGTAGTCAATGTATGCGGGAAGAAAAATGTCCAAATAAATGATGAAATAGGTGAGGGGTTTGACTAATCATTACACGATTGGGATGGCAGGGCATATCGATCATGGAAAGACCACTTTGACAAAAGCGCTGACCGGAGTGGACACGGACAGGCTGAAAGAAGAAAAGGAGCGGCAAATATCTATTGAACTTGGATATGCACCTTTACAAATGGAGGATGGTTCCATTTTATCCATTATAGATGTACCAGGACATGAGCGATTTATTCGCCAAATGATTGCAGGCGTAGCTGGAATTGACCTTGTCATTTTAGTGGTAGCTGCAGATGAAGGAGTCATGCCCCAGACGAAAGAGCATTTAGAGATATTGAAGTTTCTGCAGATCAAAAAGGGAATCATCGCCATTACCAAGAAAGATAAGGTGGAAGAAGAACTATTGGAACTGGTGGAGGAAGAAATCTTGGACGAGCTTGAAGGGACCATATTTCAGGACGCTCCAGTTGTCTTCCTTAACAGTATAAAAAAAGATGGAATGGAAGAATTGAAACAAGTCATCATAAATGAGTTGAAGAATCTCCAGGTAAAGCATGAAGTCGGTAATTTTCGCCTGCCGATTGATCAAGTTTTCAGCCTGAAAGGTCAAGGAACGGTTGTAAGGGGAACGATAATGGAAGGCGTCATTCAAAACGATGAAACGCTGGAAGTACTACCCTCTGGATTGTTAGTGAAAGCAAGGCAGCTTCAGGTCCATAATGCAAAAGTCCAAAAGGCAAAAGCTGGGCAGCGAGTTGCAGTGAATCTCCCTAATATCAGTACAACAGAAATTAAGCGCGGGGATGTACTGGTGCATTCACATACATATGAGACAACAGATACAATTGATGTATCCTTGCAATTTGTGAAAAAACTCCAACATCCAATCAAGCAAAGAAGCTTGATAAAAGTTCATATAGGTACAGCGGAAGTGTTAGGGAGAATTGTTTTTTTTGACAGGAATGAATATGAAGGGGAATATTCGGAGGAAGTGCTATGCCAGATCCGACTGGAAGATGAGATTACCGCTAAGAGAGGCGACAAGTTTATTATCAGAAGGCCTACTCCCGTGGAAACGGTTGGCGGAGGATGGATTATTCAAGCAAAAGGTTCCAAGTATAAGTTCGGGAAAGAAACGTTACATAGACTTCAAAAAGTAAAAGAAGGAATTCCGGAACAAAGAGTCAAACAAGCTTTGGCCAAACATTACTTGCTAGAAATCAAAGGCATTCAAGCAGAAACAGGATTAACCAATAAAGAAATGGAATCATTAATTGAATATGGAAAAATAATCCAAATAAAGAAGGGGCAATTTACTGGTTCTGACATTGTATTAGATCTGAAAGAAAGATTAATTAATTACATACTATCTTTCCATCAGACTTACCCTTTGAAAGCCGGTGTATCAAAAGCGGAACTCCTATCAAGCCTGATGAATTCTTTTCCGAGTGATCTTGTGGAATATGTAATAGAAATCCTTCAAGAAGAAGGAATCATACAGCGGAGAGAAAGCTTAATAAATAGCGTGGAGTTTAAACCGCATTTTCCTAAAGCTTGGAAAAAAAGAATGGAGCAGGTTGTTTCAAGGCTGGAGAGTGATGGTCTTACCCCAAAGCTTTTTGTGGAATATGGACGAGAGGCGGGGCTTCCCGAAAAAGAACTTCATGAACTGCGCTACTATTTGATCTATCAAAAAGAGGCTTATGAATTGAGTGATAAGCATCTAATCAGTGTAAAGAATCTCGTGGATTCCGTAGGGACATTAAAGAAGAAATATCCACAGGAATTGGCGCTGGGTCAGGTAAAGGACGAACTTGGAATGTCACGAAAATACTTAATACCGTATGTGGAATTGCTCGATTCATTAGGAATTACGCAGAGGATAGATAAAAAACGCTATTGGACATAATCAAAAACGGAGCAGCGATCATTACATCAGCTGGCTCCGTTTTTATTTACATAGATCCATTTTTCTTTTTTTTCTGTAACGGCCCCGATGATAGCAGCTTGGATATTTTTCTCATGGAGCATGGAAATGTAATGTTTCGCCTCAGATTTCTGCATGCTTATCAGTAACCCACCCGATGTGATGGCATCACACAAAACCATCTGTTCATGAAGAGAAACGGAATCATGGTATAGGACATCATTCTCCAACCATTGATGATTGGATTTGGAACCGCCTGGTATGACTCCTTCTTCGGCGAGTTCATATGTTCCTGATAGTACTGGAACAGCCTGCAAATCTATATGTAAGCTCACATCACTTCCACGGGCAATTTCACTTGCGTGGCCAAGCAACCCAAAACCGGTAACATCGGTCACAGCGTTGGGATTGAATTGTTGAAGGCTCTCTGCAGCATGCCTGTTCAGTGCAGCCATCGTCTCTGAAACGAGGGAGATCTGTTGCACAGTAGCTTTTTCCCGTTTAATAGCTGTGGTTAGGATTCCCACTCCAATTGGTTTCGTTAATACAAGGACATCCCCTGGAGACGCACCTGAATTCTTCCATATTTTGTCCGGATGGGCAAAACCGGTTACAGATAATCCGTATTTCGGTTCTTGATCATCAATGGAGTGTCCTCCGACAATCACTGCGTCCGCTTCCTTCACTTTATCCATTGCTCCTGAGAGAATGGACTGTAGTATTTGAGGTCCTAATTTCTTGATAGGGTAGCCTACGATGTTCAAGGCTGTTTTGGGTGTACCTCCCATTGCATATACATCGCTAAGGGCATTGGCGGCAGCGATTTGTCCGAACATATATGGGTCGTCTACAACCGGTGTAAAATAGTCGAGCGTCTGAATCATGGCAATCTCATCGGTTATTTTATAGACCCCTGCATCATCAGATGTGCTATATCCTACCAGGAGGTTTGGATCTGGTTTATTTACAGGTAAATCACGCAAAACTTGCGCGAGGTCACTCGGACCAAGTTTGCATCCTCAGCCAGCTTTTGTCGATAATGATGTTAAACGGATTTTTTCATGTTCACTCATTTCAGCCACCTCCTGTCTATTCAGTATATTCCTCTCGAGATTTGTTTTCCAGTGATAAAGATTTGAATTTTGCGAAAAGATAAAAGTTGTACTATGATAGATGTATTGACCGGGAGGGAAATCTTGGTCATCGTAGTGAACAACTTGCATAGGAGGAAAAATCATGAGAAATTTCAAGGTATCCATCGAATTTTGCATGCAGTGAAACTACGCGCCAAAAGCCGCGAGTTTCGCGGAATCATTATTTTCCCATTTCCGAACGGATATTTCCTCCATGGAGCTGATTCCAAGCTCTGGTGGAAAATTTGAAGTGACGGTAAATGGAGAAACAATCTTTTCTAAAAAAGAAACAGGTGTGTTTCCAAAAGCGGAAGACATCATTGCTCAATTGGAAGGCAAGTAAGAGAGGAGGGGGGACCCTTCTCTTTTACCTTTTTATTAGGATATAATAGGAGAATAACCGACCGGAAAAGGTGAAAATATGAAAGAATTACTTCGAAGCATTCCCCCTATACATGAACTGCAAAATCAACCTGCATTTATGCAATTAAGCAAAAAGTATGATGTTGATAAAACAGTTATGACCTCCATTTTGAGAAAGGCAATAGAGGGGCTTAGAAATCAAATTATTGCGGAGGATCTAGAGGGTACAAATATCACATCTAGAATATGGAATCAAACGGAACTGGTATTGAGTAGTAAAAATAAGTCAAGACTGTTGCCCGTTATCAATGCAACTGGGACGATCTTACATACAAATCTAGGGCGTGCAAGGCTAAGCCGAAAAGCAATTGACAGGGTTGTGGAAGTTGCCTCCAATTACTCCAATTTGGAATTTGATATAGATTCGGGCAAGCGAGGCTCCAGGCACGATATAGTAGAAGCTCTAATTAGGGAAGTGACGGGTGCGGAAGCGGCGATGGTAGTGAACAACAACGCCGCTGCAGTGTATTTTATCCTGAATGCTTTTGGCAAAGGGAAAGAAGTCATTGTCTCAAGAGGTCAGTTAGTGGAAATCGGCGGTTCTTTTCGAATTAGCTCCATCATGGAAGAGAGCGGTGCGAAGCTTATAGAGGTCGGTACCACCAATAAGACACACTTAAAGGACTATGAAAATGCATTGTCTGATGAGACGGCCATGGTGCTTAAAGTACATACAAGCAATTTTAAAACAATTGGATTTACCCAGTCCGTTTCAACCGAACATCTAGTGGGTTTAAAGGAAGGTAGGGATGATTTGATCCTCTATGAGGACCTTGGTAGCGGAGTTCTATACGATTTCACAGAAGCTGGTATTGGCGATGAACCGGTAGTACAAAAGGTCTTAAAGACAGGTGTCGATATCGTATCCTTTAGCGGTGATAAATTGTTGGGTGGACCGCAGGCCGGTATCATCGCAGGGAAAAAGGAGTATATTGATACATTGAAAAAACACCAGCTTGCAAGGGTGTTAAGAGTGGATAAAATGAGCTTTGCTGCACTTGAGGCAACACTAAAAGCTTATGCCATGAACAAAGCAAAAGAGATCCCAACTATTAGAGACATGCTACTATCTGTGGAAGAGATCAGAGAAACAGCAACTTTGTTCCTTGATTCCATTGAAGGTTTGGAGATATTTGAATGGGAGATGACAGAAGTCGAATCAATGATAGGAGGTGGGACCATGCCAGGTGTTACACTACCCTCCATTGCGATTAAGGTGCATACGGATAATCTTTCCGCACAATCTCTAGCCGACGAATTAAGAAGGGGTACCCCAAGTGTGGTGGTCCGTCGCCAGGATCAGTGTGTTCTCCTGGATTTCCGAACCATCACACAAGGGGAGGTAGCCAAGCTTGTTGAAGCTTTCCGTAAAGTGGAGCTTACATATCGTGACTAGAATTATGTTTTTGACGGGTGTGTTGACGGTTTTTCACTTTATGAGAACCGCTTAATGGAGCCGGTTGCCCTGACTGATTATCTTTAGGTTGGTTTCTGACCATATCCTTGTGGCTGTTTTTGTTCATAGTGTATCTCCTCCTTTACCTATAGTTTTAGAAAATAGGGCAGGTTTATGCTCTTATCTCTGAGGTATATTTTTCTTGAAAAAGGGCAGTATAGGTAGAGCTATTATTTACTTTGATTTGAAGGAGCGAATAGATATGCCATATCATAAAGACAAACAGCAGGCTTTTCAAGCAGCCCAACAAGGAACAGAACAAGCAAGAGATGTGTACGAAGCGATTGTAAGAAATGATCCGAATTACGGGCACGATTTTAAACGTCTTGAAAATGAAGTGAATGAAGCGATGGAGCAGATCAATAATGCACTTGAAGTAGCTTCAGAAACGCAGCGTCCTCAACTGATGCAATTTCAAGCGGATCTGCAACGGCTGATGCAACAAGGTGACGGGAACACGTTGGAATAGATGCTTGACGTGGTTAGGCCAATCTTGAACCTCCATTTAGGTTTAGGATTGGCTTTTTTGTTTGTAAAATATAAAAATCAACCCCAGCTTTTTGGAGTTGATTTTACGTCCGGTTATTGATTCTTTTTACGCTTCTTATTATTTTGCTTCTGAGCTTCCGTCAGCGGTTCATTGGATAACTCTTCATTGTACCCTGCACCAATTCCTTGCCCACTCGCACTGTTCATGCCTTCAATGATATGGTTCGATTTTCTTTTTGCCACTTTGCTTCACCTCCATTTATAGTTTCTCCTGAGGTTTCAACAGCATGTATTTGTGGAATATTATGAAAGATAAGTGTAACTTATGTGATTTGATAACTTTATTGATATTTACTTATGAGAAATGTTGTATTAAGATAATATTGTAAGGACTATTCGGTGGGAGAAACAACTCGAAAATTGTCTCAAAGAAAAACAACCGCAAACGCTTTCTACACAAATGAAAGCTTGTTTTTCAATGCCTATTAATTGTTCATAGCGAGGTCCTATTAAACTATGAGTAGCAGGGGGTAATACATATGACGAAGCAAGATGTTTTTAATGCCCGCACGTCATTTGATGTGAACGGCAAAACGTATCATTACTATTCTTTGCAAGCGCTTGAAAAAGCAAACATTGGTAACGTGTCACGGTTACCATACTCCATTAAAGTATTATTAGAATCCGTTCTACGCCAAGTAGACGGCCGTGTCATCACAAAAGAGCACGTTGAAAACTTAGCAAAATGGGGAACAGACGAGCAGAAGGACGTGGATGTACCATTCAAGCCTTCTCGTGTAATCCTTCAAGACTTCACAGGAGTTCCAGCGGTGGTTGACCTTGCGTCTTTACGTAAAGCCATGGCTGACGTTGGTGGAGATCCTCAGAAAATCAATCCTGAAATCCCGGTTGATCTTGTAATTGACCACTCTGTACAAGTTGATAAAGCTGGTACGGCTGACTCTTTAGACTTCAACATGAAGCTTGAGTTCGAACGTAATGCTGAGCGTTACAAGTTCCTAAGCTGGGCAAAGAAATCATTTGACAACTATCGTGCGGTTCCACCGGCAACTGGTATCGTTCACCAAGTTAACTTGGAGTACTTGGCAAACGTGGTTCACGCTGTGGAAGAAAATGGCGAGTACGTAGCCTTCCCTGACACGCTTGTCGGAACAGACTCCCATACAACCATGATCAACGGTATCGGTGTTCTTGGATGGGGTGTAGGTGGTATCGAGGCGGAAGCAGGAATGCTTGGCCAACCATCATACTTCCCAGTTCCTGAGGTTGTTGGGGTTAAATTGACAGGCGCTCTGCCAAACGGTACCACTGCAACTGACTTAGCATTGAAAGTAACGCAAGTATTGCGTAAACATGGTGTGGTTGGTAAGTTTGTTGAATTCTTCGGTCCTGGAGTTTCTGAGCTACCACTAGCAGACCGAGCAACTATCGCCAACATGGCACCTGAGTACGGAGCTACTTGTGGATTCTTCCCGGTTGATGAAGAGTCTCTAGATTACATGCGCTTAACAGGACGCAGTGAAGAGCAAATCAAATTGGTTGAAGAGTATTCCAAAGCAAACGGCTTGTTCTTCAGTCCTGACGCTGATCCTATCTACACGGATGTAGTAGACATCGACCTTGGAGAAATTGAACCGAACCTTTCTGGGCCTAAGCGTCCACAAGACCTTGTGCCACTATCCATGATGAAGGAAACATTCCACAATGCGTTAGTTGCTCCACAAGGTAACCAAGGCTATGGTTTAACTCCTACTGACATTGCTAAAGAAGTAGAAGTGACATTGGCTTCCGGTGAGAAAACGACAATGAAAACAGGATCTATTGCGATTGCATCCATTACTTCCTGTACAAATACATCCAACCCATACGTATTGATCGCTGCTGGTTTAGTTGCGAAAAAAGCGGTGGAATTAGGATTGGAAGTACCAAGTTTCGTGAAAACATCCTTAGCGCCTGGTTCCAAGGTTGTGACAGGATACTTACACGATTCCGGACTTCAACCATACCTAGATCAATTAGGTTTCAACATTGTAGGTTACGGCTGTGCGACATGTATCGGTAACTCAGGTCCATTAGCTGACGAAATCGAAGAAGCAGTAGCAGAAAATGACTTGCTTGTTACTTCTGTACTTTCTGGTAACCGTAACTTTGAAGGACGTATCCATCCACTTGTAAAAGGTAACTACCTTGCATCTCCACCACTAGTTGTGGCATATGCACTTGCTGGTAATGTGGACGTTGATCTTCAAAACGATGTAATCGGAAAAGACAAAGACGGCAACGATGTATTCTTCAAAGACATCTGGCCTTCCATGACAGAAGTGAAAGAAGTTGTAAAATCAACGGTAACTCCAGAGCTATTCCGCAGAGAATATGAGCATGTATTCGATGACAACAAGCGATGGAATGAAATTCAAACTTCTGATGAAGCATTGTACTCATGGGATAATGATTCCACATACATTCAGAACCCGCCATTCTTTGAAGGGTTGACTCCTGATGCGGGTACAGTAGAACCTCTTACTGGTCTACGAGTAGTTGGAAAGTTTGCTGATTCTGTAACAACAGATCACATTTCACCGGCTGGTTCCATCGGAAAAGATACGCCTGCAGGTAAATACCTACAAGCAAACGGTGTAACTCCTCGCGAGTTTAACTCTTATGGTTCCCGTCGTGGTAACCATGAAGTAATGATGCGTGGTACATTTGCAAACATCCGTATCCGTAACCAGATCGCTCCAGGAACAGAAGGCGGCTGGACTACTTATTGGCCAACTGGCGATGTAATGTCCATCTATGATGCTTGCATGAAGTACAAAGAAGAAGGCACTGGCCTAATGGTCATCGCCGGTAAAGATTATGGAATGGGAAGCTCCCGTGACTGGGCTGCTAAAGGAACAAACCTACTTGGAATTAAAACAGTTATCGCGGAAAGCTTCGAAAGAATCCACCGTAGTAACCTTGTTCTTATGGGAGTGCTACCTTTACAGTTCAAAGATGGCGAAAGTGCGGAAGTACTTGGCTTGACTGGTAAAGAAACGTTTGAAGTAGCTGTTGACGAAACAGTAAAACCACGTGACTTTGTAAAAGTTACTGCTACAGACGAAGAAGGAAACAAAACAGAATTTGACGCATTGGTCCGTTTCGATAGTGAAGTAGAGATTGACTACTACCGTCACGGTGGTATCTTGCGTATGGTATTGCGCGACAAACTAAAAGCATAATTGTATGTATGAAAAGCTGGTCTCTTATGGGGCCAGTTTTTTCTTGCCTAAAAAGTGTAATAAAATTGACAAAGGTAATCGTAATTAATTCATCCAATTATGGTTAAATGGAATTATCAACAAGCAAAGGAGAACGGAATGGAAGCCATTCAATTAGGTCCACTTGTTTTAAAGAAGTCCTATATAGTTCTTCTTTTTTCATGCTTACTTGCATATTTATATATATCCATGTACCTTAGGAACAAGCCCGATATGTTAAAGACAGTGGAGAATCACTTAATATCCGGCATGTTATTTTGGATAGTCGTATTTAAATTTAGTATTATTATTTTCAGGCCGTCCATCATTTGGACAAATCCCTATGGATTATTGTTTTTTACAGGGGGGACTAATGGAGTTTACCTGGCAACAGTGGGAACCATCCTATTTTTATATTGGAAGCTTCATCGATCGGACATACATATTATAACTTCTACGGTTATCATTGTTCCAAGCATTCTTATTGTCATTGCAGGATATTTTGGAATTTTGGCGATTTTATAAAGGTGGGATAGTAGATGAAAAAAATTATAGCTATTGTATTTCTTGTTGCTTTAAGCGGTTACGCTATATTCCAGGTGTTCGCGGAAAAAGATCCGGATGTTGGCACGCAACCTGGTGATAAGGCAAGAGACTTTGAACTGAGTACTTTAGCGGGAGGCACTGCAAAGCTATCTGAATTCAAGGGGAAAAAAGTGATTGTAAATTTCTGGGCAACCTGGTGTGGCCCATGTCGTGCAGAAATGCCAGAGATGCAGAAATACCACACCGAGAATGAGGATGTTGTCATGCTGGCGGTAAATTTGACGGACCGGGAGCCTGATCTTGAAACGGTAAAAGAGTATGTGGAAGAAGGTGGTTATACGTTTCCGATTCTCTTGGATGAAGAGGGTGTTTTCAGACACTACCAGGTAATGACGATGCCTTCTACTTTTTTCATCGATTCAGAAGGCGTGATTTCCTATATGCACCTTGGACCAATGACATACGAGTTGATGGAAGAACAGGTTGGAAAAATGAATTAGTGCAAATGAAAGGATTCCATATAGATTGGAATCCTTTTAATATTTCCATCGAAAATGACCTGTGATGGGAGAGGTGAAGGAGGTGAGTTTTATTTCAGACGCAAATGGATATGTATTGTGAATGAGATACGGAATTCCATCTTTAGTACGTTTGTCCGATACTATTCCAACATGATCAAAATCACCACCAAGAAAGACTACAATGTCGCCCGGCTGCCATTGTTCTAAATTTTCGATATCCCCCTTGATGATCTCTGTTGTCAATGGTTCTGCAAACCGTCCGAAAAAAACGGATTGATTTGGTACACGCCTGAAATCAATGTTGGGATCTGGTGTGCCGCCAACTCTTGGATAAAGTTCAGTATTCTCCCTAATATCTTTATCTAAAAGATCTTTAAGGTTTATTCCTGCTCCCAACAGTCCACGCCACACTACATCTGTACATACCCCTTCAGTATCCGGCGGGTAACCCCCATCATAATACACACTTTTATATGGTGTTCGCTGTTCCACTTCTTTTCTTGCAGTGAAAACAATATCAAGGTGGTCTGGGATTCCGTTCTCGTTCTGATCCACTTTGGATATAGTGGCAGGAACCTCTAATTTTTTCGTGAAAGGCATAGGCACATTAACACCTAAATAGTCCAAGATTATCCCATCCCGAAAAAGTAATGATAAACAAATAACGAAGGTGATTAATCCCAAAATCAATATCCCAGCTTTCCGTTTCATTTTTTACCTCCAGGTCATATCGCTCGGTTTTTGATTTGCTTCATATGATGTTTATCGTGATCAACAAACATTTTCAAAAAAGATTCAGGAGTGAATTTGCGCTTTTTTTTCCCTATCGTAAATCGTACTCCTTGGTTTAAGTTCTCCAGATTTCTTATTAATTCCTTCCTAGTGAGGACAAATTCCTTTATGAGAGCTTCCGTGTCATTGAAAATCATTATTGCCTGTATCGCTTTTTCATTATATTCATCATGATCAGGGAAGTCAGGCAAGACTCCACCTTCTTTCATTTCAGGTACCATCTTTTCCAACAAAAAAAGATCCCAATAATAAATGTGCCCGATGATTTCTTTTACCGACCATTTCCCTTTACATATTGGAGAGATTAATTCATCCTCGTCTTTTGATCTAAACGAACGAAAAAATTCCATATTGCTTTCATAAGCTTGATAAGTTGATGTAGATAATATCAATAAGAAACCCTCACTTTTTAGAATATTCACACCTTTAAATCTTAACGTAGATTTATGAAAGATACAAGAACGTATATTCGACCTTTGTGGCTATATATATCAGTTTTCAATTTTCAGAATATGGATATAAACATATTAAACAACCTTCTTAATACACTCCGTTTATCTGTCATCGGCAAATTTTTAATCAAATTCTAACTAATTCGTCAGAAAGTTATCATAATTTTAGAGTATTTTGGACATTAATACTATTACAATAACAAATAAGTAGGTGAGATGATGAGAAGAATCCGTAAACGTTCTTTTGAAGAGCTTGTTTTGGAAAATAAGCAACTTCTTTTAAAAGATGAAGAAGCATTACGCAAAATCGAGGACCGCTTGGAAGAAAAGATGTTAAATAAAGCGGCAGAATAACTTTCAAATATTTCTTGTTATGAATATCCCTCTATCTTGAGATATTAAAGGTAGGAGGGATGTTTTTATGAGTAATCCAAAAGGAAGCAGAAAGCACTTTATGCCAAACCATATAGGAACTCAGCCACAGGAGGCTGGAGGCAATAAAGGCAAGCAGATGCAAGATACTTCAGGTAAACACGCTCAAGTGATTCAAACAAAGGGTGAGTAATATATCCAACTATTTCAAGTGTTAATGTAGCGTCTGTTGCAAACAATACAACTTGTAGTAACTTTTCATTCGATAAAGGGAGGCGTTTTGTTATGGACCAAAACAAACAACATCGTGCAAACCCGGATGATCGCAGTGATAATGTAGAAAAACTACAAAGCATGGTGCAGAATACAATAGAGAATATTGAGGAAGCACATGATTCCATGCAATTTGCCAATGATGAGGAAAGAGCTCGCATTGAAGCAAAAAATCATCGTCGTGAAGAAAGCATTGCTGCTTTCAGGGCTGAAATCAAAGACGAAGCCAGCAGTCGCGAAAACGGTTATAAGTAACATGCTACAAGGCGGGCATATATACTGTGCCCGCTTTTTGCCAGGCTTTTTTATGTGGAAAAATATTCTTTTGTGTTATCATAATTAGACACATCCAAGTAAATGGGGGAGTAGAGTAAAAATGCTAGTATCTAATAAGGAAATAGAAGTGCGTTACGCAGAAACAGACCAGATGGGAGTAGTTTATCATGCAAACTATCTCGTTTGGATGGAGCTTGGACGAACACAGCTAATAAAGGATTTGGGGTTTTCCTATGCTCAGATGGAACAGGATGGGGTCATTTCACCTGTCATCGATATAAATGTTACCTATAAAAAACCTCTTCGCTATGGGGAAGTGGCGACCATACATACATGGATTGAGAGCTATGATGGCTTCCGGGTTGTTTACGGCTATGAAATACGCACTCCAAATGAGGAGGTAGCGTTGTTGGGAAGTTCCTCACATGTATGCGTCAAGAAAGAAAACTTCAAACCGATCATCATTCGTAAAAAATATCCGGAGTGGCACACTGCATACGAAAATGCGAAAAAGCAAGGAGAATAAATCATGGCGTTTGGGATCAATCGTGGGGAACTACAGGAATGGAAAGCAAAAGTGAAAAGCGGTGAAATGGCATTCATCACCCACTATTGGATTCATCCTCGTTTTGATGGAATTACTACTGTGACGAAAGCTGGATGCTGTGATATTAGAAAACTGATTGAGTGGGGGAAGCAATATGGCTTGAAAGAGCAATGGATACATAAGAGGGAAGAGTATCCCCATTTCGATCTAATCGGCGAAACTCAGCTGGAGATTTTGAAAAAAGAAGGGCAATGGGAACAGATTCATCGTTTTTTTGATACATAAAGAAAGAATCAGGGGTTATGCCCCTGATTCTTTCTTTTTTGTCTTTATTCATAATCAAATTTTGGTTCGTTTAATTCTTCGTCAAATTTGATATGGAGATCATGCCCGTCAAAATACCATGCTTCTTTTTCTTCCACAAAGAATGTAATGCCGTCTTTTACTATGGTAGCAGCCGGCTGGTCGGGATCTTCTTTTACAATGCCCAATGAAAATCCTTTCTGGACCGTACTGCAGCCACCATAACGGACGTGGAAACGAATGTTATCCCCTTTTTCTAAATGCAATTCTTCTTTATACCATTCCAATGCTTTATCTGACATGGAAATATTCATAATAGCAACTCCTTTTTGTCTCATAGATTGTATTACGTTACCTTGAAAAAGGAATGATGCTTCCGTTTGAACGCAATATGTATATACAACCTTTATTATAACTGAATTCCACAAGTGCAACCAAATAAAACCACTTAGAGAAAATGCAATGGATTTACCTTCTACTATATGTTTTATCAAATAGAAGGATTCCATTCTGCAACTGTTTGGAAACAGATTGCTCAAAAAATCAAGAAAAAAGCATCGGTCCATTTTGGTGGCCGATGCTGGTTATTCAATTATTTATTTCATCTTCCTTTAACCATTGATACATATGATCCAACATTTCTTTGTTTTTGGCTTCTGCCTGTGAATAACCGAATGAAGCGGCATCCTTCAATGGGACCACATGGTATCTGGTTGGATCCACTTGCGAAACATATGTGGGGATAAAATCATCTACTTTAATGTCAATTTTCTTTTCCTTACCATCCACAAATTTCTCTACATGAAGTTGCAAGATCCCTCCGATATCTTTATAATCATCCTTTTGTCCAGACAGGAAATTCCCCAGTGAGTAGACAACAAACATCTTCTTGCCATCCGGTCTTTCGATGAATTTCATCGGCTGTAGTACATGGGGGTGGTGGCCGATAACGATGTCTACACCAATTTCTGCAAGGAAATCTGCCAGTTCTTCCTGTTCTGAGTTAGGGAAAAGAATATACTCTACTCCCCAGTGCATGGCAACCACCACGACATCAGAATTTTGTTTGGCTTCCTCAACGTCCCTTTTTATCGCCTCACGATCGATCAGGTTTACAAAGAACTCCTTCCCTTCCGGAATTGGAATTCCGTTCGTACCATATGTATAGGACAAGAAAGAGAATTCAATGCCATTTTTGGAAATGGTCCGTAATCTTGCTTTATCCTCATTACTCTTATAACCACCGACATATTCCATTCCGATTGTTTCGTAATGGTTGATTGCGTTCATAATCGCCTTTTCCCCACGATCTAATGTATGATTGTTGGCGATACTGACGATATCTACACCTGCTTCCTGCAGGGCATCTGCTACTTCGAAGGGACTGTTGAAGCTTGGATAATTGGATAACCCAATTTCTGTTCCCCCGATGATGGTCTCTTGATTGGCGATGGAAATATCGGTTTCTTGCAGGTGGGACTTAACACGTTCCAGCATCGGATTGAAGTTGTATGAATTTTCTCCAGTTTTTGCTGCATTATAGACGGTACTATGAATGAGGAGGTCCCCTACCGCAGAGATAGTCGCTTCTGTTCGAAAAGCTTTTTCCGTTTTTATGAGTTCTTTCGACTTATGTTGTTTGATGTCGGTTGCTGTGAATTCCTTTTGGTCCTCACCTGTCATAAAACCTTCGTAATGCTTGAAAGTAAGTAGCGAAAAAAATAGAGCCAAACCTAATATAATGATGATTGGTAATAAATATTTTGATTTTGAGTTCATGATAATAGACCCCTTATTTATATTTTTACTCTTCCAACATAATACATAATTTTTGCATTTTTCATCGAATTATGTCGAATGCACAAAAAATAAAGGATTTTTTGTTTTGACTCTCGAAATAGTAGGTGATATAGATTATGAAGAGGGGGAACCAACTTGCTAACTTTTAAAAAACCTGAAGTGGAACAATTTTTCAAAGTGTTTAATATTGAAGATTTCGCCTTGAGCCCTGATGAAACACAATTAGTTTATAGCACAAATCTGACTGGATTCTATAATGTCTGGGCAATGGACCTTCCAAATCAATATCCTTATCCGCTTACGTTCAATAATCAGAGCTGCCATGGACTGAAATACGATCCAAATGGAACATACATATTGGCAAGTTTTGACCAGGACGGCAACGAGCTTACCCAGTTCTATGCACTTCCTACCCGTGGAGGGGAATTACAGGATGTGAGGGTGGAAGAGGACCATCGCCATATGTTTCCCAAATTCTCTAAGGATGGAAAGAGGATCTATTATACAAGTTCAAAGGGCAATAAAACGTACTTGAACTGCTATTGCTATGACCTTGAGACAAAGGAAGAGCGCCTGTTGGTAGAGGGAGAGGACGCATCCACCTACTTGATTGATGTATCTGGAGATGAGGAGAGTTTCATCACCCTTAAACAGTTTGCCAATACACATACATTGGCGTATTTGTTACATAATGGGGAAACTATTCGATTGACTCCTGAAACAGAGAAGCAACACACCGTTGACAGTGCACTTTTTACCGATTCCACTTCCATTTACCTTGTAACTGATTATGGGGAAGACAACGGTTATCTAGCGCACTTTGACGTGGCGACAAAAAAGTTTACCAAGGTTTCCGATAATGATATGCATCTGGGTAACATATATCTAGACAAAAAAGGATATCAACTGTATCTCGTTTCATCTAAAGGAGTGGAGGATAAGCTTTATACTTTTTGCCTTGAGAAAAAAGAGTGGAACGAAGTGAATATTCCAGTTTCCATTATTGATAAAATAGTGATTGGGAAAAGTGGAGGCGTCTATCTATTGGGGAAAACAGCTTCCAAGCCTGCCAATATTTATAAGCTGGAAGGAGACAGCTGGGTGGCTTTAACCAATAACCGCGTACCGGCTGTAGGGGATGAGGATCTATCTGAGCCGGAGATCCTAAGCTACCCCTCATTTGATGGTCTGGAAATAGAAGCATTATTCTTCAAGGCGAAAGAAGAAGTTTCAAACGGTCATGTGGTGCTTTGGCCACACGGTGGACCTCAAGCATCGGAACGCAAATTTTTCCGCTCTTATTTCCAATTTCTTATAAATAGGGGGTATAGCATATTTGCCCCTAACTTCCGCGGTTCCTCCAACTACGGATTAGCTTATATGAAGATGGTGGAAGGAGATTGGGGTCACGGGCCAAGACTCGATAATATTCACGGTCTTGAATGGCTGATCGAAAAAGGATATGCAGATAGAGATAAGATTTTCCTTATGGGAGGAAGCTATGGCGGATACATGGCCTTGCTACTTCATGGTCGTCATCCCGAATATTTTAAGGCGGTCATTGATATCTTCGGAGTGAGCAACTTGTTTTCCTTTATTGATTCTGTACCAGATCACTGGAAACCAGTGATGAAGCAATGGGTGGGAGATCCAGTGGAAGATAAAGAAAGACTGACAATAGACTCACCTATTACCTACCTTGACACAATGACAAAGCCGATGCTGATCATCCAAGGTGCCAATGATCCACGTGTGGTTAAACAGGAATCCGATCAAATTGTGGAAGCACTTCATGCAAAAGGGAGAGAAGTGGAGTATCTAGTCCTAGATGATGAAGGTCACGGCTTCTCTAAAAAAGAAAATGAAATAAAAGTATTTAGCGCGATATTGAATTTCCTTGAGAAGCATGTGTAGGAGTTAATGAGATGGAGTCAGACTTTAATGGTCTGGCTCTTTTTTAGTTGTTTTCTAATACATTTTTTGATAATGCCCATAAAGTTTGATCGTTCCTTTTCACTGCAGTCACTCGCTTTCTGAGGAGCGTGTGCTTGAGCCTCCACACAACGCTCGGAGGTCTCAATCTACCGCTACCTCCCGCCGGAGTCGACTGCTTTCCGCTCAAATCCACTCGCTTGTATTTATTTTTTTAAAATGCTACAGACTTTGAAACAACCTTTTTTGATAAAGGTTAACATACCCTGCAGTCCTAGACTTCTCTACGCCTCAAGAAGTATTTTCCAAAATTCTCTTTTTATTTGCTTCCTAAGCGCATATAATCAATTTTGTGAGTTGGAAATTAATTCTTATTTTTCTAAATTGAGGGGAGAACATACGATGTCGATGATGGAATTTATACTTAAGAGAAAAATTGCAGTTGGACTATTGGTTGTATTTGTATTTATGATCGGTCTCTATTCACTGAACAAATTAGATCAGGAATTGCTGCCTCCGATTTCTTTTGATATGACGATTGTGCAGGTCGATGCTGGTGAGATGCCCGTATTGGATGTAGAAGATAAAATCACAAAACCGATAGAACAGATTTTGAGCGGTTTAGATGGTGTGGACTCACACTCTTCCGCTTCCTATACTGGAAAGTCATCCATTACCGTGATGATAGAAGAGGGAAGAGGGGATGAAGTACATAAGAATATTGAGGCGGCAGTTGCTCCACTATCAACCCAGCTTCCTGGAATTCAATATATTAATAGCTTCCAAATGACAACAAGTCAAGAATACGAGTTTTACATGGATATTTCAAATGGCAACATGGAGGAGATAACTGCTTTTGCCAAAAATGTGGTGGAGCCTAGGCTTGAGGCATTGCCAGAAGTAAGAGATGTAAAGTTTGATGGGTTGGAAGAGAATGAGGTTATCATACAATTTAAAAATGACGAGCTGACTGAATCTGGAGTGGACTCCCAGCAAATCATCCAAACTATCCAACAATCCAACCTAATAACTTCCTTTGGGGAATTGACAGAAGAAGCGAACGGGCCAATCTTAAGGTGGAATACTTCTTTAGTGAATGTAGAGGATATGGAAAAAATCCTTATTCCTACGATTTCTGGTGTAAAAGAATTGGGAGAACTTGCTGATATAAAATTACAGGTTCGTGATATGGCCTCTGGTGTTTGGAAGGATGGAAGCCAGGATGTGATACTGGTCCAAATCGGCCGGGTCTCAGATATTACTCAAATTGAAATGGCTGAGGCAGTCCGTGCGGAAGTGGAGATAATAAGGCAAGAAGGACTTGTTGAAGGCTTTGCTTTTGAAGAGATAGTCACTCAAGCCGACTATGTTAGTGAAGCGGTGGATGGAGTATCCAGTAACATTCTGATTGGGGGATTATTAGCCATCATAGTGTTGTTCTTGTTCCTTCGAAATGTAAGAGCAACCATCATTATCGGAATCTCCATCCCTTTATCGATTTTACTTGCTTTTGCAAGCATGTGGGTACTGGGTTATAGCATTAATATGTTGAGTTTGATCGCATTAGGGCTTGGAATCGGCATGATGGTGGATGCTTCCATAGTTATCTTAGAGTCTATCTATCGTAAAAAGGAACAAGGACTGAAGAGTCGTGAAGCCGTTTTGGTTGGGGTAAAGGAAGTGGCATCGGCGGTATTCGCCTCGATGTTGACCACCATTGTCGTGTTTTTGCCAATCGGTTTGTTAGGTGGAGAAGCAGGGAAGTTCATGATCATATTATCCGTGGTGGTCATTGTCACATTGGTAAGTTCCGTGGTCGTTTCCTTTGCGTTGATCCCATCCCTTTCAGAGAATTTTTTAAAGTTGACAACAAGACAGAAACAAAAAAGAGAAAGCAGAATCATACAATCCTATGGTGGCTTTATACAGTGGCTGACCAGGAGAAAACGTAGGCGTTACGGTGTTATTTTCCTGTTCATCCTTATGTTTGTCGGATCACTGGCTTTAGTGACAAAGGTTCCGATGACCATCATGCCTGACATGTATAATCGCTACTCAGAAATAATGGTGTCCTTGGATAAAGGAGTAACTCCTGAACAGAAAAATGAGATTGCAGAGGCGATTAATTCCAAGCTGGAGGATATACCTGATGTGAGGGAAGGCTTTGTTCTGGATCAAATCGAATTTATGTTCTTGCTAATCAATATGACCCCTGAAGAAGAAGCGACGCTAGAGCAAAAGGAAGTAAATGAGCGCATACTCGCAGGGTTGCTTGAGTTGAAAGAAGAATATCCTATTGTGGATGTCGCTTCCGTCATGAGCGCAGGAGCAAGTTATCCAGTTCAGATTGAAATAAGCGGAGAGGATCTCGATGGGTTGACTTCTCTTTCTGCTGAGATGGTGAGTGAGTTGAGAGAAATTGAAGGTATCATTGGAACTACCACTTCTCTTGGAGCCATGATAGATGAAGAGCAGATCGTTTTGGATGAAAAGAGCATGAGGGAGGACGGGATTACTCCGTTACAGATTTTAGGAGAATTGAACAGTCTTACTTCTTCCATTCCAATTGGTGCTTTGCAGGATGAAGCCGGAACACCAATCGTGATTGCACCTAATGAAGTATTTAATAAGAAGTCTGATTTACTGGACATGGAAATTTCCACTCTAGACGGTGCGAAAAAGCTATCCAATTATATAAGCTTTGAGCAGGTGAAAGTACCAGCGCAAATCGACCATAAAGATGGAGAGCGGGTTGTTAAGGTACTTGCCAATATCGAAAATCGTGATCTTGGCTCGGTCAACAGGGACGTGCAGGAAGTGATTGACTCATTTGAAACACCAGTTGGGTATACTGTCTCGGTTGGCGGCAGTCTTGAGACGCAACAAGAGGCCATACAGGATATGCTTGTCATTTTGGCGATTGCCATTTTCCTGGTGTATGTCGTAATGGCAGTACAGTTCAATCACTTGCTGCATCCGGTAATTGTCATGACCATCATCCCGATGACCTTTACAGGTGTGATTTTAGGATTACTGTTGACGCAACGAGAACTAAGTATCATGTCTGGAATGGGTGTCATCATGTTGATTGGGATTGTACTTAATAATGCCATCCTTCTTATTGACCGAGCCAAGCAGTTGAGAGCGGATGATTATGGGGTTGGGGAAGCAATAGTGGAAGCAGGTATGAACCGTATCCGGCCAATCTTCATGACAACGTTGACTACTGTTGGAGGGATGCTGCCTCTTGCCATTTCTACAGGTGCAGCGAGTAACTATCAGGCACCTTTGGCCACAGTGGTCATAGCTGGATTATTGTTTTCAACTTTGATAACTCTTGTACTGATCCCATCCGTTTATATGCTGTTCCATGATCTTGGTATAGGGATACGTAAAGTGTTTAAGCGAAATAGAAACAAAGAATCAGAGGAAGTAACTACATCTAAAAAAGTTGGTTAAATAATTTCAAGCATCCTTATCATAAAGAGATAAAGGGTGCTTGTTGCTTTCTTTCCAATATATATCTTACATTTCTGTGTTCCTTTCCTCCAGCTTCCACTTTCTATAAAGAAGGACGACATTGAATAATAGCAGCTAGGAGAACGATTACTAAAAACAACAAAACATGTTAATCATATCAGTGAAAATCATGGCTGCAATAAATGCCCCTAAAGAAAGTGGCAGAGTCCATAAGTTACGTATCAACTTACGTCTGGAGCTAAGTTTGTAATAGCTTAAAGCAAATCCTTTATCCACTTTTTTCTTATTTTTGTAAACCCTCTTCAAAATAACACTCGTAACCAATCCAACAACCATAAGAATAACCACATAAATCATTAGAATTTTATTGATAGATTAGTAAGTAATTCATTATTCATTTTAGTTACCCCTTTCCTTTAGTTTTTTCTATTATATGGTAACATAGAAACTATTAAATCATGAATCAAGGTGGTGTCCATACATATGAAAACTCTCGTTTGTTTCGGTGATAGTCTGACTGCAAGGCATGAAGGAAAGGACAACCCTCGTCTAACTGAAAAACTAACCTTTCAACTCCCTGACTATAATGTCATCAATGCAGGTGTGTCAGGTCATACAACAAAGGACGCACTAGTCAGAATTAAAAAGGATGTATTGGCATTCAACCCTGATCTAGTAACGGTCCTCTTTGGATCAAATGATGCTGCCACACATAAAAAAGTGGCACTTAATACTTATAAAGAGAATCTGTTAAAGATTACTCGCCTGATCGGACCGGAAAAAACCCTACTCTTCTCCCCTCCACCAGTGGATGAGAATCTACAACCAAACCGGAAAAATAGTGAACTGGCTAAATATGCAAATGTGGTGAGATGTGTTGCAGAAGAAACCGGCAGCCACTTTTTAGATTTTTATATTGATCTATATTCCAGACCAAATTATGAAGAGCTGCTAGTTGGCATATTGAATGATGGTCTGCATTTTGGTGAAGCGGGTTATGACATTTTATCCAAGCTAATTTCGGATAAAATTCATGAGATAGATTCTAAGGGAGAAAGGCATTTTGATTAAGGCGGTTATATTTGACCTTGATGGAACCCTGTTGAATAGGGATGTTTCGGTGAAAAAATTTATTGATGATCAGTATGAAAGGTGCAAGAAAGCTCTTGGACACATCCCAAAAGATAAATATATGGATAGATTCATTGAGTTGGATGCAGGGGGGTATGTCTGGAAGGATAGAGTCTATCAGCAGCTCGCTAAAGATTTTCTGATAGAGGCATTGACTTGGGATGAACTTTTGGATGATTATGTCCAGCACTTTCCATACCACTGTACCCCTTTTGCTAAGGTAGAAGAAACACTTATAAAACTTGCTGAAGATAATCTTTCTTTAGGAATGATAACAAACGGTTTTGAAGCTTTTCAAATGAACAATATAAAAGCATTGGGCATCGAATCCTTTTTCCAATCTATATTAATATCTGAGCGTGAAGGAATAAAGAAGCCCAATCCTGAAATTTTTTTAAGGTCTGCTCAATTGCTTCAAGCCTCGACGAAGGAATGCTTATTTGTTGGGGACCATCCCGAGAATGATATAAATGCTGCAAAAGCTGTTGGAATGACTACCGTATGGAAAAAAGATTCATATTGGGACCAAGTGGATGCCGATTACATCATTGAAGATCTCGTTATTTTGCCTGGAATTGTTAGATCAATAATGAAAAGTGACTGTCGGAAGGGATAAAAGAAGATGATGATATACGAAGAGAAAATTTTGAAGGTTATGCTTATGTCTTTAGACAATAAAAGGGTATTAGATGAGCATTACAGAGACAGATTATTGGAATCCATGATGTCACACATCGGCTCTGCTGATCCTGTATTAAGGGATCATCTCATTTCTTCAAATTTTGCAAAGTTAATAGGGGACCGGATTATCCCCCAAAGAGAAATGGCTAGCCTGTTGGATAGATGTTTGAATCAGGACCATTTATTTTTTAAAATCGGCGAAATAAATACAGATTCAGTATTTACACGCTCTTTTTCCTCTTTGGTCGTTGCATTAATATTAAACGTAGATCGTAAAACATCTTTTATCGATAATAACAAAATTCAAGAAATAACTGAAAAGATAATTACATACTTGCATGAGGAAAAGGATACACGTGGATATGTAGAGGAAAAAGGGTGGGCACACAGTATTGCACATGGAGCCGATATGCTTGCTGCACTCGTAAAGCATCATCATTTTCATATGGAATCACTTCCTAAAGTGCTGAAAGCTATTCAGGTATGTCTGTTAAAAGGAACGGTCTTTAAAGAAGAGGAAGATGAGCGGCTGATTTTTGTTGTGGAAGCATTATTGGGAAGAGGTATGGAGCAACATGCTCTTAAAAGTTGGTTAAATAATCTAACTTTAACTATGGAGAGGGAAATGACAGAACATGGACAAACGTTACTCAATTACCAGAATAAAATAACGATGACTAATTTTATGAAGTCCCTTTATTTCAGATTGACGCTGCTTCAAGCTGATACGCATTTGCTTGAATGCTTAGAGAATACAATTCATTACTGGTTTAAAAAATCTTATGATCAAGAGTAGGTGTTAGGTTGATTTATCAAGGGAACTTATACAAGCTAAGGACGAAAGGCTAATACATAAATGGCTGTCCAATTCGAAAGTATTGGAGTTCTATGAGGGGCGGGATGTATCGTTTACTATGGAAGAAGTTAAGATGAAATTCTTCGACAGAGATGATGAAGTGAAAAGGTGTATGGTTGTCTACCAAGGAAAAGAAATTGGTTATATTCAATATTATCCTATCACTCCTGATACAAGTAACTTATCAGACTATCAGGGGTTGGAAGGGGTATATGGACTGGATCAGTTTATTGGAGAATCTGAATTCTGGAACAAAGGGATAGGTCCCTTGCTCGTCACCTCCATGGTGGACTATCTTTTTAGCGAAAAAAAGGCTGGTCGCATTATTATGGATCCGATGATATCCAATGTAAGGGCAATAAAGTGTTATGAAAAATGCGGCTTTCGAAAAGTAATGGTGCTTCCTAAGCATATGCTGCATGAAGGAAGATATAGGGATTGTTGGTTGATGGAGTGTAATCATGAAGGAAAAGCCGCTCCGCTTTTAAAAGCTGAAAAGTCGAGCGGCTAACCCTACAAAGCTATTATTCTCTATTCTCAAAGTAACCAAGCAATTTTCCTCACTATGGTTAGTCTTCTCGGCTGTCATGTCTCCATAGGAATGATCGCCGATACGCGTTTCTTTTTCGCAGAATTGTACTACTTCCTCACCGTTTTTCTTCATCCCATACAAGTATTCCAGGTTTGGTTCATCCTTAAACACGACCCTATAGTGTCCGTGATAGACATCTTTATTAATCAAGTATTTGGGTTCTATATAGCCCTGCAGGTCAATATCCCGTTGGGAGTAACCCATTTCTGACAGATGAGCAGGTATATGCTTCTCAACATAGTATTTGTTAATCGGATTTCCGTTGCTCAGCACATAAAGAAATGCATTTGGGATCCCGATAATGATGACGAAACCGGTTACGATTACGATTGAAACTTTCTTTGACGGCAACGTGGAGCACCTCTTTCTTTCATTCAAAACTAGATTATTATCGCCTGAACGGTAAGGAACAGATAATACATAAGGGGAAGTAGCGTTGTGCTAAATCCAATTTTTCTAAGAGGACGTTTAAATTGAAGGGATAATCCAATAAGCCAAACAACAAAGAAGAGTAAATACCAAGGGTTGTATGTTGGAGTTTCAGTTTCAGCGATTCCTGGTCCTGCTAGCCATAAGGAAAATAATAATACATATAAACCAGACATTACATTCCATAATACAAGGGCAAAAATCTTCATATTATGACTCTCCTCTCGTAAATAAGTTTCCTTTTGTGTAATTTTACACAATTATACAAGGGGTGTATACACCTTTTTGAAACCTTGCCTTTCTTATAATTGAACTAGGTTTTGGACACCATTTCTTCTGTTTGAAATTAGTTGTCATTCCTGTGATTTTCCATTAAACTAAAAATTCATTCTATTCCAAATAAAGGAGTGTTTAATGATGACCAAATTAGGACTTGTACGCCACGGAAGTACTGCTTGGAATAAAGAGCGGAGAGCACAGGGCAGTGCCAACATCCCTCTTGATCAGGATGGAATCAGAGATGCAGAATTGTTAGCGAAAAGAATTAAAAGTGAAGGCTGGGATGTCATATACTCTAGTGATCTATTAAGAGCAAAACAGACAGCTGAGATTGTGGCAAGAAACCTAAATGTAAACGAGGTATTCCTGGATTCCAGGCTCCAAGAGGTTAACGGCGGTCAGATTGAAGGTACCACCGAACCAGAAAGAATAATAAAATGGGGAGAAAATTGGAGAGAGCTGGACTTAGGGATCGAATCGAAAGAAATGGTGCTGAAAAGAGCCCTCTCCTTTATTGAAGATGTTACGGAAAAACATCCGGACAAGAATGTTTTGGTGGTCAGTCATGGTGCCTATATAAGACACCTTCTTGGAGAATTGGTGAAAGATCTTAAAATGGAAGACCACCTGGAGAACACCTCTGTCTCGACTGTAAAAGTTAGAGAAGGGCTTTGGGAATGTGAATTGTATAACTGTACCAAGCACCTTGGAGCGAAATAAAAATGGGTTCACGCCTTATGCACACGATAATAGCGTACGAGATTGCCTCTAAACTGCACATAAAGAAAATAGGTTCTTTTCTTTTGGGTGCGATTGCACCTGATGCTGTTTCTCCTAAGGATCTTTCCCATTTTTATAAAGGGAAAACGATTGACTATACACGGACCATTGATCATAAAGCATTTCTTCAAAAGTATGAGGATCATCAAAATATTTCATTCATCCAGGGCTATTATACCCACTTAGTTGCGGATGAGATATGGCTGACGGGCTTCTTTTTGCCATGGTTGAAAAACCGTATGGAGATTGATTCATCCATTTTTGAGAGATATCACAATGACTTTAAGCTCCTAAATGCAAAGTTGATGAATCATTATAGAATTAATGGGGATAAAATGAAAGATAGTTTTGTTAAGGGACAACCGCTAAATCTTGATGAAGTGTCTACCGAGCAGCTAACTAACTTTTTACCATATGTTGAACAAGATATGAAATCTTTACTTAGCGAAGATCCGCTACAAGTATTTACCATGGAAATGATGATTGGGTATATGGAAACGTCCATCGACAAAGGGTGTCAAGCCATCAAGCAAACAACTAATTGGAAACTCTTGCTATCATCATGCTGAATTAGGTATAATGAGAATATACGTTCGCATTGCGTAAAAGGGGGCATATTTCTTGATTAAGACGGAAGAAGATATCCTGAATCTCATTCAATCAGATGATTGGATGATGGAAATCATAGAGGCTGCAATGGCACTAGATCTCCCCGATTGGTGGGTGTGTGCAGGGTTTGTACGGTCAAAAGTGTGGGACGCCTTGCACGATTATACCAACAGAACGCCAGTGCCGGATATAGATGTCATTTATTTTGACGGTAAGGATCTATCAGAGGAGAAAGAAAAACAGTTGGAAAGACGACTTTTGCAACTGTACCCACAAGCTCCTTGGTCGGTTAAAAATCAGGCAAGGATGCATGTGTTGAATAACGTACCACCCTACATAAATTCCATTGAAGCAATGTCTAAATTTCCTGAAACGGCTACGGCCATCGGCGTGAAGTTGAATGGAGACAATAATTTGGAATTAGCAACTCCTTGTGGAATACAAGATTTAGTGAACCTGTCAGTAAAGCCCACTGCTACGTTTCAAACATCTTCTGAACGAGTAACTATCTATGAGAAACGATTGAGGGAGAAAAATTGGCAAGAAGTTTGGCCAAATATAACGGTTTTCCATGCGGAAGGAGTAAAATCATGACAGGATTAATACACCACATAGAGCTGTATGTGTCTAGCTTGAAGAAAACGAAAGAGTTCTGGGGGTGGTTGCTAGAAGAATTAGGCTATAAGCCTTATCAGGACTGGGATAAGGGACAGAGTTGGAAGTTAGGGGATACATACATCGTATTTGTCCAAACGGAGGAACGGTTTCTGGATATTCCTTATCACCGATGCAGAGTTGGCCTTAATCATCTAGCCTTTCATGCATCATCAAGGGTGCAGGTAGATTACCTGACAGAACAGCTAAAGTCTCAAGGAGTAAACATGCTATACATGGATAAGCATCCTTATGCGGGTGGAGAAAACTATTACGCTGTGTTTTTTGAAGATCCCGATCGGATTAAGGTGGAGCTTGTAGCACCTTCAGAATAAAGCTTAAAAGGAGGTGTTTTAGATTGTTTATCACATTGCTATTGATAGGGATTGCTGTAGGAATCGGAACCATCATTTCCTATTTGGGACAAGTAGTAAAGCAGAATAAAAGAATCATAGAGTTGTTGGAAACGAAAAATACAGGAGAGAATTAAAATGACGAATATAAGCATGTATACGATGTGTCTTGTAATCGATGGCCAAAAAGTTCTTTTGATAAATAGGCCACCTGACAAAAGATTTCCCGGTCATATCGGCCCTGGTGGGAAAGTGGACTTCCCAGAAAGCCTGACAGAAGGTACTATACGAGAAGTGCGTGAGGAAACGGGGCTTGAGATAAGTAATCTTATTTACAAAGGCTTAGATGAATATGTGGACGAAATGAATGATGAAAGATACATGGTCTTTAACTACATAACGAACACCTTTAAAGGGCAACTTTTAGACTCCCCACCAGAGGGGGAATTGAAATGGGTGGACATTTCAAAAGCTATGGAACTGCCTATGCAAGATTGGTTTAAGGAAAGATTTCCTCTATTTTTTGAAGAGGGTACTTTTGAAAAACATATCGTTTGGGATGATAAGGAAAAGAAAGCAATAAAAGCAGTGGTAACCAGGCATTAGGAAAACAAAAAAAGCATTCGATCATAACACGAATGCTTTAGGATGCCTTTTTCTTTTTTAAGGATAACCAAGTAATTTTCGGTTCCGTCTTCCGGATGATCCTTCCAATATTGGCCCGGTGTTTAAAAATGACAAACGCCGTAAGCAGAGACACAGCTATTATGAGTGGAAGATCCCCATAAAGAATGCTATAGATGGTTGTAACCACTCCGGTCAGCATGGAGGATAGAGATACATACTTCGTCAAGAACAAGAACAGGAAAAAGCAGAATAACATAAGTAAGAACATAAGCGGATTGGCAAACAATAACACTCCGCCAGATGTTGCTACAGCCTTTCCACCACGAAATTTTGCGAAAATCGGATAAACATGTCCGACTACGGCGCATGCACCTGCAAGTAGCGGATGAATGTCAGCTCCAAGAAGAAATGGCAAGGATGCAGCGACTGTTCCTTTCAAAATGTCACAAATGGTCACAATCATTCCGGCTTTAATGCCTAGTGTCCGGAATGTGTTCGTTCCACCAAGGTTTCCGCTTCCATGTTCGCGGATGTCGATTCCATAGCCCACTTTCCCAACAACAAGTGCAAAGGGAATGGAACCGATGAGGTAAGCAAGTATAATAATAAGTAGTTCAGTCATTCATTAAACCCCTTTATGTAATAGGCTCTTTTCTCAAAGGTTGTTGCTATTTATTAGTAAAAAGTCGGCAATTGACTTTTTACAGCTTAGAAATATTAAAATAGGCATGCAGTCTATTCCTTTCAGCCATGAAAAGAGCAAGACAGTAAGGAATAAAACGGTTGGTTTATAAATGCTTAAAAAGCAACAAAGTATGAGAAAACAGCCATGTAATAATTCCTATCTTTAATATATGTTAATTTTAACAGGAAGCAAAGGATTTATTGCAACTTATCACGAATTTTTTATGAGTAAGTCTTAATATCAGGGTATGAGAAGTTGTTAAAGTGCTCTTAAACGGGTATAACATATAAGAAATGAAATATTTATGTGTCGCTGTTGATTTCCGCGCCAGGCTTCGCTTTCCGAGGGGCGCTGCTTGAGCCTCCTCACAACACTTCAGGGGTCTCAACCTACCGCTACCTCCCGTCGGAGTCTCCGGCTTTCGCTACAATCATCAGCAATGTAATATCTTTAGATGAAGGTAGTTTTAAAACAAATATTTTAGATGAAGGGGAATGATAACATGAATATGGAAATACCTAGCCGTGAAGAAATCGGGAAAATATTGAAAAAGAGCAAGCGAATCGCAGTAGTGGGATTGTCGGATAATCCTTCCCGTACCTCCTATATGGTATCTAAAGCAATGCAGGATGCTGGCTACGAGATTATTCCAGTCAACCCGACAGCCAAGGAAGTACTCGGGGTAAAAGCTGTACCTTCTTTGAAAGATGTTGAGGGGCATATTGATATAGTCAACGTCTTCCGTCGATCCGAGCATCTATATGGGGTTGCCGAGGAGTTTTTGCAAGTGGATGCAGACGTCTATTGGGCACAGCTTGGGCTTGCAGATCAAAAAACGTATGAATTATTAAAGGAAAAGGGCTATACTGTCATTATGGATCGTTGTATTAAAGTGGAACACGCTTTAACAAAATAGGTCGACTCGTCCTTGTTTTTATTTTTTAAAACAAGGATTTTTATTCTTTTTATTAGGCTCTTTTCTCAAAGATTGTTGCTGTTTACTAGTATTAAGGCGGAATCGGACTTTTTTACAACTACATACTCTAAAATATGTAGTATTTTTAGTACAGCGGGGAAAATAGCACGATAGAAAGGAATATAACGGGTGATTTATACATACGAAAATCAACAAAGTTTACGAAAACAGCCTTTTATTACAATTTAAGTCAGATTATATTGGCTTATGCTTAACAACTCTATACAATAGAACATAGACAAGTTTCAAATGTATGATAATATATAAACGAATATTTGTTGTTCCTAAACAACAAATCCGTTTACTTAACAGTTTTACCTATACATAAAGATTTATTGGCAGTAGCAGTGAAAGGGGTATGTTTTTGGTGGCAAAAAATACGATTGAATATAACGATGATGCGATACAGGTATTAGAGGGTCTTGAAGCTGTACGTAAACGTCCGGGTATGTATATAGGAAGCACGGACAGCAGAGGTCTTCATCACCTTGTATACGAAATCCTTGATAATTCCGTCGACGAAGCGTTGGGTGGATACGGGGATCATATCATTGTGACAATACACAAAGATAATAGCATAAGCGTGAAGGATAAAGGCCGTGGTATGCCTACCGGAATGCATAAGATGGGAAAACCTACCCCCGAAGTAATTTTAACCGTATTACACGCAGGAGGAAAATTTGGTCAAGGTGGATACAAAACGAGTGGGGGACTACATGGTGTAGGTGCCTCAGTTGTGAATGCTTTATCGGAATGGTTGGTTGTAACGATCAAGCGAGACGGGATTGTTTATGAGCAACGGTTTGAAAATGGAGGAAAGCCGGTAACCACCCTGGAAAAAATCGGTACAACGAATCAAACAGGGACTACCATACATTTCAAACCGGATACAACCATTTTCAGTACCATAACGTATAACTTTGAAACATTGTGTGAACGTCTTCGAGAATCAGCCTTTTTGTTAAAAGGTTTGAAAATAGAACTTAACGATGAACGGAACTCTGTCAAGGAAGTATTTCATTATGAAAGCGGAATTGAAGCATTTGTTTCCTACTTGAATGAGGAGAAGGACTCCCTACATAATGTCGTATCATTTGAAGGTACACAAAATGGAATCGAAATTGATTTCGCATTTCAATTTAACGATGGATATTCAGAAACGATTTTGTCGTTTGTTAATAACGTGAGAACAAAAGATGGTGGTACACATGAAGCCGGTGCGAAAACGGCCATGACCCGAATCTTTAATGAGTACGCAAGAAAAGTGAGCCTACTCAAAGATAAGGATAAAAACTTGGATGGTTCTGATATTCGTGAAGGACTTTCTGCCATTATTTCTGTGCGCATTCCTGAAGAACTATTGCAATTTGAGGGTCAAACAAAAGGGAAACTTGGTACGAGTGAGGCACGATCTGCAGTGGACAGCGTAGTGTCCGAGCATCTGGCATATTTCTTAGAGGAAAATCCGGAAACAAGCTCCATGCTAGTCAAGAAATCAATTAAAGCCTTCCAAGCCCGTGAAGCAGCACGTAAAGCAAGGGAAGACGCCCGAAGCGGGAAGAAGCGTAAGCGTTCGGACGCGATGTTGAGCGGTAAATTGACTCCTGCTCAATCTCGTAATCCTCAGAAAAACGAAATTTACCTGGTGGAGGGGGACTCTGCAGGGGGTTCAGCAAAACAAGGCCGTGATCGCCGTTTCCAAGCCGTTTTGCCACTTCGGGGAAAAGTAATCAATACCGAAAAAGCCAAACTGGCAGATATCTTCAAAAACGAAGAGATCAATACGATTATCCATGCAATAGGCGGAGGAGTTGGACCGGACTTTTCGGTGGATGATATCAACTATGACAAAGTTGTCATCATGACAGATGCGGATACGGACGGGGCGCACATTCAGGTGTTGCTGCTGACCTTCTTCTATCGCTATATGAAGCCGCTTATTGAAGCTGGAAAAGTGTTCATTGCACTTCCTCCTCTATACAAAGTGAGCAAAGGTACTGGAAAGAAAGAGGTATTGGAATACGCATGGTCCGATGAAGAACTACAAGGAGCCATCCAAAAGATTGGGCGTGGCTACACGATCCAGCGTTATAAAGGTCTTGGTGAGATGAATGCGGACCAACTCTGGGAGACCACGATGAATCCTGATACTCGTACCCTTATTCGTGTACGAATCGATGATGCAGCCCGTGCAGAACGTCGTGTGACTACACTTATGGGAGATAAGGTGGAGCCAAGACGTAAATGGATCGAAAGCCATGTAGCTTTCGGACTTGAAGAAGATCCCAACATTCTAGAAAATGATAACTTGTTGGTCGCAACAGAGGAGGTATAACAGATGACACAGACAGAGAAATTTCACGACCTACCCCTAGAAGAAGTTTTAGGCGACCGATTTGGACGATATAGTAAATACATTATCCAAGAGCGTGCATTGCCAGATGCACGTGATGGGCTTAAGCCGGTACAACGTCGTATTTTATATGCTATGTATGCAGAAGGAAACATCCACGATAAACCGTTTCGTAAATCAGCTAAAACAGTCGGTAATGTAATCGGTAACTATCACCCACATGGAGATTCCTCCGTTTATGATGCCATGGTCCGTATGAGTCAGGACTGGAAGGTTCGCAATATGCTAATCGAGATGCACGGAAACAACGGTAGTATTGATGGGGATCCTCCAGCAGCAATGCGTTACACAGAAGCAAGGTTATCACCGATCGCGTCCGAACTTTTGCGGGATCTTGATAAAAAAACAGTGGAATTCATCCCGAACTTCGATGATACTTCACAAGAGCCGGTCGTTCTTCCAGCGATGTATCCAAACCTTTTGGTAAATGGTTCCACCGGAATTTCTGCTGGTTATGCAACAGACATTCCACCTCACCACCTTGGAGAAGTGATCGATGCGACTATCATGCGCATCGACAACCCATCTGTTAGTGTTGATGAGTTAATGACCGTCATCAAGGGGCCGGATTTCCCTACTGGCGGTATTATTCAAGGAGTCGAAGGAATCAAGAAAGCCTATGAAACTGGCAAAGGAAAAATTATTGTCCGTGGTCTTGCGGAGGTGGAAGATATCCGTGGGGGCAAGAAACAGATTGTCATTACAGAGGTGCCTTACGAAGTAAACAAAGCAAATCTCGTCAAAAAAATTGATGAACTGCGCTTTGACAAAAAAGTGGATGGAATCGCCGAGGTACGCGACGAAACCGATCGTACCGGTTTACGTGTTGTCATTGAGTTGAAAAAAGAAGCAGATGCAAGTGGTATTTTAAATTATTTATATAAAAATACAGACTTGCAAATCACCTTCAACTTCAACATGGTTGCCATCTATAAAAAGCGCCCGACATTAATGGGATTGCCACACTTCTTGGATGCATACATCGATCATCAAAAAGAAGTAATCTCCAACCGTTCCCGTTTTGAGCTAGCCAAAGCGAAAGAGCGCCAGCATGTTGTGGAAGGCTTGATGAAAGCTCTATCGATCCTGGATGAAGTGATAGCAACCATCCGTGCTTCGAAAGACAAACGGGACGCAAAAGATAACTTAATTGCCAAATTCACGTTTACGGAGCCCCAAGCAGAAGCCATTGTTTCTTTGCAGCTATACCGTTTAACCAATACAGATATCACAGCATTGCAAGCGGAAGCAGATGAACTTGCCAAGAAGGTGGCGGAACTAGAAGCAATCCTTGCAAGCGAGAAAAAGCTGTTCTCTGTCATAAAATCGGACTTGAAGCGCGTGAAAAAGCTTTATACGAATGACCGCCGCTCGAGAATCCAAGAACAAATAGAGGAAATCAAGATCAACCTGGAAGTGATGATCCCATCTGAGGATGTCATCGTGACAGTCACGAAGGATGGATATGTGAAGCGTACAAGCTTGCGATCTTATTCTGCTTCCAATGGCCAGGATTTCGGGATGAAAGAAACCGATAGAATCATTTCCAAGTTGGACATTAACACAACCCAAACATTGTTATTGTTCACAAACAAGGGTAACTACTTGTATCTACCTGTCCATGAACTGCCGGATATCCGTTGGAAGGACATGGGCCAGCATGTAGCAAATATTGTTCCAATTGATAGAGATGAATCCATTATCAAAGCGATTCCGGTCAGCAACTTCGAGGAACCTAAATTCTTGTTGTTTGTCACCCGGAACGGAATGGTCAAGAAAACAGAGCTGAATGCATATAAAGCCCAGCGTTACTCCAAGCCGCTGATGGCAGTAAACCTAAAAGGTGATGACCAAGTAGTGGATATACACCTTACAGATGGAGCTCAAGATATCTTTTTGGCGACGAGAAGCGGATATGGACTGTGGTTTACAGAAGAAGAAATCAATGTCGTAGGAGCCCGTGCAGCTGGGGTGAAAGGCATTAATTTGAAAGATAGTGATTTTGTTGTGAGCGGCTTAGTATTTGAGAAAGAATCAAAGGCCATGTTGTTTATCGCAACCCATCGCGGTGCCGTAAAGAAATTGAAAATTACCGAGTTTGATAAAGCCACACGTGCCAAACGTGGTCTGGTTATGCTGCGAGAAGTGAAGAATAATCCTCACCAGATAGCAGCGGTAGAGTTAGTGGAACCTTCAAGTTTCATCTATGTTCAAACAGAAAAAGGAACCGTGGAGAAGCTTGCAGCCGCCTCGTACCGTAATAATGACCGCTATTCAAATGGATCCTTCGTTCTGGATCAACAGGAAGCTGGAGATGTAGTGGAGATGTGGGTGGAGACGGAAGAGGAAGTAGAAGGTAAGTAACTTGGAAATATTGATAGATGTACCGCTTTTCTGCGCTAAGGTTTAGCGTGGAGAGGCGGTTTTTTTGATTATAAGGAAGGGTGGTTTGTGATATTTATATTAAGTTGGTTTACTGGAGTTATATTATGTTAACTTATTAAAAGATTCAAATCTTTAAGTTGTAGAACATTTAACTGAAGTGGTCGAAGTAAGCTTGGGAAAGGTAGAAGTAGATCCGGGAAATGTAGAAGGTCGCAGTTTTAAGGTAGAAGGCCAAGACTATACGGTAGAACAGTTTAAAAAGTGACTAGATTCTCCAGTTAAAAAATGTTTCTGTAACAAAAGAGAATAAAATAACTGATATAATTGGGAGTATATCATGCAGCCAGAAAAGTTCAAACATGCCTGTAAGCAAAAATATCTTTTATAATGGCCTAGTAATATAGTTGAGAAAGAGAGGGGATGGATTATGAAACCAGTATTACTAGTTGTAGATGTGCAAAAAGGATTTGATGATCCAGCATGGGGCCAACGCAATAACCCTGATGCAGAAGATAAAATGTTAGAACTTATGAGAGTTTGGCGAAAAAAAGAGTTTCCTATAATTCACGTCCAACATGTATCTCAAGACCCCAATTCTAAACTTCATCCTAGCAGCCCCGGATTTGCATTAAAACCGGGATTCGAACCTTTGGAAGACGAATATTTTATCCGTAAGAATGTGAACAGTTGTTTTATCGGAACACAATTGGACAGCTATCTAAAGAAAAATGGGTATCAAACATTGATTGTAATTGGTTTGACCTCCAATCATTGCATTTCCACTACAGTAAGAATGGCTGGAAATCTCGGATATAGAACGTATGTTTGTTGTGACGCTACAGCTGCATTTGAAGCTGTTTCCTATGATGATATGAAGCTAACAGCAGAAGAAGTGCATCGCCATGCTTTATCTGCATTACACAAAGAATTTGCTGAGGTAGTTTCATCTAATGAAGTTATTAATATGATGAATCAGCAAACAGTATATAAATAATGAAAAACAACGCCGGCAAAACGTGGCGTTGTTTTTAAGTAACTAAGAAAAGATAATAGAAAAATCTCCATAACATATTATGTAAACTGATTTGTTAATTTAATGGAGAGTATATAGTCGACTTTAAGGTTGATTTTAAAAGCAAAATAACTATTTGCTACATAATTTGTTATAAAGTAATGAATGAAATAAAAAAATGGATTGAATCTATAGAATTACAATACTGGCTTGATAAAATTGATTAATGATCAATCAAATAAGCTATATCATAATTTTTCAATTTTCGTCTCACTATCATAAGTTTACTCTGTTTTTGATACAAAATAACTAATTTTATATAACTTCCTATAATAAGTATTATGTTAACCGGAATATTAATTAAAAAAGAGAGTACTTTCACTCTCTTTTTTTTAATCTTTATAAGATTGATTAATAACAATTATTCATTACATCTAAAAATACTTTTAAACTCCTCTTCAAACCTTTTATCTTTTTTAAGCCAGGTTTTGTAGGTATACGGACTTATTCCGATTTTTTCACTAGTGAGCTTAACACAACCATTTACTTTTAATAGCTCTAAAAAACGCTTTCTTCGCTTCAACACAGCTTCTTTAGTAACTCTTATAGCTCTATCTTTCAACTCATCGTAGGGTAATATTTCTTTTTTGAATTCATTAAACTTCCTTTGTAGAAACATGGTTTTGTCCTTGTAGATCCAGTTAGAGAAAATTTGTATAGATTTTCTTCCTGAAATGAATAGACGATAATGAGATTTTCTATCTTTTAAAAAAGGAGTTAATTTTTGCTTTTCAAGCACATTCATCAATTCACACAGAAATAGTTCCGAACCACCAACAAATGTAACAACGTATTTTTCGTAATTAATATTTCCATCCCCATCAAAATACCCTCTAACAAAATGACTCATATATTTTTCTGGTACGTAAGGAAATTCCACAGTCTTTGATTTGTTTGGTGTTAAACCATGGATATTCATCAGATCATCTTTAATGATTTTGCTGTTTATATTAAGGAAGTGTACACCATTTTTATATTCACCTATTGGATGATTGGACTCCATTTCATCCCTTATTTGTTCAAGAATCTCGACTTCCTTTTGAGCGAAGCTTACTGATTGTCCTTCTCCACTTATAACTCCATCTGCTAAGAAAAAACCCAAGATATATGCCATGTTCGGTGACCAGTACTTGAAATAATCTTCATTAATATGATATTTCCTTTTCCAATGTCCCCTTGGCCGCAGTTCTACATTATTTTTCTTAAGAATTTGTGTAATTCTTCGGCTTGAAACATTCCCCGCGATTGCGATATCAGTGGTACTCATTCCATCATTATACATTTGAATAATTTCTGGGAGATCTAAGGTGATTTTTCTACTTGGCATCTGCTTCATATTTTCCTCTTCCTCTCCTATAGATTTAATAGATCTAATTACCTATATTCATATTATACGAACATTTGTTCTTATGCGCAATTAATAGCACTTTCCCCTCTATATAAAAGAAAAAAAAACGCCCATCATTGAGCAGTTCTCTCCATAGCCATAAAATCGTTCCGTAAACCAAACAGCCCTGCCTACCTTTATCCAGATGCTTTACGCAACTAAGAGAACTGATGGTGTTGTCAATCGAACCATTTCAGATAAAGAAAAGGTATTAATGGATACCAAAGAAAAAAACAAAACCCCTTTCTCTTACTTAGAAAGGGGGCCTACTTATACATCCTCACTTGGCAACACTTCATAAGCCATTTTACGAATGATTTCCTCATGCTGCGGATACTTTTCCATTAAATTCGATTGTGTAAACATCTCAAAATCCTTGAATTCAAAACCAGGTGATACCATGCAACCAACTAGTGCATAGCTGTCTGGGAAATCTACTGTAGACCCGAAAATGGAGTTTTTAGGAACCAGTATTTGTGGTGTCTCCCCTCTTTTTATATCTAAACCTAGCTTATGTTGTACATACTCGCCACTTTCTGTGATGACATGTATGGTTAAAGAGTTCCCCCCATGGAAGTACCATAATTCATCCGATTTTAAGCGATGAAAGTGTGAAATATTTTTATCAGTGAGTAAGAAATAAATACTCGAATACAGCTTCCTCTTTCCTTCAAAAGACACACTTAATTCAATATCTGTAATATTCTCCTCTGAAAGGTATGTTTGCTTGTAAAAGCCACCTTCAGGATGTGCTTCAAGTCCTAACGCTTCTATCCATTCATTCACTTTATCTAGGCTCATTATTTTCACATGCTCCTTTTCTCTTTTTTACAGCTAAATTATAGCAAACAAAACAAAAACCCAACAGAATTATTGGGTTTAGTCTTCTCTATTCTTTTTATCATGAATGGTTAGTTCATCCGAAAATTCCGTTTGTAATTCCATTGGCTGGGCTGCCCTCTTCGTTCTCTTCCTAGGACGACCAGGGAATATATTTTTGACCAGGTATAGGTGAAAGAACACTTCAAACACAGTGATGGTTAATGCGGCGATGGCAGATGGCAAGAGGAATCCTGCACTTAAATTGGTCAGGATATGCACTATAAATGCTATAGTAGCAAAGTTAAATACAAAGTCAAAGACAGCAGCAAATGTATAATTGGTTCGAGGTAATACCATATTATCCCCCACAAAATAAGAAACACTGACAAGTATCACAGTCGTCAAGAGAATATCTAGGAAAGAGATTGCAGCAAACTGATTCAAGAAAAAGGATAAGGTTAAAAAACTAACGATAAACTTGATCAATATAGGCATAAAATGCTTCATATACTTCACTCCTTTTCCTTTGTAGATTGCTCGATGAAAAGGTGTTTTATACAATAGACTATTTTCGTAAACTTGATTGCTTTTACGTACGTATTTTTAAACCAATCGTTATTTTACTTACTGTTGTGTTATGCAATGCCAAATATACTTTATGCATAACTAGAGTATGCAACAGTAAAAATTCCAATTGCCGACTTTTTACTAGTGAATAGCAACATTCTTTGAGAAAAAACAAAAAAGCCCCCCGTTATTAAAACGAGGGGCCCTCCTTATCCTGCCATATCGCGGTTGCGAAACCCTACAAAACCAACAATCGTAAGAACGATGGCAATCAGTGTGAGGACTGAAATGGTCAGATAGTTGATTTCTTCCACTGGAAGTTGTGGAATGTGTCCATATGGAGAAAGGTTTGCCATCCATTCAGGTAGCTTCAGCATGCCACCAAGATAAACAACAAAGAATGAATAGCCTAGTATAAGCCAAGTGAGACCTGTCAGTTTCGGCTTTAAGCCAATTGTAGCAACTCCGATACCAGTCATAATCCACAAAGCAGGCAAATAGACCAACCCGGCCTTTAAAAACGACTGTAAGGATATTGGGTCGTCCATGACTGAATCTGCTGCCACCCATAAGCCCAGTATAGCTAGAAGCAACATCACAAAACCAAAAACCAAAGACAAAGTCAAGTAGCTTCCTAATAACCTGGAACGAGAAACAGCTCTCGCAAGGATATGCTCAGTATGCCCCCTTTTCTCCTCCCCTTTAAGCTTCAATAAAAACATAATGGGAGGAATGGTGCAAATCATGGAGATAATGGCCATAAGCATGGTCATAAACTGTTCGGTCAATGTGAATCCTTCAACCGGTGGAAGCATCTCAGCGATCATTTCATTACTTGAAAAGAAAGACTCCAGATCTCCCAGGACGGAACCATAGGAAGCGCCCAAAATGAACATCCCAATCGCCCATGATATAATTCCTGTCCGCTGAAGCCTGAATGCCAAGCCAAAAGGGCTTTTTAAAAAGGTTGAAGCGTGAGTCTTTCCAGGCTTGGTAGCAATAAAACCAGAGCCTAAATCCCTGATAGCATGTAAGGAAAGTGCAACTAGAGCTATTAGAGCAGCTATACCTAATGTAAGTAAAATCGGCCACCAATAGTTGTTTACATAAACTTCTGTTCCAAGTATCCAGCCAAGTGGCGAGGTCCAAGATAATGCTTCATTACTTACGTCCCCTATTGCTCGAATCAAATACGCTAAACCCAGCACGGAAAAAGACAAGCCGATGGTCCCTCTTGAATTTGCCGAAAGTTGTGCAAACAAGATTGTTATAGCAGTAAACAGAATCCCTGTTGCTCCAAGCGCTCCCCCATACAAAAGAGAACCATTCAAACTCATGCTCTCAATTCCTAAAGAGAATAAACTGAAACCAATAATTAGAGCGAGCAGTAGATTTATACAAACCAAAACAATTATTGTAGCGGTCACATTTGCCAGTCTTCCGACAGGTAAGGAACGGATTAACTCGACGCGACCTTCCTCCTCATCATTTCGTGTATGTCTTGTAACGAGGAGGATGCTCATGATGGCAACCACGATAGCTGTAAATAAAAGCATCTGGTGCGCCATCATCGGACCTTCTGTATAGTTTTCCAACCCATAGCCTTTCCCGACCATGGCGGTCATGGCAGGATTCTTCATGGTTTCAGCAATTGCTTGTCTTTCTTGGTCATTCGCATATAACCCCGAAAAAGATGTGGCGGTTAATATCGTTATCAATGTGATTGAAACTAGCCAGATTGGAATACGTACCTTATCCCGCTTCAACATGAAGAGGATCAGGCTACCCGTGTTACTAAAACGTTGCTTCCACATCAAGCTTCCCCTCCCGCTCCTGAAATGGGAGTGTTTCCGCCTTCATAATGACGCATAAACAAATCTTCCAGTGTTGGAGGAGAGCTCTCCAATTTCACCAGTCCATACTGGCTTACATGTTTCATCACAGTATCGAGTTCTTCTGAATCCACCTGAAAAGATAAAGTAGAATCTTTTTGTTCAATTTCATGTACACCTTTCAACAAACCTAAACCTTCTATCGTTTGTTTCGTTTCAATCAAAAGATTTGTTCTAGTTAAGTGTCTCAGCTCATGTAATGTGCCTGTTTCTATGATCTTTCCTTGGCGGATGATTCCAACACGATCGCAGAGCTTCTCTACCTCAGAGAGTATATGGCTAGATAAAAGTACACTTTTTCCGGCATCCTTTGCCTCCATTACACATTCCTGAAAAACCATTTCCATTAATGGATCAAGACCAGAAGTTGGTTCATCCAATATATATAGATCTGCATTTGAGGCAAATGCAGCAACTAAAGCTACCTTTTGTCGGTTCCCTTTAGAATAGGTTCTACATTTTTTGGAAGGGTCCAATTTGAATTTTTCCATCAGCTCTTCCCTTTTCCCTTTATCGCTCCCCCCGCGAAGTTTCATGAATAGGTCAATTACCTCTCCCCCAGTTAAGTTCGGCCATAAAGTCACGTCACCAGGTACATAAGCAATTCTTTTATGGATCTCGACAGCATCCTTCCACGCATCAAGTCCAAATATCTTGGCTTCCCCATGTGAAGCTTTTAGAATGCCCAATAAGATACGAATGGTGGTGGACTTCCCCGCTCCATTTGGTCCGATGAACCCATATACCTCCCCGCTATTTACATTTAAATTAACCCTGTCCAACGCAGTAAATTTCCCGAAAGTCTTACTCAAGTTCTTTGTCTCTAAAATGGTCATTGAAGACCCTCCTCTTCCATATCTGGTTAAACTTAAAAATATGAAATATTTTAACTTATACAGTTCATAATATATATAATATTATCCTTTGACAAGAGTTTATGAAATATTCTATTTGTTTTATTACATATTTTTATTTAAAATAAAGAGGAGGTGAAGGAAATGGACGGTTTTCAACGACGGAGAGAACAAAAGAAGCAAGATATCTTAGATGCGGCACTGACACTTTATATGGAATACGGCATTCAAAAAGTATCCATTTCAGAAATTGCGCATAACGCAAATGTTTCGCAAGTAACGATTTATAATTACTTTAAAAGCAAACATAAATTAACAAGTGAGGTGTTTGGATATTACATAAACAAAACTTCCGATGACTTTGAAAAACTCATTCATAGCGATATACCATTCCCGGAAAAAATCAAACAGATTATCTTTAATAAGAAAGAAATCTCCAAGCAGATACATGAAGAATTTTATCTCTTTATGATGAAAGAATATTCGGCTGAAGGGAATATCATCGAGAAAATCTATGTGGAAAAGGCTTTGCCCTATTTTTCCAAACTGTTCAAAGAAGGAAAGGAACAAGGATATGTGGACCCTAACCTCTCCCAAGAAGCGATTTTATTCTATGTACAGATGCTGAAGGATTATATGCAACGGGAAGATGTGTATCAGAAAGTACTACCACTGACAGAAGATATAACCAATATCTTTTTTTACGGGATTATCGGGAAAAAGGACTAAAAAACAGGCTCCCTAAGTTAGGTGCCTGTTTTTTTGTGTTTTATCTTTTTATGATGACCTCATCAATAATCCCATAGTCTTTTGCTTCCGAAGCAGTCATAAAATTATCCCTGTCGGTATCCCGCTCAATTTTTTCAATTGGCTGTCCAGTATATTCGGCAATCATCTTGTGCAGATCGTCCTTTAACTTTAAGATTCTACGGGCGGATATTTCAATATCCGTCGCCTGCCCTCTTGCACCCCCGAGTGGTTGATGAATCATAATTTCGCTGTTCGGTAAGGCCATCCTCTTCCCTTTAGTTCCCGCCATTAGGAGCATCGCGCCGAAAGAAGCGGCCATTCCGATGCAAATGGTCCTTATATCCGGCTTAATATAGTGCATTGTATCAAGGATGGCAAATCCCGATGTAGTGGAGCCGCCTGGGCTGTTGATGTAGATGGATATCTCCTTATCTGGATCATCTGCGGCAAGAAATAAAAGCTGGGCAACTACACTGTTAGCGATTTGATCATTGATCTCATCCCCAATCATGATGATCCGATCCTTCAACAGACGGGAATAGATGTCGTAGGAACGCTCTCCTTTATTGGATTGTTCAATTACATAAGGTATGGTGGTCATTTTTTCTTCCTCCTTTTGTTATGCTGCACACTTAAATACATTACTTGGAGGTGGAGTAGAGAGTGATTGATTTATACCTATAGCTTCCGTTACTGTTGCAAATAGTGTAGGCAAAGCCTTTATCAAAGAACTTGGATCTTCATCCCGGAGACTGTCCTGGAATAACACCGGAAGGATTTCCCTTTCTTTCTCGTTCCAGAAGTTTTCGATAAAATCACTTTTAGTCGTTTCCTCATTTTCCAGTCGTTTTCTAGAACGGTGTAAAGAGGATTTAATGGCACCCTCAGTTGTTCCTAAAAGGTTTGCTATCTCTAAAGCCTGATAATCAAACGCTTCTTTCAGGAAGAATATGATGGCTTGTTTTGGTGTCATATTCTTTAAAAGGAATTCTGTCGTGATGATTGCTTTTTCCATATGAGGAATTGAAGACGTTTGCTCGTCCGGGACCTCCTGCAAGACTTCATTTTGTCTCTTACGTACAATATCAATCCACTTGTTGTAAGCAATCTTTTTTAGCAACCGATTACTTATAACCGCGGAATTACTGTAATGTTGAATTGTTTTGGTAATGGCTTCTTGAGCAAGATCACTCCCGTCCCATTCATTTTTTGTGAGAAAAATGCAATACCTAAGCAAATTTTGATATTTCTCATATAGTTCCTCATCATAGAAGACTGTTGATTTACACTGATCTCCTTCTGCATTTTTCATACTGAATCACTCCTTTACTCCACTCTATTATCTAAACGTTTCATACGCCCCTGAAGATACGGGGTAATTTTAAAATCTTTTAGAAAATCTGTAAACATACTGTAAAGAAAAATACCCCCACAATTTCTACGTTATTCATTAATATTATATATACAATACATAACCAAGTATCATTATGTTCATGGGAGGTAACTATGCAAACATATGTAAAGGATTCTTTATTAGAATGGAAGGAAGATATGCTTAAGCAAAAAAAGGAGATAGATGATGAATATGAAAAAGTAAAATCCGATCTCCAGCTATACTCCATAAAGTTCAGTATCACAAAACAAGTGATACAATCTACCATAAATGATGAAATCATTGAAAATATCAAAGAGTCCTATCACAGACCTTATGAAGAAAAGTTCCATGAACTTAAACAATACATAAAAGAATTAGATGAAAAGCGTAAAGTGTTTCAAATGTTTGTAGATAAGATAGATAAAGTAAGTGATACAGAATTGGTGGAAAAATAGAGATACTTAGGCTGTCTGGAATTTCAGTTCGATTTGAAATTCCGACAGCTCTTTTTCTTTATTGTGGCTTTACCATTTTACTTGGATCTACAAAGGCATCGAATTCATCTTCTGTAAGCAACTCCAATTTAAGTGCAGCCTCTTTTAAAGTGGTCCCCTCAATATGTGCAAGTTTGGCGATTTGCGCTGCTTTTTCGTATCCTATATGGGGATTCAAGGATGTCACCAGCATTAGAGAGTTTTGAAGGTGCAACGCAATCTTTTCAAGATTAGGTTCCATTCCGCTGACACATCTATCGTTGAAACTATTCATGCTATCTGTCAAAAGCGTGACAGACTGAAGGAAATTGTAGATGATGACTGGCTTGAACACATTCAATTCGAAATTCCCTTGGCTTGCAGCAATTCCAATCGTGACATCATTGCCCATTACTTGCGTTGCAACCATTGTCAGTGCTTCACTTTGGGTAGGATTGACTTTGCCTGGCATAATGGAGCTTCCGGGTTCATTTTCCGGAATGATTATCTCCCCGATTCCGCTTCTTGGACCACTAGAAAGCCACCTGACATCATTGGCTATCTTCATTAAATCAGCGGCAAGTGCTTTTATTGCTCCGTGTACATATACAACTTGATCATGACTTGTCAGTGCATGAAATTTATTTGTTGCAGAAGTAAAACTTTTCCCAGTAAGCTGTGTAATCTCTTCCGCCACCATTTCCCCGAATTTTGGGTGCGCATTTATACCTGTACCTACTGCTGTTCCTCCAATTGCCAGTTCTTTCATATGAGGGAGGCTTTCTATAATCATCATCTCATCTTTTTCAAGCATATAATGCCATCCGCTAATCTCTTGGCCCAGTGTCAGTGGGGTCGCATCTTGTAAGTGTGTTCTTCCTATTTTAATGACATCCTTAAATTCCTCTGACTTTTGAAGCAAGGTCTCTTTTAGTCTAGTTAGAGCTGGAAGGAGTCTTTCCTCCACTGCTAATACGCCAGCGATGTGAAGGGCAGTGGGGAACGTGTCATTGGAGCTTTGTGACATATTGACATCATCATTTGGATGAATCTTTTCATTTAGTTTTTTTTCATTCAAAAGCTGGTTTGCTCTATTGGCAATCACTTCGTTTACATTCATATTGGTTTGTGTCCCACTACCTGTTTGCCACACAGCTAAAGGGAACTGATCATCCCATTTTATATCGATTATCTCGTCTGAGGCTTCTGTGATCGCTTGGGATTTTACGGTGGATAGCTTGTTTAACTTTTCATTACTTTTGGCTGCTGCTTTTTTTAATAGCGCAAAAGCGTAAATAATCTCTAATGGCATCTTCTCAGTACCAATAGCAAAATTTTCGATGCTCCTTTGAGTTTGTGCCCCCCATAGTTTATCCTTTGGAACCTTTATCTCTCCCATTGTATCTTTTTCAATTCGGTATTCCATATATGTACTCCCCTTTCTATTCATTACTTACTATTTACCTCTATTGTTAAAAGAAAAACGTAGGCTTTTCAGATAAGTATTTCTTTAAGTGCACAAAAATAACCTGCCTCTCATTTGAGAAACAGGTTAGCTAATTAGTTTGTAACTTCTTCTTTAATTGCATCCACTCTTTTGCTGACTTCTTCTTCTGTTAGATCGTGTTCTGTAATATAGCGGTTTCTTGGGTGTACACGGCATTCATGTGAGCAACTGCGCAGGTATTTGTGTTCGTTTTCTTCTGAGCTCAAGATCTTTTTATTACACTCAGGGTTTGCACAGTTTACATAACGCTCGCAAGGTTCACCGCTAAAATGATCTTTACCAACCACCACATGCTCTTTCTGGTTGATAGGAACACTGATCCGCTCATCAAATACGTAGCATTGTCCATCCCATAGTTCTCCTTGCACTTCAGGATCTTTCCCGTAAGTGACGATTCCCCCATCCAACTGGGATACATCCTCAAAACCTTCTTCAAGTAACCATCCGGAGAACTTTTCACAACGCACCCCGCCAGTACAATACGTCAGGATCTTTTTGCCTTCAAATTCCTTTTTATTTTCTTTGATCCATTGAGGAAGCTCCTTGAACGTGTTGATGTCAGGTTTTATTGCCCCACGGAAATGCCCTAGATCGTACTCATAATCATTGCGAGCATCGATTACAACCGTATCTTCACTTTGTAGTGCTTCCAACCATTCTTTCGGTTTTAAGTGTTTACCTGTTGTTTTACGGGGATCGATATCATTTTCCAATCGTAAGGTCACCAATTCTGGACGATAGCGGACCTTCATCTTTGGGAAAGTGTGTTCGGATACTTCATCTACTTTATACGTAATGTCTGAGAACAATGGATGTGCATTCATATGTGCTATATAAGCATCTGTTTGCTCTACCGTCCCTGAGACTGTACCATTGATTCCTTCTTTTGCAATTAAAACACGACCTTTTATACCTAGGTCATTACAGAATTCTAGATGTTGCTGAGTGATCTCTTCAGGATTCTCAATATCCACATATTTATAATACAATAATACTCTATAGTCTTGACTCATCATTATCACCAATACCTTTATTAAATTTATCTATTTACATAGTTGACATAATTGTTTCTATATATAAGAAGTTACAACATATTACTATATCAAAAATATTAGGAATGTGACAAGTTTTTATTACTATAACGCAAAGTGGTTGTTTTAATTCCTATGTTATTGCTTAAAATGTATTGATTAAATTAAGAAAGGTGTCATTAGGGATTATTTTCATCGGGATCCCATTGGGAATAAGCCGGAACATCTATTGGAAGTAGAGGATTTTGGTATTGGAGATTAAAACATAAGAAGAGTAGCATCTAAGCTGCTCTTCTTATATTTACATGGAGGTTATTTTATTGAACCTATATAGGACAGAGATTCTACATCTACAGAATCATAGGAACCATCGAGTATTTTTCTTATATCCTCAAGCATCGTCTGCAGATCAACATCTTCTCCTTTCTTACCGGAGAATGCTTCTGCAACAAAGAAGGGTTGGGTTAAGTATGCTTCTAATCTTTCCCCTCTTTTATACGTTTGTATCTCAGTATCAGGGAGTAGTTTCATTCCTCTTACTTGAACAAGTGAGCGTAATTCACGGTATCGTCTTAGAAGCTTTTGCGAGCGTTGTTGTATGGATAAGTGGTGTTGATCTAGGTGGGCACCTTCTAATACGGATGAGGTGGATTGTAAGGGATTAATTGCCGGATATTTATATCTTGCTGCAAGATCTGCATCAAATTGCCATATTGTTTCTAATGGTCCATAAGGAAGTTCTTCATCTACAACTTGCCCACTTAAATCTAGAAGGAATGTTGTAACTGTAGTCATCCCTACCATCTCTAACTTATTATGAAGGTCTTGGATGTTCCCATTTGCTACATGGCCACGATCTGCAGCAAAAACTATTTCTATATTTGGTCCAAGTTCCATGATTTTTTGATAAGCTTCTTCTATTGAATTAACAGTATAATCGACATAGTCAAGGATATCGTCCACTTCGGGATGTTCTCCCTTAGGTGTGAGCATGAGGGTATTGTATCCCTCTCGTTTAAGCCGATAATACAATTCTGCCAACACGACAAGTTGCCCCATACCTGGTCGTGCTACAAGCCCATTGGTGCCTCCTTTAGTCAATGGAGCCAACAAATCGATCGCTTTTATTTTCGTTTCAATCATGTCAACCTTCTCCCCTCTCAGTATCAATTCATCCAAGCTACACTCTGCTAATTCTGTTAACGCAATAATGGTGCGAACCTCTGCTCTTCCAACTGGGATTTTCCCTGTGCACAGATTTGAAACCGTGGCGGGTCTTAAACCAACCGATTTGGCCGCACTTGTGAGGTTTGGTACCTTTCTACGCAATAAAGCAACATTCAATCTCACATTTTCCATTATTTACACCTCCTGTTACTTTATAGAGTAAATGATTTTATCTTATAAGGCAATATTCATTTACGTTTAAAGGTAATTATTTTTACTCTTGTTAAAAACCACTTGGATTGTAACTTATCGGAGGCAGATTGTAACTTTTTCCGAAGTTATTGTAACTTTCTTACCGGTTATTGTAACAATAAGGAAAAACAACAAAAAAAGAGCAGCACCCAGCTGCTCTCAGACTGTTGACCAATCCAATTTATTTTTAAAAATGCATATAATTGTTGATTTGCGTTTCAGACGCTTCGCTTTCCGCGGGCGGTCCGGGAGCCTCCTCGGGCTACGCCCTGCGGGGTCTCCCATGTCCCTTCCTCCCGCAGGAGTCTGCGCGTCTTCCACTACGATCAACATGGTTACTGCATACCTTGAAGATTAGAATAAATTTATCTACACACTGAGAGCACAGCACCCAGCTGCTCTTTCCTCCTCAAAAAGCCTTATCAAACATCCAACTCCATATCCGTTGATTCTTTACTGTTATAAACGGAAGTATCCAGATCATTCGTCACCTTACTTGTCAGGACACCAGCGGTCATACTACCACTTACATTCACTGCTGTACGACCCATATCAATAAGTGGTTCAACAGATATCAACAAACCAGCAAGTGCAATTGGTAAGTCCATTGCTGATAACACGAGTATAGCTGCGAATGTTGCACCGCCTCCTACACCTGCAACCCCAAAGGAACTGATAGCTACTATGACAATCAACATGAACAAGAAGGATGGATCTAGAGGGTTAATACCCACGGTTGGAGCAATCATGACTGCCAGCATGGCCGGATAAACACCGGCACAACCGTTTTGACCGATGGATAATCCAAATGAGCCGGCAAAATTGGCAATTCCATCTGAGACACCGAATTCCTTCGTTTGCGTCTTGATGTTTAATGGTAACGCTCCTGCACTTGTTCTAGATGTGAAGGCAAACGATAGAACCGGAATCGCTTTACGGACATATGTCAAAGGATTCAAGCCTGCAATTGCTAAAAGAATCAAATGGATACCGAAAACAATTGCCAATGCCACATAAGAGGCAGCTACAAATTGCCCTAGTTTCGCAATGGCTCCATAATCACTCGTTGCGGTCACCCTTGTCATTAATGCTAAAACCCCATACGGAGTTAATCGAAGAATCAGTGTAACGACTCTCATTATGATGGTATAGAATGTATCTACTATTTTAGCGAAGGATTCCGCCTGCTCCGGGTTCTTACGTCTGACCCCCAAATAGGCAATCCCGATAAATGCGGCAAAGATGACTACTGCTATTGTAGAAGTGGAACGTGCACCGGTGAAATCAAGAAACACATTTGATGGAATGAAGTCTAGCATCTGTTGTGGGAATGTTTTGGATGCAAGGTCCCCTGCTCGCTGCTCCATCTGTTCCCCTCTGGCTGTTTCCGCTTCTCCCTGCTCAATCTGAATTGCTTCCAAATCGAAGACAAGCGTGGTACCGATACCAACTGCCGCTGCTACAGCTGTCGTACCGATCAAGATACCAATGATCAATCCGCTGATTTTTCCGATGTTGCTCTTTAAAGTAAGTCTTGTGAAAGCGGCAATGATACTGATGAAAACTAAAGGCATGACAATCATTTGAAGAAATTTCACATACCCTGAACCCACAATGTTGAACCAGTCGATAGAACCGGTCAACACTTCTGAACCCGATCCATAAACAAACTGGAGTCCAAGTCCAAAAACAATCCCAATCCCTAATGCGGAGAAAACACGCTTAGAAAAAGAGACGCCTTTCTTTTGCATCGTATAAAGCCCAAAGCACAGTAAAAGTAATAAAATAATATTAAGTACAATAAACAAAGTATCCATACTCTCTCCCCCTTCTTCCATAATTAAATACTTTAATCCACTAAAACATCCCTGTCAAGTAGGAATTGGATAATGAAGAATATCTTTCCATGGGAAAATTATTCTTTGATACATTTTATGGGGCTAATTTTCATACATGCCCTAAAAAAAAAAAAGAGGCTGTCCTTTTTATGGGACAACCCTTCATGTATTACTGTTCCTCCTCCACCATTCCTTCGAATGCGGCGGATACTTTATCAAATTCTTCGTCTGTTTCAATTTCAGAGAGTTCTCCATCTTCCTCTACTTTAAGGAAGAAAATATCGACATCTCCTGTTGTTTCTTTCTCGATTTCCTCTACAAAACCGACTGCAACATAGATAGACCCTTCCACTTCCATCGTACCAAGTACTTCAAGTTCCTGTTCCTGGTCATTTTCATCTGTCACAATAAAGATATCTCCTACTTCTACCTTGTCCATAATGCTATCTCCCTTCCATAATTGATTGCCTTAGTAAGTCATTCCCTATCTACCCTAATATATACTTCATATGGGACGTACTAATCTTACCATATTGTGCTAATCTATTAATAGGGGAAGAAAATAAAAACGAGCCTCCAACACTAAGATGGAAGCTCGTTTTTTAGTGTGTTTTTAAAGGAACAAGCCACAACTGCCGTAACTTAGTATAAGAAAGTTTTAAACCACCACTCCTGAAAGTGGGTGTTCGCAAAAACATTCCTGTCGTCCTCTATCCATGGAGGCATGACATTCCTGCTTTTATATAAAACTCCCTAGCTAAGTATAAAGGTTAAAACTTTGTTATGGTTACGTACATCGTAGCTTGTTTCCCTATAGTACAGGAGAACGAGAAAAAATGCAAATGGTTTTAGTTAAAGCACAGTCTTGTAATGTTCGCCGCAATATGCAAGCACAGCCTGCTCTTCCTCTTCTTCCATTTCAAAATCCAACGCTTTATTGCTATTCTCTTCGTAGAACTGGTATTGTGCAATTCTGGACCCTGACTCATCCACAGCGTAAATCACCTTTAAATAGACTCCTTGCTCGGTATATAATTCATCTTCTTCATCAATATTTAGTTCCAGGAAAAATTCGTATCTATCTCCCTCAATGATTCCTGTAGGGTCTTTTAGCTTTTCCGCTTCATGTCCTTTAATGTTCATGTTTTATGTCTTCCTTTCTATCTCTTGAAATTCTTATTGGGAAACTCTTTTTTACGTGCTTTTTCTTTTCGCGCTTTGAGAATGTTTTTTTGGCGCTCTTCCTCATAATCGTCACGATCTGGAATACTGACACCCTTAAATACTATCTTTTCTATAGGCGTGCCTATCCCTTTTTCTATCATATGAAGAAAATCCACATCTCTTGGAGCATAAAGTGTATAAGCTTCTCCAGTTCCTGACGCACGTCCAGTACGCCCGGTACGATGGATATAAGTTTCTAAATCCTGGGGGATATCATAATTATAAACATGTGTAACGCCTTCTACATCAAGGCCACGGGCAGCCACATCTGTGGCGACCAGGTATTGTAGCTTGGCTTCTCTGAACCATTTCATCGCTCTGTTTCGTTTGGATTGAGGAATGTCACCGTGCAATGCTTCACATTCCACTCCTTGTTGTTTGAGGACTTCCGTTAGTTTTTGTACCCTCGCCTTCGTCCGGCAGAAGATAATAGCTAGATAAGGATTTTGCTCTTTGATCAAGTGGATCATTGTACCCTCTTTACGGCGGTCAGTCGTTTCAACAGCATAATGGTTTATTGTATCTACTGTCACTTGCTTTTCTTTTATTTCAATATATTTTGGTTCCTTCATATATTTCTTCGCGAGTGCGTGTATTTGATCCGGTATGGTGGCGGAGAACAGCATTGTCTGACGGGAAGAAAACGTTTCTGCTGTAATGGTGTCAATATCGGGAAGAAATCCCATCAATAGCATCTGATCGGCTTCATCAATAACAAGCATGGAGATGGTGGAAAGATCTATGGTTCCTCTTCTCACATGATCCAATAATCGACCTGGTGTTGCCACGACGATATGTTGTGCACCTTTCAGCTTTTTTAGTTGTGATTCTACATCTTGACCACCGTAAACGGCGAGAACATTCAGGTCATCTATGTTTTCCTTCAGTTTTTTTATTTCTTTTGTAATTTGATGGGCCAGCTCCCGTGTCGGTGTCAGGATCAATGCCTGTGTGTCGGGATTATTCACATCCACTTTTTCTAATACGGGCAATACAAAAGCTAGTGTCTTCCCTGTTCCTGTTTGTGCCTGGGCGATTACATCATGGCCTTGAAGCACTGAAGGGATGGTTTTTTCTTGGATCGGGGTTGGAGTATGTATTCCTAGGGATTTTAATGTATGATTTATCCCTTTACGCACTCCTAATTGTATAAAATCAGTCACTCTTATCACGTCTCTTTTCTGGTTTAAAGCTTGAAATAGCTCCAATTACTATACCATATTTTTAAAGCAAGCATACATAAAAACCGATCCACTAACAAGATCGGTTTTTACCATTCTATCCAATTTCATTTAAACCAACCCTTTTCCTTGGATTGGGTGATCGCTTCAATTCGGTTCTTTACTTCTAGTTTATCTAGTATGGTAGAGATGTAATTTCTAACTGTTCCGGATTTGATGCTCAGTTCATTGGCAATTTCTTGTGTATTCTTCCCATCAGCAACCAGTTCGAGTACCGCTTTCTCTCTCTCTGTAAGAGGATTTTCTTCACCGTAAAAATCATCCATCAGTTCAGGGGCATATATTCGCCTTCCCGACATGATGCTTCGTATCGAGTTAGCCAGTTCTTCACTTGGGCTGTCTTTCAATAAGTAACCAGTAACTCCCGCTTTTAATGCTCTTTGAAAATACCCTGTTCTAGCAAATGTAGTCAATATGATTATTTTACAACCCAGACCTTTTAGCTCTTCTGCTGCTTCCAACCCGGTTTTTTCAGGCATTTCTATATCCATGATACAAACGTCCGGCTTTAACTTATGAAAAAGTTCCACTGCTTCGTCTCCATTGCCTGCCATTCCGACAACTTCCATGTCATCTTCCAAATCCAGTAACGAACCTAAGGCACCTAACATCATCCGTTGGTCTTCTGCTATTACTATACGTATCATACATGCTCCTCCTGTTCCCTCTGATTGACCATTTTGGGCACCTTTATGATAATAGTTGTTCCCTTGTCACCCTCAATTTCCATCAAGCCATTTACGAATTCCAACCGTTCCTTCATTCCAAGAAGGCCGCTTCCTTTGACGATGTCGTTTTCCTCCATCATGCCGATTCCATCATCCTTAATGATAACCCTAATCTCATCACCAAGCTGTTCCAGTGAAATGTGACAGATGGATGCCTTACTATGTTTAACGACATTGGTGACGGCCTCTTTCAGGCACATGCTCAATATGTTTTCCAGAAATAAGGAGTTATTCTTTAATGGCAGATCATGCTCCAATTTAAGCTCTATTTCTGCAGCATCAAGTATCTGCCTTATTCTAATGAATTCCTCTTTCAACCGGATACCTCTCATCTGCGAAACCATCTGTCTCACTTCATTCAAAGCGGTCCTTGCTGTCTGTTGTACATCTTTTAGCTCTGACTTAGCTTGTTCAGGATTTTTGTTTAAAACCTTCCTTGCAAGATCGCTCTTCAGGCCAATTAATGAAAGTTTCTGACCAAGCGTATCGTGTAAATCTCTAGCAATCCGTTGTCTTTCCTCTTGAATGATCAGTTCCGAAATTCTTTTATTTGCCACATCTAGCTGTTCTTCCAGCTGGTCTTGCTTTCGCTTGTTATATAAATTGAACGGAAGTAATATTACTGCGATCCATATGATGACAACAAAAGGAATTTGCTGTAAAAACAATTCATCCCTCATAACAACATTTATATTGATTGCAACTGTGGTAGCTATTAAATGGATGATATATAAAACGATGAATGCTATTTTATTTTTAATCTTTCCATTGTAATAGGCAATGTAGAATGCGAAATAAATAAAATGAAACAAGATCGTCATAGTGATGGAGATCGCAATTAACAGGCAAGTCCATAAATAAACTGGCCACTTATTAGAGATGAAAGCAAATCTGTATGCAACAAAAAATAAAATCGTTAAAATAAAACCGATTATGACCTCCGTTGTAGAGGATGATTGAAATATAAAATAGAAAGGGAGAATACTAAAAACACTCCAGATATACGGAGAGATCCCTGACCCTTTTTGGAAAATAGAAAACCTTTTTCTCATATTGGACCCTCATTTTTCTAGGCTCTTTTCTCAAAGATTGTTGCTATTCTCTAGTAAAAAGTCGGTAATTGGACTTTTTATTGATTAGAAACTTTAAAAAACGCAGTAATTAATTTAGTATTGCAGGGAAAAGAGCCCGACAATGACGAATTATAACGGTGATTTTATTAAAACGTAAAAGTAACAAAGTTTACGAAAAGAGCCTTCTTCTTTGTTGTACAACTATTTTAACACACTTAAAAGGAAAGTTATGTAAGTTTTTAATGTTTTCATTATCCAAGTTATTTTACTTCATTTTCAAGCGGGAGACACAGTCATATGTGTCATGCCACAATGATGACAAATGTCATGGGAAACAAAAACGGGAATTCATCATGGAAGATAAAAACCCGTATCGTATCATTATTTAGTTTGGTGGATTCTTATCAAATCGTTTATTCATCAATATATTTAATGCTGCCATCCCATCACTTGGACAGCCGTTCAAATGGTTGATCGGAAACAAGGAGAAGAAGATAAAATAGAATGAGAAATAGGTAAATTGGTAGAAAAAAATGCTCGGCTGGAGAACTCCATTTAGAATAAGTGTGTTCAAGATAAAAATGGACAAGATGTTAAAAATGGATCCTCCCAGGTAGACGAGTATTTTTTCTGGCTTTGTGGCTTTTTTACCTAGTGAAATATATTCACACCATCCATCATAGAAATATAACTTCCTGATACGGATGGAACCTATATTGAATAGAACGTTTCCAGTACCGATATGGACAATGACCTTGCCGCCAAAAATCTTTGCAAAGAAGTAATGACCCATTTCATGGATAATGGTCACCATAGGCAGCACCAGAAAAAAAGAAAAGAAAAATTTCCATAAATCATTGAAGCCGAACAATAGAAGCACGTCCTTTAACGAAGTAATAGAACTAAATAGTCCTACCATACCCGTTTTTCAAAAATCAAACTAAAAAATGAGAAAAAAGTTGAAACTAAGCCAATCTCCCCATTTCCCTCCAATAAAAAAACCAGATCTATGAAGATCCGGGCAGACTGTTGACAAACTATATACTAGTTAGGTTATCTGTTGGAAGAGTTGATTTTCGTTACAGGAGCTTCGCTTTCCGCGGGCAGTCCGGAAGCCTCCTCGGCTACGCCCTGCGGGGTCTCAAGATTGTCGCTATCCCCCCGCAGGAGTCTTCGCCTATTGCTCCAATCAACAGCTGGAAACCATAAAAAAGATAAGTTTTTGGGTTTTTCAATGGCCTTAGCTACGCCCTGCGGAGTATTCCATGTCCTTTCTTCCCCCAGGACAAGGAATACTTCGACAGCAATTTATTTTCGAGGAGTCTTCGCTCCTTCCACTGCAATCAACTTAAGATTTTCATTATTTTAAGCTTTGTCTACACACTAACCGGATCTAAGTAGATCCGGTTTGGTGCCGAGGTTTTGGTCAATAGGCCATTTTGGATTTGATATTTTGTAGACAGCTGTTGTAAAAGTCGCTTGCTAATTTGAATTGGTCATTTTGGTAATAATACTTCGCCAACATCTCGGTGTATTTATTTGCATACCTTTCGTTGCCTGCACTTTTGAAGTAAGGGAGCACTTCATTTAAGATGTAATCTTCTATCTTGTCGCTCTTATCCAAAAGATAAAGGTGGGTGGTAAAATGTAGGATGTATTCTTTCAGGTTGATTCTCTCAGCTAAAGAAAGGCCCTGCTCTGCCCACTCCTTAGAAATTTCTTTTTGGTTCAAGAAATAGTACTCTTCTACTAGGCCAAGAATTGAAAATACACTTCTCTCTTCTTCCTTCTTTAATTTCAATGATTCTAAGTAATAAAATATAGCCTCTTCAGATTGTTGCAAATAGGATTTAATTTCCCCAAGATTATTTAATGCCATCGATTCTAGATATCTATCTTGTATGCTTTCCCCAATATTCTTGGCAGACAGATAGTGTTTTTCTGCGAGTTCAAAACGCTTGGAATAGATGTAGTTAATCCCTAAAATCACATGGCATTCTGCTGACCTTTTATTATGATATAGACCTTGGTAAATAGCCAGGGCCTCTTCAGCATAATAGATGGATTCAAACGAATCGCTTGTTTTAAGCTTGGTCAATGCAATCTGGTAATACAATTCTGCTTTATCTTCTTCTGAAATGAATGGGAGCTTGTTGGATAAATTAAGGGCATGTTCAAGTGCAAGTGTGGATTGTAGAAAATTATCAGTCCTATAATAAAAGATTCCTAATGTTTTAAAATGAATATATTCTATAGAGGGGTTCAAACTTGTAGATAATACATCAATCTGTTTGTATGTAGGCTCATAAAGCTTCTTATCATTAATCAACATGAAATATTTCAATTTAACCACAAGATAAAACAATAAGATCTCTTCGGGTAGGTTCTCCTTATCCATGCTGAATTGATCATTTAAATAGATATATTTCTCTTTTGCGCCTTTTTTATCTTATTTTACCGTACAATCATAAATGGAGTACAGCACCTCTTCGAGTGGAGACGTGATACTTCTAGTGTAATCTACTCTTGACCTTTGGTACAATTCACCGGTTAAATCAGCAGTGCCGACGATTCTATTATCTTTACTAGAATTCAGAGAAGATTTGTCCAGTGATAGACTCATCGTATGATTGTTTATATTACTCATCGCAAACTCCCTTTGTGTGAATTATAAGAATATTTTACCACCTTATTCAGCATATTTATACTACTTTCCATCAATTTCTATGTTTTTTCTTACATTTATATAATAAATAGTGTAATAGATGTCCAACTTTAGTCCATAAGTTTCCATGGGCATTTATGAGATTTCCATGTCACAATTTCGCCGAAACTTTGCCATAAAGATGTCATAAACAAATGCCATTACCCGGTTTTGCTTATTCCTTATAGGGAATATACTAGAAAGAGAGTTTGCTTCAAACTTAATATTGTGAAGTATTGAGCAAACTGTTGTATAATGTGAGAGGGCATAAATTAACGAACTATGTTGAATGTGTTTAAAAGGAGTGAGTATGGATGTTGGAATACGATCCGGTCTTATATAGTCGAATATTAACCGGTATTACATTGGCTGTTCATGTCATTTTCGCGACTATCGGTGTAGGGGTCCCCCTCATGATCTTATTAGCGGAATGGATGGGAATAAAGCGTAACGATGAACATTATCGCCTGCTTGCAAGACGCTGGGCCCGGGGGTTTGTGATAACCGTAGCAATCGGAGTTGTGACAGGAACCGCTATTGGTCTCCAATTGAGTTTGCTCTGGCCTAACTTCATGCAAATGGCTGGCCATGTCATAAGCTTACCTTTGTTTATGGAGACGTTTGCCTTCTTCTTTGAAGCTATCTTTCTAGGAATTTATCTTTACACATGGGATCGTTTTAAAAAGAAAATCTATCATTTATTTATTTTGATACCAGTAGCACTTGGAGCCACTGCTTCCGGATTTTTCATCACAACGGTTAATGGTTTCATGAATGCCCCTAGAGGATTTGATTTAGAAAATGGTGTATTGACAAACATTCGGCCATTAGAAGCGATGTTCAATCCAGCAACCCCAACAAAGGTTGCACATGTGTTATCATCCGCCTATTTGACGACCGCCTTCCTACTTGCTGCAATTGCAGCATTTGCACTACTTAGAGGAAAAGATCATGTTTATCATAAAAAAGCATTGCACTTAACCATGACAGCAGCGGCGGTATTCGCTATCTCCACAGCACTGATTGGAGACTTTTCAGGTAAGTATCTAGCAAAATATCAACCAGAAAAACTAGCTGCGGCAGAGTGGCATTTTGAAACTTCAACCGAAGCACCCCTAATATTAGGGGGGGTCCTGCAAGATGATAATAGTGTAAAATATGCTTTGGAAATTCCATATGCATTAAGTATATTAGCTCATGGCTCTCCCGATGCCGAGGTAATTGGTTTGGAAGAGTTCCCTGAAGAAGAACTTCCCCCCCTGATTGTGCATTATTTCTTTGACTTGATGGTGGGAATAGGAATGTTTCTAGCATTTGTTTCTATTCTGTATGCCTTATTTGCTAGGGTTAGGAAATGGAATGAGTGGAATAGGCCTTTGTTATGGGCCATTGTAGCTGGCGGACCATTGTCCCTCTTGGCTATTGAAATGGGATGGTTCTTCGCTGAACTAGGCAGGCAGCCATGGCTTCTTGTCGGTTATATGACAGTGGAGGAAGGCGCAACAACTTCTGAACATGTAGACCTGATGATTGTATTGTTTGTCCTTCTTTACATCGTCTTATGTACCACATGTGCGACCGTCCTAAGGAAAATGTTCAAAAATAACCCCGTGGAGAAAGAGCTCCGCGACAGGGGCATGGAGTAAGGAGGATGACGGATGAGCTATGAAGTGATTGGAATTACAGTATTGTGGACATTTCTTTATGGATACCTGATTGTTGCCTCCATCGATTTTGGAGCAGGCTTCTTCAGCTATTATTCTACAATCACGAAGAAGGATCACTTGATCAATAAAGTGATTGTCCGTTACCTCTCCCCTGTCTGGGAGGTAACAAATGTTTTTCTTGTATTCTTTTTTATTGGAATAGTAGGATTCTTCCCTTCTACCGCCTATTATTACGGAACGACCTTATTGGTTCCAGGTAGTATAGCCATTGTATTACTGGCCATTCGCGGATCTTATTACGCATTCCATCACTATGGGGAAAAAGGGAACATCTTTTATCAGGCTTTATATGGTGCAACTGGATTATTGATTCCTGCTTCCCTATCTGTTGTACTGACAATCTCTGAGGGAGGTTTTATCTACAAGTACGAAGATACAGTGTGGCTTGATTATGCAGCATTGTTCACCAGTTTCTATTCTTGGGCCGTCGTCATATTGGCAATAGTAAGTGTTCTTTACATCTCTGCTTATTTCCTTGCATACTACGCCAAAACAGCCCGAGATGAAAAAGCATTTGAGGTATTGAGGAAATATGCATTAAACTGGAGCCTTCCGACCATATTGGCCAGTGTTCTCGTATTCTTCGCTTTAAGCGATCATAATCCAGTACATTTTGATAAAATGTTGGAGCTTTCATGGATGTTCAGTCTTTCTTTCCTCTTTTTCCTTGGAGCAGTTTATCTAATGTGGAAAAAGATACATCTTGGTGTGGCATTCATTTTGGTCATGCTGCAGTTCGCAACGGCATTCTTCGGTTACGGGGCATCCCATATGCCGTACCTTCTATATCCGTACTTGACCATTTTTGATGGATTCACTAATGAAGCGATGGCAATAGCTTTAATTACCGCTTTCATTGCCGGGCTTTGCTTACTGATTCCTTCATTATATCTATTGATGCGTTTGTTCTTATTTGATAACAAATACGTCCAGGGAAAAAAATAAGGAGGTTCATTACATGGAAAACTTCTTGATTATGTATGCTTCTCCATTAATTGTCGTTACAGGTATTTTCCTTTTGTTCTTATGGGGAGCTAAGGGGAAGGAAAAATATAAATAAATAAAGAAACAAAACAGCCCTGCCGGTTATATGGCAGGGCTGTTTTTGCTTAAAATGAAATGTAAAAGACGCTACGTCTATACGTCCAAATTCTTATCCTCAGAAACCAGTGTCGGTTTCTTTTTAAGTAACGGAATGATTAGAGACAACAAAGCCACACCTATCAATGTAGCGGAGATAGGACTTTTTACAAAGACCAACCAGTCACCATTTGAGATGGTAAGGGATTGACGCATGGCCTGTTCCATCATGCCTCCAAGAATGAATGCGAGAATAAACGGGGCTGCAGGAAAGGAGAAGATCCTCATCAAAAATCCGGCTACTCCAAATAATAGCAATATATATAAATCAAAAGTATTGAAGCTTATCGCATAGACCCCGATAAGACTGAACATGATGACCAAGGAGATCAACAATGGCCTTGGAACCTTAAGCACCTTGGCTATATATGGGATAAGCGGGAGATTCAATACCAATAAAAACACATTTCCTATATACATACTCGCGATAATCCCCCAGAACACTTCAGGGTTATCTTGCACCAGTAATGGGCCTGGCTGTACACCTAAAACAAGGAAGGCACCAAGAAGGACAGCAGTTGTACCCGATCCAGGAATACCTAAACTAAGTAGGGGAACAAATGCCCCGCCAGTCGCCGCATTGTTTGCTGCTTCGGGTGCAGCAAGACCTTTTATAGAACCCTTCCCAAACTCTTCTGGCTTTTTCGCAATTCGCTTTTCTGTCACATAAGCAATAAAAGATGCGATGGTCGCACCTGCCCCAGGTAGAACACCAAGCAAAAATCCTAAAAACGATTGTCTCGTAACTGGTCCCTTCATTTCTTTGACATCTTCTCTGGATAGCTTCAGGCTTCCGATATTTCCACTCATTCCCCCTGTGCTGTCCTTACGGTTGAAGATCAATATACAAACTTCTGCCAGAGCGAATAGTCCAAGGGCGATCACAAGAAAGTCAATTCCTTCAAGGAGATTGACGTTCCCGAAAGTGAAGCGCTGTGTTCCTGTTTGGGCATCTATTCCGATCGTTACGGCCATGAAACCTAATACTGCAGAAATCATTGCTTTTATTGTGGACCCATCAGACAAACTTGAAATGGCTGTCAGTCCCATCAGCATCAAAGCAAAATACTCTACCGGCCCGAAAACGACAGCGACAGAAGCTAATAATGGGGTAAAAAGCATCAACAGAATAACACTAATGGTACCCCCGGTGAAGGAAGCGATGGCAGCAATGGCCAATGCTTTTCCTGCCTTCCCCTGCTGTGCCATAGGGTATCCATCAAACGCGGTGGCGACTGTACCCGATATTCCAGGTGCATTCAATAGAATGGAGGATGAAGAACCTCCAAATACTGCCCCATAATATACCCCAGCCATCATGACCAATGCCAACGCCGGGTCCATGCTGTATGTGACGGGAATCATGATGGCAATCGCACTGATTGGTCCCAGACCCGGCATCATCCCAATAAAAGTCCCGATAAACACCCCTAAAAATACAAATAAAATACCCTCGATACTAAATGCGACCTGAAACCCGGAAAAAAGACCTTCCATGGAACCCATCTCTTTCACCTCCTAAAATGGTAACACTCCTGGTGGTAAATGAATAAGGAGCAAGTAATTGAACAGAAAATATAAGAGCAACGAAAAAATGATTGCCACTAGTGCACTTACTTTATATTTTTTGTATCCAAGAAACGAGGAACATGTAAAAACAAACGTTGCTGTCATTATGACAAAACCTACTATCTCAAGTAAAAATATATAGATTAAGATAAAACCTGCAACCCCCAGCAGAATATAAAGTTCCTTCTTAGGTATCGTTCTTTTTTGTTTTTCTTGTTCTGTTTCTTCTTTTTTCTGCACGAAAAGTAGAATGGACAATAATAATAGTAGATATCCCAATCCCTTTGGTACGACATCTGCATCGACTAACGCATATGGGTAACTGGGGATCTGGTAGCTTAAAAACAGGTATACTCCTGCAAAGAAGGCTAAGGCCAATCCAAGTTTGCGATTTACCGGTTTTAGTATCATGTAACTCCCCACCAATCCATAGGGGCCGCTCCCTCGTTATGGAGGGTAGCGGTCCACCTATTAATCTTTAATTTCCGAGCCCCAATTCTTCCAATAAGGTTTGCATTTCTTCATTCTCTTTTTTAAGGAATTCTTGATATTCCTCCCCTGTCATGAAAAGCTCATTCCAGCCGTATTTCTTTCTGATTTCATCCCAAGCACCTGATTCATTTAATTTTGAGAACTTATCTACATAGTAGGCAACGGCTGCTTCATCCATGTTGGATGGGCCGAAAAATCCTCTCCAGTTCACGAAGGTTTCATCTATTCCCTGTTCTTTGGCAGTTGGAAAATCTGATAGGACCTCCCCCTCTAAACGCTCTTCTGCTGTTATGCCTAATACCTTGATTTTCCCTGCTTTCACCTGCTCCACCGTTTCTGCGGTGCCGGCGGAATAGACATCCACACTTCCGTTAAGTAATGCCGTCAATGTTCCCCCCTCTTGTTCGGATACATACTTGACCTTGGTGATATCCACTCCAGCTGCTTTAGCTATTTTGACAAATTGGATATGATCCATGCTTCCGGGAGAAGATACACCGATAACCGTGATGCTTGCTGGATCTTTTTTCATATCTTCAAATAACTCATTTAAATTGTTCCATTTAGCGTCAGCCCGTACTGCAAAAGCACCGTAGTCCGCGATAACATTGGCAAGCGGAGTGAAATCTTCATACGTATTTTCTGATTGTCCGTTAAGGGGGACCAATAATAATGGTGGAGAAGAAACGAACAGATGGTGTGGATCCGCCTCTTTCTTCGCGATGTAAGACCAAGCAACAGCACCGCCTCCACCGGGCTTATTGACAACTGGCATTCTCTTATCAATCAATTCCTCCTGCTCAAATGTCTGAGCTACCATCCGAGCGGTTGTGTCCCATCCTCCTCCTGCCCCGGCTGGTGCTACCATTTCTATTGGTTTCTGAGGAGACCAGGTACCATCCGCACTTGTTCCCCCTGTTGAGCTGGAGCAAGCTGCTGTCACGGATAATAACAATGTTAACCCCACTGCACTTGCTTTATTTTTCCATTTTATTTTCATCTACAAACTCCCCTTTGCTATTGTCTTGTATGTGATTGTAAAGAATATTCTTATAAATGTAACCGTTTACAAAATAAGCGGTATAAAAGATATATTGGTTATTTTGTTCATTTTGTTCACGGGAGGTTTTGACAAATGTCCATAAAAAAGAGGTTGCCCTTAGGGAATTCCCTTTAGGACAACCTCTTTATTTAGCATCTTTTACCCTCTACCCGACCTCAATGACTCCAATGTTTCCTTGTAAAAAGAATCGCTGTGTGGAACAAACATACTTTTATCCACATTCATAGTAATCTTACTTCTCTCGCCCTGGGCATTTTCCTTTATCCCTTCCATTGGGACATACGTCTTTTTTCCAAACCATAGTTGGTAAAAGTCCTCTAAAGGAACCATGAAAATCCCACTAACCTCTTCTGCTTGCAGAGTAAAGGACTCTAATGGTATGTACCCCCTTAGCAGATAAACATGGGCATGCTCTCTATCGATAAAACCTTCCAATTCTTTTTCATAAGGGATGACACCCAGGTAAGACAGTTCATCCATACCAACTTTTATACCTATTTCCTCTTCTACCTCCCTGATCCCATCTTCCACGTTTTCATGAGATAACAGATGTCCGGCTGCTGTGATATCCAATAAGCCTGGATAATCCTTTTTTTCCTTGCTTCTCAGTTGAAAATAAAGATATTCTTTACCGTGTATCTCAGCCTTTATCCAGCAGTGAAAAGTCTCGTGCCAATGTCCCTTAATATGTACTTCATCTCTTGATGCAGTGCCCAGATATTTTCTTTCCTTATTGAAAATCTTTAATTGTTCCATTGTCTCATTGTCCTATCCGATAGTATTTTCTTTCAGGTCTCCCTACCATGCCGTATTCTAACTCAGCTTTTGCTTTATTCAGAGAAATCAAGTACTCAAGATATCGCCTTGCTGTTGTTCGGGATGCCCCCATCAGTTCTCCCATTTGTTCGGCTGTCCATCCATCATGGTAATCGCTATCTAGGAGCCCTTTCACTTTTTCCAAAGTTAATTGGTCAATTCCCTTAGGTAGAGAATCCTTCTGTTTTTCTCTTTCCATCGACCCGTTTCTATGAAAAAACTGATCTATAACTGTTTGATCATAGGATTCCTTCTCTTTTATGAAAGCTTTTCTCTCAAGATATGTTTTTATGGCGTGTTGAAACCTTTCAAACGTTACCGGTTTGATTAAGTAATCGACCACTCCATATTTCAGAGCCACTTCTACCACCGCTTTTTCGGTTGCTGCAGTTATCATGATGATGTCCACCTCGGGGAATCTCTTGCGGATGAGCGGTAGCAGAGAAACTCCACTTTCATCAGGCATGAAATTATCCAAGAGGATAAGATCGGTTTCCCCTTTTGCAAGTTGATCCATCGTTTGCGAAGCATTTAGAGCTTTATTAACCACCCTTACTCCTTCGATCTTTTGTAAAAATTGTTCATGAATGCTCGCAACCCGAAAATCATCTTCTGCTATTGCCACGTTTATCATTTCATTCACCCCCATAGGTATTGTTTTTAGGGAGGTATACGGTGAACACCGTTGTATTGTCCGAGGTTCTTTGAACTTCTACCGTTCCACCCAGCTGCTCTACCTCCTTCTTCACAATAGCAAGGCCGAATCCCCTTGGCTGATCAGCTTGTTTGGTACTATATCCTTTCCCGAAGATCAAATCTATTGTTCCTTCTGGAAAACCTGGTCCATTATCACTTATCTCCAAAATTAAGTCGTTTCCATAATCAATAGCGAAAAAGGATACAATACCATCCTCTTTTTCCTCCACGGCCTCCAAAGCATTATCTAGCAAGTTACCAACAATGGCCACTAAACTAGAAAACTCAATTCTAGAAGGTATTACTTGGACTGAACTTTCTTCATCAAGTTGGAGAAATTTCTTTTTTTCTGATGCGACAGCAAGCTTCCCAAGTAGGATGACCTGAAGTTTCTCGTCCTTTATCCTGTCAAATAAGATATCATTTCGTGCCTGATTAACCATATACTCTTTTTGGATCCAATCCAAGGCATCCTGAAACCTTCCTAACTCTAGCATCCCTGATATGACGTAAAGCTTATTTGTAAATTCATGGGTCTGAGCTCGTAATTCTTCCGAATATTTCTTTACCTCTACCAAGGTGTGAAGCAACTTTTTCATATCTGTTTTATCACGAAAGCTTGATACTACACCAACCACAATTTCATTTTCCATAATAGGAATCCTGTTTACGATTACGTCTTTATCAAGTAAGTAGATTTCTTTGTTCTCCTGTGGATGCCCTGTTCGGGCAACCTCCATGATATCAGAATCAGGTACGATGTCGGTTATTTGTTTATGTAGCAGTTCTTCTTCCCGCAGCTCTAAAATATCAAGTGCTGAAGGGTTGACCATGGTAACGTACCCATTAGAGTCAACGGCAATAATTCCTTCCTTGACGGATTCTAGGATGGCATTTCTTTCCCTGTATAAGGTAGCGATTTCATGGGGTTCCAGACCGAGTATATCTTTTCGTATGTTTCTAGCAAGCAAATACCCTCCAACCACTCCGATATTAATTGCCAGCAGAGCAATCAACGATATTTCCGCCAACTTTTCTTCCATTCGGCTTTTTAAATTCTCCATGAGAAAACCGACCGATACAACTCCGATGACCGTTCCTTCATCTGAAATAATAGGAGCTTTCCCTCTGATGGATAACCCTAGTGAACCTGTCGCTTCCGAGATATAAGCTTTCCCTTCTTCCAAGGCCCTTATATTATCTCCCCCCACCATCTTTTGTCCGATTTTATCAATATCAGGATGGGTATAACGAAGGCCTTGAGTATTCCCGATCACCACAAATTGAGCGTCTATCTCCTGCTGAATTTTTAATGTCAGCGGCTGGAGCGCTTCACTCGGATTGTCCGATTCCATTGCTTCTTGTACCTCTGGCATGAAGGATATTGTTTTAGCTATTTGGAGAGCTCGGTTGCCGGTATTCGTTTTAAGCTCATTCATCTCTAAGTAAAAGAACACGCCGCATATTAAAACAATTATGCCAATGAGTAGCGTCACAATGAGGATGATTAGCTTCGTTTGCAGACGTATTGGTTTTATATTTATTCTCATCTAGCTCTCCCCCTGATTTCTTATTATTTTATAATAATTGGTTTTATTATTCTATGTATTTCGATAATTAGGGCGTGGGAAATAATCTATCGTCAAAAACTTCTGAAGTTTTTATAGGATAACGATTAATTTACATGCTTCTTTTTGTTTATTTTTCTGCAATAATAACTTTTGCAAATTGATAAAATTTTTTTAAAATTATTTCCCATCTCCCTGTTTTTCTCAAAAAAAAAGCGACCCGTTTATTGAGTCGCTTTGAATAACTAACATACTGAATCTGTTGGCTTGGGGTTCTTTAACCCGAATAATGGTCTGATAAACAAAGCCACTAGTGTACCGAGCATGGCCATGACCATCCATACCCAACCATGTAAGCTAAAGGAGGCTATGCCGCCAAAGTAGGCGCCAATATTACAACCGAAAGCAAGCCGTGCCCCATACCCCATCAGTAGTCCCCCTATAATGGAGGCACCGGCTATGCCGGGCTTTATTTTCTTAGGCTTAAAGGTACCCTGTGCAGAAGCTGCAATGAATGCCCCGAGTATAATACCAAAGTTCATCACACTTGTAGAGTCCGCAAGAACGGTCTGTGTCAATGCCGCTCCATTTTCTCCGGCAAAATACCCCCAGCTTGTAACATCCACCCCTACTGCCATCAAAGCTTTCCCTCCCCAAAGCGCAAATGCGGAAGTGATGCCCCAAGGGTTCCCACGAATCGCCAGCGTAAGGGCGTTAAGTAGTGCCAATATAATGGCGGCCGCAAATAGTGGCCAAGAACCTCGAACTACTTTCTTCCAACCTGTCGTGGTTGCTAAAGGCTTCATATGTGGCGGCTTCTTTTTCTTTGCAATCTGAACCGTGATCCAATAGATTCCTGCAAAGAGAAGCATTTGAACAACCCAGCCGCCAAAGAACCCTAGTCCTGTAGACTCTGCAAGGGAAATTGGCGGAAGTGCCGGGGTATCTTCCATCCAGAATGTAAAATGATATGCACCAATAACAGAACCTACTATAAAAGAAACCAATGTCAAAATCATGGAGGAGGATCCCCCACCGACTGAATATAATGTTCCTGATGCACAGCCGCTTCCAAGTTGCATGCCGATCCCGAATATAAATGCACCTACTAGTACGCTTATTCCTACAGGTGATACATATCCTGCCGGCGTATTACCTGTAAAGCTGAATCCTGAATTTAGAATGATGGCAAACAAGGTAGTTGCCACTGCTAGCATCAGCATATGCGCTTGCAAGCCTTGAACATTGCCGACGGACATTAATCGTCTGAATGCGGAAGTGAAGCCAAATCTTGCATGTAGCAGTGTCATTCCAAGTGCCACACCGATTATATAGAGTGCCCCCTGTATCCAGTCTGTTGATGCGACTATAGCAACCAGTAAAAGAAACCCGGCTGCCAATCCAAGGGTTAAAAATGGTTTTTGCATGGGGTTTAAATTTGTCACGATGGTTGTCTTCGGTTTTTCCCGATTAACGGTATGTTCCGTAGTTGTAGTTGTATATGCCATACTATAATCACACCTTATCCTATTGTTTTTATCGGAATTTATATTAGTTGTTATAATAACTTTTTTCCTTATAGTTGTAAACCATCAAGCTTTTATTCTATTTTTCTTTAAAAATTTGACTATTTCATCTACTTTTCTATAATTCGATTAATCTATCGAATTCCTTCCATGTTGATTAAATAGTCGAATTGAAATACAATAAATTGAAGATACTATCAAGTAAGGTTGTTCGAAAGGATTGAGTAGATGAAAAAGCCGGTATCCATATTAATCATGGATGTTACAAATTCTTCAAAGAACTGGAACGAAATCACAGGTTACCTAGAGGAAGTGGAAGGAATCACGCAAAAGTGGACAAGAGGATTGCCTAGTGCCAAAGTGAAGCATCGTCTGGGTGACGAAATGGTAGGGATATTCGACCACTTCTCTACGGCATACACTATTGCTTTTTACATCAGTCAACTTTGGAAGTACAGAGGACAACCGCCCTATTTCGGTATTACCTTTGGCACAGTGGAGGAAGACATACAGCATATTGATCTTGATAAATGGAATCATCCTTTAATGGGTCTTGCTCGCAGTGCAAATGATAAAATTAAACATTCTGCTCAGAGGACCTCCATCCTCTTTTTACCTGAGGATGAAATAATGGCCAAGCCCTCCTTGGACATGGCAAACCTGTTGTTGGCCTATCAGCATAAATTAATGAGTGAACAAACCGAGCTACAGCATTTGATAATGAAGCTTTTTGCGATATTGGATGAGCAAAAAGCAATAGCGAAATTAGTAAATAAGTCGCCTTCTACTATCTCTAGCCACTATAAGAAAGGCAATTGTGAGATAATATTGAAAACCCTAAAAACCATCCAGGAAACGCTAGACCAGCTCGAAGCAACTATATTACGGAACAACCCGCATAATATCACAAAAGAATTGACGAAAACGATAAAAAACCAGCTTCAACAGAATATGAACATTATTATCCCTTGAACTGGAAAGTTAGGAGCGGTTTAAATGATTCTCTTGTGCCTTATCTTAGCCCATTTGGTTGCTGATTTTTATTTACAGACAGAGAAAATGGTGAAGGAGAAACGAAAATATTTTAAAATTCACCTGGCCCATCATGCGGTTATATTCTTCCTCTCCCTTTGCATTCTGTTTTTCTTGCAAGGACAAAATTTCTTGAACGAAGTGGTCATCCCCTCGGTTCTACTGGTAATTTTTCATGGTATTATCGACTTTCTTAAAATTTCCTTGCAGGAAAAAAGTGCCAAATCAATCCAAAGAAACTCTTGGAATCTAGGACTGTTCATAGGTGATCAAGCCTTGCATATCTTAACTATTTTGGCAGTTTGCTATTTTACTTTACAGCTAGATTTACATACATGGACCAATGAGCTACTAATTATGCTGAAATTAGTTGATGGAATAAAGCCAGAGCCCGGGCTTATAAACACCCTGCTCTTTGTACTAATCATGTTTATCATTTGTACAACAGTAACTGGCCACTTTATCCGTATCATGCTAGGATCCCTTACCAAGCATATTTCACTATTTGAAGGTAAATATACTTTACGCGATCTGGCCGTTAGCCCTAATAGCGAAAAGAACATGTCGGAAGAATATACCTATATGGTGATGAAACACCAGGATCTTTCCCGCGGTAAAGTCATCGGCTATTTGGAACGCTTGCTTGTGGTAGCGTTGATACTGATGGGGTCCTTTCATGCGGTTGGCTTCATCGTTGCCGCTAAATCTCTTACCCGGTTCAAACAGATGGATGACCGGGACTGGGCCGAGTACTTTCTGCTCGGAACCCTGACCTCCTTTCTTTTGGCGATCATTTATGGGGTCATTTTGAAGATTGTGTTGTTAGGGTAGGGAAGTTATAAAACATTATGAGGACGTCTATACTAGCGATTTCGCGTGACAGAGTTCTACATCATCCTCTGTTCCCATACTTCAACTATCTAGTAGCTGCCCCTCAGCAAAATGAGCACCTCTTTTTTTAATACTTATCTCATCGTTGAAGTTAATAGAGTCTTACAAAAAATGCTAGAAAGCAAGGTGAACACCCTGTCCGATTCTATCAACTTTCATATGATAGAGATAAAGGGGGTGACAATATGTTACGTTATTACCGATATGTCACAAGATTAGGGGAAAACCTGATCCAAGAGAGCGAAGAATGCTTAGAAAGAAAAGCGAAATTGGCTAAGAAAGTCATCAAGCGAGTAGTCCGCCGCTTGGATGATCTGAATGATTGATCCACCGTGAAATGTCACTCCAGGGGAGTCTCCTTCAGGGCTAAATTGAAAAACAGCACCTAACATATAAAGGTGCTGTTTTTTGCTACATATTTTTACTTTGTTGAAGAAGCTTGGATTCTCCCGTTCGCTCCCACTCTTCTACAGTTTCATACGCTTGCTGAGGAGAATATTCTTTTCCGACAAGTACGCTCATCATGATGAACTTTTGAAGAATATGAACCGCATTTATTCCTCTTTTCACATCGTCTAAACCTTCTTTTACTAATAATTCTGTGTACTGAAGCCATTCATCCGGTGTTTTTCCATCTATTACGGTACCCCCATCCCCATCACTATGTTCCTCAGCGGCCTCCGCATCCGCTTTGGTTGGATGGACCGTACCAAACGGATGATTTGGAGGTGCATAGATCGAGTATAGTTTTAGCGGGGTATCTCCGGTATTGGTAAGATTGTGCCAAGTCCCGGCTGGAATCACTATAGCAAAGTCATCCGCTACCATTTTCTCAAAAGTGAAATTATCCTTACTCTTACCCATTTGAACCATTCCCTGCCCTTGTTCCAAGCGCAGGAATTGATCAACATCAGGATGCATTTCTAACCCGATATCTTCTCCGGGATTCAAGCTCATTAATGTAATCTGAAACTGTGACCCCGTCCATAATGCGGTCCGGAAGTTATTATTTTGCAAAGTAAGTTCGTTTATATCTTCTGCAAATGGGTTTGGCCCATAGTCCTTTAATTCAATTGCTCTATGACTGTTTGAAAAATAATATGGATTATAAGTGTTTGCATAAGGCAAGTTACTATTTCTTAAATAGTTATTTATAGGGGGATTCTGCGTATATGCATATGGATATGGATACATTTGTGGACGATAATACATATTTTCAACTCCTTTGAATTTCATTAAATTATCCTATGCCGATTATTTGGGAATGCACGTTGTAAGGGTTGTTTAAATTTTGGGTCAAGAAAAAAATGCGTAAAAAAGCCTATTTCTCCGTAAGAAATAGGCTGCAGTGTGTAGACAAAGCTTAAAATAATGAAATACTCTAGTTGATCGCAGTGGAAGGAGCGAAGACTCCTGCGGGAGGAAAGGACATGGAAGACCCCGCAGGGCGTAGCCCGAGGAGGCTTCCGGACTGCCCGCGGAAAGCGAAGCTCCTGGAACGAAGATCAACTCTTCCAACAGATAACTAATTAGTTTATAGTTTGTCAACAGTCTGAGCCTATTTCTCCGTAAGAAATAGGCTGTAAAATAGTTATTCTTTTTTAAATTCTTTTGTACTTCTTACAGTATCAATCGGTCTGACAAGCTTCTCGATTTGTTCGCGCTTTGGTTCGAGGAACGGAGGTAAAGAAAGCTTCTCCCCTAACGTTTCATAAGGCTCATCTCCCATGAATCCGGGACCGTCCGTTGCAAACTCGAATAAAATCTGCGGTGCAACCCTTGCATATAACGACTCAAAGAAATAGCGATCTACATGTCCGGATGTATTAAAACCGAACCCCTTCAATCTCGCATCCCACTCATCTATAACAGAGCGGTCTTTCACCCGGAATGCAGCATGATGTACAGTACCAAATCCTTGCTGGGCTTGAGGGAGTGTATCATTATGTTCCACAACCAGTCGTGCCCCGTTGCCCCCTTCTCCTACCTCAAATAAATGAGTATCACCGTCTTGAGCAATTGCTTTGAAAAGTAAAACCTTCTCTAATACTTCCTTAAAGAAATCAAAATTGGCAACACGAATGTGGAGAGGCCCTAATCCAGTGATTGCATATTCTAAAGGTATCGGCCCCTTTTGCCATGGTGTGCCCGGCTCCACCCCATTGTTGTTTTCATCTGAAACCAGTTGGTACTGCTGTTCGTCAAAGTCAACGAAAGAAAGGGTTTTTGTCCCAAATTGATCTTTGACACCATCGTGCTTTACATTTAGTCGGTCGAAACGATCCACCCAATATGCTAAAGCATTATCTGATGGAACTCTGAAGCCGGTTCTGAAAATCTCATTTGTTCCATGGCTTCCTTTTGGAATACCAGGGAAATCAAAAAATGTCATGTCCGTTCCGGGGCTCCCCGTATCATCCGCAAAAAACAGATGATATGTTTGGATGTCGTCCTGATTTACTGTCTTCTTAACAAGTCTCATCCCTAAAACATAGGTGAAAAATTCATAGTTTTTTTCCGCGCTGCTGGTTATCGCTGTTACGTGATGGATCCCTTTTAAACCGTTTATCATATATGGTTCTCCCCTTTTTATAAAATAAGGTCATGTTAATTATCTTGAATTCGAGATAATTATACCTTGATGTGTTTTGGATGTCAAATTGGTGGGGAGTAAATTATAGGATAAATGGTGTACCTTATCTTCTTAGTGTTACGGGCGAAAAAAGAGTACAATCGGGCGAACGCTAAAATACCAAAGGTTCGCCCAACTGAGACAGTCCTCCAGCTCCAACTCAATGGCAAACTTCGAAAATGATTCCATACCCTGTCAGCAACTACTCTTCCTCAGGGTATCAAACCAAATGAGCCGTCTCTCCCTTTCTCACTCAAAGCAATTCTCTATATTCCCTTTACCGCACTACAACTCATACTCCCACTCTTCCTTCATCTGCAAATAAAGTACGAGCAGCATATCTTCCAACTCATTATAATGTTTACTCGAAGGGTCAAGGTCAATCTTTGGAAATAAGATGTCTGCCATTTTACGAGTTAAAACGATGCGGTCATCTGTGTTTAATGAGTAAAAACGTTCTGCGTATGTCTTCAAAAGTTTCCATTCTTTTGCTCCTAGGGCTCTCAAAGCCCCTTCTTCCACTAGGCCGCCCTTCGAGCCAAGCCCCTTTTCAGCAATTAGTTTGTCTAGCTTCGATTGCCTTTTTTTCTTTTTCCCTCTTCTTTCATGAACAACAATGGTTCCAGCCACCAGGTCTCCAAGGCGTTTGTGCTTGGAATGGAAAAAGATCATCAACATCCCGACTAGGTAATTGACAGGCAGCATATCTATGATTCGCAGGAAATTTCGTATCAAGCTGGATAGCAATGTAATGCTATGCCCATTATCTTGGATAACGCGGATGCCGAGCGCTTTTTTTCCAAGTGTACGTCCGCCTGTAAAGTATTCTAGTAGGAAGTAGTAGCTCCAATTCAGGACAAACATGAGAATGAGGACTCCTGCAAACAGGTAGGACGGAATATCCGACTCAAAATAATCGAAAAAGCTGGCATTCAGTCCGAATATCAGCGCGATCACAATGAGAATATTGATGGATATCAATATGAGTGAATCGATAATAAAGGCGGCTGCCCTACTGCCTAGGCCTGCTGCATGGAATTGCAGGGATACATATTCAGGAGTTTTGATATCCACTTGTTCTGTGTTCAAGATGATTCCCTCTTTCTATGGATAAATTTAACTAAGAAGTGTTTCTATTTTTCTATAATATTACTATAATGAAGTTGATTGATGAAATCAGACACGAGGTGTAATGGGATGAATGTCAAACAATTTATAAAACAACATCGTGATCAATGGAAAGAGCTTGAACAGCTTGCTACTGACTTACATAAAAGAAAGAATATAACTGGTGAGAATCTGGAAAAGTTCCACCGTCTCTACCAAAAGGCTGCGCAGAATCTTTCATATAGTCAGACCTACTTTCCGGAAGAAGAAGTGACAACGTATCTAAATGGTCTCGTATCCAAATCTCATAATCTACTCTATAAAGATCAGATTACGAGCTGGAAGCAGGCGGGTGATTTTTTTGGACATAAGTTCATTGGACTTCTCTATGAACAATGGAAGTATGTGGTGGTAGCCATGCTTCTATTTACTATTGGAGGGTTAGGTGCATTTTTTGCTGTGTTGCAAGACCCACTTTATGTATATTCCATCCTCTCACCTGATATGGCCCAAAGCATCGATCCAGAAAAGCTTGGTGCGAGTGATGGGATGCAGGATGCGCCTGTGATGTCTGCCAGCATATTGACTAATAACATTCAGGTGGCAATTCTAGCGTTTGCAGGTGGGGTCACATTTGGCCTGCTGACAGTCTATGTATTAATTTACAATGGCATCATTGTCGGAGCCATAGCGGGGTTATTTTGGCATCATAGTATGACGTATGAGTTCTGGGCGTACATCGTTCCCCACGGAATGATTGAATTGACAGCAATTTTTATAGCTGGAGGTGCGGGACTACTTATGGGTTATAAGCTGTTTGTACCTGGAGAATATTCAAGAGGCTACCAGCTGAAAGTGAATGCCAAGCGTTCCGTCCAATTGCTGCTTGGGACCATACCGTTGTTCATTATAGCAGGGATAATTGAAGGTTTCATTACCCCTGCTGCTATTCCATTGGAAGCCAAGTATTTTGTTGCAGGTATGACAGTCATCGGGTTGATTCTTTACGTTGCAATAGGTAAATTCAGATTGCAAAAAGCCCAGTTACAATAGCCCTTTATTGATTGTGTCAATATAATGGGAAACAGCGGCTGTTGCAAGCCTTTCTTCACGGGCCTCCATCATTAGGAGGCCTTGTTTTTCCCACTTCGATTTCTCGCGTTTCTTTATAAGAAGCTGCTGTTGGGCGATACCTTTTATCATGGTTTCTTCAAGGTTATTGGCAGCGGACTTTGCTCTTGTAACTAAAGTTTCGTCTTCGATGCCGATCATAAAGAAAAGGTGCCTTTGTCTGACTCTTTTTAAGTAGATAAGGGCGCTCTCTTCATGTAGAAATGTTTTAACATCACTGAACAAAAGAATGAGGCTCCGCTTCTTCTGTACAAGCTGTAGATATTGAAAAACCTCCGCATAATTGGATTCTGCTGCGTCGATTTGCACGTTGTAGATCGACTGTAATATGGTTTGCAAGTGTTGCATTCCTTTGGCGGGTGGGATATAGGCTTTCACTTTTTTAGAAAAAGCAAGTACAGCGACATAGTCCCCTTTTTGCAGTGCGGCTGCCGCTACTGTAAGAACTGCTTCAAGCGATTTCTCTAAGCGATTTCCTTTTTTCAGCTCTGCCCCCATCATTCTTCCGCAATCCACAAGTATCGTAATATACTTTCCATGTTCTGGTTCATACTCATTCGTCATGATTTCCTGTAACTTTGCAGTTTGGCGCCAGTTAATCTTTCGTGGGTCATCACCGACCACATAGGATCGGATTTTTGCGAATTCTCCGACTCCACTTTTTTGTTTGCGGATAGTAACCCCTTCATGAACCAGAAATTTTTGTGCGTTCTCTAAGTATTGCTTGGTTTCCGTCAAGTCAGGAATCACCTTAACGGAACAGCGTTGCTCCACCGCCATTTGCTTTTGCCACAAACCGATTCGGCTTTTATAGCGTAAAAAGAGTTTCTCCACCTCATAGTCTCCTCTTACCGGGGCATTAGTTTGGTAGGTGAATGACTTCCTGGACCCTTTCTCGACCACACCACTTATTGGAAAAGGTCTTTCAAATGACTGTGGGATCCCATCTTTCCACTCACAATCCATGTCCTGTTCGGATGGATTATCCACCACAATTTGGACAGGATAGGTAATGCCGCGCTCCATCTCTGAAGGTAGAATCCTTGTAACTTTCAATTCATCTTTATTAGGAGAGAATAGAAGGTCCACCAAGGTGAAAAGAACAAAAAATCCATTTAGCAAAAAGATGACAGGCCATGAAATTGCTACAAAAAAGCTTGCAATGATGAACCCTAATGATAGTAAAGCATATAACTGTATAAGTTTTTTTGTCGGCAGAACACCCTTATCTCGGAACAGGAACCGCCCCCACAAGTTCTTCAATGATTTGCTCAACAGTCGATCCCTCCAATTCCATATGAGGAGATAATTGTATGCGGTGTCGTAAGGCTGGTTTTGTGACCATTTTTATATCATCAGGCGTTACATAGTTCCGATTGCTCAAGTATGCCCAAGCCTGCGCAGCTCTTCCAATGGAGATTCCTGCACGGGTACTTGCCCCAAAGCGGATGGAGTCCGACTCTCGTGTCTTTCTGACGATTTGCATAATATAATCCAAGATATTGTCACTAAGTGTGACCTGCTGTATCTCTTCTCTAATCGCAAGGAAAGATTCAATATCCAATACGGGTTGGACGTCAGAGTGGGTAAACTTTTTGCCGATCACCTGTTTTAGGACCTCTGTCTCTTCTTCAAGACCAGGAAAATCAATATTCAACTTGAATAGGAATCGGTCCTGCTGTGCTTCAGGCAACGGGTAAGTTCCCTCATATTCAATCGGATTCTGAGTGGCAACGACAAAAAAAACATCTGGCAATGGATAAGTTTCCCCTTGTATGGTTACTTGCTTTTCCTCCATTGCCTCAAGTAATGCCGCCTGGGTTTTTGCCGGTGTACGATTTATTTCATCTGCAAGCATGATGTTAGTAAAGATTGGGCCTTTTAATGTTTCAAAATTCCCCTCTTTCATATTATAGATAGAGCTTCCTGTGATATCACTTGGCAAGAGGTCCGGAGTAAACTGGATTCTATTGAATGTACCTCCCAATAACGTGGCCAGGGTACGAACCATCTGTGTTTTCCCCGTACCGGGCACCCCTTCCAAAAGTACGTGCCCTCCTGTTAATACGGAAGCTAGTAGAAGTCTTACATTCAACTGTTGTCCAAGTATTCTTTCCTCATATTTTTCAAGAAGAGATGCTAATTCCGGCTTCATCCCTCTTCCACCTCATTTCGTAATGTGTCCAGTTGTTTGGACCAAAGTAAATATTCCTGTTTCGATATCTTTTCTTTTCCTAACATCGTTGTTAATTGATGCAAAAACAAATCTATTTCCTCATTATCTTTCGACTTCCATTTCCTATATAGAATTCCGTCACAATCTTTCCAATCTTTATTGAAAGGAACTCCCCACTTATCTTGCATCGAGTATTTTACATAGTTCGCCTGTGTTAGGAGGGAATGGTGATAAGCATTACCCTTAAGGTGCCATGCTGCCAATGCACGAATGCTCTCATCACTGAACCGGACAGTTTCTTCTCTAGGATGTAGGATCGGACCAAATCTTTTTCCTAGCATCCAAAGCAAAAAGCAAGCCATTAACAAGCTTTGAAAAAGTAGAAGCAAAAACCAATCCTGGTAGACATCAAGGGAGGTTGACCCGATCTCCCCGTGATTGAATTCATCAAAAAGAATATTGGTATAATCCACTCCTTCTTCTTGTAAAAGGCCGAGTATTAAAGGTAGATGGTCCTTTGCCAAAATTTCTCCATTCATAAGCCAGTTAGGTGCCAAGGAGACAATAAGAGACCCGTCCCCGTATGTCCGCTTTACAGCAATAGCACCGTGTAAATCAGAAAGAAGAACCTCATCATCCTCTGACACATCCATTCTGACGGTAGAATAAGTATCTGCAACGTGTCTTTTTTCATGAGAATCAAATACAGTTGTTTCAGGGAGCAATAATTGTACAAATGTGGTTTGTAAATCAAAAAAGCCCCTTGGATTAGTCTTCATTAATAGGATGGTATTTCCTTTTTCCATAAAACTGATATATGCTTCCATCGCTTCAGTGTCGGGTATGAAATATGGTTCAACCATCAGTAACAATTGACGACCTTGGGTTTCTGGAAGTAGTGTGGATGGCTGTTCCCATCTGTCCACGTCGAAGGTTTCATGATCCAAGTAGGTATAGAACGCCTTTATTCCACTAGGAGAGGGTGACTTGGAATCAAAAGGTGCGAATTCCTTTGGTTGTTTGGATAAAATAAAGTAGCTACAGATCAGGAATAATAAGAGTAATAGACCAAGCCATAGCCAACTTTTCTTCTTAGCTGCAGAACTTTTCAAGTGCCTCCCTCCTTCCGACTAGCTTTCATCATCTGTATGATTCATCCATTTCATTGTAAGATCCCGATAGGCTTGATATTCTTCCATATGGACCTTTTGTTTGCCATATGTTGCCCGATCAAATAATAGGGCAAAGTTATAAAAAAGATCCGCTTGTTCTCTATGACCCTTTTTCAATTCCTCATAATACTCCCAGTTCGTTTTCCAAATTTTCGCTTCCAACCATTCTTTTTCATGGAAATATAAGAGCATCCCTAAGAACAAATGGCGTGTTGCCAGGGAATAGTCTTCCATGCCTTCATATTTATTTGCCTCATCGACATGTTGGTGATAAGACCATTCCAATTCATTGCTAGAGCGAAACGGCTGTTTGGCTTTAAAGATCCGGTTCTTTCTGTATCTGCTTATGTACAAGGCCAGGACGACTACCATTCCAATAAGGACAAGCCCTAACAATAGAATCAAAATGTTTCCGGCTGTCCCGCTTGTATCGTCCATGGATGGAAAAAGCCTGGAGAGTAAGTCTGCCAGCCATGCCTTCATTTCATCCCACCATTTTTGCAATGAATTTCTAGTATCAGTATAATAGATCCGATACTCATCCCCGTTTAATATTTCTTCCAGCTTCTCCATTGCTTCTTCTTCCTTCAGCAATGTTCATCACCTGCCCTATAAAACGTCGTCGATCTTAACTAATGTGATAGTCATCAATTAAATCTCTTAAGTCATCCGCATCATGACGAACCTTTAAGTCTAGGTACATAACAGCATATCCGACAGCCATAATGAGCGTCGTCACTAAAGTGGTAAAATTGACGATTAATCCAAGGAGTACGCTGTCTCCCAAGATAGCTTGAAAAGATAGCTGTAAAGCTATTCCGATGGAAAAAGTAATAAAAATGAAAATCATATATAATCCAATCAATTTGAAGGTCCTGCCTTTTGAGAGTCTCCAACTACGGGTCAAACCAGGAGAGTTTCTGTCCAGGACAACCGAACCAAAATAAAAGCTCCATCTTGTAAGTAGTAAAGCTCCAATCAAGAACAAACCTATCCCGATAATTATGGTAAGGATGGTTCCGATAATAAAATCCATAACGATAAATATCATGGAAGAAAAAATACCGGTAAATAATAGCCCAATAAAGATGCCCAGTGCAATCAGCACATAAATAATGGTAGACCCGATCATTGGAAAGAATCGGCTAATAGCCTGCTTGATTAGGGAGGCGATCGTAAAGTCACGATTTTCTTTTAAATGATTTACTCCTATTAAAATTGCAGCTTGAGCAATCGGGTATGTAAATAGAACGATCAGTGATAAAGTGGCAAAACCAAGATCTGCTGCTAGATTGGTAGAGGATGTTTCAGTAATTTCAAAATTGCTCATCATATTTTCATACCAAGTTCCACCGGTCGCCTCTTGTCGCAAGAAGTCTTTACCGGACGCTAAATCAATAATGGCTTGTAATAGATAGATGGGACCAACAAGCATCAATAAAATAATAAAGAAGTCCTTAAACTTATATTTACTTATTTGAAATGTCTGATCTAGGATCTCTCCAAATCCTTTTGGTTTATTCAATTGATTATTCAAAACGTTTCCTCCTCTTACTACCTATTCCATATGTTGTCATATCGATTATTTTACCATTAATCTATCAAATTTCGAGTTTTATTTATGCTCTTTTATAAACCTTCATAAAGTCGGAGATGAACAATTAGTCCTAAGCTGGATACATTTTCCGATAAAATTTATCTATTTAACATACAAAAAAAGCCGTTCTCTCACCTTAGTTGGTGTGAAAGAACGGCTCATTTTGCTTATATTATTTATAAAAAATCTTCTCAACATTGTATTTTGCTCGCAATGTATTGGCTATATATGTTTCGTAAATTTCTCTTTCCATTGGATCTTCAACGATGCATACATCGATCCGATATACTTCATCTCGATGATCTTTTATCGGGGAAACATTGTCTTCAAAATGCTTCTTAATTCGTTGACGAAGCTTCCTTGCTTTACCCACGAAGAGCAAGTCATCATTTATGTTAAAGAACATAAAAATTCCGCCTTGGTCTCTTGGTATTTTATGAAAATCAATAAACCCATTAATAGGTGTTATGATCGGTTCATCTTTTATTCGAATTTGCTGGCGCTCTGTAATGGAAACGCTCGGATTTGGTATAGATATGTTAATCAATATATGTCACGTCCTCTTTTTCAGTAGAGCTAAATGTTAACACAATCAGCTAGTAATAGCTATAGTATCTTTTTACGATTGATCCCCGATTGCCCCATTGATATCGTAGTTGCGGATGTCAAGCTCCATTGGTTCCCCCATTGCAAGTCTTGCAAGCTCTGCACCTAAAAAAGGACCGCTAGTTAAACCGGATGCTCCCAGGCCATTTGCTATTAATACATTTTCATGCGTTGGGACCCTGCCGATAATAGGTAGAAATCCTGGTGTGAAGGGACGGAAACCCACTCTAGTTTCCAGCACAGTCCCATCGGATAGTCCAGGAGCTACCTCCAAGCACTTCCCTAAAATTTCATTCATACCTCCAGCAGTCACCCTGGTGTCAAAACCAGCTTCATCTTCATGCGTTGCACCCATAACTATCCGCCCATTGTCAAAAGTCAAGATATATTGGTTGTTCGGTGGCATTACCACCGGCCAATTCTGAGTATCCTTATTAGAGATTTTCAAGTGGATGATTTGAGCTTTTTGCGGAACGACATCAAAGTGGATTCCAATAGGTTGAAGGGTTTCTTTAGACCAAGCACCCCCGGTCAGGATTACCTGATCGGCTTGTATCTTGTTCTTTCCTACCTCCACCCCTGTTACCAAATCGCCGTACTTCACAAGCCTCGCATCGCCAGAAATGTAGGTTGCACCATGTTTTTTTGATGCGTTTATTAGCGCATTGCGTAAAGCTCTTCCATTTACTTTAGCTCCTCCGCTTACCAGTACGGATCCATATTCCTCTGATAATACTGGGAAAAGCTCTTTTGTTTGAGCGGGGCTCAGCACTGTAACCTCGCCAATTTCCGGTGCTTCTTCTCTTCTTTTTATGGCCCTTTCCGCCATTTTCAAAAGCTTTTCCGGATCTTTATGTAAACTCATCGCCCCAACACGGTTATACCCGGTTTCAGTTTCACCGTCCAGTTGTAACTGTTCTATAAGGGAGGTATAGTATTTCGCTCCTTTTTTAACAAGCGTGTACCAAGCTTTGTTACGTCGCTGGGAAATCCACGGGCAGATGATTCCTGCTGCAGCATCTGTTGCTTGTCCTTTATCAAAGCGGTCCACGACGGTCACATTCACGCCATTTTTGGATAGATGGTAGGCGGTAGAGGCTCCAAGTATGCCCGCCCCGATTATAATAACACTTTTCATCTTTATGCCCCTTTTCTTTATGATATCTTTGATAAGTGTACAGGATTTGGTCTTTGTTCTCAATTCACTAAGTTTCTACAGTCAAAAAATCAATGTGGTTGTCATCTTTTTTTGTGAAAAATACTATCAAGAAGACAAAGGAGTAATGCAGCAACTAGTTCCGTATGAAGAGGAACGGCTATGGTAGGAATTATTTCATCTGTTAAATACAAAGGAAACCAGCTGAATAGATATTTGGTAGCTGCTGTTGTTGTAAGAATGGCCCAAGGCTTTTTAAGAAGAATGATTAGTCGGAGTATAACGAAGAATGTTGCTACTTCAAATAGTAAAGTGAGAGGAATCAATAACATCACATAATAAATTAAAGCGCTTTTTGATTCATAATCAACACTGAAGAGCTGGAAAAGTCCTGCGAATCCAAAAACAAATCCTCCGCCAATAACGAATATAGCAAGAATAACTAGAAACGTCATAGAAATGGCCAGAATGATCTTATCGGTAACGTTCAAATTCGGATCGTTATCGTGTCCCATATTGACAACCCCTTTATTAATCCTATTAATAGGAGTTATTCAGGACTTGGAGAATTCATTCCATAAAAAAGCGATAAGTCTAATTGACTTATCGCTACAGTGTGTTAGACAATCCCTAATAAACTTTAGGTTTGCATTTACTTGTTGATCTTCGTTCCAGGCGCTACGCTTACCTGTTGGGTCTCAAGATTGTCGCTATCCCCCTGCTGGAGTCTTCGCCTATTGCTCCAATCAACAGCTAGAAATTGTAATAAATAAGTTATTCGGTTTTTCAGTGGCCTTTACTACGCCCTGGGCACCTTCCACTACGATCAACTTGAAAACGTTATGAAATTTGCTATGTCTACATATTGAAGCGATAAGTCTTACTGACTTACTGTTACTTCAATGTTTTTAATCTTTTTCAGAATGACCGAAATTGATATTCTTACCGTAGAATATTTCATCCATTTCATTTGTGAGCTTGTTTGTAATTTCATACCGTTCATCATCTGACAGCGTATCTTTGGAATACCCAAATAGGTAATTGTTCAAATCAAACTCTTTTAAACGGCATTTTGTATGGAATATATTCTCCTGATAGATATTGACATCAATCATATCGTACAAGCTTTTCACATCGTTTGGTATGTAGTTTTGTATGGAGTTGATGTCATGATCGATAAACAGCTTGTTACCATTTATATCTCTTGTAAATCCGCGTACACGATAGTCCATGGTCATAATATCCGTTTCAAAGGAATGTATCAGATAGTTTAATGCTTTTAATGGAGATATCTCCCCACATGTTGATACATCAATATCTGCGCGAAACGTACTTATACCTTCTACCGGATGGTATTCCGGATAGGTATGGACGGTAATATGGCTTTTGTCAAGCTGGCATACCACTGAATCCGGCAATGGTCCAGGTGATTCTTCATAGGACTCGTTCGGGACTTCTACCACAGGTCCTTCAGAAACGAGAACAGTAACACTAGCACCTTGTGGAACATAGTCCTGTTTTGCCACATTCAATACATGGGCGCCAATGAGGTCCGCAACATTTTTCAATATTTTTGTCAAACGATCAGCATTGTATTGTTCATCAATGTAATCTATATAGGATTCCCGTTCCTGCTTTGTTTTTGTATAACAAATATCATACATGTTGAAACTCAGGGACTTGGTTAAATTATTAAACTCATGTAGTGTGATCCTTTTTTCTGAAGACAAATCATGATTCCCCCTTCAATTTTTTCTATTATCTATAGTACCCTTTCTCTTATAGAAAAAAACAAATCAACATTTCAGGAAGTTCCTGATCACTTCTTTCTGCTCATGATAAACCGCTTGACCAAGTTGTATCAGTTCTTCCATATATGTTATATCGTCAAACGGTATTTCCTCTCCCAACTCTTTATTAAGCCGGATGTAATTGTCCCCCAAAAGGTGCCTGCATTGATAGGACACAGATTCAGATGATAATTGTAAAGCAAGATCTAAAAGTTTGGGAGTGACCTTCATTGATGGAAAGTGAAAAGGCAGCCATTGTTTCACACCCCAATATTTATTTTTCTGAATGGTAAAATCAATTTTTTGAAGCCCTGTTCCAATAGACAGTATCTCTATGTCTTCTAGTTTCATTTTGAAATATTCCAACCCTTCGGTTATACATACCATTGATGGATTGTTCGCCCACAAACCCCCGTCTATGGAAAGATAGTCGTTCCCAATATTGTTTGGAGGGAAATATACAGGAGCAGAACATGAGGAAAGGACAGCATCCCATAAATGAATGGAAAGATCCTTCGCAGCCTTGTTTCCAAAGTTGGAGCGGTGAACAAATGGCCGGCCATGTGTTAAGTCCACAGCAGGAATTAACAAGGGATTTGTAATGTCCGCCATCCTACGGTTACCAAACGCCTGCATGATAAATCGACGAAGATGCCGATCGCTGTAGATACTTTTAAACAGTCCCACCTTTGCTTGACGGGTGAATATCTTTTTTCCATATACTTTATATCCAGTTAATACATCTTCCATCGGTTTTTTTATTGATATGGATGATGCGATGATGGAACCTGTACTTGTTCCTGCTACAAGGTCCACTAATTCTGAAATCGGTTGGTTGTATTCTTTTTCGATTTCAAGGAGAATGGAAACTGCCAAAACACCCCTGATACCTCCCCCATCAAGACATAACATTTTCATGTACATTACTCCCGCACTCGTTTTCTAATTAGGCTTTCCATCTACAAATAAAAAACTCCTAAGAAAAGGGTATACATGACCTTTTCTTAAGAGTTGAGGATAGTTTGAGAAGATTTCAGAGTATTGGCGTACTTCTTTAAATGTTCTGCTGTAGAAATATCATGTTCGAACAAAGGGATTGTAATAATTTCTTGTTTTTGAAATATAGTATGGATTTGTTTTAAATAGGGACGTTCATTTTTTCTTCTGTTTTCCATAAAAACGCCATCTGCGTGATCCGGAATTACTTTATTTACAAATACGGTTGATACCTCTATGTCATGTTTATATAACATGCCAATAGCTTTTTCCGTTTCAAGGATAGGTAGTCGCTCTGCGTTCAGTACGAATCCATAGGCTGTTTTACTTTGGTCTAGAAGAATATCTCTTACTTTTACGAATTTCTGTTTTCTTACTTGCAGTTTATCGAAGATCGGATCATCAATCGGCTCCCCATCATTTAACAGCTGGGTATAGTTTTGCTGGACTTTCTTTCTCTTATCTAAAAGACCACTGATCCAAACGTTCATCAGTTCAGGCAATGTAAGCAGCCTGATTGTATGTCCAGTTGGAGCGGTGTCAAAAATGATGTGATCATATGCTTCGTATTCTTCCAATACTATGGAAGTTATTTTATCAAAGAGAGCGGATTCATCAGCTCCTGGTGACGCGCTGGCAAGGTCGATTTGCCGGTGCACCTCTTCCACCATTGTCGCCTTTACCAATCCTTTTAAATTTGTTTTCACTTCTTCTATATATCTCTTTGATTCGGTCTGTGGATTGATCTCCAGTAGATGCAGGAATGTACTGACCGCTAATGGTGTATCTTTTGGCTTAACGTGAAATATGTCCCCTATATTATGGGCAGGATCTGTTGATACCAAGAGGACTTTTCTATTGTGTTCAGATAATAATTCTGCGATTGCCGAAGCTGTAGTGGATTTCCCTACTCCTCCTTTACCGCCGATAAATATGATCTTATGGTTTATTAGCTTACTCATACCAATTCCTCCTAACAGCAGCGTATTCCATTAAGCGGAGATTTCTCCATTCCCATTCGAAGATGCCAGTCATGGAACCGTTCAATGACAAATGGATATAGCTCCAGGGTGTAGTAGAAAGCGGGATTTTGGAGTCCCAGCATTTCAGAAAAGCAAAGTAGGGTGAATAAGTCCTCTTCATCCCTCAACTCCCTTGCAATTTCGGTTCTATGGGGCTGTTGTAGGATTTCATCATAGATATCAATGACCTTCTTGAATTTTTCCAGGATGTCCATATTGGGCTCCTTTCTGCTTTTCCTGTTATGAACTGCTCTTTAAAAGATTGTTGCTTACATTCCCGAAAATAAGCAGGTAGTCATTTTAGTACAAAAATGAAAAGAGCACGACCGTAAGGAATATAATGGTTGAATCAAAAATACGAAAAAAATAACAATGTTTATGAAGATAGCCTTCATGAAAGAAAAGAGGATGCCGCAAGTTGCTTCATCCCCTTGGCATATTACATGGAAGGGTCTATCGGAGGTTCTTTATCATTCTTAAAGAATACTCTAAATGCCTCTAAGATGATCCAAAATGCGAACACGAAGATAATCCCACCTAGGATGAATAGAAGCATGTTCGCGTCTGTTTCCCCTAATCCTGACCACTGGAAAACCACTTGCACAAACATGGCATAAAGGGTCATGGAAAAGATGAAAACCATCGGCACAAATGTATAGAAGAAGTTCCTTCCTTGTTTCTTCAGCCATACCGATATTAAAAGGAGACTGACTCCCGCCAATAGCTGATTACTTGTACCAAATAATGGCCAAAGCAAGTATCCACCTGAACCGAACCCATTCGGACCTTTAGGTATTAAAACCAACGCAGCACTCGATACCACCGCTACAGAGGTTGCAACGTGCATTTTAGTCAACGGTTTAAAATTATACTCGCTTCCAATCTCCGTGATGATATAACGCATCAACCTTAAGGAAGTATCTAAGCTAGTCGCTGCAAAACTGACGACAATTACAGTAACGATCGTTCTGGCAATGTCAGCCGGTATCGCGATACCTGTAGCAAGCTGGGCCGCCCCGTTTATGAAGTTGGACATCCCCCCCAAGCTTGCTGCACCGAAGTCGGAGTAAGCAGCCCTGAAATCACCAGCATTTGCAAACAATGTCGCAACAGCGATAATGGAAATCAAGGCAAGAACACCTTCCCCTACAGAACCCAAATATCCGACAAAGCGAGCATCCGTCTCTTTATCCAACTGTTTCGAGGTTGTACCCGAGGCAACAAGACCATGGAACCCTGAGATGGCTCCACAAGCAATGGTGATAAATAGCAATGGGAACCAGGAGACGTCACTTACCTCATTTGTCATCGGGGCAGTAAGTTCCGGACGCAGAACGAGTAACCCTGCATAAAGCATCAATAATCCTACAACCAATTGATGGGAATTGATATAGTCACGTGGTTGCAGAAGCTTCCAAACAGGCAATGTGGATGCAAAATAGCAATATATCAGCAATACCACTATCCAGACAAAAAACGACATCGATACTCCATCCAACCCGAAGATGACGGTGTTATCCGCTCCTCCGAAATATCGGACCAAGTCGATTTGCAATAACGGTACCTTACTTGTTAAAACAGCCGTTCCATACATGACAGCAAGCGCAATCAAGGATGGTAGGAGCATTTTCGCTTTTCTTTTATAAACGGCATAGCCGATCCAAATTGCAATTGGAATTTCGATGAAGATTGGCAGTACCGCTGCCGGGAACTGTATGAAAAGGTTGGAAATAACCCATGCAAACACGGCATTGACCATGAGAACTAATATTAAAATGATAAATAAAAATAGCATCTTAGCACGTTTCCCGATCAAGCGGTCAGTCAACGTACCGATAGATTGTCCTTTGTTTCTGACTGAAAGCACCAAGGTTCCGAAATCATGAACTCCAGCCGCAAAAACGGTACCAAGTATGACCCATAGAAATGCTGGCCCCCATCCCCAATAAAGTGCGATTGCAGGACCTAAAATAGGCGATGCACCCGCAACAGAGGAGAAATGATGCCCCCAAAGGACTACCTTTTTCGTTGGTACAAAATCCACCCCATCATTGTATTTATGGGCAGGTGTTACATAATCTGGATCCAGGCGGTAAATCTTTTCTGCGATGAATTTGGAATAATAACGATAGCCCAAAGCAAAAACGATAAATCCGACAATTGCCAACCATACAGAATTCACCCTAATTCCTCCCTCTTTCTTTATATGTATACATGAAAAGATTACTAATCTGTGAAAGCGTTGTCAATATAGAATTCAGAAAATTCATACTAAATACACTCTAGTTTTAGTAGTAGGTAGTAAAATAGGTAAAAAGTAGCGAGTGACAGATTTTCTCTAATGGAGTCGTATGCACTATTTTATATTGAATATTCCGACAAATGGACTTATAATGTGGAAGATTCATGTAAATCTATATGAATACATAACCAATCAAGGGGAATTTTTGTTGAAGAAACTGTCATTGTTGTTTGCTATGTGGCTCATTTTTAACCTTTTTGCATCCTACGATGTTATTGCAGAAGAAGCAGATGATTTTAAACCGACCATTGTTGCATTGGGAGATTCCATCCCATTTGGTACAAGTCTTCGTGACCGAAACCAAGCATTTCCTAATCCAATTCTAGAGGGAAAAACAACTGTTATTAACAAAAGTGCAACAGGACAAACTTCTTCTCAATAACCGCTTCTGCGACTCTTTAGGATGAATAACCGGTTTGGTTGAGATTTTTATTTGGTTGGTATCTTAGAGAACCAAGGTTCTATCGTTCACAGGTTTCTTTCTAGATTTCAATAACGTTCGACACCATCCCTCAAGACTAGCTTCCAAATAAACGAAAAACCTTGGCAGACATCCACCAAGGTTTTATATCATTCAGAAATGAGTTCAAGCAAATATGTCAGTGTATTTTCATATCTAGAAATGTTTATTAGTTGATTTCTATAATATAATCTTCCATCTATTACCCACTCACCGGTTTTTAACCAATTTATCCTTCGATAACTTGGTGCATAAGGAAAATGGGGAAACAAATAGTCTGAAGTAATTTGTCCCAAAGCCACAATCTGGTCTTCTTTTCGTCTGATAAACACATAATCTCCCTTTTTTATCTCATGACAAAATTGGAACAAAGCAGAGCTTTTAAGATACGGGACATGTGAAGTTTTATAGAGTTGTCGGTGTCGCTTCCATACTTCCTGTTTAGTTTTATATTGTCGGATGTCACCCAATTTCCCATGATGCAGTGTAAGTATTTTTTCATCCAGGAAAACCAAGGGATTAACTGATTTAGAGATTGTGTACACCCAATATTGTGCACTTTCTTCGCCGTCACAGCGCACATCAATGGAGTCTTTATACTTTTCGGTGGTATAAATAAACCGCAAAAAACAACTTATCTCATAATAAATGGGGAGATTTGTTATTCTCCCGACAATGGTTAAATACTTCTCTATAAGATAACTCTGTTTGATCAATTTCTGATAATGAAAAATTCGGGATCCTATAGAATACTTTTTTTTAATACTTTTTGCTTCATTGAATAAGTTTTCAATCGCGAATAGTTCCTGATTAGTATATTTGACATAGTAATTCGGTAAAAGGTAATGAAGCAACTCCCCCATTGATTTTTGACCGAATCCTGGAAGCCTATTGTCGGGACTCGAGTAAAATGCATTTAACCTTTTTTCCATACTACATTCCCCAAATAAAAGGTCTACGAAGCATTGACGGTATCGCTCCATAGATGCTTTTTGTCTTCCAAAAGCCTGTTCTTTAAGAAGTGGCATTTGAAAAGCAGGCAATTGTTCACTAATTGCTTTGAAATGCTCCCAGTTCATGGTTGCAAGGTTTTCCTCTTTAGCAAAGGTTTTGAAAAATTGATACCTGTATTTCTGTTTTTCTACATCCGTTATCCATTCTTCTGCAACTGATTTGAATCGAAATAAGTGATTATCGAGATGTTCGTATTTGGCCATACCCTCGAGAGCACCTGGTACTTTCCATAAAGAATCCAACAACTGCTCTTCTTCTTGGTTGAGTAACAGGATTTTAATCTCTTCCATTTTGAAGATATCCAGATTCTTCAGGCCCCATATTCTTCGTATGTGTTTATAAGCAAGGGAGTGATGATCTTCCATTATCTCCAGCGTGATGGTTATCCTTTCAATAATCGTTATCTTCACTATTTTACAAATGCAAGAAATATGAGTGGAGTCACTATAAAATACTTTATCCCCTACTTTTACATTTTGGACTAGGAACTGTTCAAACATATCTAATTGCGTGGTTATCGTTTTTGATTGTGTATGGACGTTTTCACCACGAATAATCCAAGTAGACATGCTGAACACTCCTCCCCCAATTATTATCCTTTTTTATACTGTATTGCTGATTTCCTAAAACATTCAAAAAAAAAGAGGTGCTCCAGTAGCACCTGCTAGACTGTTGACAAACTCTAATCATCTTTATTTTTGCATTTTCTTGTTGTTCTTCGTTACAGGCGCTTCGCTTTCCAGCGGGCGGTCCGTAAGCCTCCTCACTCCGTTGCGGGGTCTTACCTGTCCCTTCCTCCCGCGGGAGTCTTCGCGCCTTCCACTACGACCAACATGGGTATTGCATATTTCTTTGAGATTATACTTTGTTTACACACTGAGAGGTGCTCCAGTAGCACCTCCTTACATAATAAGCTTCTAAAATGTTCGTTTTATACTAAAATTCTTATGCTTTTTCCGTAGTTTCGAAAAGTGACAAGCATCACAAACTGCATATTTAAAATCGGAATCCAGTCTCTTTCCGCATTTCTTGCATTGTTTGGTCAGCGTTTTCACATCTGTTTGGAGTCGTTCATGCACTTCATCACTGAAAGATTCTCTTACTCTTTCCCAATAAGAGGCTTCCGTCCTTCTGTCCAATCTATATAAGAAGAGTAAATGAAGCCCGATGGATTTATATGATAGCTCGACATTTTCCAGGCTATCTTTATTCATGAACGGTTCGGGCAATACATCCCTTGTTACGATAGCTTCCATTGTTTGCTTCCATTGGTTAACGAGTGTTTGTTCTTTTGTAGAAAACGGTAGATGTAAAAAACCATACAGATCATTTACTGTCAACCTAGCTTCAATAATGGTATCCTCGATCGTTTCATACAGAATCTGTTCTTCATTTAGAGAGGCCTTCTCTGTACCTGCAGGACTTTCAAACTTTTCCCACAGGTCAAAGAATACACCTAGTTTGTTGGAATACTTCTGAAACCGCTCCAATATAGAACTAGTTGGTGCAATCGCAAAGGTGTGTACCTGACGATCTTTGCCGGCTAACAGCTTTTCCATTGCTTTTATGTCTCCCGTAAATGCCACCTTTCCGACATCATACATACCTTTACGGCCGGCTCGACCAGCAATTTGCTTCACTTCCTGTGAAGTCAAACGTCTTCTTCGTGTGCCATCGAACTTTTCATTTTGTAAAAAAACCACTCTTCTAATTGGTAAATTCAAGCCCATTCCAATTGCATCTGTAGCAACAATCACGGTTGTTTCCCCATCGAGAAAGCGTTGCATTTGCTTCTTTCTTGTTTCAGGAGGCATACTTCCATAAATCATGCTCACTTGATGGCCGTTGTTTTGAAGCACGGATGCCGTCTCTAGGACCCTTTTGCGGGAGAAGCATACAAGGGCATCGCCTCTTTTTGTATCCGATAGGGTAAACGGTCGATTCTCCACTTGGAGCGGTGTGTCCCTTGTATATTCGTTTATCTCTATAGCAGTATCGCCAAGTAGCTGCAGGACCATTTCCTTCATACTGAAGCTACCGACAATGTGCACTTCATCCGCGTTAGCTTTTGTAATGGCTTTATACCAAGAAAAGCCCCTGTCCTTATCTGCAATCATTTGAGCCTCATCAATCACAATCACTTCATAGAATTCTTTTTCATAAAACATTTCAACTGTACTAGAGAAATGGGAGGCCCCTGGTGACAGCTTCTCTTCTTCCCCTGTTTTAAGGGAGCATGGAACCCCATCGGAATTTAATGTATCGTAAACCTCCAAGGCCAATAGCCTCAATGGAGCAAGATAGAGACCGCTTTTTGCTTCTTTCATTCTCTGTAGGGCCTGAAAAGTCTTTCCCGTGTTTGTTTCGCCTATATGTATAACGTATCGGGTGCTCCTACCATTGGATGGAATATACTCCCTTCCGAAGATATCTTCTAGCATCCTTTCCTCTTCTTCTTGCTTTCTTTGAATTTCTGCCAGAATCTCTTCTTCTTTACGTTTACGGTCATTGATATCCCTTATTAAATATTGCACATGAACTTCGAGGTTGAAAGGTTGTTCTGCAAGTTCAAGCAAATCTGTGACAAATTCCTCTTGTAGTTGTTCCATATAGTCATTGACCAATAAGTAGAAAGAGTTTGCAATTAATTTTCTAAGCTTAGATACCGTAAATTCTTCCGTTGTGACGGTTGCATACTCAGATAACATCTCGTTTGGAAGGTCTTTCATTATGAGCCCAGGGAGAAACCCGAACAGGTAATCCGTAATCCTTTTTTCATAGAAAAAATAATACGTTTCATACTCCAAGTACTCCTCATAATAATCAAAGCTTTGATGGACAGCACCTGTCAGCTCGCTAAAGAAATCCTTCATCGTAGGATAGTCAGATGCATTCATTGGTCCAGCCTCTTTTAACACATCTTCCCTTCTATAGGAATCTGTTTCCTCAAACTTTGGGTTATTCTGTAAGTCCTCTTTCACCTTCTTGGCAACAAAGTGTCTGACATATAAGAAGTAGTTGGATTGATTTTCTTCCACTATCTTATGAGCAGCCTGATCAACCGTATCTGTAACAGCATCCATTCGTAATTGCAAGCGCTTTTCTTCCATCCTTTTCTGAAAATGCTCACGAGCCTGTATGTATTTCTGTTCCCAAACGGAAGGATCTGAATTAGATGAATTATGCAACCACTCCACTGCATCAAAAGGGTTATATTCCCTCATCTCGTTTTTAAATAGTTGGTTGATAATTTTCTTATCTAGCCCTTCTACTTCAAAGCCTCTCTCACTCAATATTTGTTTTTTCTCTTTTCGGGCAACATCATTTGTTACCTTATTAAGCCATACGTTGTACCAAATTTGTTCCACGTAATGCTTCCGATCCTCCATATATTCTACAAAGGTCGGCAAATCTTCTTTCGTTTCAAAATATTGCTGTATGTCTTCCTCAATTTTAAATTTTGTTCGATCCAAGGAAGTGGAGTGAATAATAGTCAATTTGTCCATGTGGAAGTCTCCTTTATAAATGTGTGTTTAGAGACTTTAGATGTTAGTTTTAATCTGAGTCTAAAAGCTCTAGTATTTGCTTCGCTGGTATAGCAAGTCCCTTATTCTCCTTTGATGTAGCATATACCACCCCTACCACTACACCATTTTTCGTAATGACAGGGCTCCCACTGTTTCCGGAATGCACTGGAACATCAATAATTAAAACATCCGAAAGTAGAGATGCACGTACCATTTCACCAGAAGTGCCTTCATTTACAACGAAAGTATGTGCGAGGGGATTTCCAATGATATAAATAGGTTGATTTGCTTCAATCAGTTGATCGCTTAAAGGAAGTGAAGGGAGATTTTCTTTCTGTCCACTAACTTTTAACAAAGCGATATCATTATCAGTATCCTTTTTGAAAATCTCTGCTGAGTAAAATTCTCCATTTGAAAAGGAAACCTGTATTAGCTCCATTTTATCAATTACATGAAGATTTGTAACAATTATTCCATCAGGTTCGATGAGAAATCCAGTTCCTTTTCTACCGTTTCCGTTAATTGTTACTACAGCTTCCTTCCATGTTTGTATATCACTATCTTTTGATAATTCATTGGATTTTAACAAAAATTGTATAGATGGGACGTTTACGATACGGGGAAAGATGCCCCATATATTCACTAATAGGGCCAATATGATAAAAAATGTAATATACTTTATTGTCTTTTGACGTTTCTGTTTTTTTCTTTTTTTAATTGCTAATTCTTCTTCGGTAATTTGAAAATCCTCCAATGAAGGCTCCTCAAAGTCCTTTAATTCACCGTCATCTATTTTTTTCACAATTTCACCTCTTATCTCAACTTGGTGTTTCATGCAACATATCATAAGAATATTCCCTTGTCACGGTTCGCATCTCATATTTTTAAAATAGAGTAAATTATAGGAAAAAATAGTTGTTGACAATTTATCATACCGAGCATATAATTTATCTTGAAGTTATAAATCTCGAATTAAAGATATTTATTAAAAGGGAATTTAGGAGGAATAATTTATGGCTAAAACAGTATGGAATGTTGACAAATCTCACAGCACAGTGGACTTTTCGGTGAAACACATGATGTTCGCTACAGTTAAGGGTGGATTTCATGAATATGATGCAACAATCGTCGCAGATCCAACAGATTTAACAACAGCGGATATCGAGTTTACTGTGGATGTAGCAAGTATTGATACACGTAGCAGTGATCGTGATGCTCACCTTCGCTCTGCAGACTTCTTCGACGTGGATAACCATCCGAAAATGACGTTTAAGGCGACAAACATTGAAAAAACGGACGAAGACGAATACAACGTTACGGGAGAACTTACCCTTCACGGTACAAAAAAATCAGAGACCTTCTCTGTTGTTTTCGAAGGAACTGGCCAAGACCCATGGGGAAATGAAAAGGCCGGTTTTGCAGTAGAAGGCAAAATTAAGCGCAGCGACTATGGCTTAACATGGAATGCTCCACTTGAAGCTGGCGGCGTGCTGGTTGGAGATCAGATTAAAATTGCATTGCAACTTCAAGCTGCTAAGGGCTAAGGATAATCTAAAATACTAAAGGGAATTGCCACATAAGCAATTCCCTATTTTTTATTTATTCACTTCTTCCCAAATTAAAACCTCAACTTGCAAGCATGTTATGGAGGAAAAATCAGTTGAAAAAGAATGATCCATATACTGTTTAATCCGTTCAGCAAATTCGTCTACCGTGTTAACTTGTTGTAGTGCATCTACCATTTTTTCTATCTCATGTTGGTACCTGTCTTCCCCAGCTCCCATTGCAAGTAGATACATCGGGTCCCATTCATTAACGATCTTGGTGACGATTTCTTTTTTTCTTTGCATGGATACACTGATATAACCCTCCATTAATAACACCTGCCCGTATTTAGTTTGAAAGAGCTTCGTAGAATTTGTTAGTCAATTCTATCGTGTATCTGCTTCCGCCTCTGTCGATAACATCCTCAATCAGCATTGCGGTTAACAATGTCGGGTCTTTCTGATCATAAGAAACCCAAAGGCCATTCTCCAACCTTTCTTCTTTCTTGATTTCAGCTGTACCAGTCTTCCCGGCAATTTCACGGCCAGGGAGGTTCGCCACACTAGATTTTCCTTCTGTTACAGTTTTTCTGAGATTGTCTTGAAGCAGTTTAGCATTTTCAGGGGACACGATATCCTTCCATTCTTCGGATGACTCTTCCTCAAGCAATAATGGCTTCATCATCGCTCCGTCATTGACCACTCCACCATAAATGCTAGCTAGGTGCACAATGTTCAACAAGATTTCCCCTTGTCCATACGCAGTATGTGCCAATAGGACCTCATTATCAAAGGAGCCGGTGTTCGAAATTTGAGAATCGGATGGAGATGGATATGCGAAAGGAAGTTCTTCCCCAATACCTAATTTCGTCAATCCCTCTTTAAAATCCTCTATTCCAATGTCTAAAGCGGCTTTAGCAAAGTAAATATTGTCTGAGTTGTTCAAACCACTAACTAGATCCACTTTCTTATCGTCTTCATATACCCTTGTCACTTTACTTCCTCCGATATCCCATTGTTTGTCAGGGATATCATATTGGTGGTTAGGGTCAAGCTTGCCGCTTTCCAGACCGATAATGGCAGTTAGGAGTTTCATGGTGGAACCTGGGGAATAGGTGTATGGGAAACGATTTAGGTTTGAATCAATTCCCAATTTAGTAAACCTATCCTCTTTACTCTGTGTGGGACCCATCGTGAAATAATTGGGATCATATGCCGGCGTACTAACTAAGCTGAGTACTTTCCCTGTTGTAGGATCAATGACAGTCGCAAGACCGGCATCATCCTTCATAGTCTCATAGAGTTTAGCCTGCATGTCGGCGTCGATAGTCAAAGTGATATCTTTTCCACGAACGGGTTCAGTTCTTGCTATTGTTTTTTTCGATCCGTCTTCTTTTATTTGGGTTACTTCCATGCCTTTTATGCCTCTAAGTTGTTGTTCATATATACCTTCAATACCCTTTACTCCAAGTCTATCACCAGGTATATATCCTTCATACTCTTCTAATTCTTCAGCATTGATTTCCCTGATATAACCTACCAAATGGCCTGTTGCCTCTGCATAGGGGTAGACTCGCTCAATTGATCTATTATTCCCCACACCTTCAAATTCATTTACAATTTGCCAAATTAAAGATTGATCTTTCTCACGAAAATCTTTAATTACCATTGCATAGTGGGGTTGAGCCCAACTTACAGTATATTCTTTAATTATATCTTCTTCTGACATATCAATCATTTGAGCTAGTTGTGTTAGATCCTTATCAGCATCGAATTTTTCAGGAGTAATATGAAGATTCATCACTTCCTCATTTGCAGCAAGCTTGTTCCCCTTACTGTCTAAAATTTCTCCACGAGTTGCATTGGTGTAATCTATAACAAACTCATCTGTCAAATCATATTCTGGAAAAATAAAACTGGGTTCCCACTGGATATACCAATGCTCGTTTTCTTCTTCATCCAACACCTTGTCCATAACAATGTTCACTTCGTAATCTATTTCTCTAGCAAATGTATCATAAGTGATCTTACCTGGAATGGTGACGGTCTCTTGTTCTTCCCATTCAACTTCCTGATCCAACAATTCAACTTGTAGATTTTCCATTTCAAAAAGCTCATAAACCTCTTTATGTTTTTCTTCAAAAAGTTGCTGTGGTACATTCTCTTTTGAAGCCGATTGGAGATATTCCTCATACATACTTGAGAAATCTTGTTCCTCCCACGTGGTAATGTAGTCGTTTAATACATCATAAGGATTGACGGGTTCTTTTTGACACCCGGCTAGTATAAACAACATGATTATCATCAATAATATCTTTTTCATTGAAGCCCCCATCCTTTCTTTATCTCTTAATTTTAAGAATACATGAATTTCCAAATCGATTAAAGGAAAAAGATTCAATGATTTCTTGGAATACCTAGCTTGTAGCTAGGATTTATAATTTTTAGTGTCTAATAATAATTATTTCCAATGACTTCTTGGCACATGAAGACAATTATAACTTCAAAAATGGCTCAAGATGGTCTTCATCCACCTTATTATGACCATCTCAACTTCAATAATCGCTCCAGATGGTCTTCATCCACCTTATGAAGACAATTTCAACTTCAATAATCGCTCAAGATTGTCTTCATCCACCTTATGAAGACAATTTCAACTTCAAAAATGGCTCAAGATGGTCTTCATCCACCTTATGAAGACCATCTCAACTTCAATAATCGCTCCAGATGGTCTTCATCCACCTTATGAAGACCATCTCAACTTCAATAATCGCTCCAGATGGTCTTCATCCACCTTATGAGGCCCATCTCAACTTCAATAATTGCTCAAGATGGTCTTCATCCACCTTATGAGGACAATCTCAACTTCAATAATCGCTTAAGATTGTCCTAATCCACCTTATGAAGACCATCTCAACTTCAATAATCGCTCAAGATTGTCTTCATCCTCCTTATGATGACAATTTCAACTTCAAAAAAAGCTCGTGGTTGTCTTCATGTCGATTGATATATGGTAAGATCTCTCTCCTCCTCGGCATATTAAAATTAATCACTAAATTATAAACGAATGTCACCATCCACTTCTTCCCCAAAAACAAAAACCTCTACCCAAAAAAGGTAGAGGCTTCAATGTGACTATTTTCCAAACCACGTATCTGCAAGTATCTGATACGATCTTAATCTAGCTTGTTGGTCATACACATGTGTATTCACAATTATTTCATCCGCTTGTGTTTCTTCCAAAATTGCTTCAAGCTTTTTCCTTACTGTTTCTGCATTACCTGTAACTGTATATTTCAATTGTTGTGCAACCACATTTTTCTCATACTCACTCCAAAGAGAGTCCATATCTTCCACTGGTGGCTTCAACTGACCTGGGTTGCCACGAATCAAATTAAGGAACTGTTGCTGAATCGATGTCGCTAAGTATTCCGCTTCCTCATCACTATCAGCAGCAATTACGTTCACTCCAATCATGGCATATGGCTTTTCCATATGCTCAGATGGTTTAAAAGAACTACGATAGATTTGAAGTGCAGGCAGCGTATAGTCTGGGGAAAAATGACTGGCAAAAGCAAAAGGCAGCCCTTGGTCTGCAGAAAGCTTTGCACTAAAGCCGCTTGAACCAAGCAACCAAATAGGAACATCCAATCCTTCTCCAGGTACCGCTTTTACCTTAGTGGTTCCATCTGGGTGAAAATAGGAACGTAATTCCGCTAACTGGTTAGGAAAATCCTCTCCTCCTGTTCTGCGCTCTCGTCTAAGTGCGGCAGCAGTCAGTTGATCACTTCCTGGTGCACGGCCGAGCCCGAGGTCGATTCTCCCAGGATACAAGGATTCCAACGTCCCGAACTGTTCTGCAATGACAAGCGGAGCATGGTTTGGTAGCATAATGCCACCGGAACCAACTCTTATTGATTTTGTTGCACCTGCTATATGTCCGATCACGACAGAAGTAGCAGAGCTTGCGATTCCTCGCATATTATGGTGCTCGGCAAGCCAATATCGGGTAAATCCTAGACTTTCCACATGTTTTGCAAGTTCCACACTATTTTTAAAAGATGTTTGAGCATTACTTCCTTCCACAATCGGGGCCAAATCCAAAACAGATAATGGTTTATGGCTATTACGAACAGTCATTATATATTCTCCTTTCTTACTTTGGAGCTTTTTCGAACTCATCTTTTATTTTCACAAGAAGGTCTTGTTTGGTTAAAAGTTCATAAGCAGTTGTTGCCATGGATTTTGCACCAAGGATCATTGCTTCTTTTCCTTCCTCACTCAATGCTGCATCCCGGAATTCAGTGGTATGGCAACTATATAACTCATTACAGATTTTTATATACGGATGAATGGACGGCACTACCAGACTTACATTTCCCATATCTAAGGAGCCAGATCCATCTCTATTTTCAACAATCTCTCCGGTGTCCACTCCAAGTGATATCAGCTGTTCTGTAAAGATATCTGAAAGTGTTTCATTGGTCACCATGTTATCGTAGGATAGTTCATAGTTGGACACTTTCATTGTTGCACCGGTCATCATCGCAGCGCCTTCTGCTATAGATTTCACTTTTTCTACCAATTCATTCACATAGCTGCGTGTTTTGGCGCGAACGTAGAATTGAGCGACAGCATAATCTGGCACTACATTTGCAGCTTTTCCGCCTTCAGGAATGATTCCATGAATACGGGTATCGCTGGTAACATGTTGTCTCAGTGCATTGATTCCATTAAAAGTCTGAATAACTGCATCCAGTGCATTAATTCCTTTTTCCGGATTAGCGGCAGCATGTGCCGGTTTCCCAAAGAATTCAAATTGTATCGCATCCATCGCAAGCGAGGACCCGCTCTTTACATAGGAATGCAATGGATGGACCATCATTGCTACATCTAATTTATCAAAGACACCCTGGTCAGCCATTGTCACTTTACCGCCCTTGGTCTCTTCGGCAGGAGTACCATATACAATAACTTTGCCTCCAGTTTCCTGTAATACTTTACTTGTAGCAATCCCGGCTGCTATACCCATCGTACCAATTAAATTATGACCGCAAGCATGTCCTATCTCAGGTAGGGCATCATATTCACACATAAATCCGATGGTTGGACCCGGTTTCCCACTGTCAAAAACAGCCTCAAAAGCAGTTGGCAACCCACATATCCCTAATTCTATATCAAATCCATGCTCTGAAAGTTTGTCTGAAAGAACTTTGGCCGATTTGAATTCCTCATGTCCAAGCTCAGGATTTTCACCTATATAATTACTGATCTCGTAAAAATCACTTTTATATGAATCAAGGAAATCTGTTATGATGTGCTTCATTTGTTTTTCCCCTTTGGAAAATTTATTTAGTGAATGGAAATATAGTAACATGAAGTTTCTTCAAATAATAATATTTTGCCTCAAAAAAGGGAGCTCCTATCCTATAGGTAACTCCCTCGGCATTATACTCTTCTCATTTGAAAGACATCCAATCCATTTTTCCACATTGTCTGTAATAACGCCACCTTAGGAGACAGTCCTGGGTTTGTTGCCTGGCCTTTCCCTATTCGCTCTAACTGGTTGCTATACCATGTCAATTCTAGCATGGCGGTTTGGTCCACCAGTTTTATTCCTGTCTTTCTTGGTTTTAGTTTAATAGATTCGCGTTCACCTTGTAATAGCTCCTTAGGGAGATGTGGATAGACGGCCATGGGGCGAGCCAACCCTACCATGGCTGTTGCCCCTTCAAGTATTGCTTCCTCCATTCCACTTAACGTCCTGAATCCTCCGGTGACAACAAGCGGTGCTTTTGATACCTTCCTGGCTTTTGTTGCAAATTCAAGAAAGTACGCTTCCCTTCTTTTAGAGCTCTCTTTTATATTTAGCCCTGTCATTTGCGGACTTTCATAGGAACCCCCTGATATTTCAATCAAGTCTATACCCAGTTGATCCAATGTTTTGATAACCTGTAGTGCTTCTTCCTCTGAAAAACCAGCCTTCATAAAGTCTGCAGAATTAAGCTTGACTCCTATCGGGAAAGAGTTTCCAACTTCTTTTCGAACTCCTTTAAAGATTTCCAACAGAAACCTCATCCGGTTTTCGAGTGCCCCCCCCCACTGGTCTGTTCTTTTATTATGTCGAGGTGATAAAAACTGACTGATGAGATAACCATGGGCACCATGAAGCTGAACACCCGTGAATCCTGCTTTCTTGGCAATTTTAGCCGTATTGGCAAATCGTTGGATTATGTCAATTATCTCTTTTTCTTGCAGCTCCCTCGCCACAGGGAAGTAGCGTTGAAGTTTTGGATCAAATTCCACTTTGGACGGGGCAACAGCTTCTTTTACGATTCCTTTAAATACCTGTTTGCCTGGGTGATTGATTTGCATCCAAAGGTGAGTTCCATTCTTTGTTCCTGCATTAGCCCAACTCTTTAACAAATCTAGATCTTTTTCATTTTCCACTACGACGTTTCGAGGCTCACCAAGTGCTCGTTTGTCAACCATGACATTACCTGTCACTACAATACCTGCTTCACTTTCTGCCCATGTTTTATATAGACGAACCAGTTTTTTTGTCGGTCTGTTGAGTTTATCGGACATTCCTTCGCTCATGGCTGCTTTAAAGAATCTGTTTTTTATTTCAACCCCATTTGGTAGCAACAATTTGTCCTGTAACTGAGCCATTCTTTTACCTCCCCTATGCTTGTACTTACATGAATAAGAAAAAAATGGTTGGAAGACACTCCAACCATTCGCTATATTTGTTAAGTTAGTATCTTAACGCTCCTGCACCTGCGATAATCAAAATAATGAAAAGCACCACAATCAGTGCAAATCCTCCACCATAACTGCCACCTGACATACAATTCCCTCCTTCACGTAGACTACTATACAATCTATGCATGAAACTCGTCCTACGTATAGGCTAAGGAATATTTATTCAGCGGATTATGCCCAATTACCTTGGCGGAACAAAGGTATTCTTTCTCCATCTTGGGTAATCCCGTCAATATCCATGTCACTTGATCCAATCATGAAATCAACGTGGGTAATGCTCGAATTTGCCCCTGCTGCTTCAAGTTCTTCTTCTGACATCTGTTTGCCACCTTCGAGAGCGAAAGAATAAGCATTTCCAATTGCCAAATGATGAGAAGCATTTTCATCAAATAACGTGTTATAGAAAATAAGATTTGTATTTGAAATAGGTGATTCATGTGGTACAAGTGCAACTTCTCCTAAATATTGTGAACCCTCATCTGTTTCAATCAACTTTTGTAATGTTTCATAACCTTCCTCTGCCTCAAAGGAAACAATTTTTCCATTTTCAAAAGTGATGGAAAAGTTATCAATCATGTTTCCACCATAGTTTAGTGGTTTGGAGCTTCTAACCGTACCTTTCACACCTGTCTTCAGAGGAGTGGTGAATACTTCTTCAGTTGGCATGTTGGCTATAAAGGCGACCCCATTTTCGTTAATGCTTTCAGGGCCAATCCAAACATGCTTTTCAGCTAACTCGATCGTTAAGTCTGTTCCTTCTGCTTTGTAATGTAGGGATTTAAACTTTTTGTTGTTAAGGAATTCCACTTTTTCACTAAGTTTTTCTTTGTGGTCCATCCACGCTTGGACAGGATCCTCAAGATTTGCTCTTGTTGCATGAAAAATAGCTTCCCATAATTTTTCTTCTTGTTCTTGTTCAGTCAAATTTGGGAAGACTTTAGCTGACCAACCTTTAGATGGAACTGCCACTATGGACCAACTTATTTTATCGGCCATAATCATTTTCCGATAGCCTTTGGTTGCTTCACCTGCCGCCTTTTGTAAATTTGCAATTTTGGAAGCATCTACACCTTTTAACAAGTCTGGGTTTACGGACGTGATAGCAAGCATTGCAGCCCCTTCTTCGTATGCTTTCTCAAGCATTTCCGCTCTCCAGCTAGGGAAATATTCAAATGATTCGTCCGGTGCTATATCATAACGGATTCTTGTCACTTGCTCATCGGCCCATTCAATCTGAACTAGTTTTGCTCCTGCTTCATATGCTTTTTTGGCAACAAGTCTAACGAAAGGTGCTGTCGCAATGTCAGCGTTTACAATAAGTGTTTGACCTTTTTGTACATTAACACCGACTTTAACGGCAAGTTCAGCGTATTTTTCCATGGTAGATAGATTACTCATTATTTATACCCCCTAAAAATTTTCCTGTGTTCCCAAAAAATATCATGTTCACTAGGATTTGTCTAGTTTTCTAATGTAAAGAGGCAGTAACCATAGTTGGTCCTGCCTGAAGGTTGCAATTACTGTTGATCTCAGCAACATAAATTCTTCTTTTACTTATTCAAAACCGAATTAACTCTAGGTAGTTTTGAGCTGAATAGTGTGATGCCATGTTTGAATGCAGCTAGACCATAGAGCATGCTGCTCCAGTCGATTAGGGTTACTTTTGTAGGATACCAGCGGTTTGGTTGCTCAAGATGCCACCAGGATATGCGGTGTAATCCGTATTTGTAAGCAGCTTTGAACTTTTCTTCATCCTCTTTATCCTCAGAGTTAGAGTACACATCATATGGGATGTGTAGGGAATATTGTGCATACAGGTCATAAATACCAGCAGGATATACCGGTAGATAGCCCCCAATAATGTAAGACGAGGCAATATTGTGTGGGGCATCATTGATTCTGTCAGCATGATAACCTCCGAATAGCCCGTCATTCGGGCCAGCACCATACCCCCAAATATAAGATGGAACATCCTCAAGCTCTTTCCACTTCATTCTGTCGGCAAGACAAGCATTCTTGTAGTATTCCTGATAAGTTGTACTTTCTGCATACTCAGGAACTAGATAATAAGGAAACTGATGAACAAATGATGATAAAAACGCCCCGGGATGATCGTTTAGAACGGCTAGTCCACGAAACTCTTCTTGGGGAAGTTCCTTGATTTTATCTTCTTCAAAATTGTTCAACCAAAGTGCCTCGATGTTTTCATCCTGTGGTTTCCCCAATAAAGCAAGGTAAGAGACCATTACATATTCATTATAAGCCGGTAGCGGGGCAATCCCTTCCCCGTCCTTTGATATCATGTTAATGACACCCTTATCTTTATCTGCAACAACGATACTCCAATTGATAGAGTAAAGAAGTTTTTCTGCCATCTCCAGGATTTTTGGCTCTTTTTTAGCAAAATGATTTCCTGCAAATAGTGCACCCGTCAGGAGAAGGGTCGTATCGATTGTAGAAAACTCCGAATCCAGGTTTTCTCCTATTTCCATATCTACAAAGTGGGCAAAGAAACCAGATTTTTCATCTCTGGCAACCTGGCATCCCTCTATTTCCCCGGATACCCCTTGCAAGGTTATTAGAGCCTTAGTAGAGGCATTTTCATCCCAACCTTCTAAATCAGCAATAGCGAGGCTGATCAGACCGACACCAGTGGCAGCAATGGAGCAGCGAAAATCAGGATTTTCTCCAAGGGTCATATATCCATCTGCATATAAACCGGTTCGTTGATTTCGCGAAGCTTCAAATAGTGCATAAGAATCAAAAAACTGACGATCAAAAAACTCTTTTACTTTAGTTGGTAGATATTTATATTCGTTGGTTGGCATCTCTTTTGCCCCTTTCATCCAGTTAATTGGAAGAACCTTGTATATTTCATGCATATGTATTAATTGTGCAATTAAATACCTTACTGAAAATGATATAATTATCATACAAAATTTTTTGTTGTGTGAAAATAAACAAAACTTTATTAGTTGGATGATTCATCGATTTTAATAGAATGGAGAGAGTGTGATGCCCATTATTCATGGGGTTTTCCATGACATTTCCCCACATTGGGACGTAGAAAAAGCAAAAGGTTTAGACACGCTTGTTTATGTGACAGAAGGGAAAGTTCATTACCAGGTAGAAGATAGGCTTATGCAAATGACCAAAGGAGATCTTTTATTCATTCCTTCCATGTACATTAGGTCCTGGAAAAACGATAAAAACGAAGGACATCGTAAATATACCGTCGTTTTTGAGAAAAGAGAGACAGCCTATCAAAATTTTATAGAAAATGAGATTGTTTTATTCAAACCACGTAAGTCAGCTTATTATGAACAACGACTGACTTTTTTAAATGAGCAGTGGCTTAGTAAAAGAGTTTTTCACGAAGAATTGTCTCAGAATATTTTATTGGAACTTCTCATCATGATTGCTCAGGAGAAAGCAGAATGGCATACTTCCCCTGTAAAAGAATCTTCAGTCCGAGACATGCAAGAATATATTCTTCAGCATTATCGCAGGAACATTACAATAGAAGAATTGGCAACTTTAATTGGGGTGACTCCGAATTATGTAACAGTTTTGTTTAAAGAAGTGATAGGAATCACACCGATCCAATACCTTCATCAGACTCGAATCAATAATGCTTGGAATTTAATTAGTACAACAAAAATGACGATTAAGGAAATCGCTGATCACTTAGGATATTGTGATCAATCGTATTTTAATAGGATGTTTAAAAAGTGGATGGGTATACCCCCTTCGCAAGTAAAGAAGACATAAGAAAAGCATAGAGATTAGGTCTCTATGCTTCAGTGTGTAGACTAAGTCATTTGAAGTTATAGTTTCCCCGTTGATCGCAGTGAAAGGAGCGTAGACTCCTGCGGGAGGAAAGGACATGGAAGACCCCGCAGGGCGTAGCCCGAGGAGGCTTCCGGACTGCCCGCGGAAAGCGAAGCTCCTGTAACGGAGATCAACTGTTATAGGTAATAACCAAACTAATCTATAGTTTGTCAACAGTCTGAAGCATAGAGATTAGGTCTCTATGCTTTTTCTCTTGTCGATTTTGTTTCCGAATTGACTGCTTCACGAAATGCTGTTTGAAATTTTCTTGTATATGGACCAGGCTTTCCTTCAGAAAATGTGACGCCATCAATTTTTATGATAGGCATGACTTCACTGGTTGTTGATGTAAGGAATACTTCATCAGCCGCCATCAGTTCCTCTTTATGGAAGGATTCTAGTTTATAGTCCCACCCGTTCGCATCCATGATTTCTAACAGCTTCGTTCTCGTAATCCCATTCAAAATCAAGTTATTGGCTGGATGGGTCTGGAGAATCCCCTCTTTGACAATGAAGATATTAGAAGAAGAACCTTCCGTAACAATCCCGTCTCTAATAAGAATTGACTCAAATGCCCCCGCCTCGCTTGCTTTTTGCTTGACCATAATATTGTAGAGTAAGTTTAGGCTTTTTATATCGCATCGAAGCCATCTTAAGTCCTCGGCAGTTATGGTTTCCACTCCCTTTGATTGAGCGTCCTGTACATTTTTAAAGGGAAGGGGATATGCAACGAGTTGTGGAGTTAGTGTTTGATCATAATGGTGTGTCCTGTTAGAGACTCCTCTTGAAATCTGGAGGTAGAGTCCTCCATTTGTCATGTTATTACATTCTATAAGCTCAAGTAGTTTCGTACTTAACTGTGCAGGCTCCTTCTGCATCTTTATTCCAATTTCAGAAGCACTTCGATACAATCTTGTAATATGTTCTTTTAAGGTAAATGGAACTCCCTCGTAAATGTTGACAACCTCATATACCCCATCGCCAAACTGATACCCTCTGTCTTCAATATCCACTTTTGCTTCATTTCTTTCCACAATCTCATCATTCATCAATACTTTCATTTTTCAGTACCTCCAGTTGCGTTATTTAATCAAAATAAGTACTACAGGGCAATGGTCACTTCCCATAATATGAGAATGGATTTCAGCACCCTTCAACGAATCACGTAATTTATCGGAAACAATGAAATAATCAATGCGCCAACCGATATTTCTCTCTCGAACCTTATTCATATATGACCACCAAGTGTATTTGTCTGTCAAATCAGGATGAAAGTGGCGGTATGTATCGGTAAAACCTTCTCCTAGCAATCTGGTCATCTTACCTCTTTCTTCTTCAGTAAAGCCAGAATTGTTGCGGTTGGATTTAGGATTTTTTAAGTCGATATCAGTGTGTGCTACGTTCAAGTCGCCGCATAAAATGACGGATTTCTCCTGATCAAGCATTTTTATGTAAGCTAAGAAGCGGTCCTCCCAATCCAGTCTGAAAGGGAGTCTGGCCAAATCTCGCTGAGAGTTTGGAGTGTACACGTTCACTAAGAAAAAATCCTCATACTCAAGTGTGAGGATCCTTCCTTCTGGTTCACACTCTTCGACCTTTTCCTGATTCAATCCATAACACACTTGCAGTGGTTTAATTTTAGTGAAAACAGCTGTGCCTGAATATCCTTTTTTGATTGCATAGTTCCAATATTGATAATACCCTGGGGTATCTAAGTCGATTTGTCCCTCTTGAAGTTTCGTTTCCTGAATGCAGAAAATATCCGCATCCATCTCATTAAAGTAATCCATGAATCCTTTTTTAACACAAGCTCTAATTCCATTCACATTCCAAGATACTAGTTTCATAGGTGCACGTAATTCCCTTCTAAACTATTACTATATTTAGCCCAGTATATCAAAAAGAACCGCTATTCAAAAAGAAAAGCGATTCCAACCCTGGTACCTACACTTGGAATAGATGAAATTTTAATCCATAAGGGTCACTTACCATCATACTCTTCTCGCTAAACTCCTTCGTTATGGTGCAGTTATTTTCGATTAAGACTCCCTTTGCATCCTCAATGTTATCAACAGCAAATTCAAAAAATACGGAATCAACATGACCCTTATTATGATTCTCAATATAAAAATTCATCCCGTTCATAGTAAATAGTGTTTCAGAATCTGTACTTTTCTCGGTTTTAAAACCTAGAATCCGGTGATAAAATTGTATAGCTTTTTCATACTCCTTCACTTGAACAGCAATGTTATTTGTCAATTGATATGGTGATCGCTCATTGATTTTTTTACTTGGTTTATAATCTTCGTATCCTGATGGAAGCAAATCAAATAACGGCCATACGGAACAGAAATCATCTCCAGGTCCGAAAAAGGAGCTTGCATGACGGTATATAACCCCATTGTCATCCTTTGAAAAAACCGTCACGCCTGGGTAAAACCCTTCATCCACAACAAACCCCATGTCTTCTTTGAACGTTGTTCCTTTTGTGGAGACAACCGGGAAGATCCAGCTTCTTTCTGCTGCGAAATTTTCCTGAATTTCTGGTGCATCAGGTGTAGAAACGACAAAAGCTGCCTTCCTGCGAATATGATGGTAAACACTATTAAATCCGTCTGCCCACATCGTGCAATAGTTACAGCTTTTCCCCATATTGTGAACCACGAATAATTCATTTTTATCTTCAAACAACTCTTCCAAGGTTACCCTTCCATTATGAAAAGAAGAAAACACATAATTATCGACTTTCTCTTTTTCTATATTGCGTTTCATTTCTGCCAATTGCTTTTTCTTTTCAAGTATTTCCTTCTCGAGTTGTTGAATTTCTGTTAACATTTCCGTTTGGTTCAATACGACCACTCCTTTTTATAATTGAAGAAATTTGTCAAAAACATACACTGTTATTTACCTTGTGAATCAATTAAGATGTTAATAACATTATGTATGGAGGGGAGGGATGGAATGTATTTATTGAGAGTAGTTTTGATGTTTGCTATTTTCCTATTGACTGTCCAGATTCATGTGGACCATTCCACTCCCAATAATATTCTAGCTATCTATGAGAAATCCTTTTATTTTGAGATGGAGAATGCCCCATTGAATGAAAAACTTGATGACGATGGCATTTCGGGGACAGTGTCTTACCATAATCCTAATAGAAAAACCTTCATCTCCCTCATTCCAGAACAACCTTATACCAAATTGAATTTCCACCTTGTGACTGTTTTTTACCAGGGGAGCTATATTTGATGTGATGATGATCTGCCTCATTCTGATCCACCAAAATAATGAAGGAGGAATGTGATCATGTTATGGGTTCGCATCATAGCCATCAGCTTTTTTTCGTTCACATCAATAAGTCTCTTGTTATTTCAGGGAATTGAGTTTGTGAAAGCATTCAGTGATTTCTTTCATCATAGATAAATGGTAAGTAAAGGCCAGGTTCCATTGGGACCTGGCCTTTTGTATAAATTAAAATTAAATTTTCAAAAAACACAAAATATTTAAGGTGGTCCTTCATATAATAATACAACTACTACTTACCCCCATTTCATGTAAAGGAGAGATGTATATGAGAGAAGCTCCTAATTACGGAGAATTTTACCCAAAGTCATTGATTCCAATCAATAAGGATGATCTTGTGATTTTTCTAGAAAAAGTGACGGATTTAGAGTGTTGTGATAATTATAGCCATTGGTTGATTGCCCTCGAAGGTAGAGCAATGGGGTCGGGAGAAGATTATTACCATTGGCAAGTAGTGGTGTTCCCGGCAGAAATAGGTGGGGGTTTTGATTATAAGCATCCCCTATATGTTTCTACCTTCTTCTTATCCATTGATGAAGCCATTGACTACACCGCTGAAGTGGAACGGATTGCCAGTGACGGGCAGCTTTATACCATCGCTGGATAAGGAAGAAAAGTATAAAAAAGAAAAACACCATGTTTTTCTTTTTGTAAATGTTTGTGAAAGAATATACATAAAAACCTTCGTCCCCTCCTTCTGTACTCCTTTCTTTACCAATTCCCACAAAAAAGCCCACCGCTAATGCGGTAGACTTTTAAGCTAAACGGAACACTATTCCATGACCGCCTTTAGGATATTCCCATTTAATATTCTGATGAGGACAACCTATTCGGCAGCTTCCACACTCATGACATCCCTCATAACCTACATGCATTCTAATATTCTCCCATTTGTAAATTTCCGCAGGGCAAAAAATAGTACAAATTTTATCGGGACATTTAGTCAAACATATGTCTTCATCCATCACGGTCAAGTGAGATTTGGTATCGGCGTTGAAACGAACAAGATATTGTTTTTCTTCGATAGACTGACCCTTTTTCTGTTCACTCATTATTTCATCACCTTCCATGCCCTGTATGCGTCTCGGGCTAGTTTGAGTTTTTCTTTTGGTGAGCCAAGATCCTTCCATATCTTTTTCTGCTTCTCCCATTTCGATTTACCATCAACTGTAAACATCTGGCTGGCTGCACGGTTGACCATCGGGATGTACTGGTCGAAGTACTGTGGAAACTTATTAAAGTGATGGGTGGAATCCTTGTATTTTTTCATATCCTGACCAACAAAGCTCTTCATGAGGTTGACCCTATATTGATCCAGCGTTCGTTCGGAAAAATCTCCGACTGACATGGCTTCAAGAATAGTGGCGGCCGCTAACCTTCCGGAGGTCATGGCAAGGTTCGATCCTTCACGGTGGATGGCATTCACGAGCTGTGCCGCGTCCCCTACCACTAATACCCCATCAGCCACGATACGTCCCATTGATTTCAATCCACCTTCAGGAATCAGATGGGCCAAGTATTCAACAGGTTCCCCGCCAGCAAGATACGGTCGGACCATTGGATGTGTCTTCACATACTCCAACAGTTCATATGGTCTTATTTTATGCTCGATTAATCCAGATAGAAGTGTTCCGACCCCGATACTTAAAGTGTCTTTATTGGTATACAGAAATCCTGTACCAAGAATACCTCTCGTGGCATCTCCCAAAAGCTCAATGGTACAACCTTGGTTCTTTTCCAGATTAAAGCGGTCTTCAATTACCTTACTGTCTAGTTTAATGATTTCCATTGTGGCAAGGGCCACTTCATCAGGCCGGTATTCCTTGTGGAAACCAAGCGATTTACCGAGTAAGGAATTCACTCCATCTGCAAGGACCACTACATCCGCATAGACCTCACCGTCAGGCCTATCCGTCCTTACCCCCACCACTTTTCCGTTTTCAACGATACACTCTAGTACCACCGTTTCATTAACAAGTAATGCTCCCTGCTCCACCGCTTTACCTGCAAACCATTGATCAAACTTTGCCCTTAGGACGGTAAAATTATTATATGGTTCCTGTGCCCACTCTAGGCCTTTGTAACCGAATGTAACGGCTGATTCCTTGTCCATCATCATAAAACGTTGCTCGACAATTGGCCTTTCAAGCGGGGCTTCTTTATGAAATTCTGGAATAATATCCTCCATCATCTTTCTGTATAAAACTCCGCCCATTACATTTTTAGACCCAGGGTATTCCCCTCTTTCCAACAAAAGAACATTCGCACCGCCCTTAGCGAGTTCATATGCACAAGAGATACCCGCTGGCCCTGCCCCAACCACGATACAATCAAACTTTTCCGGCATATTAAACCTCGACCTCCTCTCCGTGTAAAGCTTTATGAAATTCCTTTACTAGCAAAGGTACGATTTCGAAAGCATCACCGACGATCCCATAATGACAAGAATTGAAAATGGCCGCATCAGGATCTTTATTAATGGCGATAATTATTCCTGAATTCTTCATTCCCACAATATGCTGGATGGCACCGGAGATACCTATGGCAAAATAAATCTTTGGTGTTACCGTTACTCCTGTCTGTCCGACCTGATGATGGTGCCCGATCCAGCCCGCTTCTACTACATCACGGCTCGCACCAACCACTCCTCCAAGCGTTCTTGCAAGTTGATGGACAAGTTCAAATCCTTGTTCACTTCCAAGACCTTTTCCTCCTGCCACGACAATATCCGCTTCATCTATTCTTATTTTCTTGGTGGTTTCCCTTACAATCTTTAAAACTTTTGTCCGCATATCTTCTTCTTTTATATCAATTTGCTCTGGAACTAACTTACCGTTGCGACCCTTCTCAGGTTGCAGAGCTTTCATCACTTTCGGACGGACAGTCGCCATTTGTGGTCGGTACTTTTTACAGAGGATGGTCGCCATGATATTGCCCCCGAATGCCGGACGGCTTGCCAAAAGGAGTCCTGTATCCTCTTCCACATCCAGTTCGGTTGTGTCAGCAGTTAAGCCCGTTGGAAGATCTGTCGCCACGGCACTTGCAAGATCTTTTCCGGTCGATGTGGCCCCGTACAGAATGATTTCTGGCTTGTACTTTTCACTGCAATGAAGTAATGCTTTCATAAAAGATTCAGTACGATAGAGCTTAAAGATCGGTTGATCATATACATAAACCGTGTCTGCTCCATATTCAAAAATTGTATCAGCAAGTCCTGTCACATTTTCACCAATCATTATGCCAGCAAGCTCCACCCCACGTTTGTCCGCAAGCGTTCGCCCGGCCCCAAGCAGTTCCAAGGAAACCGGTGCAATCTTCCCTTCATTTTCTTCAATGAAAACCCAGACCCCGCTATAATCCTCAAAACTCACTTTGATCCCCTCATTTCTGTAAACAACTCTTTCTTTTCCAACACCACCGAAAGCAACTGTTGTACCTGTTCGTCCGAGTTGCCCTCAAATAGCTTTCCACCCTCTGGTTTGGGTGGGGCCCAAACTTTTGCAACAATGGTTGGGGAGCCCTTTAAACCTAGCTGTTTCCGGTCGATATCCTCTAAATCATTAACAGACCAGATGACAGGTTGATAGCGTGCAGCCTTAAGCATATTTGGAAAAGTAGAGTATGGAACTTCGTTAATTTCCTTTTCTACGGAAAGCAAGCAAGGCAGTGTAGTCTTTACGACTTCATGACCATCTTCAAGTTTCCTATGAACCACCATATAGCCATCCTCTTTTTGGATTTCGACGACTTTATTGACAGACGTCAATGGGGGGATATCAAGACGCCGGGCAATGCCGGGCCCTACTTGTCCTGTATCACCGTCAATGGTCATTTTCCCACAGATAATTAAATCGATCGGTTTGATTTCACTGATTTTATTGATTGCCTTTGTCAGTGCGTAACTGGTTGCTAACGTGTCCGCTCCGGCAAAAGCTCTGTCTGAAATCATATACCCCTCATCCGCACCAATCTCTATACATTTCCTAATGGCTTTGACTGCTGGTGGTGGACCCATCGTGACGACCGATACACATCCTCCATGTTTATTTTTCAGGCGGACAGCCTCTTCTACCGCGTGGGCATCATAAGGATTTAATATCGCCGGTGCACTTGCTCGGTCCATCGTATTCGTTTTCGGATTCATCTTAATTACTTTCGTATCGGGTACTTGCTTTATACAGGCAACAATGTGAAGCAAATCTATTCCCTCCTGCCCTCTTAATCTATTTGGTGAATAAGTTCATGATGAGTAATGTATATTCGTCCCACTACTATTACTATATAAAGTTATTTAAGAGAAAATACCGATTTTTATAGATTTGTTGACAAGCTGGTGCAAAAGAAAAAACATTACTCCTCAATTGTGGGGAGTAATGTCTGGTTTTTGTGAATGGCTGTTTTCGTATACTTTGTTGTTTTTCGTATATTCAAGTCATCCCTTATTTTACTTACTGTCGTGCCCTTTCCCTGTTCAAAATTATGTAAGCAGTGAAAAGTCCAAATGCCAACTTTTTCACATGGGAATAGCAACGATCTTTGAGAAAAGAGCCTTGTTAATCTACCTGTACTTCTTCTGCTGGGTTATCGTACTGATCGAACATCTGCATAATTTGAGATTCAGTATTTCTGTCTATGGAAAGAGTGGGGAGTTCGTTCTTATGAAAAAATGCTACATTGGAAGTCTCGATACCTGAACGCGCTTCACCTCCAATAATTTCACATGCGATAAATATTTTATATACATGATAAGGAGATGGCGGATGAGGATGGCACTTCTTGTCCAGCACAGCCAGTAACTTTGTAGCTTTTACATGAAAACCGGATTCTTCAAACACTTCTTTTATTGCAACTTCTGTAGGAGAAAACCCAATATCTGCCCATCCGCCGGGAAGCGACCAACCTTTATCTTGCCTCTCCTTTACAAGCAGTAGCCTTCCCTCTTTAAAAACAACTGCACGTATATCTACTTTTGGAGTTTGGTAACCCGTTTCATTGGCAAACAAGTCCCTTATTTTCTTTTTATCCTCACCTGTCTGCTCTGACATCATTTCTACACTCATATCCCTTAATTGTTCAAAACGTTCTATATCATAGATATCCTTAGAGTATGTTAAGCCTGCCTGTGCTATTGCTTGTATTTGTTTTGCCCAATCCATCCATTTGTCTGACATATCGAAACTCCTTCCTTTTTTGACTCTAAACCTACTTCTCTATTTTTTTGAATAACCCTCTATTAAATAGTTAAATTCTATACTTAGAAAGAAAGCTTAAAAATTCCTTCTGAATGGAATGCTCATACTTTATCAGTGCATACGTTTGTGCCCCGGGAAGACTTATGTTGCGACAGTCTACTTCAAGAAACCTACCTTCTAACAACTCTCTTCTTACAGTTGATTTAGGCAAAATCGACATGCCCAGCCCCTCAATAATAAACCGTTTAGTTATATGAGTCTGAGATACTTTCATCATTTTCGAAAAAGGATATATTACTTTTATCTGTTGACATAATTCATCCCAGTAACCTGGATGGTTATGTGTCAATAATGTATGGTGTTGGAACATGTCTTCTTCCTCTAAAGGATTGCCCGTTTCAGAATCAAATCCATCATGCGGAACCACAAGAACCAATGGGTCATCATAAAGAAGATAGCAGAACAAGTCCCTATCCCTTTTTGGCAGGCAGGAGAAGCCAATATCCACTTCCTCCCCTTCCACGGCCTGTTCAATATTAATTGATTCAATAATCCGAACGTTAATCTCTATAGTGGGATGTGTTTCTAGAAACTTTTTTAAAACGTAAGGTAGAATGGTATCTGCAATTATTGGTGATATGCCAATTGTTAATTGGGAGGTGAAACCCTGTTGAAAGGTATGAAGATCTTCTATTCCCTCCTCATGAAGGGAGAGTAATCTCTTCGCGTGTTTCAAATACTTCCTTCCTGCCTCTGTCAGGATCACTTTTCTTCCATAACGCTCAAACAGGTCTGCTCCGACTTCTTTTTCCAATTGCTTAATATGTACAGTTACTGTTGGCTGTGAAATATAGAGAAGTTCTGCTGTTTTTCTAAAATTATTGTTTTCTGCAGCAATTATAAAGGTTCTAACCCAGTTAAGGTCCAATAGAATTCACTCCTGATTATTTTTATTAATCAATTCATTTAATAATATTTAATATTCATAATCATTCTTATTTTATAGAATAAAGATAACAAAAGAAAGGGTGATGGATAATGAGTTTTCAAAAGGGGTTAAAGGGTGTCATAGCTGCGGAAACCCGGATTAGTGAAGTGGATGGTTCTAATGGTCGTTTAGTATATCGAGGATATGAGATTAGAGACTTCTCAACTACTTATTCTTTTGAGGAGATTGCTCATCTATTATGGTTTGGTGAGCTGCCTTCTAGTGAACAGTTAAAGAAGTTTAAATCCAATTTTGCATCCTACAGGTCTCTCTCTTCTACTATGAAAAAGGTTTTGTATATTCTCCCGGAAGAAATGGATATGATGAGTGTGATTAGAACGGTATTGTCAAGTGCAGGGAACCCATCGATGACGTGGAAGCCAACGGTTGAAGAGGCAATGAAACTCACAGCAATTGTACCTACAATCATCGCCTATCGAAAAAGGATATTAGATGGAAAAGAAATTATTCCTCCTAGTGAAGAAAATGGGCATGTCGAAAACTATTTGCATATGTTAGATGGGGACAAAGCTAGACCAGAGCATATACGTGCATTAGAAACTTATATGATCTTAACAATGGAACATGGGATGAATGCCTCCACCTTTTCTGCAAGAGTAACTGCATCTACCGAATCGGACCTGGTATCTGCGGTGACTTCTGCGGTCGGGACAATGAAAGGGCCACTTCATGGCGGGGCTCCCTCAGAGGTACTATTATTGTTAAATGAATTGAAAGAAGTAAAGGAAAAACATTCTTACTTGCGAGATAAAATTTTAGCAGGAGAAAAGTTAATGGGTTTTGGACATCGAGTATACAAAACTCATGATCCCCGCTCCATCGCACTAAAAGAAACATTATTAAGGCTTGTAGGAAAAGATGAATGGCTTGACTTGGCATTAGAGGTAGAAAGTGCGGCAGTGGAAGTGTTAAAAGAGCTTAAGCCAGGAAGAGGATTATATACAAATGTGGAGTTTTATGCTGCAGCCATTATGAAAGCTATTAATTTTAATGGTTCCCTATTTACGCCAACTTTTACAGCAAGTCGAATGGTTGGCTGGACCGCACATGTTTTAGAACAAGCAGAAGATAATATGATTTATCGGCCGATGTCGAGGTATGTAGGGAACTAGTTTTTATCTGGCGCCTTTTAGAGATAAGGCGCTTTATTTTTTCTGAAAATTACTTGTTTACATAACAATATTATAATCTATTAAATTGATAATGAAGACACTTTTAACGACAAATACACCTTGAAATTGTCTTCATCGCTTCAACGAAGACACTCCCATCAAAAAATCCAAGTCTATTGTGTCTTCATCCCCCCTCATTAGTAGGTTCTTCCTGATTCTCATACACTCCTCCAATCCCTCACCTCAAAAAAGCCAGAACCCTCATAAAAAGGTTCTGGCTCCAACAAGCATCCACCGCTTCATTTACTCACAGCAATCATCCGAGCAATAAGATGTTTCACTTTTGTTTTTGGACTCAAAATTTTGTAATTTCGGCTTTTCATTTTCCTCTTCCCATACTTTGGCCAAAGCTTCTGCGAATACTTCCGGAGGCTGGGCTCCGGATATGGCATACTTGCTGTTTAACACAAAGAACGGGACTCCCTGAACGCCAATCTCTTTTGCTTCCCTTTGATCAAAACGAACATCTTCTTCAAAGGCATTCCCTGCTAACACATCTTCTACTTCTGCAGCATTCAACCCTAAGCTTACCCCTAATTCCTTTAAATAGCCTTTATCGCCAATATGCTTGGATTCAGTAAAATGAGCTTTAAGAAGACTTTCTGTTGCTTCTTTCGCTTTACCTTGAGTCTCCGCATATTTTGCTAGGCGGTGTGCATCAAACGTGTTAGTTGGAATGGATGTATCAAAGTGAAATTGCAACCCGACCTCAGACGCCTGTTTTGCAACTCCTGCACTCATCCGCTTTGCCTCTTCCACAGGCATTCCGTATTTTTTAGCAAGTATTTCATATAAGTTCATATCAGTATCACGCTTTGCATTGGGATCTAATTCAAAGCTCTTGAATTCGATATCTATTTTATCTTTGTGTGGGAAATCTTCTAATGCTTTCTCCAATCTTCGTTTACCGATATAGCAGAAAGGACAAACATAATCAGACCAGATTTCTATTTTCATCGTTGCACCTCTTTTCCTGAACTAGTATGTATTATCATATCATAATGTGCGGAAAAGCTCTTACAATATGCATGCTTCAACAGACTACCCGTACGAGTTGATGTATTTCTATAATAACTTTGTGAGTTTAGACATAAAACGAGACCTTTCATCCAATAAAACAGACCTCTCAACGTGCCCATTGACAGTCTAACCTCCAACCTGATGGATGAACTCCCTGCATAATGCTTCAGAGTCTACCCTCACGCTTACATAAGGAGGCTTTGTATTCCGGGTTGCTTCTACCGGTATTCCAAGCCAAAGAATTCGATTGTCAATCATAACAAAAGGAAAGCTTACTTCACCAGATACTCTCGAAACTCTTACCTTACATTTCTTAAGTGTGTTTTCCCACTCTTCGGGAAGGCCAGCTTGATCGGGTAAACCTATTAAAATCAAGGTGTGTGCTTGTTTCATATCTTCCAAAACTCTTTCCCATTTTCTGGCATGCTGCCACTGAACCCTGTGGTGTTGATGCTTAATCCAAGTTCCTATTTCATGTGGATGTACCTGGAGTTGAGATTTTTCCTGAAACTCAACTAGCTTTCTGATCATTTTTTTGGAAGATACATTTCTTTTAATAAAGTGAGTGTCACTGATATGAACAAACTTGCCTTTGGTTCTTGTTACGGCAACGTTCAAGAGACGCTCACTTTCTTTCCCTATTAACAACATCCCTGGTCTCTCAAGAGGATAGCTATCAACCGAGTCGAAAATGATGACATCCCGCTCGCTCCCTTGGAAGCGATGAACCGTAGCTGCCATGATATCCGCCGTTTCTTTTTCATGTTGATATAAGTCTTGTAGCAGGATGTCCATCCATTGTGCCTGTGCTCGATATGGAGAAATATAACCGATTGATCGTGCTCCATCCATATATGCTTCATGAATCAATTGAAATGATTGTAGTAGGTGCCAAAGATTTATGCGGGATTTGCTGATATTTTCTACAAAAGCATGCTCTCCAGTAAAACTGGTACTTAAAAGTATTGACGCTTTATCGGGAAAAGGTCGCTGTCTTGCTATATGAATTCTAGCTCTCGAGACACTTGGATGATCACCTACAAGAGAGTGATAAATATATTTATTTGTAAAAGAGGATATGTCAGGGTGCATCCTACGCTGTTCTTGTAGTAAAAATAATTGGGGATGCAATTCTGATGAATGCACACTATCCGCAACTCCTGTACGGTGGAAGACATCCTCTCTTAACCATTTTCCCACTAGTTCATGTCTTGCAGATGCAATAGGAGGAAGTTGTTTAAAATCTCCACAAATAATAATATTTTTAGCCATAGATGCTGCAAAAGCAGCTTGTGGAACATACGCCATACTAGCTTCGTCCAAAATGATAACATCATAATCCTTTTCATATATTGCAGGATCCATGGCCGCTTTGGCCAGTGTAGTTCCGGTAATGTAAGCATCCTGTAAAAATTCCAATTCCTTGTGACGAATTTTCTCCAGTATTCTCGCAACCTTCGATTCAAGTTTCAGTAAGCTTTCAGAATCCCGCTTACTGAAAGATTTGGATAAATCCATTTTTAAATACTTTCTTTCTTCTATCACTTTATCCCTTTCTTCTGCAAGCCTCGGGTCTCGGCTTTGCAGTATCTGTGATGAAGTGATGGCTGGAAGGTCTGACAACAGTTCACTGTTATGGGATCCGTACCTAAGCACATCTCCTTCCGTGTATCGTTCTTTTTTGGAAAGGAACGATGAAATTTCTCGCATAAGTACGTCTACAGATTGATTGCTGTGAGAAAGTAGCAAAACTTTTTTCTTTTTAAAATATTTATTTGCGGCAACCCTGGCCAAGGTATAAGTCTTTCCAGTTCCGGGAGGCCCCCATACAAAGGTGACAGGGTTGTATTTTGAGCGAAGAATCAATTCATGAACATTGCTTTTAATGATATCCGTTGGATGGTTTGTCACATTAACCGGATTCATCAACCTATTAATACGTGCCCTTTTTTTCTTACTTTCTTTTATTTCATCCAGCCTTTGGATCAGCTGGTCCAGTAATTCCCATGGATCATGAAAAAGATATGCTTCTGTAATCATGTCCCCTAACGATTCTTGAAATGAAATGATGACGTTTTTCCCTTCAGAAGAAAGAATCTTCCCTTCTGTATTTATTCCACCCCACTCCACTTTCACTTGCGAACCCACAGGGATTCGTACAGAAGTATTGGTCTCGAAAAAATATGTGAAGGTGTTATCTTTCGTCACAAGATGACCATTTTTAATAAGATACTTTGTGCTTCCATATTTCTTTAAATGTTGTATTTCAGCCTGTAAAGCTTTTTTCCACTCTTTTATGTATGATGAGGTCTTCATTCAGCTCTTCCTTTAGTAATTTGTGAATTTTCATTTCCAAACTATATCACAAACACAAAAAAAATAAAAAAGCCAAGGATTCTGGCAACCTAGAGTTGCTGAATCCTGGCTATCTTATTTGTAAAAACTTACTACGTTCTTTAATACTTTCTTATCCTGCTTGCTAATTTTCTTGGGTTTAATAGGAGCAACCGCAGTTTTATCAGCACTTTCCAGTGTGGAAATTTCAAGATAAAATGGGTTGGAGGTTTTGTCCCCATCTAGATACCCTTTAAGGATTTTCACTTTAGTAGTAGAACCTTTCAAAAGTTCTTCATAGTCCCATGTAATATTATTTTTGTAGGTTTTATCCATTCTTTCTTTTAATCCAAGCGCTTCTGAAACAGCATCCTCAGCAGTGCCCAAAAAAGTATCAGATCTTTTCAATCCTCTTTTTTTGATCCCATCTCCAGCTTTTGCTTGGAACAATAGACATGACATATAGGTCATCCTCTCTGTGTGTCGGCTTCACACCTTTAGACGGTGAATCTTAACACCAGGATACCAAAGGAACTTACCTTATCTTTATAGTGTAACCCCTTAAGCCAATTTCTACCACCATTTTCTATAATTATACGCTATCAACTGAAAATATATTTACAGATTAAGTGGGAAAATGCGCAGGTTTATGAGATAATGAAAAAATGATTAGAAATTCCAAATGGAAAGAAGGAACACTAATGAAACAAAAAAACAAGTTCCAAGACAATGAGAAAGTCATTCTAAAAAGCACTGGCGAAGAAGTTACCATCTTAAAATTCAACTATGTCCCCAATTTAAAAAGATACTCCTACACAATAAAAGAAAACCCTAAAACTTTTTATTTTGAAGAAGAGATTAGACCTAGTTAAACTTACAAATTAACATGATGTAACAGAAGAAGTCTTGCACACCCTGCTTAGGTTTCTTTTTTTGTTATTTTTATTTCTTAAACGGGTAACGATAATAAAATACCCTTTGGAGGAATGAAAATGATATTTGTATATGTAAGTATTGGTATACTAATTGTTTCAGCCTGCTTAATGATTTTCTCCGTTATTAAATTCAAGAAAAAAACACAACCGACCTTCTCTTTTTTCAGCTCGGTTGGGGAAAGAATGCAGGAAGAAAACAATGCCATACAAGAGCAAGTGGAACAAATGAAAAACAAACAAGAAGCCATCAAAAATGATATCGATTGGAAAAAGTCGGTTTTCACTTTTACACTGGCTGAAATAAAAAAGCTGCCAAATATTTTTAAAAGTAGTTCCAAACAAAAGTTAAATGAGTATGAACGTGGTTTATAGTAAGACTAAAATGAAACCGACCAGCATGGTCGGTTTCATTTTGTAAACAAAGCTTAAAATAATGAAATTCTCTAGTTGATCGCAGTGGAAGGAGCGAAGACTCCTGCGGGAGGAAAGGACATGGAAGACCCCTGCAGGGCGTAGCCCGAGGAGGCTTCCGGACTGCCCGTGGAAAGCGAAGCTCCTGCAATGAAGATCAACTCTTCCAACAGATAACCTAACTAGTTTATAGTTTGTCAACGGTCTGAAACCAACCAGCATGGTCGGTTTCAGACTGTTTGTTTAGAGGGCTGTAAATTTTTCTTCATGATAATCTATCTCAGTGCGCAATCTGTCCTTGTGATATATTGCATTGATTTCTCCACCTATAACAAGGGCGAGTCCAGTTAAAAATAGCCAAAGCATAAGAATAATGACTCCACCTAGACTTCCGTAAGTTGCTGAATAATTACCAAAACTACTTACATAAAATGAAAACCCGATGGAAACCATTTGCCAGATAATAGTTGCCACAATCGCGCCAGGAAAAAGCTCCTTGAGCGTTTTATTCACATTTGGTGCAATTCTATAGAGTGTAGTAATAATGGTAAAAATAACGAAAAATGCGATAATGAACCTCAGTACATTAAGAATGATAGCAGTGCTTCCCGGAATATTTATTATATTTTCCAGTTGACCGATAATGATTCCTCCGAACACGGGAAGGAAAAAAGCAATCAGAAAGGCAAATATCAAACCGATGGTGAGCCCGATGGATAGTAATCTTACAAGGTAGAAAGGTCTGGTTTCTTCTACGTTGAAAGCTTGGTTCATGGCGCCGATAAATGCATTCATCCCATTTGATGCTGACCAGATGGTCCCTAATATTCCAACAGTCAATAATCCTCCATTAGGTTTGTTCACGAAATCATTTATGTTCTCTTCAAAAACCGAAACAGTTTCTGGAGGCATTATAGTTTGAAGAAATTCAATGACTTTCTGTGGATCAATGTTTAGATACGGAATAATAGAAAGTGCTAAAACCAGTAAGGGGAACACTGAGAGCATGTAGTAGTATGCTTGTTCTGCCGCTAGTCCTGTTGCTCTGTCTTTTTTCATTTCGTTTCCTAGTCTTTTTAAAAATCTAATAAGGCGGCCCATTAATTTCCCCTTCCTTTCCGGGTGGCTATTTTCTTAATAATGGTAGTGTACAGCATCTGAAAGAACCACCGGACTTGATGATTTCAGAGATATCCACTTCTAGGACTTCATATCCCCTTTTTCTAAGCTGTGCATTTACATTTATGTTACAGGGAAGACTGAAAATCTTTTTGTTCCCAATGGAAAGGACATTGGTCCCCATCGTGAATTGTTCCTCCTTGGTTACTTCGATCAATTCATACCGTTTGGATAAAAATTCGATTTCCTGTTCTCTTAGCGCAGGAGTGTAAATCAACGCTTCCGTTGGGGAGATGACGTTGAATACACAGTCAAGATGGAGGTAAGATTGTTTGATAGGAATTGGATACACCGTATATTCAGGAAGTGCACTACTTATCTTATCCAAGCCTTCAGAACTTGTCCTCCCGCTTATTCCCACATAGACAATATCACGGTCAATCATCACATCTCCGCCCTCCACACTATGGCCGGATAACGCGGTAAAGGAAGAATGGTTTTCCCCTAACCATGATTTAAGGATTTCTTCCTCCCCAGTTCTGATATCACTTCCCATATGGGAGATAAAAACAGTGTCACCTAGCGTAAATCCGATATCTCTGGTAAATACTTGTTCAGGCAATGTATCGGAAGGTGGAAGACTGTAAACATCAATTCCATTGGCAAGCATTGTTTGAACGAAAGTACGGTGTTGCTTGGATGCCAATGTCTCATCAATGTTGTCTTCGGCGTAATGTTTTTGGGTTTCGTTAATAATTTCGCTGATACTCATATGTGTCGGTGGGCAAACAACCACCTTCTTTAATTCACCGAATTCACTTGTGCATGTATGTCTTATCGCATGATTGGTTTGTTCAAGGTTTATCGTCAATTTAAAATCCTCCGATCAACTTATATGTATGTTCTATGATGTGTATTCCCTCAACCGAGAATTGACTAAACCTTTTTATATAATAAAAAGCAAATCTAATTATAGTAATTAAATTTGCTTTTCAATATTATTTATTTACTTTCCGATAAACATCTGTGTCCAATAGTTACCTTCTTCAACATATCCAACACCGATATGTGTAAACTCACCGTTTAATATATTCTTACGATGACCTTCACTATTCATCCAAGCCTGAACGACTTCTTCAGGAGAACGTTGGCCCATTGCAATATTCTCTCCAGCTGTATTGTAGGAGATCCCATAATCCCTCATCATATCAAAAGGAGATCCGTGTGTTGGACTTGTATGTGAGAAGTAATTGTTTGTTTGCATATCCTTCGACTTGTCACGTGCCACATTACTTAAAGAAGCGTCAGCTTTGAGATCTGAAAGGCCATTCTTACGGCGTTCAGCATTCGTAAGCTCAATTACTTTCATTTCTGTTTCAGAAATACCTTCTGTGGATTCTTCAGCTTGTTGCTGATTATCTTCAGTAGGTTCTTCAGCTGGCTGGTTTTCTGGAGGTGCGGCTTGCTCATTTTGTGGTGCTTGCCTTTGTTCAGGCTGACCTTGAGGTGCTTGTCCTTGTTCAGGTTGACCCTGAGGTGCTTCTTGCTGGAATTTATAGATAGCAAACGGTCCCTGCTGTTGGAACTTTTCAACATGCGGAAACTCTTCACTTGGAATAGAAGTGCTAAACGAGTTTTGATCAATCGTTAAGTATCCGTTGTTAATTTCTTGGACATCGGCGCTTTGACCCTTCCCTCTTGCATCATTTCTAACATGAGTTATTCCGTTACCATAGCCATTACCGTTGAATGCCGTGTTGTTATTATCCATATTATCGTTTGCAGTATTGTTATTACAACCTACCATCAAAGATAATGCAAAGGCAGTGATAGTCGTGATTTTAATAAATTTTTTCATGGTACATCTCCTTTTCATCGTTAATACTTCCTTAGTTTTGCTTTTTTAGTGGAAAGTATTATTGGTAAAAAAGATGAAAAAGAGATATTCTCTGGAAACGGTTATTGTTCGATTAACTTCTCCAACACTTCTTGTATACGTAACCCTTGATCAAATCCGACTACTTTTGCTTCCTGCTTGTTTAACTTTTTTACAAATTCTTCGACTAATGAAATGTTTGAAGGTACCAATAAAGACTCATCTAGTTCGGTCCATCCCTCCCCTTTGGTAGCAATGTTCACTTGCCTCCAGTTTATTAATGACAAGCTTTGTTTCGAACCGTGAATCGTAAAGGCTATTTCTTCTTTTTCAGCCTGCCCTACAAGACCATCGATAAGTACTTGCACTCCATTTTCAAGTTTCAACGTCGCAATTACTCCTTGCTCGCTAAGTTCAGGGTTCTCAGGAAAATCGATGGAGCTGGAAACTTCTTTTACTTGTCCAAAAAAATGGAGGATTAATTGTAGATAATGGGGAGATATTTCCCTTATAAAACCACCCTGTAGACGGCTATTTATCCAGTTTGTCTGTTGCCAAGGTCTTGGCCAGCGCTCAAAATGCATTTTTAGAGTAATACGTTTTATTTCTCCGAAAGCATTTTCACTTAACTTTTTATCAATGGTGGCATAAGCTTGTTCATAAACAAGCGGAAAATGCATGGCATGTAACAACCCTGATTTTTCAGCAGCAGATAGCATCTCTAGTGCTTCTTGCTCGGAATTGGCCAATGGCTTTTCACAAAGCACATGCTTATTATTCTGAAAAGCCGCCATGACCACTTGATAATGGACAGCAGGTGGAACTGCTATATAGACAAAATCAATTTCTTCGAGTCGTAGTAATTCATGAAAGTCTGAAAAACAATGGGCACCTTCACAATGTTGTGCTGTTTCTTGTATAAGTTCTTGATTAAAATCACATAGTGCTATTATATGGATGTTTGAGTGTTTTTTAAATTCTGAAATCAGTCGTTGGCCGACTACTCCTAAACCGACAATTCCTACATTATAAATACTTTTCATGTTTTTCCCCCTATAAAAAACAGCTTTCTGTGTGAAAGCTGTCAGTGTGTAGACAAAGCTTAAAATAATGAAATTCTCAGTTGATCGCAGTGGAAGGAGCGCAGACTCCTGCGGGAGGAAAGGACATGGAAGACCCCGCAGGGCGTAGCCCGAGGAGGCTTCCGGACTGCCCGCGGAAAGCGAAGCTCCTGCAACGGAGATCAACTCTTCCAACAGATAACCTAACTAGTTTATAGTTTGTCAACAGTCTAACAGCTTTCTGTGTGAAAGCTGTCTTGTTCAACAAGGTTTACCTTTAGTCAGCCAATACACGGATAAATTCTCTCATATAATCGGGAAGGTCTGGTGGTCTTCGGCTGGAGACGATGTTGCCGTCCACGATTACCGCTTCATCTACCCATTCTGCCCCTGCATTCATCATATCATCTTTAATGCCTGGAGTACTGGTAACTTTCTTTCCTTGGAGAATCTTAGCAGAAATGAGTACCCAGCCGGCATGACAGATTTGGCCAATTGGTTTCTGTTGATCATTCATCGTGCGAACCATAGCAATTATATCATCATATCTTCTTAGTTTATCAGGGGACCAGCCCCCAGGCACCAGAATGGCGTCAAAATCGTTTGGGTCGGCATCATGAAAAGAGATGTCGGATTGAATGGGCACACCATATTTTCCGACATAAGTAGTGCCCGCCTTTTCACCAGCAATAACGACCTCAGCTCCTTCTTCACGCAAGCGCAACACAGGATACCATAGTTCTAAATCCTCAAATTCATCGCTGACTAATTGAATCACTTTTTTGTTATGTAAAGTCAAATGAAAAACCTCCTTCACAATGGTATATTTACATTGTGAAGGAGGGCTGGCGGTTTTGCAAATTCTAAAAAGCATAACTACATTAAATATGCTGTTCAGCTAAAGCAAGTTGATTTTTCACTTGTTCAAAAGATGTTCCGCCTTCACTTTTACGAGCACCCACAACATGTTTTGGTTGAAGGATCTCAAAAATGTCTTCCGTAAACAAAGGAGAAAATTGTTGATATTCTTCTATGGAAAGCCCGAGGAGATATTTATCCTGGTTGATGGCGTAAAGAACAATTTTGCCGATAATTTCATGAGCCTGTCTAAAGGGAAGCCCTTTTGTCACCAGGTAATCAGCAATATCTGTTGCGTTCGAGAAATCCTGGGAGACAGCTGCAAACATATTCTCCTGATTCACAGTCATCGTTTCAATCATTGGCGCAAGTAGTCTTAATGAACCATCAAGCGTTTTTACTGTATCGAACATTCCCTCCTTGTCTTCCTGCATATCCTTGTTGTATGCCAGTGGAAGTCCTTTTAAGACAGTCAATAATCCAACAAGATTTCCATACACTCTTCCGGTTTTGGCGCGAAGGAGTTCAGGTACGTCCGGATTTTTCTTCTGTGGCATGATACTTGACCCTGTACAGAAAGAATCGTCAAGTTCGATGAATTGAAACTCCTGACTCGACCAGACAACCAATTCTTCCGAAAGGCGTGATATATGCGTCATGATCAATGATGCATGAGAAAGGAATTCTACAATGAAATCACGATCACTGACGGCATCCATGCTATTTGGGTAAACTCTTTCAAACCCTAATAAGGATGCGGTCTGTTCACGGTCTATCGGAAAGGTTGTGCCGGCCAATGCCCCTGCCCCTAACGGTGACCAGTTGATTCGCTTTAAGCTATCCTGCAACCGTTCCTTGTCTCGTTCCAACATCCAGAAATAAGCCATGAGGTGATGGGCAAAAGATACAGGCTGGGCACGCTGCAAATGGGTATATCCAGGAAGAATGGTATGCATATTTTCTTTTGCCTTGAATAAGATGGATTTTTGGACATCAGTCAATAACGAAATAATACTTTGTGTTTGCTTTTTCAAATATAAGTGCATATCTGTTGCCACTTGGTCATTACGGCTTCTTCCGGTATGAAGCTTCCCTCCCACCGGTCCAATTTCATCAATTAAAAACTTTTCAATATTCATATGGATATCTTCATGGGCAACGGAGAATTCCAATTCTCCTGCCACTATCTTTTTTTCGATCATTTTTAATCCATGTTTGATTGTGACCGAGTCTTCCTCAGAAATGATGCCGCAATCGCTCAGCATTTGTACATGAGCTATGCTTCCTTGTATATCTTCAAGTGCGAGTTCTTTGTCAAACTCGATGGATGCTGTAAACTCTTCGACTAGTTTGTTTGTCTCTTTTGTAAAACGTCCGCCCCAAAGCTTTGACATGTTGTTTCCTCCTCTTCATGTAGGCTTGCTAGCTTGTTTATTTCGTTCCAGTCATTTATAGGCTCACTTTTTCTTTTTTATGGATCTCTGCATACACTTTTGTCGGCAAGCCCCATAGTTTGATGAAGCCGACTGCAGCATTGTGGTCGAACATATCCCCTTTGGAATAGGTTGCAAGCTCTTCATTATAAAGACTAAATGGAGATTGTCGTCCTACAACTGTGTGATTCCCTTTTTGAAGTTTCACTCGAATCTTACCTGTTACATTTTTCTGAGTTTCCTCAATGAATGCTCCCAGGGCATTCACTAATGGAGAAAACCAAAGCCCTTCATAGATGACCTTTGCCATTTGTTCATCAATGGACGTTTTAAATTGGGTTACCTCTCTTGGAAGAGTCAGGAATTCAAGCTCTTTGTGTGCTTGAATTAGAATGAGGGCTGCCGGGTTTTCATACACTTCACGGGATTTGATTCCGACGAGACGATTTTCAATATGATCGATTCTTCCGACCCCGTGTTTTCCACCAAGCAAATTCAATTCTTCAATTAGATCTACAAGTCCCATCTGTTTATCGTTTAAGGCAACAGGTACCCCTTGATTAAAAGTGATTTCCACATATTCAGGTTGGTCTGGAGTAAGCTCAATTGGATTAGTCCAGTCAAATGCAGCTTCAGGTGCTTCATTCCATGGATTTTCCAATACACCCGCTTCACAAGCTCTTCCCCAAATATTTGCATCAATGGAGAATGGATTTTCCAAATTCACCGGAATGGGAATATTATGTTTTACCGCGTATTCAATTTCCTCATCTCGAGTCATCCCCCACTCACGTACAGGTGCAATGACTTTCAGTTGCGGATTCAAAGCTTGGATGGATACTTCAAAGCGAACTTGATCGTTCCCCTTTCCCGTACAACCATGTGCCACTGCTACTGCTCCCTCTTCTTCCGCCACCTGAACAAGCAGCTTGGAGATGAGTGGACGTGACAAGGCAGATGACAGAGGATATTTTCCCTCATACATTGCATTTGATTTCAGTGCAGGTACAATATAGTCATTTGCTAACATCTCTTTTGCATCCACCATAATTGCTTTGATTGCACCAACATCCAATGCCTTCTGTCTGATGGACTCAAGATCTTTTCCTTCACCAACATCCAATCCTAGGGCAATGACATCATACCCATATTTCTCCTGTAACCATTTAACTGAAACGGAGGTATCAAGTCCTCCGGAATAAGCTAATACCACTTTCTCTTTACCCATTAAAAGTTCCTCCTCTGGTATAAAAATCTAAGATGTTGTATTTTTATACATTTTATTGTAAAAAAAATTAGTTACCAAGTAAAGCCTTCAATATAGCCTTTTGTGCATGAAGTCGGTTTTCGGCTTCATCGAATACTACTGAATGTGGGCCATCTATAATATCTGCAGTAACTTCTTCCCCACGATGGGCAGGTAGGCAATGCAGAAAGATGAAATCATGTTTCGCGTGCTTGCAAAGTTCCTTGTTTACTTGAAATGGTGCTAATGCCTTTAGGCGTTCTACGGTTTCAGCTTCTTGCCCCATACTGGTCCAAACATCCGTCACTACCACATCTGCATCCTTGATCATCTCTTCTGGACATTCACCAACCATAATGGAAGCCCCAGTTAAAATTGCCTCATTCTTCATATTTTCAATAATAGAAGCCTCCGGTTCAAAACCAGTAGGGCATGCAATGGAAATGTCCATTCCAACTTTAACAGCACCTTCTATCAGTGAATGGGACATATTATTGTTTGCATCTCCCAAATAGCAAAGCTTCAATCCTTTCAGCTTCCCCTTATGTTCCTGAATGGTTAACAGGTCTGCCAACACTTGTGCAGGATGGTGGGAGTCTGTCAGACCATTGATTATTGGTACAGTGGAATGATGCGAAAACTCTTCCAGGATGTGATGTTCGAAGGTACGGATCATCAACCCATCCACATATCTTGAGAGAACTTTCGCCGTGTCAGAAGGAGATTCCCCGCGCCCCAATTGAATATCTTTGGAACTTAAGAATATCGCATGGCCACCGAGTTGCAGCATTCCCACCTCAAATGAAACTCTGGTTCTAGTGGATGATTTTTCAAAAAGCATGGCAAGTACTTTCCCTTGTAAATAAGGATGGGCTCTTCCTTCTTTTTGATATTTTTTAAGTTTTATAGCTTCTTCCAACAAATATTGGATATCATTTTGCGTAAAGGATCCAATTGTCAAAAAATGAGGTTGACTCAATTGATAGGTATCCTTATTTGTTTCCCATTTTAGTACACTTTGCATAAATATTCAACCTCTCTTTTTCTGTTTTTTAAATATTTTTTTATGGTTTGATAATTTTGCTCTATAGGTTGGTCCAACAGGTTTGCTTGATGAGCCGTCTCTAGACATGTAAAAGTTTTTATTCCATGCTTCGTACACAATGCTCGATAAAAGGCTCCTTCACGTGATTGATCTCTTCCTTTTGTTGGGATGATGATCGCCGCAGCCAAAGATTTTTTCTTTAAGGTGGAATTGATTTCCTCTTTTAGGACTGTTGTCACAGCAATTCCGTTTTTACTCAAAAAGTCTGCCGTCCCTTTTGTTGCATATATACTTATGCATTTTCTTTGTAGTTCCATAAGTAATGGGAGCGCCTGTTGTTTTTCACGATCAGCTATAGAACAAAAAACGGATTTTCCCTCCCCGGTTTTCGTAAATGGACTTTTGTTGCCGGAAAACAAGGCTTTATTCATTGCTTCTTCCACTGACAACCCCATTCCGATGATTTCTCCGGTAGACTTCATTTCCGGTCCGAGTACATGATCGACGTCCTTTAACTTGGAAGCAGAGAAAACAGGAGCTTTTACAGTCCAGAAGCCAGGTTCCTCTTTTAATCCTATCTGAGGGAGCTTTTCACCTAATTGTGCCCTGACTGCAATCTCTATCATAGGTACATCTGTTACTTTACTTACAATAGGCACAGTCCTTGAAGCTCGTGGGTTGACTTCCAACACATAGATACTGTCTCCGGAAAGAACAAATTGAATATTGGCTATCCCGATGATTTGAGCTTTCTTACAAATCCGTTTTGTGTAATCAACCAAATTTTCTTTCTTATGTTCTGTTAATGACAGGGGAGGAAAGACGGAAAGGCTGTCACCGGAATGAACACCAGCTTTTTCAATATGTTCAAAAATTGCCGGGATATATACTTCTTCCCCATCGGATATAACATCCAACTCGCATTCAAGACCCGGCATGAAGCTGTCAACTAACAAAGGCCAGAGCGAATCATCCGTTTTATGCATGTGGATGAATTCATCCAACTCTTCTTCATCATATAGTGTGTACATGGATTGGCCTCCGATGACATAGGACGGTCGCACCAATACCGGAAAGCCGATCTCCTCTGCAGCAGCCTTCAATTGATGTGGCTGATCCACCATCTTACCTTCAATGTGTGGGATACCTTCTGTTTCCAGCAGGTTGTAAAAATGGGCTCGGTCCTCAAGCTGATCAATGGCACGCCTGCTGGTTCCTGCTATTATTACTCCCTCACGTTCCAAGCCTTCCGCCAAATTAATAGCAGTCTGACCTCCAAATTGTATAAAGACAAGGTCGACATTTTCTTTGAGGATGATTGGTAGAATATCTTCTACTGTAATTGGTTCAAAGTATAATTTATCAGCTATGGAAAAGTCCGTACTTACTGTTTCAGGATTATTGTTGACCACGATTGTGTCATATCCTGCTTTTTTTAATGCTTTCACCGCGTGTACGGAACAATAGTCGAACTCAATACCCTGCCCAATCCGAATCGGCCCGGAACCGATGACAAGAGCTTTCTTGTTCTTGCTTACAATCACCTCATCGCTCCCGTTATAGGTGGAATAGTAATAAGGAGTGATTGCTTCAAATTCTGCAGCACAAGTATCAACTAGTTTATAAGATGGTTTCACTTGATGCTCTTTCAATAACTCTTTCAATTCTTCATTAGTACATCCCAGAAGAACACAAAGTCTTTCGTTACTTATGTTTTGACTCTTAGCCTTCTTTAGCAGATCGTAGGGTAGATTCGCCAATGTTTTATCAGATAACTGTTCCTCCAATAAAACCATTTGCAGTAGTTTATTCAGGAACCATTCATCAATGGATGTCATTTCATGGATAGAACGGACAGACAACCCTTGCATCAAGGCATGCGTGATGGCAAATAGTCTCATATGTGTAGGTTCACGGAGTAGTTCCATCCATGTCGTTTCACTCATTTTATCCATGAACGGATGCGTTATCCCATGTACCTTTATCTCCATAGATCGTAGACCTTTATTCAAAGCCCCTTCAAATGTACGGTCAATTGCGAGTACCTCGCCGGTTGCTTTCATCTGTGTACTGAGGTTAGTATCCGCTTCTGGGAACTTGTCAAAAGGAAATCTTGGAAGTTTCACTACTACATAGTCCAAGGCGGGCTCAAAAGACGCAAAAGTGCTCCCTGTGATAGGATTTTTGATTTCGTCTAGATGGTAACCGATGGCACACTTTGCAGCGATTCTGGCAATCGGATATCCCGTAGCCTTCGAAGCAAGTGCCGATGAACGACTAACCCGCGGATTCACTTCAATAATATAGTAATTATCTGATTGCGGGTCCATAGCAAATTGAATATTACAGCCTCCCACAATCTTTAAGCTTCTTATAATTTTCAGACTTGCATTTCTCAAAATTTGATATTGTCTATCCGTTAAAGTTTGTGAAGGAGCCACTACAATGGAGTCTCCTGTATGGACCCCAACTGGATCGAGATTTTCCATGTTGCACACGATAATGCACGTGTCATTGTCGTCACGCATCACTTCATACTCCACTTCTTTCCACCCTTTGATACTTTTTTCTACTAACACTTGATGTATAGGGCTTAGGTTCAATCCATTTACCAATAACGATTCAAGTTCCTGATCGTTATGGGCGAATCCCCCACCCTCTCCCCCCAATGTGTAGGCAGGTCTTATGATAATGGGATATCCTATTTCTTTTACAAATTGGATTCCTTCCTCAAATGAATGGACTATTTGTGATTCAGGAATCGGTTCATTAAGTTCCATCATCAACTTACGGAATTTCTCTCTATCTTCCCCTTGTTGTATGGATTTTACAGACGTACCAAGAACCTGAACATTGTTTTTCTCAAGGATACCTTTTTGGTAGAGCTCCACAATCAAATTTAAGGCTGTTTGACCACCAAGGGTTCCAATAATCCCGTCAGGCTTCTCCATGATGATTATTTTCTCCAAACATTCAACCGTCAATGGTTCCATATACACCTGATCTGCAATATCAGAATCTGTCATGATAGTTGCAGGATTATTGTTTACTAGAACCACTTCGATGCCCTCTTCTTTTAGAGCCAGGCACGCTTGCGTCCCTGCATAGTCAAATTCTGCAGCTTGACCGATGACGATGGGTCCCGAACCGATTACTAACACTTTTTGTATTTCGTTAATGAATGGCATATGTCATTACTCCCGTTTTTTCGTTGATGAGTTTCATAAATTGCGTAAACACATAATTGGTATCTTGTGGCCCCGGGTGTGCTTCCGGGTGGAATTGGACGCTTAAGACAGGAAGTTCTTTGTGCTGAAGCCCTTCCAAGGTCCCATCATTGATATTCTTATAGGTTATTTCAAAAATTTCTTTATCTATGGAGTCTTCACGGACGTTATAGCTATGATTCTGCGAAGTGATATATACCTTCCCAGTGGCAATATCTTTAACAGGGTGGTTTCCGCCTCTATGTCCAAATAGTAATTTGCTGGTCTTTGCACCAAAGCTGAGTGCCAGCAATTGATGACCCAGGCATATTCCGAGTGTTGGATATGCTTCTGCTATTTTTTTGATTTTAGGAAGTTGGTCTTTTAAGTTTTCTGGATCCCCAGGTCCGTTACTCAATAGGACGCCATCTGGGCTGAGGGATTGCAATTTTTCATAGCTAGTTGTAAAAGGTAACACTGTTACCCGACAACCAGAGAAAAGTAAAGCATCCAAAATGGATTTTTTATAGCCGTAATCCATTAAAGCGATATGCGCTCCTGTTCCTGGATAGGTTTTCTGGATTTTGGTGGACACAAGCCCTACCCAATTCTCCTCCACTTCCACATTTGGAAAGTCTTTCACAGAGTCTGTGATAAATCCTTTAACTGATCCACGTTTACGTATTGTTTTCACCAGTTCTCTTGTGTCAACATTACTTAACCCACTGACGCCCATTTTCACCAGCAGTTCTGGAGCATCTCCAACGGAGGCATAGTGATTAGGCACTTGACATGCCTCTCCCATCACAACACCTTTGGCATATATGGTTTCCGCTTCATGATCATGAGGGTTTATACCGTAATTTCCTATCAAAGGATAGCAGAAAACAATAATCTGTCCTGCATAGGAGGGATCTGACATGATTTCTTGATAACCGGTCATACTCGTATTGAAAACCACTTCCCCAATCGCTTCTTCCTTGTTCCCCACTAATACGCCCGGGAAGACCTCCCCCGTTTCAAGTATCAAATATCCATTATCCATGCTGCTCCTCCTCATAATGCTGTAATACCTTGGTGAATTTCTGAACAAATACATCCACTTCATCTTTTGAAACCGTGAGAGGTGGAAGAAGTCTTATCACATTTGGTCCGGCGCTTAATAGTAGTAGCTTTTCTTTCAATGCTATTTTCACCAGCTCGCTAGCTTCACCATCTATTAAGATTCCAATTAACATGCCCCTACCCCTGATTTCTTTGATAAATGAATGATTATCTTTTAAGTCCTCAAGTTTTGATAGTATATAGTGGCTTTGCTCTACGGCATTGGTTATAAGGTCGGTCTCACTTAGAACTTTTACTGTTGCAGTACCTGCACAGCTTGCTAATGGATTCCCTCCAAAGGTACTTCCGTGCATGCCTGGCTGAAAGGCTTCGCCGACATTTGCTTTTGCCAGCATGGCTCCAATCGGAAATCCAGAGCCCAATCCTTTAGCAAGTGTCATTATATCCGGCTCTATGCCGTATTGTTCATATAAAAAAAGGCTTCCTGTGCGTCCCATACCTGTTTGCACTTCATCCACGACCAGCAGGATTCCAGCTTCCTTACAGATAGAGGACAATTCTTTGATCCAATTGTCGTCAGCTGGTATTACCCCTCCTTCACCTTGTAGAAGTTCCAGCATTACAGCTGTTGGAGAAATTTCTTTGATGGCATGGAGTGCTTGATCATCATTGTAAGGTAAGTGAATGAACCCCTCTAGCATAGGTTCAAAGCCAGCCTTTATCTTTTCCTGACCGGTCGCGGCTACTGTAGCAAGTGTTCTTCCGTGAAAACTTTGCTCGAAAGTCACAATGCTTGCCTGTTTGCTACCATTTTTTCTAGCAAAAGAACGAATAAGCTTGATGGCAGCCTCGTTCGCCTCGGCCCCACTGTTACAGAAAAACACTTGATCAAAACAGGATTTGTCAACCAATAGCTCGGCAAGCTCTTCCTGTTTTGGAATTTGATAAAGGTTAGAAGTATGCCATATTTGGGTGATCTGTTCTTCAAGAGCCGCTTGAATCGTAGGTGGACAATGTCCAAGATTGCATGTGGCGATTCCACTAGTGAAGTCTAGGTACTCTTCTCCTGTTTCAGACCAGACAAAGGTCCCTTTTCCCTTTTGAATGGATAGTGGGAGCCTATTGTATGTATTCATGACAGATGATTGATTCAAAGTAGATTTAGACACTTTTCTCCATAACCTCCTCCAGATGGAATGTAGTACCCACTCCGGTCTTTTCTAGAGCGAATTGGGTTAAAGCCTCAGGTGTCGCTCCGTTTATGATTCCAACCTTGCTTACACCGTTTACTAAGCAGGATATCGCTGCATTAACTTTCGGGATCATCCCTCCGGTAATGTGTTCTTCTTTTATTAAACTGGTAACTTGTGTATCTGATAAATCAGTAGCAATGACTTTCCCTACTTTCACACCATCCACATCTGTTACCAGACATAACGTAGATTTAAAAGCACATGCAATCGCAGCAGCTGCAAGATCCGCATTTATATTATAGTGCTGTCCATGATTATCCACAGCCACTGGGGAAATGATCGGGATCACTCCCTGCGCCATAACCGCTATCAGTAATTGTTTATTCACCTCTTCGATTTCTCCGACAAGCCCTAATTCCTCTGCATTGGAAATGGGCTTTGCCATCAGAAACTTACCATCCACTCCGCTCAAGCCTAGTGCATTTCCTCCCGCTTTCATCACCTGACGAACAAGATGCTTGTTCATGCTCCCGGATAAAATCATTTCCACCACTTCCAATACAGGTTCCGTCGTCTTTCTCAACCCATTTACGAAAATGGTTTTCACCTTAAGCGCAGAAAGCAGAGTGGAGATGGATGGACCTCCACCATGTACGATGATCGGTTGGATATCATGTACGTTCTTTAATTCTACAAGTTCCTTAAAGAAGGAGGAGGGAAGTTTCTCAATGGTACTGCCGCCACATTTGATGACAAGATTTTTCATCATGTATTTCCCCTCCTTTTATGTTCGATATGAAGCATTAATTCGCACGTAGTCGTAGGATAAATCACAGCCCCAGGCTGTTGCTTGATGATCACCCGCAAACAGGTCAACCATTATTTCAATTCTTTCATTTTTAAGATAGTTTTTTGCATCTTCTTCACTGAATAGTACCGGCATCCCTTTTTGGACAACTTCGATTGGCCCTATTTTCACTTGGATTTCTTCCGTGTCAATTTTCACTCCGCTATAGCCTACTGCGCTAACGATTCTACCCCAGTTAGGGTCCTCTCCATACACCGCCGTCTTGACTAGGCTTGAGCCAACGATGGTTTTGGCAATTACTTGTGCCTCATGAACGGTATCAGCACCTTTTACATGTACTTCTATTAATTTGGTCGCTCCTTCCCCGTCCCGTGCAATCTGTTGTGCAAGAGATTGACATACCAGTTGAAGACCTTCTTTGAATACCTGGTATCCTAGGTCATTTTGATGCAACTCTTCGTTTCCTGCCATTCCGTTTGCAAGCACCAATACCATATCATTTGTACTTGTATCCCCATCCACCGTAATCATATTGAACGTATCCGTCGTAACTTCTTTTAAAGCTTGACTTAACGCGTTTGGGTTTATTTTTGCATCTGTAGTGACAAATCCTAGCATTGTCGCCATGTTTGGGTGTACCATTCCCGACCCCTTGGCAGCACCTGCTATGGTGATGGTATTGCCACCTATTTGAATTTGGAAACAAACATTTTTCGTAAAAGTGTCTGTAGTCAGGATGGCTTCTTCAAAGGATGAAGCATCTAAGGTGGAATCAATAGCTGATATCGATACCACTCCTTCTTCTATTTTTTCCATTGGGAGCTGCTCTCCGATGACTCCCGTAGAGATGATGGCAATTTTATGTTCCTGCAGGTCCGTCTTTTCAGCAAAAACTTTTCTCATTATATATGCATTTTCTAAACCGGTTTTTCCTGTACAAGAATTGGCATTTCCCGAATTCACCAAGATTCCCTGAAGGGTTCCATCCTTTGCGATGCTTTCTTGGGTAACCTTTAATGGAGCTGCCTGGAATTGATTTGTTGTATAAACTGCTGCCGCATTTGCTGGCACAGTACTATATATCCACCCTAGGTCTTTTCTCTTTCGCTTTATCCCACAATGCAACCCACCCGCAGTGAAGCCTACAGGGGTGCAGATGTTTCCTTCTTTCTTCTCAATCCACATTTCTGTCTTTGTTAAAGTTTCCACTTTCATTAGCTCACCTCTTTTTATGGATTATCCTAGCCTTATGGATAGACAGGTGTGATAGTCAGTCCTGTATTCTCATTCCACCCGTTCATTATGTTCATGTTCTGCACTGCCTGACCCGAAGCGCCTTTCATCACATTATCAATTACGGAAACTATCATTATTCTATTTGTCCTTTCATCAACTTTCACTCCAACATCGCAATAGTTGGAACCAGAGACTTCTTTGGTTGCTGGCCATTGATCTACCTGCCTGATCCGAATAAAATATTCGCCTTGATAAGACTCCTGATACAATTTCTGTGCTTCTTCAGTGGTCAAACGTTCGACTAAATCAGCATATATTGTACACATGATACCTCTAGACATCGGGACGAGGTGTGGGGTAAAAGTGATGGTAGCAGAATCACCGGAATAGGCATGAATCACTTGTTCCATTTCCGGGATATGCTGATGACTTCCAAGTTTATATGCCTTTACATTTTCATTCACTTCACAATAATGGGTACCCATGGAGGCTTTCCTTCCTGCGCCGGTAACCCCGGACTTTCCATCTATGATGATGGAATCCGTATGGATCAACTTTTGCTTCAATACAGGGGCCAGGCCGAGCAACGTGGCTGTCGGATAACAACCTGGATTTGCAATAAATGTAGAGGTTTTGATTTCTTCCCGAAAAAGTTCAGGCAGTCCGTAAGTAGATTTTTGCAAAACCGACTCAGGTGCTGATGAATATTTATACCACTTGTCGTATAATCCAGAATCTTTCAAACGATGGTCGCCTGAAAGATCGATACAAGGAATCTGCTTCTCTATAAAATGATGAATCAAGTTCTTGGCTACTCCAGAAGGTGTAGCAAAAAAGAACAAGTCTGCCTTTCCCATCATCTCTTCTATATTAATTTCCTCGAGCCTTGTCTCTGCAATACTTTGTAAATGAGGGTATTGTTCTGTTATCATTTGTCCGCTCGTTGAGTGGGACGCCATAAAACTCAATTCCACTTCTGGATGCGATTGTAGAATCCTTATTAGTTCTGCTCCGCTATACCCGTTCGCCCCTATAATTCCAACCTTCAATTTCTTCATCCTCTCCATGGATTTATAATATGAATTATTATAACTACGTATGTATAAAAATACAACAAGTTTTTTGAAAAAGAAATAAAAAATGACCACAGAAGCTAGATACTCCTGTGGTCAAATAATCCTTCTCTATTTACCGAGTGCTATAATTGTCTTTGCCAATAGCTCTGTTCTCTCCGTCAGGGAGGGAATCTCAAGGTATTCCTTCTCACTATGGGCATTCCCACCAACCGGTCCCATGCCATCAACCGTAGCAATCCCCATTGCAGCAGTAAAGGAAGCATCCGACCCGCCACCTGTGGCAGTATCTTTTACCTCCAGACCAATCTTTTCCCCCACTCGTTCAATGACGTGGAACAAGGATTCCGTCTGTTCTGTCTTTTCCATGGGCAGCCTATTCATCTCCCCAATAAGCTCCACCTCTGTCCCTTTGACATCCGAAGAAGCACAGATTTTCTCCAATTTTCGCTCGATAGGTTTTGCCTGGTCCTTTTCTGTTATCCGAATGTCGACATGTGCAACGGCACTATCGGAGACAGTATTGACGGATGAACCACCTTGAATTAGACCCACATTTACACTGATCCCTTTAGAGTGGTCATTAAGCGCATGCAATTGAATAACTTTATGCGCTAATTCTTCAATCGCACTCCTTCCTTTTTCCGGTTCAATCCCGGAATGTGCTGCCCGGCCTTTTACACTTATTGTGTATTTTCCTTTTCCTCTTCTTGCCGTTACAAGTGACCCGTCTTTTCTTGCTGGCTCCATAATAAGTGCATACTTTTTACCATGTGCCTTGCTTTCAATTAGGGCCTTGGAGGAAGGGGAACCTATCTCCTCATCACTATTCAACACGAGGACAACATCACGATAAGCATTAGAACGTGTATGAATCAATGCTTTCATGGCATACAGGATGGAAACTTGACTGGCCTTCATATCAATTACACCAGGTCCATAAGCCCTGTTACCTTCCACCCTGAACGGACGTGCCTCTACAGTTCCATTGGGAAACACAGTATCCATATGTGCCACTATGATAACTTTTGGGTCTTTTGCCATGGGATGCTGAATGACCAGATGATTCCCATACTCCTCTTCCTCTAACACTTGGACCGAGAACCCGATGGATCTGTATTCTTTTGATAATATAGACCCTATCTTATCTATTCCTTCCTTTGAAGTGGAACCACTATCAATATTCACTAGTTTCTCCAATAGTTCTAGCATTGCTGTTTGGTTGTTCAGTAAAAACTCTTGCATCTAACTCTCTCCTGACATATGTAACGCATTATACTTCTCCATTTATTTACGTATATTTTTTCATCTCCTCCATTATACCTTTTCTACTATTTTAGTCCTATATTTCCTTTATTCTACCTATTTCAAAATTTCAAACCTAATTTCTTCAACTATAATAATTTCAGAAAAAACAATCTATTATACATTACTAAGGTTTTGTGTTATATTATTTTTTGCGATGAGCTGAATTGTGTAAGTCGACGGACGCGCTCATAGAGCAAGGCATGAATGTGGTCATGCTGTCCCTCGCCTCAATACGCAGGAAGGCACCTTTATAGGTGCCTTCTTTTTTTGTGTGCTATACTGTTTACATTCTTATAGAAAGAAGGAATTACATATGATACGTTTTGGAATCATCGGAACGAATTGGATAACAGAGTCTTTTATTTCTGCAGCACAAGAACTGGCAGATTTCCGTTTAGCAGCTGTTTTCTCCAGAAAAGAAGAGACAGCAAAGAAATTCGCCAATAAATTTGGAGTATCCACTATTATTACTGACTTAGAAGAATTTGCTAAGAGCGGTGAAATAGATGCTGTATATATAGCAAGTCCAAACTCCTTTCATGCTCAACAAGCAATAGCTTGCATGAATAAAGGAAAGCACGTCATTTGTGAGAAGCCAATAGCTTCTAATACAAAAGAATTACTTGAAATGAAAGCAGCAGCAGAAAGAAACAATGTGGTCCTTATGGAAGCCATGAAAACAACCCTTTTACCAAACTTTCTAGCAGTAAAGGAAAACCTACATAAGATCGGGAAAATTAGACGATACAGTGCAAGCTATTCTCAATACTCCTCCCGCTATGATAAATACAAAGAAGGCATCGTACTAAATGCTTTCAAACCTGAATTCTCCAACGGCTCGCTCATGGATATAGGAATTTATACCATCTATCCGATGGTGGTATTGTTCGGTAAGCCAAACCGTTTGCATGCAAAATCTCATATGCTGGAATCAGGTGTTGATGGACAAGGAAGCATCCTATTCCAATATGACGAAATGGATGCCACTGTCACTTACTCGAAAATAGTAAATTCCTACCTCCCTACTGAAATTCAAGGGGAAGAAGGAACGATCATCATCGATAAGATCCATACTCCTGAAAAAGTAAGCATAAAGTACAAAGATGGATCGGAAGAAGAAATTACTGTCTCTCAAAATACAAAATCTATGTTTTATGAAGCAGAAGAGTTCATTCGTTTAATCAAGTCTGGTGAAAAGGAATCCTCTATTAATTCTTTAGGCAATTCCCTTACTACGATAAGATTGTTAGAGGAAGCCCGTTCCCAAATAGGCCTGATCTACCCCGCCGATCAATAAATATATTTACTAGTTTCCGAAGGGACCGTCTTTTAAAAGGATGGTTCCTTTTTTTTGTCCATAAAAATGCCTCTATCAATATTTATAGATTTCCGCCCATTTTTATAAAATCTAGTAAATTGGTCTTTTATTAGAGGACATTTGTCCACTCCCTTCTCTAGTAACTACATACAATATGGTAGATAAGAAAAAGGGGGTGTTAGAAATGGCAGACAGTAATGAGATGAAACGAGATATTTCAAAACTAACACAGGCAACTACCAACATGATGCTTCAAAATGTTTTAAAGAAACACAATGTCCAACTAAGTGGGAAGAATTTCTCGAAAGAACAAAAAGCGCAATTAAAAAAATTGGTTTCAGACATCCAAGATTCCTTTGGGAAATTGGAAAAACTTCAAAAAGAAGAAAAATAAAAAACAAAAACAAAAATAAATTTTAAATTAAATGGGGGATTTTCATTATGAGTAAAGATTGGTTATTTGGTGGAAGAAGCTGCGGTAATGATAAGGGATGTGGCTTTGACCACAGGGGTTGGAACGCTCTTGAAGCAGGATGCAGACATCCACTTGACAACGACGGTGTAGCGCAAGAAGCGGACCAAGTAAACAAAATGATTCAAAAATCATTCGAGCAAATCATAATTAAGGATTCTTGCGATGTAGAAGTAACAACTACTGATACTAAGATCGCAGTTTCATTACAAGCTGCTATTCAAGCTGCTATCGCTCTAGTAATCAGTGTTAGCATTGCTGACAGTAACAAAGCGGAGCAAGTTATCCAAGAATTGCTTCAAAGCTCCAAATCCGTTCAAGTAAATCACCAACAAACGTATATCCAGAATTCTCGCGGGGTACGCGTAACTACTACTGACACAGATCTAGTCTTAAACATCCAACTACTTCTTCAACTATTGATTGCCCTAGTTGTATCTGTAGACATTTTATAATACTGTAGAAGTCTTGCCCGCTTCACGATCGTCTTTTAAAATGAAACGAGTCATGGACACCTTCCTTCTTATCTAAGACGGGATCGGCCGCCTCCTGTTCCTGTCATAGCAAAAAAGTTTCGCCTCCTTGTATTACCCGTCTCACACCACACCTACAAATAGTTCGTCGAAGAAGAGGACCTTTTAAGGTCTTCTTTTTCATCGTTTTGAATCTAGTTATTTGCCTAGTTTTACATAAAATGCGCGCAAAATATAGACTCTCTCATAAGATACCGTATCCCGGAAACTTAAAGAAAAGAAAAAGGAGTTCACTTATGAGAGAGAATAATAAAGGCCTGCTTCCACACCCTAAAATCTTTTATCAAACTGCGGTAAGTACATCCAATCAGCAGGAGTATCGAAAAAATTATTTAAAAGAAATCTTGAAGCTACAGGAAGAAACCAATGATCAATTTGCTGCAACCGTCACAGATTTAAACAAAAACCTTCAGCAGGGATTGACGGACCAAGAAAAAAACTACGAGCATATACTCGGTAAGTTAAATGTTCATGATAATGTTCATCAAAAGATAACGGAAAGTTTGACCGACCATGATGATTACTTCCAGCAAATAACGGACAAATTGAATACACAGGATATCAATCAACAGCAATTCCATAATCAGTTGAAAGTCCAAGCAAACATAAGTGATGAACTACATGAAAGTATCATGTCAACCGAAGCCTGCAACATGCAAATAAAGAAGAGATTAGATAGTCTAGAGATATTAGTCGAAGAAGAAATGCATTTAAGCCAGGCAACCCTAGACCAACTAGCCTTCCAGGAGGATTTGACAAGAGGCATTCATAATAAGCTCGAAAAGTATGAAGAACTCTATGAAGATATTCAGACTCGATTATCAAAACAAGAACACTTTTATCTCGAGATTAACGAAAAGCTCCAAATACAAGAGATGTTCCACAAGTCTGTGATGGATCGACTAGACAGTCAAGACGCGGTTTCACAAAAAATGTCTGCCCAGATGGATATGTTAAAACAGACACTAGTGGAAAAATTGGAAGCAGCCATACTTTCCATTGATAGTAAATATAAACAAACGCTTCAATATTTGGCCGGTATGATTGGCATAAAGGAAAGAATCATCCAAAAGCCAACACAAGAAATATTAAATAAAGAGCAAAACAAAGTGGAAGTAAAACAGGAGTAGCATCATAGCTACTCTTCAGTGTGTAGACAAAGCTAAAAATAATGGAATTCTCTAGTTGATCGCAGTGGAAGGAGCGAAGACTCCTGCGGGAGGAAAGGACATGGAAGACCCCGCAGGGCGTAGCCCGAGGAGGCTTCCGGACTGCCCGCGGAAAGCGAAGCTCCTGCAACGAAGATCAACTCTTCCAACAGATAACCTAACTAGTTTATAGTTTGTCAACAGTGAGGAGTTGCATCATAGCTACTCTTTTTTTAATTTGATTTTTCTGAAGATTCATAATAATATTTAATTAGTTTATACTTTTTATTGGAGGTTATGATAATGGCAGAGCTAGTACATAAAACAATAGGAGAACTAATGGACGAAACCGTCTCACAATACCCAACAAAAGAAGCTGTCGTATATCCTGAAACCGGTCTACGCTACACCTACAAGGAATTCCAAGAAGCCTGTAACAGGGTTGCCAAAGGGTTTATGAGTTTAGGCATAAAGAAAGGCGACCATATCGCGGTTTGGGCTACTAATAAACCAGAATGGCTTGTTGCCCAATATGCCAGTGCAATAATTGGTGCAGTCCTAGTAACAGTAAATACAAGCTATCAATCCAAGGAATTGGAATACCTATTAAGACAATCCGATTCTACAACACTATTGTTAATGGATGAATTTAAAGGTGTCAGCTACTTGGACATGCTTATGGAGCTTTGTCCTGAGCTTCAGAAAAGCACTCCCGGAGAACTGAATGCGAAAAAACTACCGAATTTGAAGAATGTTGTCTTTATGGGAGACCAAAAACATCCAGGGATGTTCATATGGAATGATTTACTGGAAAAATCGCTCCTTGTTTCCGATCAAGCATTAGAGGAACGTCAAAAAAGTACCCACTATGATGAAGTCATCAACATGCAATACACTTCTGGAACTACCGGTTTTCCAAAAGGAGTCATGCTTACGCACTCCAACATTATCAACAATGCGATCAATGTCGCAGAGTGCCAGCGACTTACTTATGAAGATAGGATATGCATCCCTGTTCCGTTTTTCCATTGCTTTGGTTGTGTGATGGGGACCTTGGCCGCAGTGGCTACTGGAGCAACCATGGTGCCACTGATCCTGTTCGACCCTTTAGAAGTATTAAAAGCGGTAGAAATGGAAAAATGTACGGCCTTGTATGGGGTCCCTACCATGTTCATCGCTGAATTGAACCATCCGGAATTTATTAAATATAATCTTTCAAGCCTAAGAACAGGTATAATGGCAGGATCTCCTTGCCCAACAGAAATCATGAAAAAAGTGGTTCATGATATGGGGGCTAAAGAGATAACGATTGCGTACGGTCAGACAGAGTCCTCTCCGGTGATTACACAGACTCGTCCATATGACAGTATTGAAAGACGCGTTTCCACAGTTGGAAGCGCTTTAGAAAATGTGGAAGTGAAGATTGTAAATCCGACTTCAGGAGAAGTAGTTCCAAATGGTGTCCAAGGTGAACTTTGTACCCGGGGTTATCTTGTCATGAAGGGATATTATAAGATGGAGGATCAGACTCGCGACACTATCGATACGGAGGGCTGGCTCCATACAGGGGATCTTGCGACGATGGATGAGGAAGGATATATAGTCATTACGGGTAGATTGAAAGATATGATTATTCGTGGCGGTGAAAATATATATCCTCGTGAAATAGAAGAATTCCTTTACACCCACCCTAAAGTTTTTGACGTCCAGATTGTTGGGGTCCCGGATGAAAGGTTTGGAGAACAGGTGGCCGCTTTCATAAAAGTTAAACCAGGGGAAATGTTGGACAGCCAAGAAGTGAAAGATTATTGTACTGGGAAAATATCTAAATATAAGATTCCTTACTATGTAGAGATTGTTGACGAATATCCGATGACCGCTTCAGGAAAAATACAGAAATTCAAACTAAAGGAACATGCGGTCAAGACCTTGGTGAATCAATAAATAGTTAAGGGAAGAGGCTCAGTGCCTCTTCCCTTTCACTATTTCTCCAATGACATTCACTGCTTTTTCCATATCTTTTCTATTTACATCATAATGAGTGGTAAGGCGTACAAGAGTTGGCCCAAACGTCACTGCCAATACCCCCTCCTCTTTTAACGCTTCCACAAATTCACTGGCATTCATGTTCAATGCTGAAACATCGAGTACGACGATATTGGTATCAACAGAATTAACAACTTCCAATCCTTCATATTTGATAAGGCTTTCCGCTAAAAAACTGGCATTGACGTGATCCTCCACTAGTCTTTCCGTCATCTTTGTCAGAGCAATCAATGCCGGGGCAGCAATGATTCCAACCTGCCTTAATCCACCGCCAAGCCTTTTTCTCCACTTTCTCGCTTTCTTGATAAACTCCTCTGGTCCGGCAATGATCGATCCCACAGGTGCCCCTAGTCCCTTTGAAAGGCAGATTTGAACGGTATCGCAATACTGGGTAAACTCTTTGATGGAACATTCTGCACTTGCTGCGGCATTGAAAAGACGTGCACCGTCCACATGGACAGGAACGAAATATCGTTGTGCCACCTCATATATCTCCTTCATATTTGAGGAAGGTACCACTGCTCCACCAGCACGATTATGAGTATTTTCTATACAAATAAGTCCCGTTTCTGGAAAATGCTGATCTTCCCCACGAATTGCAGCTTCGATATGTAAAGGATTCATCACCCCTTTTACTCCTTGTATCGTTCTCGTCTGAACCCCGGCCAATGCTGCAACTGCTCCAGATTCATAATAAAAAATATGAGATTCAGTTTCTAACAAAATCTCATTTCCAGGACGGCAATGAGTCAATACCGCTATCTGGTTCCCTTGAGTACCACTCGTAACAAATAATGCAGCTTCTTTACCAAGAATCTCAGCGGCTTTTTCCTCTAGTAGGCTTACTGTCGGATCCTCACTATATACATCATCACCGACTTGCGCTTCATATGCGGCTTTTCTCATCTCTTCTGTTGGCTTTGTTATTGTGTCACTTCGTAGGTCAATCATTTCTCATGTCACCTTCCCCTTTTTATTATAGTTTACCAGATTGCGATTTATTTCGCATTCCGTAAAAATAATCTGTCCCCTTCCCTGCTTCCCATGCTATGATTATTTAATCAGTTACTATAAAGGAGCTCCTATCATGCAGGCACAAAAAATGAGAGTAGATACAGCGAAACCTGAAAACACAACCGTTTATCCCATCCTATACATTATTGGACTAGTACACTTGCTAAATGATGCCCTACAATCTGTAGTCCCAGCTCTGTTCCCGGTTCTGCAAAATTCCATGGGGCTTACCTTTACACAGCTTGGTTTAATTGCATTTGCGCTGAATGCCACTTCCTCCCTCATTCAGCCTGTAGTAGGGATTTATACGGATAAGAAGCCTTCACCCTATGCATTACCGATTGGGCTAACCTTTTCCTTGTTTGGAATTATCGGGCTTGCTCTTGCACAAAATTTCTGGCTCATAATAGTGTCAGTATTATTCATTGGACTTGGATCAGCCGCTTTTCATCCGGAAGGCTCACGTGTCGCCTATATGGCTGCTGGCAATCGGAGAGGACTCGCCCAGTCCATCTATCAGGTTGGGGGTAATTCTGGTCAGGCGTTAGCCCCATTGATGGCCGCTTATATCCTTTTACCATTGGGGCAAAAAGGGGTGCTATGGTTCACGATAGTCGCGGCAGCAGGAGTTATCCTACTTTTATACATCGCAGCATGGTATAAGCAACAGGTTTTGGAAAAGGCCAAACCTGTTAAAAAGAAAATAGAAATGAAAGTAAAAGCAAAAAAGGAAACCAATGAAAATAAGCGTATCATTATATTCTCCATTTCCTTATTGATTTTCCTTGTGTTTGCACGCTCCTGGTTCCATGCAGGAATGACAAACTTCTATGCTTTTTACGTGATACAGAACTATGGACTGCCGATAGCAGATTCACAAATTTATATTTTTGTATTTTTAGGTGCAGGTGCTATCGGTACGTTCTTCGGTGGTCCATTGGCTGACCGCTTTGGAAAAAGATTGGTCATTTCTCTTTCCATGCTCGGTTCTGCCCCACTTGCCCTGCTCCTTCCATTTGTCGGTCCCACTTTTGCGTATGTTTTGATTGCCATAATTGGATTTATCATTCTCTCGAGCTTCTCGGTGACCGTTGTTTATGCTCAGGAGCTTGTTCCTGGGAGAATCGGATTGGTTTCCGGTCTCATTGTGGGCCTTGCATTTGGAATGGGTGCAGTGGGCTCTGTTGCGCTTGGTGTCCTGGCTGATTGGATCGGGTTGACGAATACGATCCTATTCACAGTCTGTCTTCCATTAATCGGTCTATTGACATTCTTTCTACCAACAGATCAAAAACTTAGGGAAATGCATAGCTGAAGAGAAGAAAGGGTTCCTGTTGACCCTTTCTTTTCTTTTGCCTATACTTGTTTAAGTGTTAGGCTCTGTAAAAGCATAATGTTGATTTTTGCAGCAATATAACTGGTGATTGGAGTAATAGACGCAAGCCGAGGAGGCTCCCCAACCCCCCTTAGGAAAGCGAAGCCTTGTGCGGAAATCAACAGCGGTGTTAAACAGGACCAAGTGTTAAAAGATACCTAGTGAAAATGGTGATAATGATGGATTTTGATATAAAGTCATTGGCCTTTTACTTGATTGAAGTGGAAGGTAGCGGTGAAAGTGCTAAGAAGTATTATAAACCGATGGCAGTTTTAGATGAGGATACATATGAAGAGAGCGCTTTGAAACCTTTCCTTGATGGAGAACTGATGAAAATCACAAAAAGAAAGGTAGATCGACATCCTAAAAATGAGCAAGTCCCCACAAAGATTGGGAGATTCATGGTAGAGCCTGGGTATGACTTAGGTTCCAATCCGAACTATAATCAATTCAATCGAATTAAAAATGCGGAAACACTTGAAATATTTTCACAGGCGGCCGAAGAAATAGCTACCACCTATACGGATACAACTGCTGTAAGAGGCGGGGTTCTAATTGTCGCAAGGGCTAAATTGAATAAATACTTTGATGAACCTTTTGTATTCATATTGAAATGTGACTTCGAACAGAAGGTAGCTTCCATAACGGATGAAAGAACCCTCATTCATAACGTACAGATGGCAATTACCACGAAGAATATGAAGTCCATCCAATACCCCTTCATGATAGAGGATGGGATGGTAGAAGAAAGCGAATTGAAGATTCATCAATCCTCCCACTCGCGTTATTTCGAGGATTTCCTTAAATTTGTGGAATATGGAGAATCGATGCCTGAAATCATCAAAAATCAGGTGATGGGAATGGTTCATCAAGAGATTTCTGAAACATACAAGGATGAAAGTGAAGAAAAAGAGAAAATGGAACAAGCAATGGAAGCATGGGCAACCTCACCAAAACGCGAATTGCAGGAGCGCTGGTCCGATGAACAGGTAATCGAGGCTTCATCAAGCATCATTGAGCAGACACCGGACATCGAACTTAAATTCAAGCTGGATCACATATCTGTTAAAAGCCTACTGGCGGATTTTGGTGAGAATGTCCATATCGCCAAAATTAATGACCGTTATGTCGTCCTTCTTGAAGGTGACTTTCTCCAATTCGAAAAAAACGTGTCTCCTGTTGAGATGCTCAAACCAAGTGAACTGACCATGATCCTGGAAAGGATGAATAAAAAATACAGCAACTGAACTGTTCATGAATAAATGTCAAAGTTAATGAAATGATAAGATCAAATACCTTTTAGGGGTGACCACCAATGGATTGGATGTCCATCATCCGCTATGCATGTTCATTAACAGGAATCATCTGCCTTGGTTTTACGTATAAGCATATGTTGAAAAGTGCGCGTGCCAAGGGGAAAGCAATGGGTAAAGATTAGAGTGAGATGAAGAATGAAAATTTGAAAGGCCAGGGAACTTTAATAAAGTTTCCTGGCCCTATTTATTAAATATAAGAAAGTAAGCTTATAATACTGTTGATTTCCATTCCAGTCGCTTCGCTTACCCAAAGGGCGGTCCGTAAGCCTCCTCACAACGCTTAAGGAGTTTTACCTGTCCCTTCCACTCCAATTAAGAGGGTAGCTTCATTCACCGAAAGAATAACAAATTGCCTATCTAAGTAAAGTGCCTGAAAATAGCAATTAAGCCCCGCGGAAAACGAAGCCATTTGCAGACAGGAACAGCAAGATTAACCAAATATTTAGCTTTAAAAGAACGGACGGTTCTCTTAATTATTTGGTTTCAAACAATTCAATCCATTCGCCGTCCGGACCTGTAAAGAAGATGTATCTCGCCCCGTTTGGCAATGTGGTTATTTCCTTTTCTAGGAATGTAACATCCAATTGCTTTAATCGCTCATATTCCATTTCCAAATTGTCCACTGTCAATGCTATATGATGAACTTTGCCTTCAGGAGGTAGATGATCGTTATAGCCTTGAATGAGCTCCAGTTCCGTTTCATCACTTTCATTAAATCCTAAAAAAGCAAGTTTAATGACCCCATTAGGGTGGTCAAGCTGTCCTTTTAATGAGAATCCCAGTATGTTTGTATAAAAAGCTATGGAAACTTCAATGTCTTGTACCATAATCCCGACATGCTCTAAACGTTTGATTGCCATCTCTGCTCTCTCCCCAGATTTTTTAGTTATTTGTACGTAGCCTCCTGATGTTCTCCACTAAGAAATTTACATATTCCTCATCCTTTACCAGCCAAGCAGCAAAACTCCTTTTAACGAATGTTTCTGCTTCCTGAAAGGATGAAAAGGTCTTTTCCATAAGCTTTTCTTTATTTTCCACTTGCCAGGTTCCGCCTTCCTTCGGTAAAAGAAACAGATTTCCTTTTTCCTTGGAATCATAAAGTACGCCATTCGGAGATTCTTTTACATTGAAGACGTTCTTAGGGGCATCCTGTTTCAGAGGCTCCAAAGGGAATGCCTCTGAAACAAAGAGTTTATATGCCTGCTCGTTTAAATTACAACCTGAAGCCTTGGCATGGCCTCCCCCATCAAATTTCGCAGCCACTTGAGAGACATCCACATCATCATGGATGGTTCTCAAACTGATCCGCTTGCTGCCCATATTGATCATGGCAATGTAATCAAGGTGGGGGTTTTCTTTTCCTAAGGCATTCCCTATCTCTGAAAGGAACGATTCGGCATGGATAATCCCAACCCATTTGTCATCTACGGGCTTTTGTACAATTTCCCGTCGTTTTTTACGTAGATATCTCTCAAGCTTCTGTTCTTCCATATCAAGAATCTGTGTTTCAAAATCATCAAAGTTGAATTTGTCCGCATTTGTAAGCTTCTGGAGCATCCGCTCTACAAAATCATCGATGGAAATCATATAAAGTAGATCGTTCAGTCTCTTGGCTTTTGTATTATTATTACGATCCCATTCCCATGTATCATATTGACGGATCAATTCCACTACTTCATCGAGTGCTTCCCTCCTAGTAATGAGTTCCTTTTCTAGCAGGTACTCATAAAATAGGGAGGTGGCACTTGTTAGCCTACCGTCTTCATATTCCACTGTGACAGCTGCCCAATTATATCCGTTTAAATGGATGGCTGTCTTATGGTGATCGATAAATTGAACCTTGCCTCCTAGCTCTTTGACAAAGTGATCAAGTTTTTTTGCATTATCCTCGTTTACAGAAAGATCAGTTATGTATATTTGATGCTGAGGTGTTGCTTCCTCCATAAAGTCGGCCACCTGGTAATTCAGACTCCCGACTGAATTATAATGGACCTTCACCTTTTCCTTGAAAGCCAGCTTGGCCAAGATTCCACAGCCGACCCCATCTAAATCATTGTGGGTAAATAAATGAATCAATAGTAGTCCCCCTTATCAATTTGGTCCTGCTAGACGAGCGAGACACAGTTGCTTGTCCACCTATGCTTATTACTTTGTATATTCTTCTCCCCAATATTCCTTAATATGAGCATCTCGTCCGGATTCTTTACGTTCTTGTTTATATTTTTCAGGGTTTTTCTCATAAAACTTCTGGTGATACTCTTCCGCTTCATAAAATGCTGTTGCCGGTTTTATTTCTGTTACGATCGGCTTTTGGAAACGTCCACTTGATTGAAGCTCTTCTTTTGTCTTCACAGCAAGCTCTTTCTGATGGTCATTATGGTAAAAAATCGCCGTGCGATACTGGCTACCTCTATCAAAAAACTGACCACCGTCATCTGTTGGGTCTATTTGCGGCCAATATAACTCCAGTAATTTTTCATAAGGAAATAATTCCGGATTAAATTTGATTTGGACCGCTTCATAGTGTCCAGTATTACCTTTCTTTATTTCCTCATATGTAGGATTAGTGACTTCCCCCCCGGTATATCCGGATACTACTTTTTCAATTCCAGGCATCTCATCAAAAGGTTTGACCATGCACCAGAAACATCCACCAGCAAAAGTAGCTAATTCTGTTTTACTATTTTTCATTATGTTACACCTCTCACTCTTACTTATTACTATGCTTGATGGAATTTTACACTATACATGAAGTAGATACAATAACATTGCTTATCGAATACTCAAGATTAACATAACAAAATTATTATATATTCATTATTAACGAAATAATAAAACATTTTCATGATTGCGTTTACAATCATTTACACTTCTATAAGAGTATTGTACGATAATTCTTTGTGAATAAATGAACGATAGGAGTCTGATTAGAGAATGATAGAGCAGTTTTCAAATATGGAGTTATTGAATCAGTTTTGGTTAATACTCTTTTTCCTCATACCCATGGTTTTAATTTCTAGAATGGTGGTAGCGGGAACGCGTTTTTCCCCTATATTAATCATTGTCATTCTTGGTCTTGGAATGGGTTATTTACTTGTGTTTACTGGTGTTGCCACTCCAGGATTGGTTGAGTTCCCATTTGTTGACCTGATGGCCAGAACGACCATCATCGCATTAACCGTATCTTTCTTCGTAGGAGGACAAGAACTTAGGAAAATACTTGGAAACAAAGATTTAGCTGTAGAAGATACTGTAGTGGTTTCTGAAGAAGAAACCTTTCTTGGAACTTCCAGGACACAATTCTTTTATATCGTTCGCGCCTTTTTCCTTTTATTCGGACTTGAAGGCATAACCCGTCTCATCCTTTCAGATGGTACCGGTATGTTTGACAATATTTATCCATTGATAGCGTACATCGGGATTATTGGTTCTATTCTTTTCATTGATAATAAAGCAAAAATTTCGAACAAGCATCAATATATGAAAAAAGGACTATTGGAAATGATTGCGATCATTATCCTATTAGTCATCTCGTATCAGATTGCTATGGCTGTAAAACCAGTTATTGCATTGCCTCAAATATTCTTTGCCATGATGATCGCAGCCGCTTTAGGTGCCATCTTTTACAATTGGAGCTTCGGGCCAACCATTAGAGCACTCCTTGTTGCAGGTATACCGGTTGTTTTGGCAGCAAACTTCATGATCGGGGGATCACGTATAGGGGACGCATTTGCAATCGAAGGAATGAATGCCGTACTTGCTTATGGATTCTTTGGTCAACTTTTCTGGATGTTTGGTGGAATTGCATTGATCATGTTCTTTGCAAGGACAGCAAATGCTCGCAATCTTGCTCCCGGTATGGCCGGGTCCCTTTCTCATTCCGGTTTGACTGGTGCATGTACTGCAGGTGACTTTGGCAAGACTGCTGCAAAGCGTGCTCCAATCATGATCAACATACCGTTTTTTGGGCATATTTTTGTTTTCTCTGTTCTGGCAATCAGTGCAGAGCGTGGAAGTCTATGGGTGTTCCCTTCTTTATTGATCGTTGCAGTGGGAGTTGGATTGACTATTCTTGCCTTAATCAATCTTAGAAAATCCAATGGAGAAGATAAAAAAGAAGTGAAGGCATTGATGCAATTTTCTTTCGGTTGGCAGATGTGTGCGGTATTCGGTGGTTTGGCATTATTGAGCCTAAGTACCATGCCGATTGATTATGCAGCAATGGCGCAGTCGTCTGCAATCTCGCACTTTGGATTATTTGCTGCGATTCAAGGGGATATGTTCGGGGCTGAAGCTGCTGCTTTAATTCCTTTCATTTTTTCCATGCCATTTTTAGTCCACCCCCTTGTTTTCTTCATGTTTGGAAAAGCGATGGAAAATAACGGAGAAATGCCGATCAAACCAGTTTATACGTTGGCTCTGATTGGTGTAATCGGAGTGGCGTACGCCATATTCTTTGTATAAAGTTTGTTGAACTATGCTTAAAGAGGCGCATCGGATCGAATACCGGTGCGCCTCTTTACTATTGCATCTTTTTGTTGTAATAATCCACCGAATACTGAGCGCCTTCACTTACCATTTTATTGTCCTGGATATCTTCTGGATCAGGGTTTCCTGCCTTTTCTATCGGAAGGCTTGTATTTCTATATTTGAGTGGAATGACTTTATTTTTTATACGCTTGGAATATTGGACAACTTTCTCCCTATAAGGCTTATATGCAAGCAACCCGGCACTTGTGAGACTGGCTGCACCTGCTATTAATAACGGCTTTTTTAGTTGACGTGTATTCATAATGTAACGCCTCCTGGTTGTTGATTTTATTTATAGGTTTGATATTCCCTGCTTAGAATTTATTAAACATGGAAGCAAACCCCTAAATAAACCCATGCTTGATCATTACGGCTTTGATTGCCATATAGTCTACATTTTCCGGAAGCTCTTCTTTAATTGGTTTCAATTTTTCTGTGCCTACATTTTCAATGGCTTTGATGATCTCGTTTTCGTGTTCAGCTGGAATGAACGTATCCCACTCTACCACCACCTCTTCTTCTTTGGCGCATTTAAAGAGATGGTTTTGAATGGTGATGAGACTCATATCTCTTCCCTTGGCTATTTCCTTCAAGGACGTACCCTCTTCAAAAAGCCTAAATGAAAACATATGACTGGATTCTCCTTCACCAGGTGTAAGTTTAGCAGATTGTCTGGTGGGGGCTTGGCGGGTTGGTACCGTCTCTATAACTCGATCAGAATCTGAAAAACTAATGATCTCCTTTAAGAACATATCCCCATATTTCTCATACTTCAACACGCCTACTCCTTTAATTTCAAGCATCGATGTTTCATCCTGTGGGATGTGCTTACTCATTTCCTTTAACGTACTATCAGGAAATATAACATATGGAGGAACTCCCTCCTGCGTCGCCAGTTCTTTTCTCAGTCTACGTAAGCGCTCGAAAAGTTCATCGTCTTCTACAATGGAAGTTACTTGTTCTTTCATTTTAAATAAAACTTTTTCTTGTCCTTTGAGAACTGGAACTGCCCTTACCCCTATTTTCACGATAGGATACTGCCCTTCCGTCAGAACCAAATATCCTTCTGCAATCAAGATATTGATTAAGTCTACCAATTCCTTTTCTGTATAAGAACTCATAAGGCCGTAAGTTGGCAATTGGTCAAAACGGAATTGTTGAATCCTCTTATCCTTTGAGCCCTTCAAGACTTTTGCTATCAAGGTTGCACCAAATCTTTCATTCATTCTGTGGATACAACTGAAAATCTTCTGGGCTTCTAATGTGATATCCTGTTCTACATATTCCTGAGAACAATTGCTACATTTTCCACACGTTAGCTCTACTTCCTGTCCGAAATATTTGACAATGTACCCTTGTAGGCAACGTTGCGTATAGCAATAATCCATCATTGCTTGAAGCTTTTGATATTCCTGCTTTTTACGCTCTGGTGATCGCACACTTTCCTCTATCAAAAACTTCTGGATTTGGATGTCGCGAGCATTATATAATAGGATGCATTCACTCTCTTCTCCATCCCTTCCTGCTCGTCCAGCTTCTTGATAATAGGCCTCCACATTCTTGGGCATGTTGTAATGAATAACGAAACGAACATTGGATTTATCGATTCCCATGCCGAAAGCATTTGTCGCAACCATAAGTTTCAGACGGTCATACAGGAATTCTTCTTGGTAACCCTTCCTCTCATCCTCTGATAGTCCCGCATGATACTTACCGATGTGATATCCTTTTTTGGTCAGGTTTGTGTGAATCTGATCTACCTCTTTTCTGGTAGTTGCATAGATAATACCTGATTCTTCCTTGTTTGATTTTAAGAATTTTTCCATATAGGTATCTTTATTTTGACCGCGCAACACAGAAAACGTCAGATTATCCCGTGAAAAACCGGTGACAAATGTGTTCTCTGGTGGAATCTCCAACATCGATTGGATGTCAGCGATCACCTGTCCGGTTGCCGTGGCAGTGAACGCGGAGACAATCGGCATGCCCGGTATTCTTTTTACAAACGTTCCCACTTCCCGGTAACTTGGCCTAAAGTCATGACCCCATTGTGACATACAGTGGGCTTCATCAATCGCCACCATGGATACTTCTACCACTGCAAGGACGTTTTGGAAGTCATAGGAGTCCAACCTTTCCGGAGCTAGATATAGCAGCTTTATCTCTCCCATTTCCACTCGTTGCATCCTATCCCTTATTTCCGCTCCATCTAACGAGCTATTAATATATGTAGCCTCAATTCCCAATTCTACTAAAGAATCGACTTGGTCCTTCATTAGTGAAATCAGAGGGGAAATGACAATCGTCAAGCCTTCAAATAACAGTGCAGGGATTTGATAGCATATGGATTTACCCCCTCCTGTCGGCATCACTCCCAATGTGTTGGATTGATTTAAAATGCTGGATATTATTTTCTTCTGTCCAGGTCTGAAATCCTGATAACCATAATACTTTTGCAAAAGAATTGTGCCTTGTTCGTTCATAGATACACCTCGTTTAAATGGAAATGAAGTTGATGGAGTTTATTAGGAAGTAGTTTACTTGAGGAAGAGGGTGAATTAGCGATGTTTTAAAGGACCCCTTCATTTTAACTGAATATATAAACCTGTGCAACCAAGCTCTTTTAACCTATTACTATATAATAGCTACATTTTCCTTGCATTTTATTATCTGAATGTTTAAAATTTACCTTACAATAGGTTGTCTAACCTCTTTATTTTTTCGTCATTTTGAATGCGCTTACATATCATGGTGACAATCTATTAATTTATTTAAGGAGGAATTTTCATGATTTATGCTAATCCAGGCGAGAAGGATTCAAAGGTCTCTTTTAAAAGTCGTTATGACAACTTTATTGGCGGGGAATGGGTCGCTCCAGTAAAAGGTGAATATTTTGAAAATGTCACTCCTGTAACCGGTAATGTATTTTGCGAGGTGGCCAGGTCCACTTCAGAGGATATTGAATTGGCACTAGATGCTGCACATAAGGCCAAGTCAGCATGGGGACAGACTTCGGTGGCAGAAAGAGCGAATATATTAAATAAAATAGCTGATAGAATGGAAGAGAATTTGGAAATGCTTGCAGTGGCAGAAACGTGGGAGAACGGAAAGCCTGTACGTGAAACAATGGCAGCCGATCTTCCACTTGCCGTCGATCATTTCCGTTATTTTGCTGGGTGCATCAGGTCTCAAGAGGGCTCCCTTGGTGAGATAGATAATGATACGATTGCCTATCACTTCCATGAACCGCTTGGGGTAGTCGGTCAAATTATTCCTTGGAACTTCCCTTTGCTTATGGCTACATGGAAGCTTGCCCCTGCTCTTGCAGCCGGTAATTGTGTCGTTTTGAAACCTGCTGAGCAGACACCAGCTTCCATCATGGTATTGACCGAGTTGATAGCGGACCTCTTGCCTCCAGGTGTGTTAAACATTGTTAACGGATTTGGCGTGGAAGCCGGAAAGCCGCTCGCATCCAGTGATAGAATCGCAAAGATTGCATTTACGGGCGAAACGACAACCGGACGTCTGATCATGCAATATGCTTCTCAAAACATCATCCCAGTAACATTGGAACTTGGTGGGAAATCCCCTAACATATTCTTTGAGGATGTCATGGCCCAAGACGACGATTTCTTTGATAAAGCAGTAGAAGGATTCGTCATGTTTGCCTTGAATCAGGGAGAAGTATGTACATGCCCATCTCGTGCCCTCATTCATGAATCCATCTATGATAAATTCATGGAACGTGCACTCGAGCGGGTTTCACAAATCAAGCAAGGAAATCCACTGGATACCGAAACCATGATAGGTGCCCAAGCATCTTCAGAACAACTTGAAAAAATCCTCTCCTACCTTGAGATCGGGAAAGAGGAAGGTGCAGAGCTGTTGGCAGGTGGAGAACGCAATATGTTGGAGGGCGACCTTGCCAGCGGCTATTATGTGAAGCCGACGGTTTTCAAAGGTAATAACAAAATGCGGATATTCCAGGAAGAAATCTTTGGTCCGGTTGTTTCCGTCACTACGTTTAAAACGCCTGAAGAAGCTTTGGAAATCGCCAACAACTCACTTTACGGCCTTGGTGCTGGAGTTTGGACAAGGGATGTCAACACCGCCTATCGTTTTGGCCGACAAATTGAAGCAGGACGCGTTTGGACTAACTGCTATCATGCCTACCCTGCCAATGCGGCATTTGGTGGATATAAAATGAGTGGAATCGGCAGGGAGAATCATAAAATGATGCTCTCCCACTACCAGCAAACTAAGAATCTCTTAGTAAGCTACAGTCCAAAAAAACTAGGATTCTTTTAAAAATGGAAAAAGTACTGGCTACCGAAGCTGCCCTTGAATTAATCGAAAAGCTGGAAGGCAAACATGGACCTGTACTATTCCATCAATCTGGGGGTTGCTGCGATGGCAGCTCCCCTATGTGCTACCCAAAAGCAGACTTTATGATTGGAGATTCTGATGTTCTCCTTGGCGAAATAGGCGGTGCTCCCTTCTACATGAATAAAAAGCAGTATGAGTATTGGAAGCATACACAGCTCATCATTGATGTGGTTCCTGGAAGGGGTGGCATGTTCTCTTTGGAAGGTCCAGAAGGTGTTCGTTTCCTGACTAGGTCAAAAGTTTTCCCAAAATGAGAAAAGGCGTCCTCAAAATGGACGTCTTGTTTTTTTAAAAAACCGGGCGTTTGCCCGTTTTATTTTGTGCTTTTTAATGACTGTGGTGGTTCTTCCATCCAACCGTTTTTAACCATCAACTTCCCGCCATCTTTGGCATAATCAAATATATCTTTTGCAATCAACGTCATCTTTGTCGGTAGATCCGAGCGAAGGCTGAACGATGTACCAAGTGCATTACTTGTAAGCCCGAAGCTGCTGAGCAGATTTGTCAGATACATCATGAGCTTCTCTGAGTATGGAGATTCCGTTGAGAGGGTAGGATTTCCCCAAGCAACTATTGGTGGCTGAATATCACTTTTTAGAAGTGTATCGCTGAAAATATAACCAACAGGCACCACCATATTTTCTTGCTGAAACAATTCCGTTAGTTCATTTATAAAATTAACTTCTTGGTTGTAATAGGTTTGTACCAAAGTGTGTACTTCTTCATTTTGTTTGTTCGCAAGAAAGTGCTCCAAAAGCCTCGCCAGCATCGTTTTTGTTGATATGTCATCCACAAATTACCTATTTCAGACGATGACAACTGCTTATCCATTCAAACATGACCCTCCCAAGATTCATTTTTTTTAGTATCCTACAAAAATGATTGCTATAGAAAATATGATTTTTTTAAAAATGTAGACAACCCTCTCCCCTCCCATGCATACACATTTAAGTAGAAGACAAGCAAAAGGAAGGGTGGCATGTACATGAGATTTTTTGTTATCAAGAAGAGCTTTCTTATAGCGGTTGCACTTTGTATAATCACAGGAGTAGGTGGATGGTTTGTCGTTAATAAAGGCGTAGTTCCTACCATTGGCAAACCGCCGGCAGAAGAAGAAATGGTATTCAATATGATTACTTCTGAATTTAAGACAAAATTGGAAGACGGTACAGAAATTGAGGCTTACCGTTTTGATCCTGGAACGATTACCGTGCCGCGTGACAAAGAAATAACGCTAAGTATATTTGGAGTCAATGGTAGTGAACATCCTTATTACATCGAAGGAACTGATATTAGTGGGATCATAAAAAAGGGGGAGGAAACATTAATTGATGTTCGATTTGATAAAGCGGGTGTCTACAAACTCATCTGTTCCACCCACTCGCACCACGATGGACATCATAGTCCTCCGATGGTTGCCTATATCTACGTTTATTAAATTTGCATTTGTATAATCTGCTTTAAACCCTCGAAATGACCAGTCAAACGGGTGACTGGTCATTTTTATTTTCATAAATATTGCTTCTATAGTAAATGAATCTTTTGCAACCTCCTCATTTAATGGTATAATTTCAACGACATTAATTTTGGAGGAAACTAATTACATGCTTACAGTTACGAATATAGGATTACGCTATGGCGATCGAAAATTATTTGAAGATGTTAACATAAAATTCACTCCGGGGAACTGTTACGGGCTGATTGGAGCCAACGGTGCTGGAAAATCGACTTTCTTAAAGATTTTATCCGGAGAAGTGGAAGCACAAACAGGCGATGTTCATATGAATCCAGGCGAACGTATGGCCATCTTGAAACAGAACCACTTTGAATACGAGGAGCACGAAGTACTTAAAGTTGTAATCATGGGACATAGTCGTCTTTATGAAGTAATGCAGGAAAAAGATGCTATCTATATGAAAGAAGACTTCTCAGATGAAGATGGCATGCGAGCTGCAGAACTTGAAGGGGAATTTGCTGAATTAAATGGTTGGGAAGCAGAATCAGAAGCAGCAATCCTCTTAAAAGGTCTAGGAATTTCTGAAGATCTTCATACAAAGAAGATGGCTGATATCACTGGTGGCGAAAAAGTAAAAGTACTTTTGGCACAAGCCCTCTTTGGTAAGCCTGATGTGCTTTTACTTGATGAGCCTACCAACCACTTGGACTTAAAAGCGATTCAATGGTTGGAAGAGTTCCTTATCAACTTTGAAAATACAGTCATCGTTGTCTCCCATGACCGTCACTTTTTAAACAAAGTTTGTACCCATATTGCTGATTTGGACTATGGAAAAATACAAATCTATGTTGGTAACTATGACTTCTGGTACGAGTCCAGTCAACTTGCAACGAGATTGGCATCTGATGCGAACCGCAAAAAGGAAGAGAAAATTAAAGAACTACAAGCTTTTATTGCCCGTTTCAGTGCGAATGCATCCAAGTCAAAACAGGCTACATCCCGTAAAAAACTTTTAGATAAAATTTCTTTGGATGATATCAAACCATCTTCCCGTCGTTATCCTTATGTGAATTTCACCCCGGAACGTGAAATTGGAAATGACCTTTTACGTGTAGAAGGCTTGACCAAAACAATTGATGGTGTGAAAGTATTGGATAATGTAAGCTTTATCATGAACAAAGATGATAAAATTGCATTGGTTGGCGGTAATGAAATTTCCAATACCACTCTTTTAAAAATCATCTCTGGTGAAATGGAACCAGATAGCGGAACGTACAAATGGGGTATCACTACTTCCCAGGCATACTTCCCTAGAGATAACTCGTCCTATTTTGAAGGTGTCGATATGAATCTTGTCGACTGGTTACGTCAGTATTCACCAAATGACCAAACTGAAAGTTTCCTACGCGGTTTCCTTGGGAGAATGCTTTTCTCCGGTGAAGAAGTTATGAAAAAGGCAAGTGTGCTTTCTGGAGGAGAAAAAGTTCGTTGCATGCTTTCTAAAATGATGCTAAGTGGATCGAATGTTCTATTATTGGACGACCCAACGAACCACTTAGACCTAGAATCCATCACAGCATTGAACAACGGTTTAATCAGTTTCAAAGGCTCTATGATCTTTACTTCCCATGACCATCAGTTTATTGAGACAATTGCAAACCGCATCATCGAAATCACCCCTAAAGGCTTAGTTGACAAGCAGATGACGTATGATGAGTATTTAGAGGATGCAACTGTACAACAACAGCTGGCAGAACTTAATTCTTAAATTTCAAGCCAAGCCCTTTTTATAAAGGGCTTTTTTAAAATGATGAAACCTTTGAGTGTATACTTCGTATGTAAAAAGAGGGATTTGTTACATTTTTAATGATAGTCATGTATAGTAAATTTAATATTTTATTTTTACAACAGAATGAGGTGTGGGAATATGCCACAGACGAAGTGGTTCAGGATTGGTTATGGCATTATTGTAATACTATTGATTATTTTCTTGGCATCATTGGTTGACTTTATTTTCACACCATTGACGGTGATGATCAGTACACTGTTTGCTCCGATTATTTTAGCAGGTGTACTCTATTACTTGTTAAGACCTTTGGTTAATCTCGCGGCACGTTATATTCCAAGGGCATTAGCGATATTGAGCATATATCTTATGTTCATCGGGTTGATTACATTATTACTTTTCCTCATTGGCCCGACTTTGCAACAACAGGTGAACAGTCTGGTTGAGAACACACCTAAAATAGTTAACGAGATTCAGAAATTCACTGTAGAGCTTCAAGAAAATGAGTATATAGCGAGATTCCAACAAGATGAAAGGTTTTCTCTCGAAGAAATATCCGGGAAAATTGCTGATAATTTGAATGCCTATTTGACAGCTTTTGGATCGAATGTAGTGAATGTCATCAGTGCGATAACTGGATTCCTGATATTATTGGTGGTCATTCCATTCGTCCTTTTCTATATGCTCAAGGATGGCGAAAAGTTACCTGAACAGGTACTTAAAATCATCCCACGCCAGCACGAACGGGAAGGAAGAAATGTCTTAAAGGATATGGATATTGCACTAAGCTCCTATATCCAGGGTCAGATCATCGTTAGTGTGTTTGTCGGTGTTCTGATTTATATCGGCTTCTTAATCATTGGTTTGGAGTATTCCCTAGTGCTTGCCTTAATCGCGATGTTCACCAATGTTATCCCATTCATTGGCCCCTTTATTGGAACGATACCAAGCGTTATCGTTGCTTTTTTCGACAGACCCATCATGGCTCTTTGGGTGCTGCTTGTCGTCATCGTTGTACAACAAGTGGAGAGCAATCTTATCTCTCCCCAAGTAATGGGCAAAAAATTGGATGTTCATCCATTGACAATCATCCTACTATTATTGGTAGCCAGTAAATTTGCCGGCCTGCTCGGCCTTCTTCTTGCGGTACCTACCTATGCGGTATCTAAAGTTATTGTGTTGCATACCATACGTTTCATTAAATTAAGGAAAGTAAAAGTTTCAGAAGATAATCTGTTATAGTGGAAGGATACATTTTAACAAAAAAGTGAGATGATAAAAGATGGCTCAAACGCATACGTTTTCTAAAGGCGAGGAAATCGCCAATTCCATCACGCATGGAATCGGTATATTAACCAGTGTAGCTGCACTTGTGTTACTCATTGTTTACTCTTCCATAAATGGAACAGCCCTTCATGTTCTTACGTTCATCATTTATGGAGTAACCATGCTTTTGCTATACACAGCCTCCACCCTTTTGCATGCCCTGCCAAAAGGAAAAGCGAAGAACGTCTTTGAGATCTTAGATCACTCTTCCATTTACTTTTTCATTGCCGGCAGTTACACCCCCATCACCCTCATTGTGATGAATGGGGCTTTGGGATGGACGCTTTTCGGGATAGTATGGGCATTGGCTATTGGAGGTACGGTGTTCAAGGTCTTCTTTGTAAAAAGATTTGTCTTCGCATCGACACTATTATATGTCCTGATGGGGTGGCTGGCCGTGTTCGGCTGGGGAGAAATCACAGCTAAGGTCAATTCTACCGGTATCGCCTTCCTAGTATTGGGAGGGGTTGTCTACAGTGTGGGAGCCATTTTTTATGTATGGCGCGCTTTCCCTTATCATCATGCGGTGTGGCACTTATTTGTACTAGGCGGCACAGTCTTGCATTTCTTTTTCGTCTTATTATATGTTCTCCCTGTTCAATAGAAAATAGGGTTTCCTTTCAATAAGAAAAACGTCCATTCACTATCTTTTTAAAGATGATTGTCATTAGTACCATATTTATACAGCAAAAAACCCAGATCTAAAAGGTTCTGGGTTTTTTACTTTTTTGAATTTCTTATTCCAGTCAAGTGCGCATTAATATGCTTTACAGTTGGTTTTGCGCATTTGAACTTGCGTGTGACATGACAATGCCTCCTTTTACTTACACAAAATCTAAAAGAACTTAAAGACAAAGATAGGACTTTAAGGGGGGACCACCCAACTTACCAAAAGTCCATCACTTCAATTGTTCATTCATCCCATGCCAAACATAGTACACCTCATCCGCTAGCTTTGCGGCATCTTGCGAGATCCATCCCGCAATATCACGTAATCTCCTTTCCTGTTTAGCCACAGGGACAATTCCCCGTCCCATTTCTAGCATGATTAGAACTATTTCTTTGCCTCTCTTTGCCTCCTCCTCTCTCAACTCCAAAAGACTGGAATTAAATGATTGCCGAATGGAATCATCATCTTGTTCCAATTGAATGGCATCCGTTATCCACTGTTCCCAGCCTTCTAAAACAAGAGCTGTATCTTTCTCCCAATGTGATTTCCAGTCGTTCAAGTTATGATCATAGTAAGCAGAAATCCAGCTTAGTTCCCTGCTATGAAGTACTCTTACTGTATTTCTTTTACCGCTGAAGGCACCACCGATAATGAGTTGCACGTCCAGTCCCCTTCCCTGTTTACCAATCTTAATATATGTCCTTTGCCATGTGAGACAGCAGGTGATTCCCAAAAAGAGGTTGTAGCTTTGAACTTACTGAGCATATACCTGATCACTCCACCATGAGTCATTACCAGAATGTTAGCTGTTTCAAAGGAGGGCTTGTCTCTACCCAACATTTCCGAAACAAATGCGTCCACTCTTTGTTGGAACAATTGCCCGCTCTCACCAGATGGTGTACTATTCAACTCCCAATTATCAAGCCATTTCTGGTAACAAGGATCTTTCTTCAACTCTTCATATTTCTTACCTTCCCAATCACCAAAATTCATTTCTCTTAATCTCGGATCAAGGTTTGGAGATTGGCATAGCTGTAAGTAGTCCAATGTCTCTTGACATCTTATCAGGTCGCTTGAATAGATGGCATCAAATGATAGCCGTTCAAGCTCTTTTTTAAGTAAATCCAACTCATTTATTCCATCTAGTAGAATATTTTTATCCGTGTGACCAAGATACCGTTTCTCCCTGTTCCAATCGGTTATCCAATGACGAATGAGATATAGATCCACATAACGATCAACCCGCATAGTTCCCCTCCTTCAATGGCCGTTCCCAACAAATCGCCATTACTTCCCTTAAAATGTTTCATCATCCAATGGCCATACCACCATGTGAATAAAAAATAGCCAGGCAATAGTACAAGATACTCCGGAAGAAATAGAAACAATGCGGCTATGGGTAAAAATGACACGACTAAATCACTTCTTGTAAGATTCTTCTTCCATTCAAAGGCTAACCCCTCCTGCTGAGCAGTTGGAAAAAGATACATTAGATAGACCGCCATGCCTCTTGAACAGGCAAGGATGACCAAGAAACAAATAATATATTGATAGGACTGAATCAATAGCAAATAAATAAAAACTGCTTTCCATACTATTAAAAACAATAAACTTAATATTCCAAAGCTTCCAACCCGTGGGTCTTTCATAATCTCCCATTTTTTCTCAAGTGTTGCATTGGAGCCAATGGCATCTGCCACGTCCATCCAACCATCCAGGTGCAGGCCTCCTGTGATCCAAATCCAAATGGTCAAAATTAGCAGTGCCAGCATCCAAGTAGGCAAAACACCATGCAGAAAGAAGACAATTAATACTAGAATTCCTCCCAATACCATACCTGTGAGCGGATAACATCTAAGTGCCCATTTACTAGTTTCCTTGTTCCAAGGGCACTCCACAGGCACAGGAATCCTTGTCAAAAATTGGAGGGATAAGCAGAAACCATACAAGCTATTTTTCACAATGACACCTCTGTTCCTTTCCAATACTTTGGGATACCAGCCCTTACCTGTACCGCCACTTCAGCTTGTTTAACAAGATGTTGATGAAGTAATTCCAATATGCCTACATAGGAGCGGACCGTTTTATAACGGGATGAAGGTTCTTCGTTCAGGTCATTGGAAACAACCAACAGAGTCAATCCTTTCTTCCTGGCAAGATTCCCCCACCCTTCAACCTCTGCAACTAGTTCTTCTCTTTTCCTTGGGATCCCATCAAATAGCATGTTACTAAGCCAGATTGTCAGGCAATCCAGTAGTACCACATCGCCATTGCGTGCTTGCATTATACTTCTTCCAACCTCAACTGGTACCTCCTCCACCATCCACTCTTCACCACGTTGCGCCTTATGCATCGCTATTCTCCACTCCATTTCTCTATCACTCTTTCTGGAGGTAGCCAAATATACGAGACGAGTGGTGGGATATTGTTTGTGATGGAATAGAGCCAACCTTTCCGCAAAATGGCTCTTCCCTGATCGAGCCCCTCCGGAGATAAAAATCACCACACGCTCTCCCTCCACTTTTTTAAAATGGCAAGCAATTTGGCATTTTCTTCTTCTGACCGTATAGCAAGCCTAAGGTGGCTGCCTTCCAACCCTTTGAAATTATATGTATGTCTTGCCAAAATGCCATGTTGGAACAAGAAAGAGAAGAGAGTTTCCGTTTTTTGAGGATTTCTATTATCTTGAAGAAGATAGAAATTGACCGATGTGTTGGATAGATAAAAGTCATTCTTGTCTCCAAAGTCTTTCAAATTCCTTGTCTGTCCATCAAGCCAACGGACGGTATGCCCCACAAAATGTTTATCCCTTAATAGAAGCGGAGCGATGGCACTTGCCAAAGCATTTACACTCCAAGGCACCTGAAAGCTCTTCATTTCATTTATGACTGCCTCACTCGCCATCATATAACCTAACCGAAGGCCGGGGATCGTGAACATTTTTGTCAGTGACCGGAGTAAAATAAGATTTGGATA